>JAIEMB010000007.1 GCA_019752515.1 Alphaproteobacteria bacterium | reverse complement strand
CCGCCAGCTCTCTGACCCTTCAACTAAAACTTACTCCTAACATACTAAAATTATACAACTCTTTCTCTTCACAATTCACTCAACGTATTATTTAATATTTTACATTACCTCAAACCTTACATCTTAGATCAGGAGTAGCCAAAACATAAATTATACCTTTATCATAGGCATGGTTTATAATCCTGATTCGCCTTCTTTCTATGGGTGTCGACCTTCAAAAGGAGGGTACTCACATATTCAGGATACGCTTCACGCCCTTGTCTTCTCTTCCCGTTCATTGTTTGAATGAAAAATGCTATAAAGGTCAAATAAGTTGTTTTCTAAATTTTATGTCTAGAATTTTAGCAAAAATATAATTAAGTTTTTAAAAAACAGTTAGAATAACAAGCTCTTTAGAAAATAACATAAAATGAAATGGTTGCCTTTATTAATAATTTTTTTTCAAATTTTCAACGTTGTTGGAGTGGCTTCACGCAACGGTAATATACAAACAGGGGAGATACAGGACTTTGCAGATGCGTTTCCTCCTGGAGATCAAAACAATCCAGCTAGAACAGCGCGATATTTTGATACATTTAGAGACAGTACGCTTCCTGAAACTGATCTGAATACGGTAGTTAATGTTCTAGATGGGTTGCTGGAAACAAAAAATGCAGCCTTAGTTGAGAATGCGTTTAAAAGCATTTCACCAGGCCAATATGCGGATCTGCCAGATGTTTCACTTCTTCATAATCAGCTTGTGAGCACATCGGTGAGGACTCAATTACAATACTTAAAACAAAACAGTTGGACTGAGAATGGAATACACAATCCAAAGGGAGAACTTTGCAAGCTTACTTCTAATAGATTTACAGCTTTTCAGAGTCGTGTGGGTGATAATCTTTTGAGAGGTTTTCGTATCTCTGAGATGGCTCCTAAAAACAAAGTTGAGCGGAAATCAGGGTTTTTAGTTCTTAAGGAGGAAAGCAAAACCATAAGACCAGGAAAACAAATCATTAGTATTGGAAACTCAACTTTGTGGGTTCAAACATATGGTCAAATTGGGAAAACACGGGGAAGGCATGGAAATCCGAGATTTCGGAGTAAGACGGGTGGTATTAGTTTTGGAGGAGATCATGAGATTTCATCTAATGCCATAGTAGGTGCGTTAGCTGGCTTAGCAACCACTCCCTACAATTGGGCAAAAGGTCATGGCAAAGGACATATGAATAGCTATTATGGAGGAGCCTACGGAACATGGGTTAATTGTGCGTTTTATGTGGATGCTCATATCATTGCGGGTCTTAATCATTTCCGTTCACAGCGAACCATTTCTTTTTCAAGTATCCAGCGAATTAGCAAAGAAAGTCACAATGAAAAGGACATAACAGGTGGAATGGAAACAGGTTACGTATGGATTTTAAAGTACTTTGCTTTTCAGCCTTTTGTGAATGTGTCTTATGAACTTTCTCATATTAAAGGATTTAAGGAACATGGCGCTCAAAGCCTTAACTTTAAAATTAAGTCAAGGACGGTTCAAACGTTAAGAAGTGAAGCTGGAGCGGAAATCTACCAGAATTTTATTTACAATGATCTCTTTCTGCGTCCCGCTCTGGGGATCTCATGGGTGGGTGAACGTTTAATGAGCCATCATTCTTCACGCATGAGAGGAGGTCTTAGTGGCGAGCCACAAAGTTTGATTCTCCGTCATGGTCCACAAATTCGTAATCAAATATCGCCAGGTGGTGGTCTAACAGTTCAATTTGGAAATGGACTTTACGTTGCTGCTACTGTTACTGCTCAACTGGGTAGCGGTCAAAAGCTTGGTGATGCCCTCTTGCGGATAGGGTATGAATTTTAGAAAATGCAAGGGATTAAGGCCTAGAAGTCTTTCTCGTGGGTCGTTTCTTTTTTTCTTTCTTTTTCCTTTTTTTCGTGGAAGGTGAAGGATTACCTACGAGAGAAAGGGTAATTGAATTTGTCAGCATATCAACGTCCTTAAGGATTACGGTTAGGGGGTCACCAAGTGTGTAAGTAAGCCTGGTGTGTCGGCCCACCAGTCGATGTTTCCTTTCTTCAAAAATAAAATAATCTTCAGGTAAATTACTCATAGGGATGAGGCCATCAGCTCCAGATTCATCAAGTGTGACAAAAAGACCAAATGAGGTAACGCCATTTATACGGCCTTGAAAGGACTCACCCACTTTATCTTTCAAAAATACGGCAACATAGCGTTCTGTGGCCTCTCTTTCGGCTGCAGCGGCTCGCCTTTCTGTGAAGGAGACTTGCTCACCAATGGCACTTAAGTCAGCTTCTTTAGGAAGGCCATCTGATCCAAGACCCAAAGCTTGTATTAAACTTCTGTGAACAGTGATATCTGCATAGCGGCGTATAGGAGAGGTAAAATGACTATATTTTTTTAAACTTAAGCCAAAGTGGCCAATGTTGTGAGGATGGTATAATGCCTGAGCCTGGGTCCTTAAGGTTAATTGGCTGATGAGAGACTGATGGGGTGTTCCATGGGCGGCTTCCAGAAGATGAAGGAAAGAGCGGGGCGTAATGGCTTGAGACTTCGGAAAAGAAAACCCTAACCCTTCGACAAGCTCACGAAATACAAAGATTTTTTCAATATTAGGAACATCATGAATGCGATAAATACAGGGTGCTTTGAGTTTTTCAAGTTGTTGAGCTGCAGAAACGTTAGCAAGAATCATGAATTCTTCTATAAGTTTATGGCTATCTAAGCGCGGGCGAGGGTGAATATCCTGGATATGTCCAAGATCATCTAAAATAACCTGCTTTTCGGGGATTTCTAAATCAAGGGTTCCGCGAAGCTCACGTGCTTTCTTTAGAAGATCATAGGCTCTATAAAGAGGTTTGATAACCGTCTCAAGGAGAGGGGCTGTGTATTGATCTGGAGAGCCATCAAAGGCTTTTTGGACTTGCGTATAGGTGAGTCGCTCAACAGACTGCATGATGCCCCTTACAAACTTGTAGTGCTTCAATCGGCCTTTCTTGTCGAGCCATAGATGAACAGCAAAGCAAGCCTTATCCTCTTTTGGTCGTAAGGAACAGAGATCATTGGAAAGAGCTTCAGGTAGCATTGGAACAACGCGGTCAGGAAAATAAACAGAATTTCCCCTAAGATAGGCCTCCCGATCGAGAGCGCTATCAGGTTTGACATAATGGGCGACATCTGCGATGGCTACCATAAGATGCCACCCTTCTTTGGGATCTTCTTCTGCCCAGACCGCATCATCAAAGTCGCGCGCATCTTCACCATCAATGGTTACAAAGGGGATAGATCTTAAATCTTCTCGCCCGTCGAGTGAAAACGTATGAACGTTTTCAGCTTCATTGAGGACAGCTTCGGGGAATTCATGGGGAATACCTTCTTGATATATGGAAATAAGGCTAATCGTATGAGGGTCACGCAACTCACCTAATATTTTAAGGATCTTGGCATGCTTCTTTCCGAGATGAGTGACAAGTTCTGCGAGTACGAGCAGTTCTTCTTTGGCAGAGGATTTAGGTTCAATCGGATAAAGATTTTCTTGCCGGCGTCGATCACAAGGTTGAAGATAAAGCTGCCCTCGGCTTTTAATAATAGCTCCAACAATTGTTGAAGGTTTAAGGGATATTTTCTTCAAAAGACGGGCAACGTAATACCCATCTTTAAGGAGTTTAACGCGAACAAGGAGGCGATCACCAGCACTTACTTGGGCAGCACCCTTATCGGTCAAAAGGATAGGTGGGGTATCTTCATTATGGTCAAGGGGAGTGAGAAGAATCTCGCCTTCCTCTGAAAGTTGAGGCGTAACTTCTGCTAAAATAACAGGCGCGAGATGCTTACGGGAATATATTCTTCTTTTGTGGCCTCTTTCAACAAGCCCTTCTTCCCCCATGCTTTTGAGAAGAGTTTTTAACTTTAATCGATCTTGCCCTTTTAGATTAAAAGCTCGCGCCAACTCTCGTTTGCCAACTTTACGGGGAGAAGATTTCATAAACTCAAGAATTTCTTGAGGTGTTGGAAAATGCTTATCCTTTTTTACCACGGGCTACTTTCTTCGTAGGCATTTTCTTCTTCGGTCCAGCTTTCTTGGCAGCAATCAGTTCAAGAGCACGCGTAAGATCAATTGTAAGGACATCGTCTGTTTTTTTAAGTGAGGCAAAGATGCTGCCCTGTTTAACATACGGCCCAAAGCGTCCAATGGCAGCTGTAATCACTTCTTTCGTTTCTGGATTTACGCCAATTTGTCGGGGAAGAGCTGCAAGAGAAATGGCTTCTTCAAGGGTTATGGCCTCAGGCGAGGTTCCTGCGGGCAAAGAAACCCGTTTTGGTTTTTCCTTCTTCGTCAGGGCTTCGCCCCACTGCACATAAAACCCATAAGGACCTTTCTTGACCTTAACGGGAAGTTTTAAAGTAGGATCTTCACCAAGCAAGCGTTCGAAGGACTCTTCTTGTCCTTGAGCGTCTCCTTCATCCACAGAAACGAGAGGACGTGTATATTTACATTCTGGGTATTCAGAGCAGCCTATGAAGGCTCCAAATTTGCTCAGACGTAACCCTAATTGACCTTTACCACAACGAGGGCAAAGATGAGGATCTTTTCCAGCCTCCATTTCTGGAAAAAGAAAAGATTCCAGATCCTTTTGAAGATTTTCAAGGACTTCTTGAATTTTGAGTTGCTTGGCTTCATCCGTGGCAGAATGGAAAGAATCCCAGAATTGATTCAAAACATCCTTCCAAAAAAGCTCACCATTTGAAATTTCATCAAGCTGTTCTTCGAGGTGAGCTGTAAAATCATACTCTACATATTTACGAAAGTAGTTGAGTAAAAAGGCGGTAACAATACGGCCACGATCCTCAGGGAAGAGAGCCCTTTTTTCGTTTCTGACATAACCCCGTTCTTGGAGAACTTGAAGAATACGGGCATAGGTTGATGGCCTACCAATACCAAGCTCTTCCATTTTTTTGACGAGGCTTGCTTCCGTATAGCGAGGAGGAGGCTGGGTAAAATGTTGTTCAGGCAATACTTTTTGCTTTTCTAATGCGTCTTTTTCCTTTAGAGGGGGAAGGATCTTATTATCTTCTTCTTCAGCCTGATCTTCATCAAGACTTTCTCGGTAGAGTGTTAAAAATCCATCGAAAGCAAGGATAGAGCCAGTTGACCTCAGAACAATATCCTTCTCTTTGGAGGCAATATCAACTGAAGTCTGATCTAATTCCGCGCTGGCCATTTGAGAGGCCATCATCCGTTTCCATATGAGTTCATAAAGACGGGAAGCATCCTTATCTAAATATGGAGAGACATCCTGAGGCTTTCGTTCAAGTTCGGTAGGACGAATGGCTTCGTGTGCTTCCTGAGCATTTTTTGCTTTCGTTTTGTATTGACGAGGAGAATTTGGAAGATATTTTTCCCCAAATGATTTTTTGATGACCTCGCGGCAAGCTGCAATAGCACTCGCTTCCACTTGCGTACTATCCGTACGCATGTAGGTAATAAGACCGGTTGTTTCTCCACCAACTGAAACGCCCTCATAGAGTTTCTGGGCAAGCTGCATGGTTTTCTTTGGGCTAAAGCCTAATTTACGAGAAGCTTCTTGCTGAAGAGTTGATGTTATAAAAGGAGGACGGGGGTGGCGTTGAACTCGCTTTTTCTCAATGGAGGCAACATGGTATGTTCGAGCTTCAATTTTACGTTCTGCTTCGCGAGCTTCCTTTTCAGAAGGTAAAGAGAACTTATCCAGCTTTTTACCATCAAGATGGGTTAAACGGGCTTTAAAAACTCTCTTGTCTTCTGTAAGGAACTCGACGTCAATCGTCCAGTATTCTTGAGACTTAAATGCTTCTATCTCGTTTTCACGTTCAACAACGAGGCGTAAAGCAACAGACTGAACACGGCCTGCTGAACGACTACCGGGAAGTTTCCGCCATAAAATTGGAGAAAGGGTAAAACCTACAAGATAGTCTAAGCTAAGACGAGCTAAATAAGCATCAACTAGCTGTCGATCAACAGCACGCGGATGGGCAAGAGCTTCCGATACGGTTTCTTTCGTAATAGCATTAAATGCAATGCGTTCCGCCTTGACTTTCGTTAAAGCCCCTTTTTCCTCAAGTATCTGTTGGATATGCCAGGAAATGGCTTCTCCTTCTCGGTCAGGGTCCGTGGCGAGGTAAAGATGATCGGCAGTCTTAAGAGCTTTTGCAATGGCATCTAAATGTTTTTTTGCTCGATCATCCACTTGCCAAGACATAGCAAAACCTTCGTCAGGTCTAACAGACCCATCTTTTGAAACTAAATCACGCACGTGGCCATAGCTGGCAAGGACCGTATAGTCCTTTCCTAAATATTTTTCTATCGTTTTTGCCTTTGACGGTGACTCAACGACAACAACATTCATTCGCTTTTCCAATCTTGTTTAAAGGATACCTTGCCACCTGGATGGCGCTCAAGGCGTCCTGCAATTTCCATCTCGAGTAGAACAATGCATACATCTGATGCAGACAAGTGACATTCTCGGATCAATTCGTCAACATTTATCGGAGTAAGGCTTAAATTTTCGTTAATGATCTCTCGAGCTTTATCCAAAAAAGAGGAAGGGGAGCTGTTTTCATGGGCATGCAAATCTTCTTGAATTCGTAGGCTAGCTAAAGGAGAAATTTCCTGAACGATATCCTCAATAGATTCAACAAGGGTAGCTCCGTTCTTGATCAGTTGATTGCAACCGCGAGCCCGTGGATCCAGGGGATGGCCAGGAATGGCAAAGACATCTCGTCCTTGTTCTAAAGCATAACGAGCCGTGATGAGGGAACCAGATTTCAAGGCGGCTTCAACAACGAGAACACAGCGAGAAATTCCAGAGATGATGCGGTTTCTTCGGGGAAAAAGAGTTGCTTGAGGCTGGACCCCAAAGGGAGATTCAGCAATCAAAACACCTTCAGCGCTGATTTGGGTATAAAGTGACTCATTTTCGGCTGGATAAATACAATCTATTCCTCCTGCGAGGACAGCAATGGTTCCTTTCGGAAGACTCCCTTGATGAGCTGCTGCATCTATGCCACGGGCCAAGCCTGATGTAATAATCCATCCGAGATGGCTAAGGTCTTCGGCAAGCTTGAAAGTCATCTTTTTCCCCATTGCGGATGCATTGCGGGCTCCCACGATGGCAAAGAGGGGAGATTGAAGAAAGTCAAACTGTCCTTTGACGGTAAGAAGAGGAGGAGGGGAGTCAATATGGCGAAGGAGAGGGGGGTAAAAAGGGCTTTCAAGAGTAAGGAGTTCTGCTCCAAATTGATAAAGAGAGGCAAGTTCCTTTTCAACAACTGTTCGCTCAGCAATTTTTAAAGGTCGCTTCAGGCCACCCTGAGCTGCAAGGTCTGGAAGGGCTTTAAGAGCAGCAATGGCTGTCTTATACTGCTGAAGTAGACGGTGAAAGGTTAAAGGACCCACATTCTCAGAGCGAGAAAGTTGAAGCCAATCCAGAAGCTCCTCATCAGTCTGATGCGGGGAGCGTTGAGCTGTTATCGCCAATTTTTGTCTCTCTCCCTGTTAATAGACGACCTATATTCTTGCGATGAGCCCACACAATGATGAAAGCAAGCACAAGCGTGGTAGCAACGAATTTTTCTCCTGTCAAAAAAGCTGTGTAGAGGGGGCTTAAAAGAACGGTTAAGAGGGAGGCAAGAGAGGAATAGCGTGTTGTAGCAGCAATTGCAACCCAGGAGACTATACATGTGACAGCCAAAGGCCAGCTCAGGATGATAAGGCCTCCTAGAGCCGTTGCAACTCCTTTTCCACCCCGAAAGCCAAGCCATAATGACCATATATGTCCCAAGACGACAAAAATAAAAGCCAGTTGTGCAAGTGCAGGAGACATAATAAGAGGAATAATAACAGCAATGCTCCCTTTTAGCATATCGAGAATAAGAGTGAAGAGGGCAGCAAATTTATGTCCCGACCTTAAAATATTTGTGGCTCCCGTGCTTAAGGAGCCTTCAGTGCGGGGATCGGGAAGCTTAAAAATCCAGCTGATCACAAGCCCAGAAGGGATAGAGCCCAAAAGATAAGCAAGGGTCAATACCATGATTTCAGTAAAAGTATTAGGGCTCATTCGTTTTATCTCTCAGCCATCTGTGGCTCATCTTACATGATTTGGAGCCGTCATGTGCTATTTTAATCTCAAACTCTAGTTCTTTAATACCTCATGAAACTAGAGCAATCAAGCCTATGAAAAAACCTATCTTTGCGTGTTTTAAAAAATATGATATCTTACAAAAGCCTAAGTTAACGAGGTAAACATAATAAGGGAGAATCTAATGAAATTAAAAATTTTAAGTTTAATGTTTATCCTGGGGCTTTTTGCTTTTGGCACGAACGTTGTGGCGCAAGAAGAAAAGGTAGAAGCCCCTACTGCCCCTACTGTTCCTTCGATGGAATTAAAGGCACCCAATGCTCCGACAGCACCCTCTGCGGAGATGAAAGCACCGGCTGCTCCTATGAAGAAAGAAGTAAATACTTCAAAAACAGAAAATTTAGGTGGTGATATGCCGGCTCTCATCCCTAATTATAAGGAAAATAAAAGATTGGAAGCACCTGCTAAAGAAGGCGAAGATAAAAAAATTGGGATAAGTTGGCCTTCAGTTTGTACACCTACGGATCCTTCATTTAATGCCGCTACTTGCGCGCGTACGCTTGTTCATACCTTTATGACTGGTCAATTGTGTGCAGATACTACTATTGCAGCGCTTCCAGCTTGTGGAAACGCATGTAAACCACCAGTCAATTATACTCCCACACTAAATGATCTGAGCTGTTGTATTAAGGCCGCTAACATAAGTTCTTTCTCAACGCTAGGGGTAAAATTGATATCAATCTGTGAATTCGGATTTAGTACACAAGTTTGCTCTAATGATACTGCAAAGCTTTATGGAGGTTACTTATGCTGTAGTTTTAAGCCTTCGTTAATTACGAACTGTATATCACCTAATACGTGCGGGAATTACCAACCGCAAAATTGTGTAGCATCTAGTAAAAATAAATAATTCTACTCTCAACCTCAGCCCACTCCTCTCTGGGGTGGGCTTTTTTGTTACACACCTCTTCTTTCCTATTCCTTTCCCTAAAAGATACATGACGAGTTGGGGGAAAAGTGGTATAAAAGTCCCAGAATTAATACAAAAACTATTTCAGAGGACCCATGAATCCGCATCTCAAAACAGTCAGTACAACCGCCCTTGTTCTTTGCACGGGTTTGTTTTTACTTCCCAGTCTTAAGGCCCAAAATAATGGGGATCTTGTTGTTGAATTAATAAAGCGGGTCGGAAACGTTGAAGAAGATAACCGCCAACTTCGAGGTCAATTAGAAGAAGCCCATCATGAGATTTCTCAGCTTAAACAGAAAATGGATACACTGAGCTCTGATGTGGATTATCGTCTCAGTACTCCAGGTGGTACAAGCGCTGTACCTCCTGTCCCATCGCCTCCTCATCCCTTAGGGAGCGATTTTGTTTCTCCTTCATCCTCTGACGCTTCAAATAGTTCAGATGAATATGAACGTGCTCGTTCACTTCTTGAACAGGGAGAATATGATGCTGCAGAAAGAGCATTTGCTGCGTTTGTCCAAGCCCATCCTAAGGATGAGCAGGCCGGTGCGGCTCAATACTGGTTGGGCGTAACCTTTTTTGTTCGAGGGGAGCATGAGAAAGCGTCTTCTGCTTTTGCCAAGGGATATAAAAATTATCCTAAATCCCCTAAGGCTGCAGATACCTTGCTTAAACTTTCAAAGTCTTTGGCGGCCTTGGACCAAAAGGCAAATGCCTGTGCGACACTCGAACAACTCACCATTAAACACCCAAATGCGCATACTAAAGAAGTTGCAAATGATCAGAAAAAACTAAACTGTAAGTCCTAGTTTCTCTATACCCTTTAAGGTAGGTTTGATCGTCGAATCATATATGCAACCATTGATACGACGAAGAGAATCAAAAAGATAAAAAAGAGAACTTTAGCAATTTCAGCTGCCGCTACCATAATGCTTGTAAAGCCTAGGATACCGGCGATAATTGCAATAACTAAGAACATTAATACCCATCCTAGCATAGCTTATCTCCTTATTATGTGGATAGTTTATATATAGTAAAAGCAAACTTCTCCCATAATTAATTATATATTATAAATGATTAAATTTAAGTAAAAAGACAAGTAACACTGTGTTTTCAAAAAATTAAAGAACTTCCGCATCTGTTGAATTTTGCATTTGATCAGGTCGTAAATGCATGTGAAGAAGGAGAGGAGCAGACACGGTGATTGAGGAGACGGTCCCTGCTAATATTCCCACAATAATAGGAAGGCTAAAGGCTGCAATGACAGGACCTCCAAAAAGATAAAGACCAAAAAGGGAGAGAAGGGTTGTTGTGGACGTTAAAATTGTACGAGAAAGTGTTTCGTTAATACTTTTATTAATTAAGTCTCGCAGTGGCATTTTTTTAAATTTTCTCAAATTTTCACGAATACGATCATAAATAACGACCGTGTCGTTTATAGAATAAGTAACGGTTATAAGAACAGCAATAATGGCTGTTTCATTAAATTCAAGACGGAATATACAAAAAAGACCAAGCACAATAAGAGCGTCATGGGCTAATGTGATAACAGAGCAGACCCCAAATTGCCACTCAAAGCGGAACCAAATATAAACGAGCATTGCAACCAAAGCCCAGACGATGGCAAATATTCCATTGCGGATGAGATCTTCACTAACTTTAGGGCCCACGGTTTCAACCCGACGGTAATCTACGCTCGCTCCAAGCTTTTCTTTGATTTTACCAAGAGCAGCAAGTTGTGCTTCCTCACCACCGGGTTGACGCTCAACACGAATAAGAACATCATTAGGAGATCCAAATTCTTGCAGAGTTACCTCTCCTTCAACAACCCCACTGAGATCCGATCTAAGTTTAGAGATATCAACAGCTTGTTGGGTACGGATTTCAAGTAAAAGTCCGCCTTTAAAATCAATGCCATAATTAAAGCCCACAATAAAGATATAGCCTAAGCAAACAATGGCGACGGCCATAAGAATCCCAAAGATAAAATTCTTTTTCCCTACGAAGTCATAGTTTGCATTATACGGAATAAGTTGTAATCCCATAGGAGCCTCTCTTTAAATGGGAAGGCGTGTGGGGCGTTTCCAATTAATCCACCACGCGACAATTTGTTTAGTCAAAGAAATAGCTGTAAACATAGAAATAATAATACCAATCGATGTGGTTACAGCAAACCCCCGTGTAGGACCTGCTCCAAAATAATATAACAAGCCCACTCCAATAAGGGTTGTAAGGTTCGAGTCAATAATGGTGGTCATTGCGCGGTTATAGCCCGCATCAATGGCACTTAACATTTTTCGTCCCAAGCGAATTTCTTCCTTAATACGTTCGTTTATGAGGACAT
This sequence comes from Alphaproteobacteria bacterium, assembly GCA_019752515.1. Taxonomy (GTDB): domain Bacteria; phylum Pseudomonadota; class Alphaproteobacteria; order UBA9655; family UBA9655; genus UBA9655. Next base: position 100,933 of record JAIEMB010000007.1, on the reverse strand, counting down.
TCGCATCCACAGCCATACCAATTGTCAAAGCAATACCTGCAATACCAGGAAGAGTGAGAGTGGCGTGAGTTACTGAGAGAGCTGCAAATAAAAGAAGAAGATTAAAAACAACGGCAATATTGGCGATTGCGCCAAAAAAAGAGTAAGCTATGAACATAAACGCCGCTACCATAAGGATAGCAATAATGGTTGCATATTCACCAGATGCGATGGAGTCAGCACCTAAACCTGGGCCAACTGTTCGTTCTTCTAGAATTTTTAAAGGGGCGGGGAGAGCGCCGGCACGCATTAAGAGTGCAAGGTCTTGGGCCTCCTGAACCGTAAAAGACCCAGAAATTTGAGCATGCCCATCTAAGATAGGTTCATTGATTCGCGGTGCACTTAGAACTTTATTATCTAAAACGATGGCAAACGGTCTTCCGACATTGTTTTTGGTTGCATCCCCAAATTTTTTAGCTCCTAAGGAATCAAATCTTATAGAGACAATAGGACGGTTATACTGGTCAAAACCTGGCTGAGCATCTACTAAATTTTCGCCACTCACGATAGCTTGTTTTTTGACAGCATAGTGAACAACATGGCCTTCTTCCTTGTCTTGGGATGGAAGAACATCGTTTCCAGGGGTAGGTTTGCCTGGTTCAGCAGTAACAGAGGTGTCTACAAAACGGAATTGAAGTTTTGCTGTTTTACCGAGGAGGTTTTTTATCCGAGTGGGGTCATCAAGACCAGGCAATTGAACGAGAATGCGATCTTCGCCTTGACGTTGGATAAAAGGCTCAGCTGTTCCTGTCTCATCAACTCTACGGCGTACAATTTCAATAGATTGGGCAAGGGCAGATTTTTTTCGCTCACTAATCGTATTTTCATTAAGACTTAGAGTTAATTGTCCTTCTGGAGTGGATGTGATTTCGATGTCCCGCTCATTCTGTTTTAAAACGGTCTTTGCTTTTTCTAAATCATCAGGATTACGCAATGTTAAAATGACCGCATCATTTTTTGTAGCAAGTCCTCGGTAGCCAATTCTCTCCTTGCGAAGCACTGTGCGGGTAGCATCAGCCAGACTCGTCATTTGGTCTTTAAGAACGGCGTCAAAATCTACTTCGAGAAGTAAGTGGGCGCCACCCTGCAAATCAAGGCCAAGAACAACTTTGCTCTTTGGAAACCAACTTGGAAAATGCTCCAATTGTTCTCGGGTGAAAAAATTAGGGCTGACAAATATAATTCCTAAAAGACAAACGCCTACAGTAAGAAGGGTTCTCCATAAGGGGATATGAATCATTGTTGCTGCCCACTTGTTGTTAAATTAGGAAGACTTTTTTTGTCGACCAACCGTTTTCTTTGCTGCTACCTTAGCAGTTGGTTTCCTATCTTCTGACGATTTCTTTTCTTCAACGATTTCGGAAACAGGCTCTGACTTAGATAGAAGGTCAGCGACCATGGCCCGTGCAACGCGGACTTTTACACCTTCAGCAATTTCAACTTGAATTTCTTGATCATTAACGACTTTTGAAATGACACCGATAATTCCACCGCTGGTAATGATGCGATCGCCTCTTCTTAAGGAATTCAAAAGTTCCTTTTGCTGTTGAGCTTTTTTTTGCTGGGGACGGATCAAAAAGAAATAAAAAACTGCAAATATAAGGACAAGCGGAAGCAATGACATAAAATCAAATCCTCCAACACTGGTTCCTGCGGCTTGTGCTTGAGCAGGGGCAATAAAAGATAGAAAGTACATATGGTCCTCTTTCGTTTGTGTTAAATAGTTATATCCATTTATGACTCAAGTTTGGTCAAAGGATCAATGGGTTGTTTTCCTTTTCTGACTTCAAAATGCAACTGTGGCTCATTAACATCACCTGTTTTTCCGGATTTAGCGATTGTATCACCTTGCTTAACCTTATCTCCTTTTGTAACAAGCAACTCAGAATTATGAGCGTACGCCGTCATCCAGCCTTCTGCATGCTTAATAAGGAGAAGATTTCCAAAACCTTTGAGCTCACTCCCTGAATACATAACTTCACCATCAGCGGCTGCTTTAACAGACGTTCCTTCAGGGACTTTGATGTTAATTCCGTCGTTTTTCCCCCCTGAGGCAAATTTACCGATAACTTTACCTTCAACAGGCCAAATAAAGAGAGTTGTCTTTATTTCTTCTTCTTTTTCTTTGCGTGGAGATTCCTCCTTTTTAACTTCTTTTTGATCTTTCTTTACATCAGATTCTTCTTTTTTGGATTCTTTTTCTTTATTCTCTTTCATGTCATTGTTATTGTCTTTTTTTGCTTCTTTCTTTGGTTTTTTAGTTTCTTTTTCGACATCAATGGAATCAACAAGGGGAGTGATAGGGGCGCCTGCATTTTTCTGGGCTAAATTACCCATGAGCACGGGTTTAGGTAAACTCCCTGCAGAAGTAGGACTTCCTGGCGTTGAGGGGGCTTTTAAGGCGCCTTTTTCTTGCGCGAGTTCTGCTGCTAGGTCTTCAGGTAAAGGAGATGAGGGCTTTTCTTGTGGAGTTGGTAGAGGGGCAAGTGAAGAAGAGGAAGAACTTGCTTTGTTATCTGCTGGCAATGTTTTTACTAAAGGAAGAGGAGCTAAAGAAGAAGTCATAATTTTTTGATTTGGTTGCAGAGCTTCCGAAAGGGACTCCGTATCTCGAGAAGGGATTGTAAGATGGTCTCCCTGCTTTACAAAAAAAGGAGAAGAAATGCCGTTCTCTTGGGCTAGAACATCAACTTTTACACCATATTCTTCTGCAATGGTTTGAAGGGATTCACCCGTTCCTACAACATGTTCATTGGGTGCAGGAATGATAAGAACCTGACCTTTTGAAAGCGCATAAGGTGCTTTAAGATTATTTGCAGAAATAAGAGCACGCGTAGGGATACCGTTATTGTAGGCAATTCCATAGACCGTATCATCAGGTCCTACAATAACTTGCTTTGCAGGTGTCGCAAAAACAGCCTCACTTAGGCCTAAGGAACAACTCAATACACATAAAAACACAGAACGCTTCATCACTCCACCTTTTTCGCTCTAAGGAAGGTTTCACCTCCCATATAAGACTTTAATACATCAGGGATCATAACAGATCCATCTTCTTGTTGGTAGTTTTCTAAAATTGCCACCAAAGTACGTCCTACGGCAAGGCCTGAACCATTAAGTGTAGAGACAAACCGCGTTTTTTTACTTTCATGTGCTTCCCGAAAACGTGTATTCATGCGGCGAGCCTGATAATCACCAAAATTAGAGCAGCTGGAAATTTCCCTATATGTGTTCTGTCCGGGAAGCCAGACTTCGATGTCATAGGTTTTTTGAGAGCAAATACTCATTTCTTGGGTGCACAAAACGATCGTACGATAATGAATTTTAAGGCGCTCTAGAATGGATTGGGCCGCAGTAAGCATTCTTTGATGTTCCGCCTCAGAAGCTTCTGGCGAGGTTACGCTGACGAGTTCTACTTTATGAAATTGGTGTAAGCGAATCATTCCACGTGTATCTCGCCCAGCCGATCCTGCTTCAGAACGAAAACAAGGTGTGTAGGCAACAAACCGTAAAGGCAATTCTTTTTCATTAAGAATATCTTCGGCGACTAAATTTGTAAGGGGCACTTCGGCTGTTGGTATAAGCCAATAGTTGTTGGTGGTGACGAAAGCATCTTCAGCAAATTTTGGAAGCTGTCCTACGCCATACATTGACTGGGCTCGGACCATATAGGGGGGAGACACTTCCAAATACCCATACTCTTGCGTGTGAACATCGAGCATGAAAGAACCGAGAGCTCTCTCAAGACGAGCGAGATCTCCTTTAAGGACCACAAACCGCGCTCCTGAGATTTTAGCGGCCTCCTCAAAATTCATAAGTCCCATAGCTTCACCTAGTTCAAAATGTTGCTTGGGCTCAAAGGAAAAAATAGGTTTTTCACCCCAGTGATGAATAGGAACGTCTTCTGTTCCTATAGGAACATCAGGGGCGGGAATGTTAGGGACAAGGTCTAAAGCGTTTTTAAGTTTTTCCTCAAGAGCTTTAACCGTTAACTCTTCTTGTGCAAGGCGTTCTCTCAAATCATTGGCCTTATTCATGAAGGAATCTGCATTTTCTCCCCTGCGCTTTAACTCACCTATTTGTTTGGCCAAAAGGTTGCGTTGAGTTTGCAAATCTTGGGTTAACTGAATAGCATTGCGTCTCGTTTCATCAATGATAAGGATCTGATTCGAAAGAGGTTCAAGGCCTCGATTTTTTAAAGCTTGATCAAAAGCTTCTGGGTTTTCTCTAATCCATTTAACATCAAGCACGATTCAGTCCTTTCCTTTTCAATGATATCTTTACCAGACCTATAGAAATTTCATAGAGGGCATAAAGAGGAATAATTAAGCTTAATGGACTAATAAGGTCAGGAGGTGTGATGATTGCTGCCACAATAACGATGACAAGAAAAGCATATTTACGCTGACGTTTTAGGGATTCAAGGCTAATAACACCCAGCTTAAAAAAACCAAGGATAAGAAGGGGGAGCTGAAAACACAGACCAAAAGCGAGGATAAGCTTGAGCATAAGGGAAAGATATTCACTCATCCTTGCTTCAAGCTCTATAGAGAGTCCGGTTGAGGATGCGGGCATTTCAAAACTAAGAAAAAATTGCCAAGCCCAAGGGCAAACAACATAGTAGGCAAGGCTTGCTCCCATTAAGAACAGAAGCGGACTTGTGAAGAGAAAAGGCCAAACAATTCTCCGTTCTTGGATGTAAAGGCCGGGCCCAATAAAAAGCCAAAACTGCCAAAGAATAAAAGGAAGGGTAATAATGAACCCTCCAAAAAAGGCAAGCTTAAGGTAAGTGACGAAAGCTTCTGTAAGGCCTGTATAAATGATGCGGCGACCTTCACTTTCTCCCATGGCTTGCCAAAGAGGTTCCGTTAAAAATTGGAAAATGTAAGACGTAAAAGGGTAGCATGCAATAATTCCTACCCCTAAGGCCAAAAGGGCATAAATTAATCGGAGCCTTAACTCCATTAAGTGCTCAAGGAGAGGTTTTTGCATAAGCCTAAATTGAATACCTTTTACTTACAGATTAATCGCTTCCCATAATTTCTTCGCAATAACAGCAGAGGCGCTGGATTTAGCCTCACCTGTATCTGCAACTGGAGTGATAATCTCTTTGTAATCTTTCAAAATGGATGCGCGTCTTGCATTTAGCTCACTGTTCATATGGGCATAGTGGACTTCATTCATGGCACTATTCTCATAGAGAATGACGCTATTCGGAGGCATCGTATCAATAGCTTCAGAAGCCATAGATGTGGATTCAGCAGGTATGAATATTTGACTATGTGTTGCGTTTGCCGCACCTAAGGCAAGATCAAACGCATTGTAAGGTGGTTTTTCATTAAACTGAAAATCAAATACCTTCACCTTATCAGCTGGAAGTTGGGAGAGAAGAATCTCTTTAAAGTGAGCTGTAACGGCGTCCAAATGCCCATTTCTGTGGGCGGTAGGGATTTCTTGTTTATCGGGTGTATGTTTTCCTGTACGAGGACCATTGAGAACAAGAACACAGGCGTTAGTAGCTTTTGCCTGTTGTATGACGTAGGTTGCGATCCTTTTAGCGTCGTCTGTAGTAAAGAGCTTTATGTCTTTAACGGGAGGAGGAACAGGCGCATCCCCACCTAAAACAACTCCTAAATAAGCGTCTGCTTGAGGGAGCTCAGATTTATATTCTTGATAGGTCTTTTCTGCTGTTTTTGCATTACGGTTATGAGCAACGCCTACTGTCGTAATTAATCTCTCACCAAGAGCTTTATCCATAGCAGTGAAATCATGGATGGGCAGGGCAATAAAATTAATCTTTTCTAGGTTCGTATATCTGTCTAAAAACATATGAGAGGTTAAGCACGTAATAAGTTGAGGATTTTGAGGAAGTGCTTCAAGGGCTTCAATTCCATCAATTCCTCCTTCGCCTGATCCAACTACGATGACCTTTTGTGTTTGGAGATCATCTTCTACTTTTTGCTTTATTTCGGACGAAGTCGTTTGTTTGGTATCCAAGTCTTCAAAAGGGATTTTCTCAGGAGACAGTTTGGATAGAGCCCGTTGAATACCCAAGAGTTGATTATGATCTCCTGCATTGCCATGGTTGGAAAGTAGATAAAGTTTTACTGCAAAAGCTTCAGAGTTCATTGCCAAAAATAGAGAACAGGCAATAAAAATATTCTTCATGGTTGGATCCTTTCTTCTTTTCTTTGTGTGTTGTTATCTTCAATTTCCTTCACATGATGAATGGCATTGAATTCCTTCATAAATTCGTGTGAAAGGTTTCGCAGCACTTGAGCAAATCGCCCTATAGCAAAAAGAATTTTAGGAAGATCTTTAGGGCCAATAATGACAAATGCAATGAGAGCTATAAATAAAATTTCAGCCCAACCCGCCAAACTCATGTGTCTTTCTCTGATTTTTTTGAGTTGTCTGACAACAAGTGAGGCTTATCTTCTCCATCTTTAAGACCATCTTTGAAGGCTCTTAATCCTTTTGCTAAATCTGTCATAATAGATGGGAGTCTTCCAGCGCCGAAAACAACTAAAATAACCACAAGGACAAGAAGAATGTGACTAAAACTTAATCCCATAAAAATAACTCCTCATTAAAAATATAAGTTAATATAACCTTTTTTTTACGATAATCCAGCTAAAAGCGAAATAAGGTCAATTATCGCATGAATAGGATGCAGAATAAGCCAACTTAACACATTAAAACCAAGGAGAGGTGGAATCAAAAGAAGTCCAAAAATGATCAGTATTCCATAAGGTTCTATGCGGGCTAAGGGGATAGCTAATGTATTTGGTAGCAGTCCTACCGCCACCCTCCCACCGTCTAAGGGAGGGATGGGTAGCATGTTAAAAACAGCAAGCGTGACATTGATAAATAATGAAACAGTAAGCATTTCTTGAAGAAAATCACTGGCCCCAGGAGGGAAAAAGATAAGTAAATGGAAAAAGAGGGCTGAGATAAAAGCAAGAAGAATATTCATTGCAGGACCAGCACCTGCAACGTAAACGCTATCTCTACGTGGATGGTGGAGACGATTAAAGTTGACAGGAACAGGTTTAGCATAGCCAAACAGTACTGGAGACCCGATAAGGAGAAGGAGACCAGGGAGCAAAATAGTTCCAATAGGGTCTACGTGACGTAACGGATTTAAGGATACACGTCCCAGTCGTTTAGCTGTGTCATCGCCATAACGAAGGGCTACAAAACCATGGGCTGCTTCATGAAGTGTGATGGCTAAGATAATAGGGATTCCGAAAATTAAGATACGAGCTAGAATATCCATTAGAGACTCTGCCTTTGTAAAGAAGGTAAAGAGGGAGTAAGTCCCTGCATAACGTCTAGCATTTCATCCATTTTGCCCGAACAATGCAAAACGGCGTCACATCCCGCTTCAAGAGAAAAGCGAGCGCGTTCCGCGAATGACCCTGAGAGGGCCTTCATGCCCAAGTCATCACTGATGAGAAAGCCGTTAAAACCAATTTCATTGCGAATAATTTCTTCTATGACGAGAAACGATTGAGTTGCAGGCAGATAAGGATCAATTGCCGTATAAACAATGTGAGCTGTCATGGCCCAAGGACAAGATGCATTGGCTTTAAAAGGTTCAAAGTGAGGTTTAAGATCTTTGTAAGAAAGTGTTACAATGGGTAATTTTTCATGGCTGTCACAGGTTGCTGGGCCATGACCTGGGATGTGCTTCATAATAGGAATAATGCCGCCCTCTTGAAGAGCCTTTATAGCAACAGCACCCAATTCAGCAACTATATAAGGATCAGAACTGAAAGTACGGTCTCCCATAATTGGATCAGCGCCCTTAACATTCAAATCGAGAACGGGCGCGCAGTTAACCGTAATTCCAACGTCTCTTAATTGCTTGGCAATTTGAGCATAGTTTTCATAGATCCGCGTTTTGGCCTCTTTAAGATTTCCTTTGGCAAGGTCTGCACTGGAAGGGAAGTGGGGCCAGTGAGGTTCTATAAGTCGCGCAACTCTTCCGCCTTCTTGATCGATGAGAATAGGGGGATTAGAATGATTTATTGTTGATTTTAAGTCCTCAATCAAAGCCTTTAACTGCGTTTTATCTTGGATGTTTCGTTTAAAAAGGATGAAGCCTAGAGGTTTGCTTTCTTCAAAAAATATCCTTTCTTCATGGGTTAAGGAAAGACCTGAGCAACCAAAAATGACAGATGAGGGCAATTCAGTGAATGACAAGGCATTCTACCTTTCTTTCTTTCAGAGTTGAACAGGCAGTTGTTGCTTGTTCAGATGTTTCATAACCTGTGCGTAGGCGGTAATAAATTCCTTTCTCTTCCCCTAAATCTACTTTTTGAATAGTTGGCTTAAGGTTAGCAAAAACGTCTTTGTGTTTATTTGAAAGACGTGCCCATTCTGATTCAGCTAAGTCGTAGCTCTTTAAGGATCCTAATTGAACAAAAACTGTTCCTTTTCCCATTTTCTTTTCAGGTTGTTGTTTCTTACCTGGATCTTCTTCAGGGATTAAATCGGAAATGGATGAGATTGAAGAAGAAATATTTCCTTCTCCTTTAGGATCGGGCTCAGCCCCTTTTTCAAGTTCTCCATCATTGGGTTTATATTGCTCAACCATTTTAACGGTAGGGGTTTCTGGATCTGGGAGAATATGCTCGACGGGGGGAGTGCCTTCATCACCGCGTATGCGACCATATACAAGTTTGTCTTGGTGCTTGATGCCTGGTACACCTTGGTCTTCTGCCTTAACTTTGGATGGTGTTTCTTCAGCTTTTATGAGAGGGATATCGACTTTATTATAACTTTTATTGGTAAAATTAAACAGATACCATACGCAAATAATTAGAAACACTAGAATGATTAAGAGGATAATATACCGTATAGGAGTTGAAAAACGAAACCAACTTTCTTGCTGGGTTTCTCTCCATAAGCGGTCATCATCGTCAGGGGTAAAAGTCATTCTCTCATCTCCTCAACAGGGGTAACACCAAATATATGAAGACCGGAAGCAATTACATAAGCAACTCCTTGGATCATGGCTAGCCGCGTTCTCGTGAGCTCTTGATTGTGGGGCACAATAAAACGTAATAAGGTATTTTCCTTTCCTTTGTTCCAAAGCATATGAAATTTCTGTGCAATGTCATAAAGATAATAACATAAACGATGAGGTTCGCGAGAAAGCGCTGCCGTTTCTACTTGGCGAGGCCAACCCGCAAGAAGTTTAAGGAGCTGAAGCTCATCAATATTTTCGAGATGAGTAAAAGAAGAGACTTCAGTCTTTTCCCATTCTGGAAAAACAACAGTTGCCATTCTCATAACAGAATAACAACGCGCATAGGCATATTGAATATAAAACACAGGATTATCTCTTGTTTGCTCAAGAACTTTTTGAAAATCAAAGTCAAGATGAGCATCACTTTTACGACTTACCATCATGAAGCGGAAGGCATCCTTACCTACTTTATTGATAACATCCCGGACTTCAATAAATGTTCCAGCTCTCTTAGACATTTTTATAGGCTGACCTCCTTCGGTGAAGTTTACAATCTGGCAAATCATGACATCAAGGTGTCCTTGTTCTTGTGTAATGGCCTTTACAGCAGAGGTTACACGTTTGACATATCCCCCATGATCTGCTCCCCAGACATCTATCATATGGGTATAACCCCGACGAAATTTATCGTAGTGGTAAGCGATATCTCCGGCAAAATAAGTCCACGATCCGTTAGACTTTTTAAGAGGTCTGTCGACATCATCACCAAAGTCAGTTGAACGGAAAAGAAGTTGAGGCCTTGGCTCCCAGTCTTCAATGACTTTTCCTTTTGGAGGATTAAGAACGCCTTCATAGATCAGTCCATTTTCTTTTAGTGTTTGGATGGCAATTTCAATAGCTCCTGCACGATGAAGCTCAGTTTCCGATGTGAAGGTTTCGTGATAAATGCCCATTAGTGCTAAGTCTTCTTGAATTTTAACCATCATGGCATTAACAGCGAACTCTCTTAAAGGTTCTAACCATTCTTCTTCTGGGACGAAAAGCCACTTGTTCCCATCTCGTTTAGCTAATGCTTGTCCTACTTCTTTTAAATAATCGCCTGGATAATATCCCTCTGGGATCTGGCTAATCTTTTCTCCCAAGGCTTCTCGGTATCTCAGATGTGCTGATTTTGCAAGTTTTTCTGCTTGTCCTCCCGCATCATTAATATAAAATTCTCTTAGAACATGATATCCAACTCTTTCAAGAAGATTCGCAAGTACATCTGCAACAACAGCCACTCGACCATGACCAGCATGAATGGGTCCCGTAGGGTTAGCGGAAACGTATTCAAGGTTGATTTTTTTTCCAAGGGAGATGGTGGAAGAGGCGTAGGCCTCCTTTTTTTCTAAAATAATACTCAGTTGTTGATACCAAAAGGAAGGGGAAAGTCTTAAGTTAATGAATCCTGGGCCTGCTACAGAAACGTCAATGACGGATGGGAGAGATTTCAGTTCATTTGCAATAACCTCTCCAAGCTCACGAGGGTTTAGATGTGCTGACTTAGCGAGAATCATTGCGGCGTTCGTTGCCAAATCTCCATGAGAAGGATCTCGAGGGGGTTCTGCTGTAATTTTCTCAAAGTTCATTCCTTCAGGCAGCATGCCTTTTTGTGTAAGCACATTAAGGGCTGTAATGATATCATCTCTAAATTTGTGGAAAAAGTTCATTTCCATCACCATCTCTTTTACATAATGAAAAGGTTTTACCATAGGAAGAGGGTTTCGTCCAACAGACTATACTCTTCGCCTTTCAAGTTTTGAGGTCGTTGACATTTGGGACTCGACCTCTGTCACGTAGGTTACTACGCTCATCGGGCTCGCCGCTCGGTGGCCCACTCAAATTTTTGAAATGCTTTGGCTATATCTTTTAAGAAAGAAGTGGAGTATAGATGATTAAACATAAGATATGGATATTTGAGTAATGTTAACACTTACACAAGATGCTGCAAAAAAGATATTAAGGCTTATTAAAGAGGAAGAGAATTCACAGCCGGTTATGTTTCGAATAACAGTTTTGGGTGGTGGTTGCTCTGGTTTCCAATATGCCTTTTCTCTAGATAATACTCATCAGGAAGAGGATCATTTGTTTGAGGACAAAGGGGTAACTGTTGTCGTTGATGAATCATCTCTTGCCCTTCTACAGGGAGCGCAGATTGATTACGTAGAAGAATTGATTGGTGCTTCTTTTCAAATTAAAAATCCAAATGCCAGTACATCTTGTGGATGCGGGAATTCCTTTTCAATTTAAGAAGACACCTCGTCTTCATTCTTTCGTTCATCTAGGACTTTTGCTCGGCTGTTCCATGTAAGGGCAAAAAACAGTGCTCCCATTAAAGAAGAAAGGATAAAGAGCGTAAATCCACCCTCCCATCCATAAAGTTCCACAATTTTTCCAAATCCGGCGCCTGAAGCGAGAGCAGATCCAGCATAAGCGCATACCCCTGTGATACCGGTTGCAACACCAACAGCGCGCTTTGACGCAAAATCAGCTGTAGCTACACCATTAAGAACCTGAGGGCCATTTAGTAAAAATCCTGCAATCATAAGGATTAAAGTATCAAAGAAAGGATAACCAGGAGGAATTTTCCATACAATAAAAAGAGAAAGAGCAAAACCAATGAGGAACATCGTTGCAACAGGTCCACGACGTCCATCAAAGACCTTATCGGAAATCCAACCTGCAGCGATACCGCCAATCAAACTTGCAATTTCAAAAGAGACAAGTTGCATACCAGCAATAATAAGTGTGACGCCTTTATATTCCTTTAAAAAGGTGGGAGCCCAAAAGAAGAAACCCATACGAGGAATATAGAGGCACATGTTTGCAAAGGCCATATACCAAACGAGCCGATTCGCAAGAACAGTTGTAATGACTTCTTTAAAAGTAATTCGTTCGTCATAAATTTGTGATAATTGGACAACATCCCCTTTATATTCTTCAACGGGAGGTAAACCTACTTGCTTTGGTGTATCCCGAAGGCGATTAAATAGAAAAAACGCAAGTCCAATGGAGAGCAGTGCTGGAACAATAAAAGCAGAGCGCCACCCAAAGTGTTCGATAAGAAATCCAGAAAGAGCGAAAATTGTAATGGCTCCAATTTGATGAGAAGAAGCCCACAAAGCCCATTTAGATCCTAATTCTTTAGGGCTAAACCAGTGGGTAATAAGGCGAGCACAGGCAGGCCAGCCCATCGACTGAAACCAACCATTAAGCCCCCACATTAATGCAAAAAAGAGAAGACCTGAGCCAAAACCCATACAAATACTGGTTAAAGCAGAAAGAACGAGACCAATTGTCAGGAAATAACGAGCGTCTGACCGGTCACTGAAATACCCATTGAAGAGTTTACCGACACCATAGGTTATTGAAAAAACAGTGGCTATCCATCCTAAATCATACTTTGAGTAGTTAAACTCTTCACCAATGCCTGGAATAGCCATAGAGAGATTCTGACGGACAAGATAAAAAGCAGCATAAGCAATTATCGTTGCGTAAAGCATACGCATACGCCAATACGAAAAGCTGCCCTTCTCCGCATACAAAACTCTTTCCAGCGTTCCCCACAGATTCCGAGAAATAGCTTTTGCTACTGTCATTTCAACAATCCTTAAGTTTTAAAAAGTGGGCTAAGTTTAGACAAGATATAAGGAAGAATTCAAACAAATACTTTTCTCCTTTTTCAAGTGGTTAGCTGTAGTTAAGAAAGGGTGTTCATATGTTCCAGCTCACTAATATAAAACATCTAACTCAAACACATAAAAAAATCCTTCAAGAGAATCAATATTCTTGAAGGATTTATTAATAGTAATCAACTGATTACGCTGCCTTAAGTTCGCGTTCTTTCTCAGCAATTTTCTGATTGTACATTTTGCTAAGTCCACCTGCTGAGAGCATCCAAGCTAAAATAACAACAATCATTACAATACATGAGTAGGGGGCAATTGTGATTTGAGTTGCTGTGGTAGATGTTACAACCAGTAGGAATTGTTGAACAACAGCACCGCCTGATTTTCCTAGGCGTCCGCCGATAACATCAACTGCTGCCTTACCTTTTACCTTCAATTCTTGGTCTAGAGGAATATATGACATTTCCTTCGTAGGATCGAAGAGAGAGTATTTGGTTCCTTTGCTCAGAATGTTTTGAGCAGCACCAATCATAACAGCCATAAAGACAGGTGTCGTACCCATGGCAATTGTGATCCAATCAAGTTCAACGCGGAAAATGACAAAGGTATAGAAAAGAACACCTGTTATCAAGAGAACGATTGGTGTTAAGATTGCCCCTGTAAACCATCCAAAACGACGGACGATTCCCTTGCAGAGGATAATTAATGCAATGGTAGCAATTCCTGTCCAAAAGGAAAAACGTCCCATAAATGCACTATAATCATTTTCAGTTGTATATTGGAGTTTCAATTGACTCTTCCAAGTGACTTCTACGAGGTTAATGGCCATGCCATAACCTAAAACTAAGAGGGCAATGAAACCTAAATAAGGAGATGTCAAAAGATATTTAAAGCTTTCCCCAATAGACATTTTTGGCTTGTCTTTTTTTACTTTTTTGTTTGTTTCAGCTGCATCGTAATAGAAAGGATCTGTGAGAACATTTCGAGTCATCCACCAGTAAATCATTATGGTCGTAATACCTGCAATCACAACAGCGCCCATCATGTAATTCAAACTGATTCCCCATGCATCAACTTCGGGGGGGTAAAGGCTTCGAATGTCGGAAAGATATTCAACAGTCCATCCAGATAACATCAATGCGATATTTCCAAGGAGGGGGAAAAGGGCGTAAAAACGCTTAGCTTCTCCCGTGCGGGTAATTTCATTGGCAAACTGCCAAAATAATAGAGAGATAACAACACTTCCCCATAGCTCAGACATAATATAGAAAATCGCATAGGACCATGCTCCCCAGAGGGCAAAAATAAACCTTAGGGCCGGTACAGCTTGTTGAAGGGCCTGAACTGTTTCAGTTGTAGGGTGAAGAAGGGTTTTATTAGGATAAATAATAAGTGCAAAAGCTCCAAAAAAGACAATAAAAGGAATAATACAGGCATAAAACAAACTCTCTTTTGAAAGAACATTACTTAGTTTTGCATACAATATAACGAAAAGAATCGAAGCTGGTGTAACCCCCCAGAATTTTAAGAAGCTAATGGCTTCTGCTCCAGAGGCACCTACAACAAGCGTATCTTTTGTGTCTCTTAAGATAGTGTAGTTAAATAAGATGAAGAACATCATCATGCCCATAGGCAAAAATTTCTTCATTTCAGAGCCTTGAATGGGCCAAATCGCTGCTCGAAACTTAGAAAATTTAGGTTCTTGCTGCGGTAAAGCTTGTACAGACATTGATTTCTTCCTTTTTTGTTGCCTTAATGTTGGCACTAATAATTAAATTGACCACGCCTTAATTTGTTAGAAACTATAATAGATATATTAAATTTAAAGCTGCCAAGCCTCTAGCACTTTTTCTTTCATTAGTCAAACGGGTTTTTTACAATTGAGATATGCGGTGTGCTAATAGAATTTAAGATGCTAGTAAAAACGTAGCATAGAATTTGTAGCAGAAACTTGTATATACTATCGAGAGGAGATTAAGGATAAGTATTTCTTTGCTAACCCTTTGGTTGCATACAGCCAAGTTATAAATAAAGCCGTAATAAGTAGCAAGATATGAGGTATATAACCAATATCAATTCCTCCCGTTGAAGAGAGGAACCCACCCTGAATAATACCACTTCCTGCATTTGAACAAGATTTACCAAGCACATCTGTTGCTGTTTTTCCTTGACTTTTTAAATTCTTGTTTAAGGGTATATAAGTCATTTCTTTGGTGGGATAATAAAGACAAGACAAAGAAGCTGCCATCGTTATCGTTTGAAATGATCCAAGCATTGCAAGCATGTAATGAGGATTTATGTTTATAATGTAGTCAAATTCATTTTTAAAATAACAATATATAAGTAAGACCATAAAAGGGACAGCCGTAAATATACTAAGTACAGGTGTTATATAAGCAGCTAATGTCCAGCCCCTTTTTTGAATAAACGATTTTGCTAATAAGGCAAAAAGGACCATACCTAAGCCCTCCCAAAAGGCGTAATGTGTAAGAATTTCATTATAAGCAGAAGGTGTTGACGAGTATGCTACGAGCTCGCTTCTCCAGAGATAATTAAGAACTTGATATATAGTTCCAGAGCAAAATAATGTAATAAATATGTAAAATAAATAACTAGAGTGGAATAGATAGACAAATCCTGAAAATCCAGACTTAGAAGAGGGTTGTTTTACTTTTCGTTTTACTGTTTGTTTAAGTGGGGAAAATATTGTGTAAACTTTTACAAATAGAAAAACGACACAAATTGTTAAACAGACCTCTATAATTATAACAAGTTGAAGAAGATAGATAATTCTTTCTCTTTTTGAAGTAAAATCAATTTCTTTTACAAAAGCTATCAGACTATCTAGAATTGGTGAAAAGAAAATACTCCCCAATCCTCCAAAAATAATAAATATAGGGTACAAACGAGGCGCTTGGTTTGTATGGATATAATGGTTGGCGGTTTGCCAAAAAAATTGAGAGATAGAAACAGAGATCCAAGCATCTGTGATCATATAAAATATACACGTCGGCCAGTTTCCATAGATAGGGAAAAGCCATTTAATATCTGGATAATCGGCCATATACTGAGAAATGGTTGCAGGATCAATAACTAGCGACTTATTGTTTGGTATTATAAAAAAGGCGTAAACAAGGTAAAATACTATGAAAAAAGAATAAACAGCAGTAACAACTTGTATTTTTGTGTATTTGGTCTGCAATATCCCATAACAGAATATAAATAAAATCCCAATAGGAATGCTTCCGAATGCTTTCACATGACCAATAACTTCAATTCCGGAATTAGGAGCATTAATCAATAGGCTGTAATGAAGAGGGTAAATTAATGTATTGATTGCCCAGATTAAAAAGAAAATAGCAGAAAGAAAAATGGTAATTTTCTTTTCTTCTGGGAAAACAGGCCAAAGGAACATTTTAAGTCTGGTAAATGGCTTGAGCATGAAGGATGTAAAAGCGGTCATTTTAATTTTAATCTAATATAATTTTTTTCCATAACATTCTATAATGAATAACGAAAAGGGCAAAGAACTATAAGGAGGGAAGATTGAAAGCAGAGCTCTTGACAGCAGAAGAGATGGGAGAAGCTGAAAAGGCAGCCATTGCAAGAGGTAACTCCGAATTAACACTTATGGAAAGAGCAGGGCAGGGAGTTGTGGATGTAATCCTCAATAAATTTTCGCCATGTCAAACTGTTGTCGTGTGCGGTCCTGGGAAGAATGGGGGGGACGGAAAAGTAGTGGCGCGTCTTTTAAAAGAAAAAGGATGGCCAGTTCAAGTCATTGCAACTGAAGATCTTTCAACTCATGAAAACCTCGAACACATTCTCTCTGAAGTTAATCAATCCGTTAATCAAGCAGAACTTATTGTTGACGCTCTTTTCGGCACTGGCCTTTCCCGTCCTATAGAAGGTTATGCCCGAATGTTGGTAGATGTAATCAACGCGTCTTTAAAACCTGTAGTATCCATTGATATTCCTTCGGGTATAGATACGAACTCTGGGAATTGTTGGGGGAATGCGGTTCATGCGACCTTAACAGTTACATTTGTAAGAGCACGACCTGGACATTATTTTCTTCCCGGCCGTCTTTATACTGGAAAGCTGTTTGTTAAGGATATTGGAATTTCAGACGATCTTTTGCCTTTGGTCCAGTTTTGTGTAAATCATCCTTCTTTATGGTCCCTTAAGGAGCCTCAACCCACAGACCATAAATTTACGCGCGGGGGATGTCTTGTGCTTGGTAATGGGAGTATGCCGGGTGCGGTTAAACTTGCATCACTTGCTGCTCGGAGGGTTGGTGCGGGAATTGTACGTCTTGCCTGTAAATCAGAAGAATATCCAATTTTTGCGAGTACAGTTTTAGGAGATATTATTGTTCCCATTGTATCTGCTCAAGAGTTTTTGGAACTTGTTCAGGATGATAAATACAAAGCTCTTTTATGGGGAACAGGGGCTTTAGCAAAAGAATCAACGTCCGAGCAAGCTTTGCTCCTTTTATCTTTAAAAAAGCCCTGTGTGCTAGATGGTGGAGCTCTTTCGAGCTTTGAAGGGAAAGTTCATTCGTTGACATCTGTCCTTCATGAAAATGTGATTTTAACACCTCATGAAGGTGAGTTCATACGGCTTTTTCCTCATCTGGCCTTCATAAGGAACAAGGCAGAAAAGGCACTTAAAGCTGCCATTGAGTCAGGTGCGGTCGTTGTTTTGAAAGGTTATGATACAGTTGTTGCTTCTCCTCAAGGAAAGGTAGTTATTAATGCTAATGCCCCTGCGACGTTAGCAACGGCAGGAACAGGAGATGTGCTTGCAGGTCTTATGACTGGCCTTCTGGCCCAAGGGCTTCCACCCTTTCAAGCAGCTGCAGCTGCTGTTTGGATTCATGGTGAAGCTGCAAATCGAAAGGGTTTGGGGCTTATTGCTGAAGATTTGCTTGGTGAGATCCCCTCCGTTCTTCAATTTATTCATGCGTTGCATCTTTAAAATAGAGAAGATGTGCGTTTTTTGTTTTATTGGTATTTTCAGTATGAACGACTTCAGCATTTTTAAAAACTATGATTATGGCCAAATCATTTCCAAGATTTTATTGACAACTGTTTTTTAGAAAACTAAAAATAAGACAACTGATAATTACATATCAGTTATGATAAAATTGGGAGGCTTATAAACAACAGGGAGGAAATCATGAGTCAAGCAATATTAAAACCTCGATGGAAAGCATGGGAAAACAAGTGTGTACAGCTAGCTTACCAAGAGAAAATACAACATAAAGTTATTGCCGCTGCTTTAGGACGAACCGTAACGTCGATTAGTAAAAAGATAAAAAAGTTAGGTCTCAGGTTTCCTACAAAAACCCGTGGACGCATCAAAGGAGATAAACTTTATATCAAGTGGCAAGATAAAATTTCTCTTGATTTTTGCAAAATGAAAGACATTCTCATAAAATATGCCCCCTTAGACCCTTCTCTTGAAGGGCAAGTCATTTTAGGAGAAGGGTGCTGGACTTCACCTCCCTCGCCACCTCTGAAAAATTTACAAAAAGGAAATCTTATCGGGAAAGTGTGTCAACAAAACTCTCCTTATACTCTTTGTGGCTTGCTGGATTACATTTCCTTAAACGACCCATTGCCTTTGAATGGCGAAATCAAAAAGATCTGTACAGAGCCATTTTCTGCATCCTTTCAATATGTAGAGTCGTGGGCAACTTCAGAAGGGTTTCATCGTGTTAGAGGAGGACTGCAGAATTATGGTGTTTCTTATTGGAAAAACGGACGGTATTTTTCACAAGCGCAGATGTTAATATTGGTCAATCAAAGTCGATTTGAAAAGAAACTCCAGCCCTTAATGTTATCCGAAACTGAAATTAGGCTACGAAGTAAGGAAGCCCGTCATCAAAGCCAGAAAGCTTTGGAATATACTCAAAATTGTCCAACGAAAACTTTGAGAGAATTGTCGGGAAAAATGATCCAGCGCGATAAAGAGAACAATATAAATAAAACTAAATAACATGCTCCATGGAAGCGTATAGGAAACAAGGAAAAGTGCGCTTGAGCTAAAAAGAAAAGTAAGCATGAAGGCCGTAACCAGATGGAGATGGCCTTCAGCAAATATGGATTTTTTAAAATTTTCTTTCCGTTCTGTTTGAAGAGCAAAAAGATCACCTCCAATGAGAAGTCCTGAGGAAAGAAGGCTTAAGCTTATTACAACGGGCCAAGTTGGTGCCAAAAAATTACATATCCAAAAGAGAGGACGTAAAGCGTGGAAAAGAGCAAGTAATCGACCTTTTTCCCGAGGGAAATATTGAAGTTGGTCTGGGCTTTTCAAAAGTTGGGCAAGCTTTAAAACCTTCCATTTTGGATGCACAACCAAAGCTGTGTGAGCAGATTTCCAAACATGTGCATCAATGCGAGAGTCGCCGGCGTAATCAAAACCTTGCTCTCCAAATCGATCAAGGAGTGCCTTTTGTTTTCGAGGGCCTGTCATATTTGTGTGCCCATCGCTTCCGATGACTTCTTGAAAAATCCCTAAATGACCCGCGATATTCTCTGCAATCCTTTGATCAGTGCCAGTTGCAAGAATGACTTTGCGACCTTTTTTAAATTCATTTTGAGCAAAACATAAAAGCTGAGGATTATAAGGAAGGAGTTGCGGTATGAGATCACACTGTTCAACAAGGCGGGCTTTTGTATAGGCTCTACCTTTTAAAAACCAAAAAGGAAGAAGAAAAAAAATCCAAGGTTTTTCAAACAACATAAGTGCTAGCATTTCATGGAAAGTGTCCGTACGTATGAGTGTACCATCTAAATCAAGGACAAGAGGGCGAGTTGTTAAAGGATTTAGCAGCATTCATGCCCTTGATGAGAGAGTGTTCGTTTGCTCCAAATTACACTCCCCATAAAAATGGCAAGTAACGCATACAACACATATTCGTAGCCAAAAAAAGCGGAAATCGCCATGCCTATGCAAGCAGTTCCCGCAAGCTTAAAAGGAGTCCATGAACTATGATGTCTATAAATCTGGTAAGCCATAAAGCCTAATGTTATCAGACCAAAAATCAGCATAATGGGGAAAAAATATTCATGAACATCAGCGAGCTCAACGCCAATAAGGCTTAAAAAACCCGCATAAATAGGTATACACATGGGACAACCAATACAGGTTAGTATAGACAAAATAATTGTTCCTATACCACTAAAAAATGCGCCCCATTTTTTCATCGAATTAATCCTGTATTGCAAAATATACTTATCTTTAGGATAGTGATGCAGGGCCTTTATTTCAACCCAAATTCATTCATTAAACGTTTTTTCTTTAGAAATTTTATGATAAACTTAAAAAAAAAGGGAACACAAGATGTTACAAAAAGTATTTATAGTCCTAACGCTCTTGATAGTTTTTTGTGGATCAGTATGTGCAATGCCACCTATTGATGAACATATCTTAACCCGATGCGGGTTGGTTTGTAATGGTGAAAATGACGATTGTGAAACGTGTTATAATGAAGCCGTAGATCTTTATGACCAATCTGATCCTACATCTCCCCATGCAAGTGGGGGGTTTCATGATAATGACGGAAGATTTGAATTCGAGTTTTAAGGATCCTGAGCTGACAATTTGCTGCTAAGGAAAATCTAAATTCAGGCACCTCTTGAAAATCGAATTAAATCGAACTATTTTCCTTATAGGTTAATTTGTTGTACCTTAAAGGTGGTGTTGAAGTGAAAAAATCCTTTTCCTTAGCTTTATTCTTGCTTTCAAGTTCTTCACTTTTACAAGCAAAAGGTGGTTTAGAGAAGGTTCTGGGCGGTCCGGAAGAAGATCTTCATTTAAGCATTACGCGCGCTATTAAAAAGCAAAAAGCTCGTGCGTTAGATGCTTTTAGTGGATCCCCTTTACTTCAAGACCTTAAAAAGCAATATGAAGCACAGATTGTAGCCATAGATGGTATTAGAGCACACTCCTTAATGCCTTCAAATTCTTCAAGCTCTTCAAATGAAAATGATCCCAAACTCATATATAACGTTGCTAAAAATGAGCTCAAACGACTAAAAAATCTATTTGGTCCAGTACAAAAATTGCAATTGACAACGAGCTTCGCAAGTTTACCTATAGAGGGAGCGCCAGCCGAGAGTGTAAAGTATGGAATTGCTTTGAAAGATACTTCCGTCTCTGCCCTTGCAAAATTTCAAGCTGAGTTTGATGTCCATGATTATCACCAATTTGTAGAGTGGAAGAATTATGCCATTTATCTCGTCAACGCAACAGCTGATCTAGAAGCAAAGGGACAAACTGAAAGGTCGAGAGAATACAAGAAAGCTGCTTTACGTATTTATGAAGAAATTCTTCCAGTTGGAGACAAGGCTCTTGAGTCATTAAGAAATGCAAAGCTTCATGCGCGTGCTTCTAATGTTCGTTCTAAAACAACCGGGGAATTAGGGGTTACATTTACGACTGATGAATTGCTTGAGAGTGCTTATTATGATGCTGGTGGGTTAGCTTTGACCTTAGGTCATACTGAGACAGCATTAAATTTTCTCCTACAGTCGCAAGAGCTAGCAAGAATAAATACAATAGATCGCGAATATCTTCCTTATCTAATTGCTTATGCGTGGCACAATTTGGGAACTGAACAGAACAATCAAAAGTTTTTTGGGCTGGCTGTGAAGTCCTACGATGATTATTTTAAAAGCAACCCAAAAATCATAAATTTAGATATTTATGTAAAAGCAGCAAATGCGGCTTTATCTGCTGAACAAACGGTTGAGGCTGAATCGTGGATGAGAAAAATAATAGACACACTTAAGGTAACTGATGAATCTAGTAAGCTAAAATTCAAAAGTGCATTTAGAACAAATTCCCAAAAATTAGGAGCAGTAGCTTACAGGGCTCAGGATTATTCTACGGCGTTATACTTCTTTGAAGCCATCGTTCAAAATAAAGCTATTCTCGATCTGCCAGGTTGGAATACTTCAATGCAATACTATAATGTTGGGTCGATGGCCTACTTAGCGAAGGAATATGAAAAAGCTCGTTTCTACTTTAGTCAGGTTAATCGTCACGATACATTAGTAACTCCAGTCATGAATAGAGGTATGGATGTGTGGTTGCAAGAGATGGATGACCGTGAATCTGGTAGGGATCTGTCTGCAGCTCCTTCTTTCTCTGTTTCTTCCCCCATGATGCCTTTAAACACTTATGCTCTTTCATCACCTCTTCTAGAGACCTCTTCAGATTCTGAATCTGAAGAAGATGATGAAAAAGAAGTTGAAAAAGATCATCAGTACTACTATGCAAAACTTTTGCCTGCAGGACAGGTGATGTATTCTGAAATGTCCCAACTTGAAGATATAGGGCCTAGTTTTAACGTAGCTTTATATTTTGATCTTAGCAAATTTTCAGAATGCGAAAAGGCTATGAAAGCAATAACAACTATCCAAAAACTATTAATGGCTGACGTCCAAGCTCTACTTAATAAGATACTACATCCAATAGAAGAGCTTGAAGAATTTCTTGAAAGCGACGACCAACAATTAAGTGAAACAGAGGAAAAACTCTATTTATCTATAAGGAATAGACTAAACAATAATTCAGACGAAGATGATTCAGACGAAGCCTTTTTTGCACTTCTTTCTGAAGGATTGCAAGCCCCTGAGTTGCGAGAAAGTAAACTTAATACATTAGCAAAATTAGTTGCATCGGTTAATGTTTTAACTAAATTTATGAATAAAATAATGGAAGGAACTGATAAATTAGAATTAACAAAAGAAATTCTTTCTAGCTACTTAGAAGAAGTCCCTGAGAATGAAAAAAGTATTGCGGCAGGAATAGCACAGAACCTTCTTAAAGCCTCAAAATTGAAGATGCTTAATGAGAGGATTTTGCAAGACATTGAACGTTTAACTGAAGACGATCAAATGTCTCAACATGGAACACCTGTGTTACCTTCTTCCTCAAGTGTAATTCAGAACAATAACGCTTCCACATCGTCATCAACGCCAGTTGCTCAGGAAGAACTTCCTTTCGCGTTTAACCCTTCTTTTAGAGGAGCGCCTCCATTGGGAGCTGTTCCTCAAGGGTATACATTAACTCTAGATCCGGCTCAAAAGAGAGGAACACAAGAACCCCTAGGTGTTATTTTAAAAGGGGAAGGACACGTTTCACTTAGAGGAGATGGGTATGTTTTCTATTATAAGTTACCCACTGACGTTATGAAACAACTCGATAAGAAATCATTTTCCTTTGAAGTTGATGTTTTAAGCAACACACCTGGTGCTTATATTCAGTATTGGGGTTACCAAAATGCCGCTTCTAAAAAACTGCAGTCTACTGCTCACACAGGCAGCGGACGATGGGAGAAGCTGCGTCTTAATTTTACAGTTGATGGGAGCGCCAGCCAATTTTTCCTTTACCCTGCTATTATGCCTGGTGTGGAGTCAGGAAGTGCAGTTCCCGAGATTGAGATTAGGAGAGTAAACCTCAGGGAAATAACCCCCGAACAGAGTCGTCCTGTCACATTTAATCCTTCTTTTAAAGGAGCGTCCTTATCTGGAGCTGTTCCTCAAGGGTATAAAGTGGAGATTGATCCTTCTCAAACCCGTGGATCCACTGAAAAGTTGAGCGTGATTTCAAAGGGAGAAGGACATGTTGCTCTAAGGGGAGACGGGTATGTTTTTCATTATAAGTTAGAAAAGAGTGAGTTGTCTCAATTAGAGGGCCAAAAAGTTAGGTTTGAGGTTGATGTTCTGAGTAATGTGCCTGGAGCCTACATTCAATATTGGGATTATCCGAATCCTCATAAAACCCAATCTGCTCCGTATGACGGAAGTGGAGAATGGAGAACATTGAAACTTGATTTTACGGTAAATTCTCAACGAGCACTGTTTTACCTTTATCCTGTAGTTATGCCTGGTGTAAAGGAAGGCTCTCCAGCCCCTGTGGTTGAAGTTAAGAACGTGCGGCTTCATCAAAATTCTTAAATCTGCGAAAAAATAAGAGGAAGGCTTAGCCAATGAACTATAATATCACAGCATTATGTGTTTGCCTTGATGAATGCATATCATTGTAAAATTAAGTAAATGTTTAACGCACAAGTTTAGGAGTAATTTTTATGAAATTTAGAGCCTTTATTTTTCTTTCATTAGTATCTCTTTTTTTCCTTATGTGCTCATTTAATATTTGGGCTAAACATCCTTCCCTTCACCATCCAAAAAACCTGGAAACTTCTCAAAGAAAGAGCCTCAATCATCCTCTACGTCTCTCAAACAAAGGAGACTTGTCAACTAGTTGTGATAATATCAAACGACGTCGCTTCTATATGAAAGGGGATGGAAACTGTTTCTTCTGGGCAATCGGTCTTACTCAAAAACAAGCTGTTAATATTTGGTTAAAATATGCGAACAATCCACTAATTCGAAAAATGGGATGTGAGGACATATATCAACATGCTTTTGTAGAACGGAAAAGCGATTTTGCATTAACACTACAAAATGATCCTTCTTATATAAAGCTTATATCGGATAGTAATAATTTTTTTAGCAAACTAGAACAAAGTTATCTTGCTAATAACATGCCTCTCCTCCCAGAGTTAGATCCACTTGCTCTAGCAAGAGAAGGCGAATATTTGTACAATCGAAAAATGCTTTATTGCCAAGGAGAGGCTATTTATCGGAATTATGTAAAACACCATCTTAGCCGTAATGGCCAATGGATGTCTATATTTTATGGGCCTTGCTTTGCGAATATATTAGCCTTTGATCAAAAAAAGAACCTTGTTGTTTTCCACTATGATAATAATGATCATCCTCAGAAGCTCATAGCAGGTATGCATTATACTCACCCGCAAACAACAAAAGAAACTTAGGAAATTCTCCATCACATCAACCACTTCAATAGAGTTGTCCCTATCAATGACCTAGTAGGGTTAAAACAAGGGCTCATAGATGAAAGTACACATCTTGGTATAAGCTATATAGATACAACAAAGAAAAAAATAGAACTAAAGAACTCAAAACACTTACCTTTTCAAACTCCCTCTAAAACAAGCTCTATACGCAGAAAGACTTTTATCGATAAAAAAACGAGTCCAGTAGCAGGAAAACTTTCAACATCCAAAGAAAAAACTAGAGCAAAAGCAGGAATTTCTAAAAAAGTTGTTGCAAGGAAAATCTCGCTCAAAAGGGAAAAAGCAAAGAAAAGTCATTTGCGGAAAAAGAAGGTAGCAAAAAAAGCCAAAACTCAAAAACTGAAAGCGATTAAACATCTAGCGCGCAAAAAAGAAAAACTTCCTAAATATAAAGTTCAAATGACAAAACAATCGATAAGAAAAGCAAACTTTAAGAAAAAAATGAGACCAACCAAAAACTTGATTTGACTTCACAATAACAAGCGCCCCTTATTTAGATATTAATTACTTTAAGAGAGAGGTCGCCCTAAAAATTAACTTGGGATGAAGAAACTGATGATTGATAAAAATGGACTTACCCTATTCGTTCAATCATTTTTGTCTTAATTGATCCAATAGCTTTGGCGGGATTTAGACCTTTTGGGCAGGTATTGGTGCAATTCATGATGGTGTGACAACGATAGAGCTTAAAGGGATCTTCCAGATTATCTAACCTCTCGCCCGCTGCTTCATCCCTGCTATCTGCAATCCAGCGGTAGGATTGGAGAAGGGTTGCAGGGCCTAAATACTTGTCACCATTCCACCAGTAGCTGGGACAGCTGGTTGTACAACAAAAACAGAGGATACATTCCCAAAGACCATCTATCTTCTCTCTCTCTTCCTTACTTTGTAGACGTTCTTTATTAGGGGGAGGAGTCTCATCCGATTGTAGCCAAGGTTGAATCGAAGCATATTGAGCATAGGCAAAGCTTAGGTCAGGAACAAGATCTTTAATGACATAGAGATGGGGTAGGGGAGTGATTTTTATATCACCTTTACACTCCGCTATCGGTTTGATACAGGCTAAAGTATTGGTCCCATCAATATTCATGGCACAGGATCCGCAGATTCCTTCTCGGCAAGAGCGACGGAAGGTAAGGGTAGTATCAACCTCATTTTTAATTTTAATGAGGGCATCAAGAACCATCGCACCGCATTCGTCCAAATTTAATTCATAGGAATCTAACCGCGGGTTTTCTTCGGAATCGGGGTCATATCGATAAATATGAAAAGTTTTCATATTTTGCCCTTTTGAAGATGAAATATATGTTTTCCCTTTTTGTAAACGGGAATTGAGGGGAAGGCGAAGTTGAACCATAGCAATTCTCCCTATCTAATAAACACGTTTTTTAGGTGGAATGACATCGACCTCGGGCGTAAGTGTATAAAGATGCACGGGGCGATAGGTGAACGAGACCTTACCTCCCTTTAGATGCGTAATTGTGTGCTTCATCCAATGAACATCATCCCGCTCTGGATAATCTTCGCGTGCATGAGCACCTCTACTTTCCATCCGATTTATAGCGGATTCGATGGTAACTAAAGATTGTTGAAGAAGGTTTTCAAGTTCTAAGGCTTCTACAAGGTCACTGTTCCAGATCATAGACTGATCGTTCAATTGAATATCTTCATAGGAAGCCGTAATTTCTTTTAGCTTTTTAAGTCCTTCTTCCAAGTGGGTTTGAGTTCGAAAGACAGCACAGTGGGTTTGCATCGTACGTTGCATGTTTAAACGAATTTCGGCTGTTTTTAAGGAGCCTTTTGCGTATCTCAGTTGATCAATCTTTGCAATGGATTCTTGACCATCTTGAGGATCTAAAGGTTTAACGTTATTTTCTTTAGAAATAACTTCCTTAGCTCTAATTGCAGCAGCTCTTCCAAATACGACAAGATCAAGAAGGGAGTTTGTTCCGAGTCGGTTGGCTCCATGAACGGATACGCACGCTCCCTCTCCAATAGCCATCAGACCAGGCACAACTTGTTCTGGATTTTGTTCTGTGGGGTTGACAACTTCAGCTAAATGGTTGGTTGGGATTCCACCCATATTATAATGGACCGTAGGAAGGACAGGAATAGGCTCCTTTGTAACATCAATACCCGCAAAAATTTTTGCCGTTTCAGTAATGCCAGGAAGGCGTTCAGGAAAAAGGGTGGGATCAAGATGCTCAAGGTGAAGCCAAAGGTGGTCCTTATTTGGGCCCACACCTCGGCCTTCATTAATTTCGATAGTCATGGCCCGGCTTACCACATCTCGAGAAGCGAGATCTTTTGCTGTAGGTGCGTAGCGCTCCATAAAGCGTTCCCCCAGACTATTGGTGAGGTAGCCGCCTTCACCTCGAGCCCCCTCTGTAATAAGGCATCCTGCACCATAAATGCCTGTGGGATGGAATTGTACAAATTCCATATCTTGCAAGGGAAGTCCTGCTCGCAATACCATTCCATTTCCATCTCCTGTGCAAGTATGTGCGGACGTACAAGAAAAGTAGGCGCGCCCATAACCTCCAGTTGCGAGAACAACCATATGAGCTGCGAACCGATGAAGAGTCCCGTCTTCTAAGTTCCAAGCTATAACGCCTCGACACTGTCCATCTTCAGTTATGATAAGATCGAGGGCAAAAAACTCAGTAAAAAATTGTGCTTTGTGTTTAAGGGATTGTTGGTAAAGCGTATGTAGAATGGCATGTCCTGTACGGTCAGTTGCGGCACAGGCTCGTTTAGCCATTGATTCGCCATACTGAAGGGAATGTCCACCAAAGGGACGTTGATAAATAGTTCCTTCATCTGTCCGTGAAAAAGGCACCCCCATGTGTTCAAGTTCAATAACGGCAGGAATAGCGTTACGGCACATATATTCAATAGCGTCTTGATCTCCCAGCCAATCCGACCCTTTTACGGTGTCGTACATATGATAACGCCAGTTATCTCCATCGCCCATATTATTTAAAGCGGCACTAATTCCACCTTGGGCTGCAACAGTGTGACTACGGGTCGGGAATACTTTTGTTATGGAGGCTGTTTTAAGTCCTTGAGCAGCCATTCCAAGTGTAGCTCTCAAGCCAGCGCCTCCAGCACCTACAATGACAACATCATATGTGTGGTCGGTAAGAGGATAGGTTTTATTACTCATCAATCTGCTTTCAACTTAAGAATACTTGTAAGATGGATACAACTGCGACAATGGCCATAAGGGCACACAATAATTTTGTAGCAATGATTAAACTCCATCTTGATGATTCATGAGGGACATAATCTTCCCAAATGGTCCGCATCCCCAAATACCCGTGGTAGAACAGACAAAGGGTTAAAAGAATAGCAAACGCCACGCTCCACTCAGAGGAAAGCCACTGTTCAGCTGCTTCAAAAGGGGCTGTAAGAAATATCGTAAAGAAAGCAATAAACCATACGCCAAGAGGGATGAGGGCTATTGCTGACACTCTTTGAGCCATCCAATGCTGAACACCCGTTTTTGCAGAGCCAAGACTTTGAGCTTCGTGGAGAGGTGTTTCATATTTCATGACCAAATTTCCTTACACAAATACCCCAATACACACGTTAGCAGAGTTAAAAAAAAAGAGCTGAATACAACCAACCATCCTGTTCGTCGTACTGTAGTTAGATCATAACCTAAACCACAGTCCCACATGAGATGGCGAATACCGTTGCAGAGGTGATAAAAAAAAGAGAAAGACCAACCTAAAAGGATGATCAATCCAACAGGATGGAGCATAAAATCTTGCATGGTTTTGTAATGATCTGGACCAGTAGCAAGAGCAAGAAGCCAAAATGTCCATAAAATTGACCCTCCAAAGAGGACAATGCCTGTTATCCTATGGAGAATAGAAAGGAGAGATGTAATTTGTATCTTATAAATTTGAAGATGAGGAGAAAGAGGGCGTTTATCCTTTAAAGATGAGATCATAATCAGTCAGACTATATTGTTTTTATGCAGAGCTACTCTACGCCTCTTCAAAGTCGTCGTCAATGTAAGCTTATTCTTCCCATTCCTCACCCCATTCTGCGTCACGTGCTTTAGTATAAGTGTTCCCATCAGTTTTTGAAATCACACGACGCTCCACTTGGCCTTTTTGGGTACAAAGATCTAAGATAACATGTCCTGTTTTTCGAATGGGTGCTTTAATGATTCGATTTTCAGGTACAGGGTGAATATGAGGAGATGCAACCAGGTATATATATTTTTCATCTTCATAAGGTAAGGCGCCTTCCTTGGCTCTTCTGTGATATTTTCCTCGTGGAATCCGTACGCTAAAGTGGCACCAATCCTTGGCTTCTTTAAAAGCAGGTTCGAGGGGGCAGGGGTTATTTTGGGGGCAAGGAGCAATAATTTGGGCTCCAAGGTGTAGTAAAAGTGTACGCGCTTCGAGTATGCGACCAAATCCAGCTGGCGTACCAGGCTCTATAAGGATTAAGAGCTCATCGGTGGCTGCATAGGCTCGTTCAAGGGCATAGATTTGTTCTTTTTGCGTAAGCTCGTTAAGAGCGTATGAAATAACGACAACATCATGGGTTGGAAAGATTCCTCCTTTTGCAATGTTGTCTCGGCACCACGCAAGCTGGAGGGGATCAAGATTGTTTTGAGTAAGATGCTGACCTAAGCGTAGAAGTTCGATATCCTTTTCAAAAAGGGTCACACGCTTAAGCCGAGGCATAACCTCTTTTGCTGCCCAAGCGAGACTTCCCACTCCCGCGCCTAAATCTAAGAGACTCTTTGTGGATTTTAAAAAAGGTTCAATGCGTCGAAATACATCTCTGGTCGCACCATAGGTTGCAGGAAGACGTGCTGCAATATATGCGTGCCTATGAAGTTGACTTTCTATGTGTTGGCCTTGTGCGTAACGTTGGGAAAGCTCAAAACAAGCGTTCCTTAGCTTATCAGGATGTAAAGGTGCAAGCTCTCGATCAATTGCATTTGATAATTTTACAGGCAATGCTTCCAAGATAGTGTGCCTCCAGTTGATCTCATTAATAATTAAATCATGCTTTCTAAAGAGATACCACGAAAAAGTTGAAGAAAAGTAAAAATAAAATTATTTAAAATTAAAAAATGCATTAATACATAATTAATGGGCTTATATTAAAATTCATTTTTAGTAAAAGTAAAAAAAGGATGTAAAGGAGGTGAAACCATAAAAAATACTCTAAAAACAGAGTTCTCATTCTATGGATAAATAAAATCGTTGCCCACTATTCGGTCACCTTCTCCAACTCAATCTTTTGTTTTTGCAGGTAATCTATTAACAAAGCTGAGTTACTTAAAGTTCATTATCTAAGTAGCTCACAAGTTCGTGTTCAGTCAATTTTGTTATTTCTTTTGGGATTTCAGCAATAACCTTGCCTAAAGTATGTTTGCTCAAGTGTCCTCTAATGTCTCCCAAAGTTTTAGGCGGAGAAATGATAATTAACTCGTCAAACTCCGAATGTTCATTTGCCTTTTCAAGAACATCACATAGTTCTTTGGCAAAGAGCTCTTTATGGTATTGGTGCCAATCCGTTCGTGGCTGATAAGCATGACGAGCTGGGTTTGCACTTTCATAGCCACGACCCGGTCTATCTGTACCTGCATCGCTATCTTTCAAATTATCACCAACGTAGTCCTGTCCTGTGACATTGTTTAACTTTTTATAGTTCTTGATGAAAATGCGGGCTCTTGCACCGTCTGCTACTAAAACCCATGTCTTCTTTTGTTTAAACATGAAGATGCTCCTAACCTGTGAATGTTCTAATTTCAGTTTGCTATGAAATACTAAAAATCTCGTTAACTTATCATTTAAACCAAGTGAAAAACGTGAACAATAAGCGTCAGAAAAACTTCAATCATAATGAGGAGAACGATAATAGATTCAAGCATTGTCGAGTGGCGATTATTGAGCTCATCTCTCATCATTTCAAACAATTCTTTAACGATGTCGAGTCGTCGATTGAGCACTGCCGTACGAGCATGAAGTTCCAAATCATTAATTGTCATCGTATAAAGACTTTCATATTCAGGATGATCCCATATAAAAACAGGAGCATCTAAGATATCACTATGAAGATTAACAGAATTACGCTCGATAAAGAGCTCTCCAATACTCTTAGAGATTTCTTTTCGTGAGAGAGAGATCTTCCCACGACGCGCTAATTCTTGCGGAATATTCTTGGTCATTTCAATAGTGTTATCAATTCGCGCTTCAAAGGCCGAAAGCTTTATGGTTTGGGAAAGCCCATAAGAGACGGCCAACATTTGAAGAGCATGAGAACGTGTTTTCGCTAGAGTGATTTTATCTTGAAAAAAACGAGGTTTGCTTGCAAAAGAGTAGTGAAATTCTTCTGTGACAGGATTAATAGGGTTTTGAGCATAATGTTGAAGGAGCTCTAAAAAAGTCGTTTCTTCTTCAAGTGGTACATTCCATAAAACAACGCATCCATAATTAAATATAACAATATCCCACTCTTTATAGGAAGCATGGAGAGAATCCGTATAAAAATTAATAAATTCCACATCCTCCAAAGCCATAGCTAGGCCGTGGAGATCATAATTTTCTGCAGTGCTAATAACAAGACAACGCATGAGGGCTTACTCTTTCTTTTAAGTTAAAAATACATTAAGTTTGCCGAAAAATCTAGCTTTTCATAGCAGCAAAATAAAAACGATAGAGCAATTAGGCTTTTTAACAAATTTATGGCTAGATCTTAACAATCGATATTTGTATAAAACATACGCTGTACAACAACTTAGATTTCTTTGGTAACCATTCATATGAAGGCGAGGCCCATGAAAAAGTCTGTAAAGGTTACTAAATTTATGAAGTTGTTATTCAAATGCATTATGAATTCTCTTCGTGGAGATGACATCACAGAGGAAAATGATAATATAAATTTATCTTTCTCAAGTAATGTTTGGTTTCTTTGTTTCCAATGAAAATAAAACTTAAAGAATCCTTTTCTACAAACCTTGTCAGTTGTGTTGTTTTCTTAAGTGTTCTTTTTTCTTCTGCATATGTTGGCGCAAATATCATCGATCCTTTAGAAAAGAAAGGAGGGGTTGTACAAGAATCTCCTCCAAACATAGGAAATTTTGCACTAACGTCTTCGCAGCAACCAGGGCCTCTCATAAGCTTTGGCCAGAGGGTGATAAATAAAGATCAAAAGCAATTCTATCTTTTCGGGGATTATTTGAGAGGGCATAAACAACGGGCAGTAGATCTTGTTCCCTCCTTTGTATACGGCATAAGAGATGACTTGTCTGTTCAGCTTAACCTACCTATTGCAGCGAGTTATAAACAAGATAAAAAGAGTTCTTCGGGCTTGGAAGATGCGTTTATACAATTTGAACATGCTTTTTACACTGGGAAAACATTACATTATCTTGATCAAGCTACAATGGTTGGGAGTTTATCTTTTCCGACAGGTTCTGCTAAAAAACGTCCGCCTCTAGGTTTCGGTTCTCCAAGCTTTTTTCTAGGAACTACATTTAATCGTACATATACGGAATGGTTTGGGTATACTTCTTATGGAATTGTATTTACGACTTCTAATGATGGAATAAAGCCCGGTAATCAATTTTTGTATCAAGGGGGTATCGGAAGAAATATTTTAACTATTGATCATGAATGGATTATTGCGTTGATGGTAGAAGTAGATGGCCAATACAACGAAAACAACAAAATAAAGTCTATTCCTAATCCTAACTCAGGTGGGAATACGGTGTTCATAACACCTTCTCTATGGATTTCATCCGAGCACCTCATTTTTCAATTGGGATTTGGTTTGCCCGCAACGCAGCATTTATATGGACATCAAAGTAAGAAAGATTATTCATTAGCTGCTAATTTCGGATGGACTTTTTAAATAGATTTGTTCAGCTCTTTTATAGGCCTTTAATATTATTAACTTTAAATAAAGAATGGGTCTCTATGATTTCCTGCACTTCAGGGTAACGAGTTGCGAAGAGCTTTTGAAATTGCCTTTCCTTTTCCATAGTATTCTCCATACAAGACAGCTCGTCCTTTAACGCTTGTTTCTTATCTTCTATGCAATAATCATCGAAAGATAAATTTGAAAGAGAAACAATTGTCACATCTATAGATGGAATATAGATTGGATAAGAGAGGTAACCTGGAACACTACCCCCATGAGTGTAAATATTTCCTACATTTGATTTCCTACATACAATACCATAACCGTAAAAGGAGTTAGGTTCTGTTGGGATAAGGTTATAGGGAGCCAGCATTAATTCTAAAATATCAAAAGGTAAGACGTGTCCTTTGTGTAAGGCATTGTTCCATTTTATGAGGTCAGGGGCTGTTGAAATTATACCACCATCACCTGCATCAATACTATGAGACCAATAATGCTTGAGTTCCTTGAAGGGGCCTGCTGGGTCAATGATTCCATATGTATATCCTCGCGCAAGATGAAAAAATGTCTTTAACTTTTTTAGGATAGGAGTTGTTCCAGAGATAGGTAATGCTGTATCTCTCATTTCTAACGGTTTGAAAAAAGTCTTCATCAGATATAGGCTTAAATTTTCTTTACTGAGCCTTTCGATAACTTGACCTAATAATACATATCCGGAATTACAGTATTCATATTGGGTTCCTGGCTCGAAGTTGAGATCAGTTAATTTAAATAGATTAACAAGGTCAATCATAGAAGAATCCTCTGAGACATAAAGATTTTTCCAAAAAAAATCTAAGTCAGTATAATTAACTATACCTGATGTATGTGTTAGAAGATGATGGAGAGTTATGATCTTTGCCCATTTCGGCATTATTCCGTTCCAAATAAAATCATCTGGGGGTAAATAATAAGAAAGGGGAGTTTGTAATGCTGTTTGCAAAGTAGTTACAGATGAATTGGCATCGTATAAGAGGTGCAATAAAGCTGCGGCTGTAAATTGCTTTGTGACAGAAGCTATATTGTATTGTGTGTTGCTTGTGCATGGGGTGTTCGCTTCAAAGTCGGCCATACCAAAACTTTTCTCGTAAACTATGTTTCTCCCTTGCGCAATGGCAAGGGTACCATTGAGGGAATGAGCTTTTTCAAAACCTTGGAGATCCTTAAGGATACTTTCTAAATTTACTGTTTTATGCAAAGCGTATTCTTTCATAGCTCAACGTTTTCTTTATATTCCCTCCTATGAAAAAAATCCAGAAATCAAACCAATTTATGAGCCTTTTAAGTTTACTCAAAAAACAGCAGCAGTATGAAAATTAAGGGCGGGGGAAAGGAATGCGGTAAACCCATAAAATCCCTGGAATAGAAGAGAGAGCGACACTGATAAGAAAGAGAGGCCATCCAAAATAATCTATCATAGCTCCTGCCAGAGGTTGTACAATGGTTCGGCCAAGGGCAGCAATAGACGTCAAAATTGCGAGTTGAGTTGCAGCAAAAGCAATACTGGAACATGTCAGTTGATAGGAAAAAAAGGCTGTAAGTGCCATGCCACTAAAAAAATGCTCAATACCAATGGTGAGATAAAGAAAAGGTAAATTTATTCCAAGTTTTTCTTGGACAAGGAAGAGAAGGCAAGAAAAACCATGAAAAAGAGCTCCCCAAAAGAGTGTATTCTTATAACCATAAAGGCGAATCCAATGCCCTCCGATAAATCCACCTAAGATTGATGCTCCTAATCCAAAAAACTTGGCAACGGAGGCTATCTCATTATAGGTAAACCCTAAATCCAATAAAAATAGCGTTTGCATCATGCTTAGAAGATTCTCAGGGAGTCTATAAATTAACATAAAAACAAGAATGGCTTTCCATCCTGTTTTTGCCATAAAATCTTTAAAAGGGCCTATAAGAGCATATTGAAACCATTCTTTTTTATTTTTGAAGGAATGGATGTGCTCGAGGATGAAACGATCCGGCTCTCGTATAATTAATACAGCAATGAGGCCGATGCCCATTAAAAATGTAATGAAAATATAGACTTCTTGCCATGTGAAGAAATTGGCTAAATACAAAGCCCCAGCTCCTCCCGTGAGGATTGCCATCCGGTAGGTAAAAACACTCATACCTTCTCCTACACCCCAGTCTCTTGAATTCAATGTTTCAATTTGGTAGGTGAGGAGAAGGACATGTTGACTTGCTGCTGAAAAAGTAACGATAAATCCAAAGCCAATAAAAGCTGCTAAGTTCTGCACAGGATCAAGAGAAGCCATTCCGAACAGTCCGAGAATAGCTGTGATCTGCACAAGGCATAACCAACTCCTGCGCTGTCCCAGAAATTTATTTAAAAAAGGTATGGGCACGTGATCAAGAATAGGCGCCCATAGAAATTTGATAGTATAAGGAAGGTGTAAAAGGCCAAAAAGGCCGATCGATGTATAATCTAAATTATAGGTTTCAAGCCAAATGCCTAAGGTCTTAGCTGTTAAAAGCAAAGGAAGGCCATTGGCATAAGCAATACATCCAATGGCTAAAACACGGGGATCAGTATACTGAC
The DNA here is from genome assembly GCA_019752515.1 of Alphaproteobacteria bacterium. Classification (GTDB taxonomy): domain Bacteria; phylum Pseudomonadota; class Alphaproteobacteria; order UBA9655; family UBA9655; genus UBA9655. Next base: position 65,864 of record JAIEMB010000007.1, on the reverse strand, counting down.
GAACTATTGAAATGAAAACAAAACACCTTTCGTTAAACGCGCATGGGCATAAGAACATAAAGAGCTGAGTCATCGATGCCATCTTTGGCGATGATGGCTTGGGTTTCATCTCCAACGAGCAATTGCAAAGTTTGACTCGAGATCTGCTGCGTAACATCTAGGATAAAACGAGCATTAAAACCGAAGTCAACGGGATCACCCTCATATTTGACTTCAAGCTCTTCTATTGCACTTCCAGTTCCCGTGCCATGGGCCGAAATCAACATAGTCGATGCCTCCACATGTATTTTTACGGGGCGAAGTTTGTCTGTTGACATGATGGAAATGCGGTCTACAGCTTCAGCGAAGGATTTAACATCAATTTCAATAACTTTATCATTACTAAAAGGAATGACATTTTCATATTCAGGAAAGTTACCTTCAATAAGGCGAGAAATGAGAATAGAGGGGCCAAAGGAAAATTGAATTTGGGTCTCTGATAAAGATATAGAAACGTCTTCTGCAGACTCATCAATGAGCTTGCGAATTTCATTAATTGTTTTTCGTGAAACAATTACTTGAGGCATAGAAGAGGCCTCTGGAGGAAGTTCTACTTGAGCTTGAGCAAGTCGAAGTCCATCTGTTGCGACAGCTCTCAAAAAATTATCAGGGGTTTTATGTAAACAAAGCCCATTAAGGTAATAACGCGTTTCTTCAGTTGCCATAGAAAAGCGCGTCTTATCTATAAGACGAGACAATTCACCAGCATGAATTTTAAAGCTACAAGGAAGATTACCAGTTGTTATGAGAGGAAAGTCGATTACGGGAAGGCATGCAAAGTTATAATTAGACCGAGCAGAACGCAATTCGAGAGAGCTGCCGTCTTCGCTCGTTTTTAACTCAATTTCTGAACCCTCTGGAAGTTTTCTTACGACATCAAAAAGGAGCTGCGCTGAAAGCGTTGTACTGCCATAGGCTGTAATGTGAGCAGGAAGTGTTTCAACAAAAGCAATTTCAAGATCCGTTGCAGTCACTTTTAATGTATTTCCTTGGGTTTCAAGAAGCACATGCGCTAAAATAGGGACCGTATTCCGACGTTCAACAATGCCTTGACAATGGGCGAGCGCTTTTAAAAGAGCATTTTTTTCTACCACGAGGTGAAGAGGCTCATAAACGGGGAGAGGAAGTGATTCGGTTTGGTTCATATTTAACCCTCCAATGTTCGACGCAGTAATTCAATATCTTCACAGATACTCTTTTCTTTCCCCATAAGCTCTTCAACTTTTTTTACCGCATGTAAGACAGTTGTATGGTCCCTTCCACCAAATTTTCGCCCAATTTCAGGTAGAGATCGCTGTGTGAATTGCTTTGCAAGATACATAGCGATTTGGCGGGGTCGAGCAACGGCTCGTGCTCTTCGAGGAGAGTGCATGTCAGAAATACGAACGCTATAGTATTCCGCAACCTTTTTTTGAATTTCATCAATGGTTACCCGTCGGTCATTAGCGCGTAATAAATCCCGTAATAAATCTTGAGTAGACTCAAGAGTAATATCGCGACCTATAAGTGTTGAATGAGCAACAACGCGAGTTAAAGCTCCTTCAAGTTCACGAATATTAGAGGAAATCTTATGAGCCAGAAATTCAAGTACTTTTTGGGGAACATCCGTACCCATTTGATCTGCTTTAGCTTGAAGAATTCCTAAGCGGAGTTCGTAAGTTGTAGGGTGGATATCTGCAACTAATCCCCACCCTAAACGCGATTTAAGGCGCTCTTCCATTCCCTCAAGATCAGAGGGTGATTTATCGGCAGAGATAATAATTTGATGATTCTGATCTACAATTGCATTAAAGGTATGGAAGAACTCTTCTTGAGTTGAATCTTTCCCACTAATAAATTGAACATCATCGATCATGAGAACATCAACAGACCGGAACTGTTCTTTAAAGGCAACCGTATCTTTGAAACGCAATGCACGAATAAACTGATACATGAACTTTTCAGCAGAGAGATAAATTACTTTTCGATTCGGATGGCACTTCTTAATGTGCCATGCGATTGCATGCATTAGATGGGTTTTTCCAAGACCAACTCCGCCATATAGAAACAAAGGATTGAAGGTAACCACTGCTGATTCCGCGACCTTAAGTGCAGCTGCGTGAGCCAGTTCATTAGGTTTTCCTACAATAAAATTGGTAAAGGTAAAACGAGGGTCAAGGTTTGAACCAACCTCTGGTGTATCTAAAAAAGGTTCTTCAGATGGGGAGGCTCCTTCAAGAGGGCTATTGACAATGACTTCTAGTTGCTGGATGTGTTGATTTTCGCTTTGCAGGATTGTTTTTACACGCTCAGCATAGTGGTTTGTAACCCAATCGCGCATAAAAGCATTGGGAGCAGCCAGGCGTACACAGTCTTCATGGTGATCAACAAAAGAAAGAGGTTTAAGCCAACTGGAATATGTTGCTTCGCCATATTCATCCAATAGACGGGCTTGGATATGCTTCCATTGTGTTTCGAGGTCTGTCTTGACTGCGGTATTCTTCATTCACAAACCTGTTTTTCTTTGTTGTCAAGTCAAATTAAAGCTTCAGAGGTTTCTTTGTAACCTCTTGGAAAAAAGAGTTTTTTTTATAAACGTCTTTCTGTTATGCTAGCTTTGCAACGCGTGCATTGAGTCTGGATATCTTACGAGCCGCCGTATTACGATGCAAGACTCCTTTTGAAACGCCTCGCATGACTTCAGGTTGAGCTAAGTTTAAAGCCGCTTGTGCAGTTGGTTTATCCCCTGAAGCTAAAGCTGCTTCTACTTTTTTAATAAAGGTTCTTACCCGTGCTATGCGAGCATGGTTGCGTAAAGTTTGTTTCTCATCTCGCCGAATCCGCTTCATTGCTGATTTGTGTTGTGCCATAATAATCCTTGTGTAAATTTATTCACAGTTGTGGAGAGGAGTTATAGCTTACTCTCCGAGGACCGTCAACAGGTCCCTTTTGTTATGTATGAGGAGATAAAATGATCAAGAAACTCTACTTATTTGTCATTGCAGGAAGCCTTTCCTTGAACTTTTTGTATGCTTTACCTAGTCCGCAAGATCAGCGCGTTCAAAAGATATATGAACATGTTCAAGATCAGTTAATTTGGATTCAAGGAGGTGAATGGTCATCTTGCGGAAAGAGTTTACTTGAAGCGCTTTCTCATGTCGATGAAGAGGGGCTTTGGAAAGATGACTATGCTCCTTATGTGGAAACCCTTCAAGGAGCAGATTTAAGTACACCTGATAAACAAAAAAAAGCTGATTCTTTACTGACACTTGCAGCTCTTAACTATATATCTGATATGAGAGGAGAACGTCTCGATCCGCATTTAGTAGATAAGGCCATTCACATAAATCGTGTGTCTGCCGATGAAGTTGAACTTCTAAAGGGATACCTTTCTGTGCCCAATCAATGTGGGTGGATTCATGGCATTGCTCCTTCTTTTCCTGAATATGCTCATCTCAAGCAGCTTTTAAGCCTTTATAGGCAAAAACAAACCCAAGGAGGTTGGCCTCAGCTCCCTAAAGCTACAAAGCTTAAAATAGGAGATAAGGGGCCAGATGTAGAGACCCTAAGAGCTCAGCTTATGGCTCAAGAGGTTCTTCCTTCCCAAGGGCAAGGCAGTGATGTGTTTGATGAGTCTTTAGAAGAAGCCCTCAAACACTACCAAACGCTTCATGGGCTTGAGCCTGATGGAAAAGTAGGGGGGAGCACTCTTGTAGCTTTAAATATACCTGTGGAAGAGCGCATACAGTCCATCATTGTAAATCTTGAACGTTTACGTTGGTTCCCCAATCCTCTACCAGCTCGTTATATTCAAGTAAATGTTCCTGGATTTTATCTAAAGGCCGTGGATGGAGGCATACCTGCCTTTTATATGCCCATCATTACAGGAAAAGAGTATACAAAAACACCGGTATTCAACGCCCCCATGACAGAAATTATCTTTAATCCTTCATGGCATGTGCCCGCGAGCATTATTCATGAGCTATTGCCAAAAATCCAAAGAAATCCGGAAGCTTATGCTAGAAAAGGCTATCATATTACTGAAGGCTCATCCACACAGATCGTGCAAAGCCCAGGTAATGCAAATGCTTTAGGTAAAATTCGCTTTACCATTGATAGCCCTTTTTCCATTTATTTGCATGGGACGCCACAAAAGAACTTATTTGATAAGGTGAAAAGATCTTTTAGCCACGGCTGTATTCGTGTGCAAGATCCAACTAAACTCGCAGAATTTGTCTTTCAGGATCCAGAAAAATGGACGCACAGCCATATACAAAAAGAAGCATCTGGAAGTACCACAAGGAGGGTAAGACTTGACCAACCTCTTCCTGTGTTTGTGACCTATTTTACTGTTTTTGAGGATGAAAATCACAAAATGCATTTCGTTGATGATGAATATCACCAGGATAAAAAAGTGTGGGAAGCCTTAGAAAGGGCCAAGAGGAAAAATATATTTTCTTTACCTTCATAAGCTGAGTTTCTTTAACCTTTACCTTTCGTCTTTGTGCTATGAGGAGCTGCGTGGTCTTCAATGTATTGAATGATTTTGGTTGCAACATCAATTCCTGTTGCTTTTTCAATACCTTCTAATCCTGGTGAAGAATTTACTTCCATGACGACCGGACCATGATTCGTCCGTAATATATCCACCCCGCAAACATTTAAGCCCATAATCGTGGCACTTCGTGTTGCTATAGAGCGTTCTTCAGGGGTTATTTTTTCAGCAGTTGCTGATCCACCGCGATGGAGATTGGAGCGGAAATCCCCATCAGGGCCTTTGCGTTTCATAGACGCCACAACCTTTCCACCCACAACTAAACATCGAATATCTGTGGCGGCAGATTCTTTAATATATTCTTGCACAAGAATGTTAACATTGACTTCACGAAAAGCCTCAATAACGCTGCGTGCTGAGGTAAGTGTTTCTCCTAAAACAACACCCAGCCCTTGAGTTCCTTCTAAAAGTTTAATAACAACTGGAGCGCCTCCCACCATTTCAATCATGTCATTCGTGTATTGGGTTGAATGGGCAAAGGCTGTTACAGGAAGTCCGATTCCTTTACGGGCTAAAAGTTGCATTGAACGGAGCTTATCCCGAGACCTTCCTATGGCAACCGACTCATTCAGAGGCCAAACACCCATCATTTCAAGCTGACGAAGAACAGCAAGGCCATACATCGTGATAGAAGCCCCAATTCGTGGGATGACAACGTCATAACCTTCTAAAGCATGTCCTTTATATTTAATTTGAGGGCGATGGGTTGCAATATTCATGTACACTTGAAGTGTATCAATAACATCAATTATATGGCCTCGTGCCAAAGCAGCCTCAACCAAACGTTGGTGAGAATAGAGTGTGGGATTTCTGGCCATCATAATCAGTCTCATAGTTCTTTATCCTACAGAATTTGGTTTACTATTTTATTAATGTGCTTTGTGACCTAAGAGAAAAGAATGGCTTGGATCTACCAGAATATGTCCCTTTAAAGCCGTTCGTCCGAGAAGCATCCGAAAACCCATTTCATCCCTGTTAGCAAGTGAGATTTCAATGCGATGTGAGAATTCTCCCATTTTTAAGTTAGAGAGAATAATAAATCTTTTTTGTGCTTGTCCAGTAGAACTTGTGATCCAACGATAATCTACAATAGGACAAGCACAAGTATGCTTAATTAAATCATTATCCTGAATAGGGTGAACATCAAATTGCACCCAATCAATTCCCATATGAGTAAAAGTCGATACATCAAAAGCATGGAGGGAAGATGTTTTTGCGCCTGTATCAACTTTCACTTTAATCATTTCAACGCCGAGCTCTGGTAATTGTGCCCACTCTCTCCACCCAGCTATTACTTTCTTTATAATCCTTTTTTCTTTTTTCTTTATCATTCAGGTGATAACATTCGACCCAAAGGTCGCCCTCCAAAGATGTGAATATGGTAGTGGGGAACTTCCTGGCCTGCGTTAGCGCCATGATTGGAGAGGATACGAAACCCCTCGTTTTGAAGCTTATATGCGCGAATAACATGATGAATGGCTTTATGAAAACCGACAATAAGTTCAGGGGCTGCATTCATTGAAAAGTCAAAAAAAGAGATAAAATCTCCTTTGGGTATAACTAAAATATGAACGGGAGCCTTAGGATTAATATCATGGAAAGCGAGAGCGTACTCGTCCTCATAAACAATATCTGCAGGAATTTCTTTTCTTAAGATTTTGGCAAATATATTGTTATGATTATATTCCATTGCATAGCCTCTTCAATTGAATGATGACAAAGGATAGTGTTGCTGTTATGTTTCATCTTTATATTCGTTTTAACATATTTTATGAAGTGAGCCAATGATGGAAAATAAAATGATCCCTTGGCATGGGACAACTATTTTGTCTGTGCGGAAAGGAAACAATGTTGTTGTGGCTGGGGACGGACAGGTGTCCATGGGCAGCATAGTTCTTAAGTCGAATGTTCGAAAAGTAAGGCGTCTTGGTAAAGGGGATGTTATAGCTGGGTTTGCTGGATCAACTGCAGATGCGCTTGCTCTCTTTGAGCGACTTGAGGTGAAATTAGAACAAAACCCACACCAGTTGGTACGTGCTTGTGTTGATCTGGCAAAAGATTGGCGCCGTGATCGTTATCTTAGACGGCTAGAAGCCATGATGGCTGTTGTAAGCTCGACCCATTCTCTTATACTTACCGGAACAGGAGATGTGCTCGAGCCTGAAGATGGCCTTATTGGTATTGGCTCTGGCGGTCCCTATGCTTTATCAGCTGCAAGAGCCTTAATTGATATAGAGAACTTGTCGGCTGAGAAGATTGCCCAAAAGGCTATGAACATAGCAGCTGATATTTGTGTATATACAAATAATAATATTATTATAGAAAATATTGAAGGTTAAAAAATGCGTTTATCTCATTTTACTCCCCGAGAAATTGTTTCAGAGCTAAATCGTTTTATTGTTGGTCAAGAGGAGGCCAAACGAGCTGTTGCTATTGCTCTTCGCAATAGGTGGCGGCGTTTGCAACTCAATGATTGTCTGCGAGATGAAGTGCTTCCGAAGAACATTTTGATGATTGGTCCAACAGGTGTGGGCAAAACGGAAATTGCTCGTCGCCTTGCCCGACTTGCAGAAGCTCCCTTTATTAAGGTGGAGGCTACAAAATTTACAGAGGTTGGATATGTAGGGCGTGACGTTGAGCAAATCATTCGCGACCTTGTGGAAATCTCCCTTAATATGACACGAACGCGGTTAAGACGGGAAGTAAGGGCAAAAGCAGAAGTCAATGCTGAGGAACGCGTTTTAAGCGTTTTAGTTGGAGAAAGTGCAGGGGAAGAAACGCGAAAGAAATTCCGAAAAAAATTACGAGATCATTCCCTTGATGATAGAGAAATTGAGATTGAAATCCAAGATACAAGCAACTCTCAAATGCCAACGATTGATATTCCAGGTATGCCTGGAACTCAAATGGGAATGATAAGCTTAGGGGATATATTTGGAAAAATGGGAACACCACGCACAGTTCAGAAAAAGATGCGCGTTCCCGAAGCCCTTGAAGCCATCATTACTGAAGAAAGCGATAAGCTTCTTGACCAAGATACGGTTGTGAAGGAAGCAATGAAAGATGTGGAAGAAAATGGGATCGTTTTCTTAGATGAAATTGATAAGATTTCAGCGCGCGCCGAACGTGGTGGGGCGGATGTAAGTCGGGAAGGCGTTCAACGTGACCTTTTACCCCTACTTGAAGGAACGGTTGTTTCAACTAAATATGGAACCGTTAAGACAGATCATATTCTTTTTATAGCTTCAGGCGCTTTTCATCTTGCAAAACCATCTGATTTGCTTCCCGAACTTCAAGGGCGGCTTCCCAATCGGGTTGAACTAAAAGCTCTGAGTGCGGAAGACTTTGTTCGGATTTTAACTGAGCCAGAAGCAAACCTTATTACCCAATACCAGGCACTCTTAAAGACAGAAGAGGTGACCTTACATTTTGAGGAAGAAGCCATCCGAGAGATCGCACACCTTGCGGCCGAGGTGAACCAAAACGTGGAAAACATTGGAGCACGACGACTTCATACGGTTATTGAAAAATTACTCGAGGAGATTAGCTTTGAAGCATCCGATAAAAGTGGAGAATCTTTGGTAATTACAGTTGACCACGTGCGTTCAACCGTAGGGGACCTTGCGAAAAACTCCGATTTATCTAAATTCATTTTATAGTTTTGCCGAGAAAATAAAAAGATGTAAAAAATATTTACTTTTTTTGCAAAAAGACTTGCAATTTAAAATGGTTTAATGTATTCTAAAAATAGGGCGGAGTATTCAATTTGGTGTTTTTTAGCATCCATATTAACTCCGCCCTTTTTCTTATTTTATTTTCCCTTAATAATCAATAGATTCTAAAATAAAACTCTTGTTTTTGAAATTGCACACCTCAGCAGAAGTATTCATTGCTTTTTCTGCAATAACTTGAGCCGATAAATCTTGGATTCCCAGTAATGGTCGTGCGGCTGATAAAGCATGGGAGCTCCCAGGGCCAAACCCAATAAGGCCGTCCTCAGCTTCTAATATATCTCCTGAGCCAGTGAGAACAAGTGAATGAGCTTTGCTAATGACACACATCATTGTATCAGGGTGAGAAAATGCTGTGTATTTCTGTCAGTCTGTTGCTAAGTCGACATAATTACTTAATAATTGATGGGGATTCTTTTTTAGTTTTGCTTTAAGATAATCGAAGAATACTAGTGCTCCTATCGTTGGTCCTGAGAAACCTGCAATGATATTGCCATTAGTAAGGCGGCGGATTTTTTGAACACTGGATTGGAGGATCAAATCATCCATTATAACTTGGCTATCTGCAGCCATCACAACTTGATTTCCTTTACGTACAGATAAGATAGTGGTTTCATAAAAATAAGAAGGTGGATGAGTTATCATATTGCGCTCCCTTCCATAGGTTGGGATCATATTTCTAATATCAAATTAGGACATAGAAAAATTTATATTCTATTAAAGTGTATGAGCAATTTGGGTCAATTTTTGAAAGGGAGTGCTTTGGCTATGAAGCCAATTTTCAATAATTTGAATTTGTTCAATAGTCATAAGTGAAGGCGCATGGCCGCATTGAGGTATTGTTATAACCTTAGTATTAGGCCGAAAATACATCATTTTTTTTATAATTTCGGGTAAGAGCATATCTGATGCTTCTCCCCGTAATATAAGAACGGGACAACGAATTGATTGCCAGTATGTTTCAAAATGAAGGGAAGGTGTTTCCTCATTCCTAAAAATTTCTCCTATAACGGCATCATACGTAAGAGAGAGTCCTCCCTTCTCATCTTGTTTTGTGCCATATTTAGTAATATGATCCCATATCTTTGAATCAATAATATTGAAACCAGAAAGTGCAGTTTTAAAGTAATTTTTTGCATCTTCAAAAGTTGCGAAACTGTCATCATTTCGAGCGTATGTCCCTAAACGTTGAAGAGCGATGCTGGGGATAATCATACCAACGTCATTCAAAATAAGGCTTTTAATGGGACTATTGGGTTGAGCGGCAAGCATCATTCCAATGATTCCTCCCAGTGATGTCCCAAGCCAGTGCACTTCTTGTGAGTCAATTCGAGCAAGAAGGGTAACCATATCAGCTAGATATTGAGCAAAATTGTATGTAAGGTTGCTGCCTGTATAATCGCTCTCACCGCGGCCAACGAGATCTGGGCATACAATTTGATAATTATGTTTTATGGCTTTGCAGAGGTAATCAAAATCACGAGAATTGCGGGTGAGGCCATGCGCGCATATAAGAACTGGGCCGTGAGTCTTCTTCCCCCACTCGACATAAGCAACTTTATGAAAACCGAGCGGGCTTAAACCCCAAATATAATCGCGTCGCGGTTCCTTTGTTTCTTGTTGTGATGTTATCAAAACCATTCCCCTTTACTTTTTTGCTTTTTATCCGGATTATACACAATAATGAAAAAATGAAAAATGGAGGTTTTATGCCACCCTTTCTTCCTGTTGTAGGTTCTTCTCTTTCGCCTCTTGCTCTCGTTAAACATCTTGAAAATAAAATTCTTATTGATGGAAAATTGATTTTGCCTATAAGCAAAAGAACATTTGCTGTTCATAATCCTGCAACAATGGAAACAATTGGACAGGCTGCAGAAGCAAATGAAGATGATGTTAATAATGCGGTTGAATCTGCCCGTAAAGCACAAAAAGAATGGAAACATATGGATGCTTCTCATCGTGGGCGTCTTGTTTCTCAATGTGCAGATCTATTGGAAGAGCATTCAGATGAACTCGCGCGTCTTGAAACCCTTGAGACAGGCAAAGCTCTGCGGACAGAAAGCCAAGTTGAAGTAAGAGCTTTTGCAAATACATTTCGTTTTTATGGAGGCCTGGGGCTTGAATTAAAGGGGGAGACAATTCCTTTTAGTGACTCCATGTTAACAATGACAATTCGGGAACCATTAGGTGTTGTGGGAGCAATTATTGCTTGGAATGTTCCATTGTTTTTAATGTCCTTAAAAGTTGCTCCTGCTCTTGTTGCAGGAAATTCTGTTGTGGTAAAATCGGCGGAAGAAGCACCCTATGCTGTCCTAAGAGCAGCTGAGATTATGAATACTATACTTCCTCCGGGTGTTTTAAATATAATTTCAGGTGATGGGCCTGGAACAGGAACCGCTCTCGTTCGCCATCCCCATGTGGCAAAAGTAACCTTTACCGGGTCTGTTGATTCAGGGAAAGCGATTCATAAGAATGTAAATGAAAAACTAATACCCATAACCCTTGAATTAGGTGGTAAGAGTCCTATGATCATTTGTGAGGATGTTGAACTTGAGAAAGTCGTTGAGGGCGCTCTCGTTAGCATGAGATTTACTCGCCAGGGCCAAAGCTGTACGGCCGCAAGCCGAATCTTTGTTCATGAATCTATTTTTTCTCCGTTTCTCGAACTTTTAAAGGAAAAAGTGAACACTCTTAAAATGGGAGATCCCATGAATATGGAGACGGATATTGGTGCTGTTATTTCGCCAGCTCAGCATGGAAAGATTTTGAACTATATTGAAATGGGAAAGAAAGTACCGGGAGCAATGGCTCATGTATGTTCAGAGTTGCCTAAGGATCCAAAGCTAGCTAAGGGACTGTTTATCCAACCGGTTCTTTTTACAGGTCTCCCAAACTCCCATCAAGTTTGCCAAGAAGAGATTTTTGGTCCTGTAACTGCTCTTATTCCTTGGAAAGACTTTGATGATGTTCTTCTTCAGGCTAATGATAGTGTATATGGTCTTGCTGCAACGTTATGGACAAATAACCTTCATCGGGCCTTAATGGGTGTGCATAGGCTCGAAGCTGGATTTGTTCAAGTTAATCAAAATACTGTTGTTCAGCCTGGTCTTTCTTATGGGGGTGTCAAATCTTCTGGTGTTGGTAAAGAGGCGTCCCTTGAAGCCATGCTTGAACATTTTACGCACAAGAAAACTATTATTTTTAATATGGAGTGATAATATGCCATGTTACTCGGCTTTATCTTGCCTGTAACATTAATGGCTTCAAGTGATTTTTATCTAAACTTCCGTATGACTAAGAGTTGTTGACTCGAGGAACCTCTGTTATCCACACATTTCATGACAGATTTGATCTCGGCTAAGAGGATGATCGCATTTTTTTACACACTCGTCATACCATTTGTTTTCAGGATGTAGTACGTCGTTAATTGCAGTACAGACATCTATACATCTGTTTTGGTGTGCCCGGCATTGTTCATCGTTTATGTGGTGGGCTTCAAAGCAGCAGTGTCCTGAGTTGATTGAGGATACGGTTACGATTGTAGCTATAAAGAAAACTTTAATAAGTTTAGTGCTCATAAGGTATTTCCTCCATGTTCTAGATTAGCAAAAAAATAAAAACTTTATTCATTATACTCTCTTTCTTTTGAATGTAACTTATCATAAAAATCTTTAAAAAAAATTAAGTTTACAGGCCTGGTGTTAGCCGAATTAAAATCCCTAGAACAGCTTTTAAGGAGTTGTGAGAGTTTGAAGCCGAGTATAAGCTAAAATAAAAGCCTAGGTAGAAAAGCATAGAATCTATTTCTTCTTTAGTAATACGACTTTTGCTTGAAGATATCGATCTTCTTCAGTTGAATCTTTAAATCTAAGTTTTCTAAATGCTTCTTCTATTTCTTCAGGTGTAGCTTTTAAATCAACCTTAAGAAGCGCAGCGGCTTCTTTTTTTGTCATAGGATGGGGAAGGGGGAGAGGCGAAGGGGAGGGTTCTTTCTTTATCCATTTGTGCACATCCTGCTTAAGGAGGAGAATGAGAAGGGCAGCAAGTGCAGCAACATGAAACAAACGTCCAACAAGGATGAGGTAGATAACAGCGAGAATTATGAGCCCTACAAGGGTCCATTTCAGTGTTAATACAAGAAGCTTGATTTCTGCATTTTCAAGTTTTTGCAGAAGAAGAATCAGTAACACAAGACCAAGCGCAGCAAGAAATATTTCTGCCATGTTTTATTCCTAAAGGTTTAAGCTACAAGCCTTTCCACATCTGGGAGCTGAATCAGGTGAATAAGATTACGAAGTTCTTGTTTGGCGGACACATGAGAGAGGGTCATTGCCATTTTGCAATCCTCTAAATCAAGAACCGTAAGACCAGATAAAAAGAGTTCACGGAAAATGACACGCTCGCCAAATCCAGGAATGTACCGAAAACCTATGCGTTTTGCGAGAGCTTGGATCACATCTTCCATTTGTTCCTTGTTGCGGGCATTAATGCTGCTTAGGCGATTACGGAGTACAATCCACTCAATCGTACCTTGATCTCTGATTGCTCGTTGCTTTTTTTGCTCCCAAACCATTTCAGCATAAGTACTTGGCCTAAGAATATCTAAGGTTTCGCTTTTAAGGCGTACGAGCATATCTAAATCAATAAAACTGTCATTTAAGGGGGTAATCAGTGTATCCGCGACAGCATGGGCAGCGCGGGAGAGAAAGGAGTCACTTCCTGGCGTATCTATGACAATGAATCGCTTAGAAGAAAGCTGTGTAAGAGCTTGTTCTAAGTTGTGCTGGTCCTCTTTAATAGCATCTTCTCTAAGAGAAGTTTGACTGGGCAGAATAGGAAAGTGCTCGGGAAGGGGTAAAGGGTTCGCCATTTCCGCAGAGGTCATTTTACGGTTATCTAAATATCGGGAGAGGGTTCCTTGACGAGCGTCCACATCAATGCTTCCAACTGAGAAGCCCATTCGAAGAAGACTCACAATAACATGCATGCTAACGGTGGACTTTCCTGTGCCACCCTTTTCATTTCCTAAAACGATAATGTAAGGTTTTTGTGTCATGTGACTCGCCTATGTTCTGTGTATGTAAAACTGGACTTATGGTATAGAAATTTCAAGGGCATGACTAGAGGGTTATGAAAATGCATTTCATTCTAACCCATTAAAATCGAAAGCGAGTTTTTTTAAAGAGAAAGCTTATATTTTTTGCTTTTCAATAAAGATACTTTTGCCAATCTTATCAAAGAAATCTTGATAGAATTTTGGGTCTTCAATGGTGTAAACACTGTCAACTCCCCCAACATTATTCATGACTTTCTCTTGAAAAGAGGCTCTAACCTTTGTTTTGCCCGACTGAGTTTTAACATTTGCAGTAGCCTCAATGAGGGCATTCTTCCTCCAAAGGGCATCACGTCCCATGAAAAACTGTCTTAAGAACACTTCGCCTTTATCTTCCATGTCGACTTCTCGACTGGCAGATACAAGACCTACTTGAGGTACAACATTTTTTACCATAAACCCTTGATCTTGAAAGGCTTCAACGACAGCGGACAAGACTTCGTCTGTATTTGTGGTATCAAAAGAACGTGTTTGAAACTCTCGTACCTGCAATTGTGTTTTCATCGGCTGTCTTTCAGCCATATTACAAGCGGTTAGAAGAATACAAAAACCTAATGAAGCTATTTTTTTCATGAGGGTCTCCTAAAATTTGCTCTGATGGTAATTTATATCATGAACGCGCTTTTGACGGTCAAATTTGATCATGACTGTGAGTGTTTTCTGTGTATTTTCATAAGCACCAGCCCGATCTTCCCAAAAAATAAAGCCGCCCACACTCTTTGAATAAGCCCCTTCGGTGGCAATTTTGTCATAGACCCAAGTTTCGTGACCACGATCATCGTTTGTAACAATATTAGGAGAACCAATTGCAGCAATGACTTGATCTTGTCCCATACCTTTCTGGACGGAGCTTTGAACCTTTCCTAAAGTAAAGGTCGAAGGACCTTCGCCAGTTGTAACTTCTCGACGGTGCTCGCTTGCAGATTTACATGCTGTTAAAAGGCATGCTGTTAAAGAGAGAAGAGCGATAGAGTTTAAATTCATAGGACATCTCCATTTAAATACCGTGACTTTTTGTAACGGCTCCTAGCAAAAGTGACAACCCTCAATTTAACGAATAGGAGAGGTAAAGGAGTGTAACTGAAAATTGATTTTTTTATATACTTAAATAATGATGTCTACACGAAATGATTGAAAGGTGGCCATCATTGTACTCGTAAATGAGCCGATGTTCCTCATCAATCCTTCTTGACCAGTGTCCTTGCAAATTTAATTTCAGAGGTTCTGGCTTGCCTATTCCTTCAAAGGGGCTTCTCAAAGTATCTTTAATGAGCGTATTGATGCGTTCTAGTTTTTTTTGGTCGTGCTTTACCCAATATTGATAGTCTTCCCACGCCAAAGTCGAAAAGATGAAAGACATTAGGATTGAGGTTCAATTAGTTTACGTTCTTTTCCTCTCCCTGACCTTAATTCAGTGAGGGAAGAAAGGATACGTTGAGCATTCTTGGAATTACTTAAGATATAAGCTGTTTCCTCAAGAGCATTATAGTCTTCCAAAGACATGAGAGCCATATTGCCATTTTTGCGCATAATAATAATTGGTTCATGTCTTTCCTTCGTTGTATCCATGATGCGTTTTATGTCTTTTCTTAATTCTGAAAAACTTACAGCTTGCGTAATCTAACTCCTTTTATGTACCTTATATTGTACTTATCATAGTACAAAAACATAAATTGTTAAGGGTTGTCTGCGAAGTTGTCGCTAGCTCATGGTATGGTGAATTCTTACATTTGACTTTCTTTAGCAAAAGCGTAAAATTAAATATTATAATGGCATAAATGGCATCTCCTTTATAGGGGAGTTTTTTTTCGAGACGGGATGCATGGCTAAAAATCTTAAGAGAAGTTCCTTCATCTATTTGACAAATTTGGATTACTGCCATAGAAGCTATATTTGAAAACATATAAGGGTTGGAGACAAGGTTGTCCAAAGAAGATTTAATTGAATTTACAGGTATTATTATGGAGCTATTGCCGAATGCGACTTTTCGAGTCCAGTTGGAAAATGGCCATAATGTTCTAGCGCATACGTCAGGTCGTATGCGGAAAAATCGAATTCGCGTCCTTGCGGGAGATAAGGTTACTGTTGAGATGACCCCTTATGACTTGACCAAGGGACGTATTACCTTCCGCCATAAGTAAATGAAATTTGTTCTTGCCTCGTCTTCTCCTCGTCGCCGAGAACTTTTAGCTTCTATTGGGTTAATTCCTGATCATATACTCAGTCCTGAAGTTGACGAAACACCCTTAAAGGGGGAAAGAATAAGAGAATACGTCAAGCGGATTGCTATTCTTAAAGCTAGAGCTGCTCACTCCCAAATTTCTGATGCTTATGTTATTGCGGCTGATACGGCTGTGGAGGTGGGCGGAAAAATTCTCTTAAAAGCACGTGATCAAGAAGAAGCACAAGCAATTTTGAGCCGTCTTTCAGGAAGACGACATAAAGTTTACACAGCCGTATGCGGGCTTTCTCCCCTGGGAAAGGAAGCTTGTCGAATTGTTTTGACTCGCCTTACGCTGAAGCGGTTAGAGAAAGAGGAGCTTGAAGACTACCTTCTTGCTGGGGAATGGAAAGGTAAGTCTGGAGCTTTCTCAATCCAGGGAATAGGTGCTAAGTGGGTGAAATTCATATCTGGTTCTTACACAAATGTTGTGGGTTTGCCCCTTTATGAAACCGATTGTCTCCTTAGGGGATTAGGGTTTCGTGGCTGAGCTATTTTATTCCGTTTCTCCTGAGCTTCATCGCTTCGCACGTCTGGAGGGAGGAGAAATTGTTGAACTTGATTTTGAAATTTTAGGGAGACCTTCTTCTTTGCTGGGGGGGATTTACTATGGACGAGTTGTAGATGTTCAAAAACCTCTTCGGGCAGCATTTGTGGATATTGGAGAAGAGAAATTAGGAATTCTTCCTTTATATGAGGGAAAGCTCCCACCTATAAAACAAGGTGATGCGGTTCTTATTCAAGTTATACGAACGGAAAATCCTTTAGAAGGAAAGGGTGTACGGTTAACTCGTCTCCTCTCTCTGTCTTTAGGGCCGCTTCTCTACACACCTTTTGTTAAAGGTTTGAGTCTCTCTAAAAAAATAAAAGACAAAGACCTTTTAAAGAAATTATTTGATTTGAGACCTGAAGAAGGGCTTATTGTTCGCCGTTGGGCTACTCTTGAAGATTCCTTTGAATCAGAATTGGCTCAACTTCGAGAAGAATGGGAGCACATTCAAAGCAGGTTGAGTGCAAAACCTCCCTTTTGTATAAGCTTGGGACCTGATCTCCTGAACCGCACTTTGCGGTCTTTGAGTGCATCAGATATATTGACAACAGATAATCGCCATCTTGCTTTTAAAACACAGGGCAAGAGTATTTTTATATGTGAGAGTGCATTTGATGAACGGTGTGAGGAAGCTTGGGAAAGCCTCTTATCACCGGAGATTTATCTTTCTCAAGGGGGAAACTTGTTTATAGAAGAAACCCGTTGTCTTACCGTGATTGATGTGAATAGTCAGGGAGCGCTTCGTCATCGAGAGACCTTTAATAAAAAAGCTGTTCGTGAAGCGTTACGACAAATTCGGTTGCGTGAATTAGGAGGGAAAATTGTGATCGATCTCATCGACTCTCCGAAAGAAATAGGTGCTCTCTTACAAGGCCTTACGATCCCTTCAGATCTTGAGATTTGGGGTCTTTCGTCCCTGGGGCTTTTAGAGATGACGCGACGTAGGAAACGCTTATCTTTACCACTACGGCTAAAATTACACCTAAATTGAGAGATCCACAATGAAGTCAAAATGTCCACTTTGTAAAAAGCCAACTGTTTACGAGTTTCGTCCTTTCTGTTCAAAACGATGTGCTGATATTGATCTTGCCCGTTGGTTTCGAGGTGATTATCGAATCGAAGGAAACGAGGAAGAGGAAAGTAAGACCGAAGGAGGAGAAGAGGAGGAAGTTGAGGCTAATAAATAAGAGAGACTCCACTTTAACGAATGGAGTGACTAAGGGAATTGGGGTCCCATACAAAACTCTTGTGCATACCCATCTTCATTTGAAGCTAAAAAAGAGGGCACTTGTTTTACTTTATTAAATCCAAAGTGACTTTAAGCCAATAAGACAAAGAATATAAATGGCGTACAAGACAATGAACTTTAAACTTTTCATTTTCCACTTATTCAAGTTAATGATCATATACATTCCTTTGCTAATCCCCTCGTTAGGCGTCACTTAATTATTTAAAACCAAAAGGTTAATATTTCCTTAATCGAACTTCACGTTAAGGGATTGTTTTCTGAATGTCTTGACGCTACAAATAGGGGGCTAACGTATTGGGGAGACACCACAATGGATTTTTTAATGGGTTTAGGCTGGTATATAATACCCTTCCTTATTGTCTTATCTGTGCTTGTTTTTGTTCATGAGCTCGGCCACTATCTCGTTGCTCGTTATAATGGAGTAGGCATTGATGTGTTTTCTATTGGTTTTGGCCCTGAGGTTTTTGGGTGGAACGACAGATCTGGGACCCGATGGAAGGTAAGTTGGTTTCCTTTAGGGGGATATGTAAAAATGGTAGGGGATGCGGATGCAGCTAGCACACCAGACCATGAAGCCCTCAAGAAAATGGATGAATTTAATAGGTCACGTTCGCTTTTTTATAAATCAGTTTGGCAACGTATAGCCGTGTCGGTTGCAGGTCCTTTGGCGAATTACCTTTTTGCAATTATACTTTTTTCAATTCTTTTTGCCACGATAGGGCAAAGATATACGGTTCCTATTATCCAAGGAATTCAAGAAGGAAGTGCTGCAGCTACAGCTGGATTTCAAGTAGGGGATAAAGTTAAGTCGATCAATGGAGAATCTATTGATCGATTTGAAGATTTGCAAATGATTGTCCAATCCAAAGCAGGAGATAGTTTGCAAGTTGTTATTGATCGAAACGGTCACATTTTTACCCTTTCCGTGATTCCTACACTTTCAATTATAAAAGATCATTTTGGACACGAGCATAAGATAGGTCTAATGGGAGTAAAAGGTTCTGAAGCCGGATATATAAAGCGTTCCTGGTGGAATGCCTGGTGGTATGCAACAGAAGAAGCTTTCTCTCTAAGTTGGCAAACCTTAAAGGCTTTAGGGCAGATTATCATAGGGGCAAAATCAGCTGATGGGTTAGGAGGTCCTCTCCGTATTGCTCAGATGTCTGGTGAAATAGCTCAGTCAGGGATCACGGCACTTGTATGGTTCATGGCCCTTTTGTCTGTGAATTTAGGTCTGATTAACTTGTTTCCCGTGCCTATGTTAGATGGTGGACATCTTTTATTTTACTTTCTTGAGGTTCTCAAGGGCAAACCCCTTTCAGAAAAGGCTCAAGAATGGGGATTCCGTGTTGGGTTTATCTTGATTATCGGTCTTATGATCCTGGCTACATGGAATGATTTAATGCATATCTTTATTAAGTAGAATGAGGTTTTCGTGGTGCAGCGGTATCTTTTTCTGGCGATAGTTTTGCTAGCAACTGTATTTGCAACTGATCTTAGAGCTCAGGCTGTTGTGCAGTCAATTGAGGTTGAGGGAAATCGTCGTGTGGAAACCCCCACAATCATGAGCTATATAAATATAAAACCAGGCGAAACAGTAACCAAAGATAAGATTGATGAAATTTTAAAGAATCTTTATGCAACGAGCTTGTTTGCTGACGTTGTTATTGATCAGAAAGATAACCGGCTGTTGATAAAAGTCGTTGAAAATAAAATTATTAATCGGATTGCTTTTGAAGGTAATGACAAGCTTAAAGATGAAATTCTTTTAACCGAAGTTGGCTTGAGACCTCGAGAAGTTTATACACCTGCAAGAGCACAAGAAGCAGCACAAAAAATTCGAGATATGTATCGCCTCAGTGGTCGGTATGGGGCAAAGGTTGAACCAAAAATTATTGAGAGAGAGCAAAGTAGGGTTGACCTTATCTTTGAGATCAGTGAAGGGAAACTTACACAAATTAACAAAATTATATTTGTTGGAAACAATCGTTTTAGTTCCTCTCAGTTAGGATCAGTTATTCTAACAAAAGAATCACGGTGGTATCGTTTCTTTAGTTCGGATGATACGTATGATCCGGATCGTCTCTCATTTGATAAAGAGCTTTTACGTAGGTACTATCGTCAGCATGGTTATGCAGACTTTAAAGTAGAATCAGTTGTGGCGGAGCTTGATCCAGATGAACAGGAATTTTACATCACCTATACGATTGATGAAGGACAGCGATATCGCTTTGGTCATGTAAATATTATTATTGAGTTACCTAGATTGAAAGCACAGGGTCTTAAAGAAGTTATTACGGTTGAGAAAGATGAATGGTTCAACAGTAAGGAGATTGAAAAAACTATTGATAAATTATCCGGTCTTATAGGGGAGAAAGGATTTGCGTTTGTTGAAATCGAACCTAAATTCAAACGAAATCCTGAGACTTTAACCGTAGATGTCGACCTTGTTGTTAAAGAAGGACGCCATGTTTACATCAATCGAATTGAAATCACAGGTAATGATCGAACAGATGATAATGTGATTCGACGCGAGTTTCGTCTTATTGAAGGAGATGCTTTTAATAGTGTAAAACTTAAGCGCACAGAGCAAAAACTTGAAAATTTAGATTTTTTCAAGAAAGTTGAGATTAAGCAAGAAGAGACAGCCGTTCCGGATAAAATTGATTTGAAAGTAGAAGTAGAAGACAAGCCCACAGGGTCCTTACAGTTTTCAGGAGGTTTTTCTACAATCGATGGTCCCTTAGGCAGTGTCACAATGAACGAACGTAACTTGATGGGAAAGGGATATGATCTTTATGCGAGTGCGATGGTTTCAAAACGTGCTCAGGATTTTCATACGGGATTTACAAATCCCTATTTCCTGGGAAAACCTTTGTCTGGGGGTATAGATGCATTTCATACGTCTCGAAAGTACATTAGTAAAAGTACGGGTTCTGGAGGATATCGACAGATGAAAACAGGTGGAAGTGTTTCCATGGGCTATGATCTTATGGACCGTTTAGGACAAGCCTGGAGCTATACGCTTCGTAGAGATGATATCGGTGATATTAGCCGAAAGTCATCACCCTTCTTATTAGCTCAAAGAGGTGTATGGGTTGTCTCGAATCTTGGTCACAACTTGTTTTTTGATAAAAGAAATAGTAGTATCCTTCCGTCAAAAGGTTATTATGTAGGTCTAGCTAACGATATAGCTGGTCTAGGGGGAGATGTTCAATACTTTAAAAATGCCTTGCGGGCCGGGGGTTACATATCTTTGGATGAAGAAAGCAAGTGGGTTCTTGCTATAAAAGGGTCGGTGGGAGTTATGTCGGGATTGGGAAAGATAACACGTGTTGTGGACCGTTATGAGTTAGGAGGAGATAGTTTGCGAGGGTTTTATGATGGAGGAGTGGGTCCACGAGATATGCGTACGAAAGATGCATTAAACGGTCTTTACTATTATAAGGGTACAGCTGAAGTAATCTTTCCTTTAGGTTTGCCAGCTGAGCTTGGAATTAATGGAACTGCTTTTACAGATGTTGGCGCTGTCTGGCATCCTGGTAACAAATCTCCCTTTATTAAAGGGGATACCCCTCGGCCTCGTGTTGGTATAGGTGCAGGGGTTAATTGGCGCTCACCTTTTGGACTCATTGGAGCAACTTATGCTCCGTGGGCTTGGGGTGTAAAACATGTTGATAGAAAACAACAATTTAACATTACTTTCGGATCTAATTTTTAAGGAGAAAAAAATGAAAAAAATACTATTAATGGCTTTGTTAACTTCTGCAGTAACGTTTGGGGCAGCACAGGCTGATTCTTTGCCAGCACCTGTTATTGGCATTGTTGAGCAAGCCACTCTAGATAAATCTGAAGCGATTAAGTCCATTGTTGAGCAATTGGAAAAGAAGCGTGCCGAAATTCAAAAAGAGATGGCTTCTTATGAGAAAGAACTAAAAGACAAGGATAAGTCCCTTGTTGACGAACAAAAAACTCTTTCTGAAAAAGATTTTGCAGCCAAGCGACAAGCTTTTGAGAAGCGTGTTCGCGAAGTCCAAGAAAAACTAGAAGTGAGAAGGGCTCAGATGGAGCTTGCCTTTGAGGATGCTAAGAAAAAGGTGTATGAAGCTTTCTTAAAAGCAGCTGAAGAAGCGAGAAAAGAAGCGGGTGCAAACATTATTATTTATAAAGAAACGGTTGTAACTGCTGATCCAGCATTTGACCTGACGAGTAATGTATTGGCAAAACTTAACCAAGCATTGCCTACAGTTAATGTGGTCTTTAAGTCTGAAGGGGATGTTAAAAAGCAGATTCAACAACAGCAATCACAACCCCAACCTCAAGCACAGCCCCAACCACAACCACAACCACAATCTTAACCATAACTTATGATTAAAGGATCCTGAGATAACTAAAACTCAGGATCCAAAAACATGGTATTGCCAGGATAAGATAGAAAATATGACAGATTCGCGTTTTTATGAGAAAAAAGGTCCCTTTACCCTAGCAGAGCTCGTAACATTTGGTCAATGTGAGTTAGAGCGAGGTGATCCTTCGTTTTTGATTGAAGATGTGGCTCCATTGGATGGAGCCGAACCCGCCTCTTTGAGTGTGTTCCATAACCCTAAATATATCGAAGCCTTATCCAAAACGAAGGCATCTGCTTGCATTCTTTCAAAAGAGATGGCAGAACAAGCCCCTAAGCATTTAGCCCTCTTAATAGCAAAATATCCCTATAGATCTTATGCTTTGATTGCTAATGCTTTTTATCCCCCAGAAAAAGGAGAAGGTTCCATCGACCCTACGGCTTGTATTCATCCCACGGCTAAGCTTGAAAAGGGAGTTGTTATTGGTCCACTAGCCGTAATTGGAGCTCGTGTAGAGCTTGGGGAGAATGTCCAGATTGGACCTTTAGCTGCTATTGGCGAAGGTGTATCCATTGGTGAACAGTCTGTCATTGGAGCTCATGTTTCTCTCTCTTATGCTATTGTTGGTAAACATGTTCATATAAAACCAGGAGCACGTATTGGCCAAAGTGGTTTTGGCTTCTTTATGGATCAAGGTGATATGGGCGGGCATGTTCCTGTACCCCAATTAGGACGAGTTATTATTCAGGACTATGTGGAAATTGGTGCTAACACAACTGTGGATCGCGGAAGTGGTCCCGATACAGTAATTGGTTATGGCACACGCATTGACAACTTGGTTCAAGTTGCTCATAACGTTCATTTCGGAAAAGGATGTGTTATGGTGGCCCAATCGGGTGTATCGGGAAGTACGAAATTTGGAGATTATGTGGCAGCGGGTGGCCAGGTAGGAATTATAGATCATCTAAAGATAGGAACTGGAGCACGACTTGCGGCACAATGTGGCATAATGCGTGATGTAAAACCTGGTGAGATTTTGTGTGGAAGTCCTGCTATGCCCATTAAAACTCATTATAGGCAAGTTGCTGTCTTAAAGCAGCTTGCAGAAGAAAATCGGAAAAAGGCTAATTTAAGGTAAGAAATAATGCCACTAAATGAAACCAAACCTGTTTCTCAGACAAATGAGAACTACATAGAATTAAGTTTAGAGCAGATTATGCGCCTTTTGCCACATCGTTCACCAATGCTTATGGTAGAAAAGGTCATGAATGTGCTTCCGGGTGAAAGTGCTGTAGGAATTAAAACAGTTTCTTTAGATGATTGGTATTTTCAGGGCCATTTCCCCAAAAAAGCTGTTATGCCAGGTGTCATGATTATTGAGGCTCTTGCCCAGACGGCAGCCGCTCTTGCAATGCATTCCCTTGATTTATATGACAAAGAAAAGCTTGTTTATTTTATGGGGATTGATGAAGCTCGTTTTCGTAAAATGGTTTTTCCTGGAGATGTCCTTCATCTTGAGGTTCATAAAACACATAGGCGCGGTCCTGTTTGGCGTTTTAAAGGGATTGCAAAGGTAAATGGAGAAGTTGTCGCTGAAGCCATTAAAACAGCAATGATTTCAGACGAATAACTAACCTTTTTAGAAAGTAAAAATGATGTCAGCTATAATTCATCCAACAGCTCTTGTTGCTGAGGGGGTTAAACTTGCAGAAGGTGTATCTATTGGAGCCTATAGTATTATAGGTTCGCACGTTGTTTTAGGGGAGCATGTAAAAATTCACTCCCATGTAGTGATAGAGGGCCATACAACTATTGGTGCGCGCACCGAAATTTTTCCCTTTGCTGCCATAGGATTTGCACCGCAAAATCGGTATTATAAAGGGGAGCCTTCTGAAATATACATTGGTGAAGGGTGTGTCATTCGCGAGCATGTAACAATCCATCCTGGAACAGAAGAAGGGGGAATGAAAACGACTGTAGGTAACTACTGTAATATTATGATTGGATCTCATATTGCCCATGATTGTCATGTAGGTAATTATGTGACGATGGCAAATAATGCAACGATAGGAGGACACGTTACCATTGGTGATTATACCAATATTGGAGGTCTTGCAGCCATCCACCAGTTTGTTCGAATTGGCCCTTATGCCATGATTTCGGGCACAGCAGGGGTTAATGAAGATATTATGCCGTTTGGGGCAGTCATGGCTATACGTGGCAGATTAGGAGGGGTAAATATAATAGGAATGAAGCGGCGGGGTTTTGATAATCAAGATATTCATAACCTTCGAAACGCTTATAAAATATTAGCTAAGGACCAAGAAGGTACCTTAGAAGAGCGCCTCCAAAAAATCAGATCTGTATATGGAGATTGTCGTGCAGTGAAGGAACTACTCGATTTTATTGACATAGATTCTAAAAAGCCTCTTTGTTTGCCTGTAGAAGCATGGGAGTTTGATTTAGATGGAGCAGAGGGGAGAGCGCGTGCAGCAACTGCCTAACAAGGTTCCTATTGCACTTTTAGCGGGGAGAGGTGAACTCCCTCATTTGCTCGTTGATATTTTTCAAAGCCAAAATCGTCCTTTTGTCATCTTGGCCTTTAAAGGGCAAACCGAGGAAGATTTTGTCACAAATTTACCCCATACATGGCTCCACATGGGAGAAGTAGGGGCAGCCTCAGCATATCTAAAGCAAAATAAAATAAAAGAAGTTGTCATGGCAGGAGCTATTTCCCGTCCTGCCTTAAGCGATGTGCGCCCAGATTGGGAGGGAATCAAATGGATTGCACGTATTGGTACAAAAGCCCTTGGAGATGATAATCTTCTTAAGCTTATCATTGGGATGGTGGAGGAGCAGGGTTATCGTGTTGTTGGAGCTGATACTATTTTATCAGACCTTCTTGCTCCCGAAGGCGTTCTTACAGCTCTTAAACCTGATGAAGAAGCTTGGCGTGATATAGGTCGGGGTGTAGAAGTTCTTTCTGCACTTAGCCCTGTAGATGTTGGGCAGTCTATTGTTGTACAAGGAGGTCTTGTTCTAGGTATTGAAGCGATTGAAGGCACTGATGCTTTAATAGAAAGGGCAGGGTCATTACACCGCCCTGGACTTGGTGGTATTTTGGTTAAAACCACAAAGCGCCAGCAAGACGTCCGTGCTGACCTTCCAACCATTGGTACAAAAACGATTCAAAAAGTAGCTCTTGCTGGTCTTAGAGGAATTGCCGTTGAGGCTGAGCGAACCTTAATTTTAAATCAAAAAGAAGTTCTGAATTTGGCTCAACAGAAAGATCTTTTTATCGTAAGTCTTCCGAGCTCTCAATGTCACAAGTCCCTTTAATTTTTATTATTGCAGGTGAAGCTTCAAGTGATCAGTTAGGGGCGGATCTTATGATCTCGCTTAAAAAGCTTGCTGAAGTGAGGTTTGCAGGGATTGGGGGAGAAGCTATGGAAGCACAAGGCTTTCAAAGTCTTTTCCCCATTCAAGAATTATCCTTGATGGGCCTTTCAGGGATAATCGCTAATTTTCCCAAGCTCCTAGAACGATTAAAGTCAACAGTCAAAACAATCAAAGCCATGAAGCCAGCCGTGGTTGTTACCATTGATACACAGGAATTTAGCATAAGAGTAATGAAACGCTTACAGGGTCTCCCTCAAAGACCACGTTTGATTCATTATGGAGCGCCTACGGTGTGGGCTTGGCGACCTTGGAGGGCGCGATCGATTTCTCGAATTTTGGATCGCTTGCTCTGTCTTTACCCTTTTGAGCCCCCCTATTTTGAGAAATATGGTTTGAAGGCGACCTTTGTTGGTCATCCTATTGCAAAACAAAAGTTCATTGAAAAAGAACGGGAACCTCATCTTTTATGTGTTCTTCCAGGAAGCAGGTGGTCTGAGGTTAAAGTATTGCTTCCTATTTTCGGCCAAGCTGCAGGACTTGTAAAAAAAGAAGTTCCGGATTTAAAAATTATTATCCCAACGCTTCCTCATCTTAAATCAATGGTGGAGGAGGGTACAAAGGATTGGCCATGTGAGGTTGAGATTCTATTGGGCGATCAAGGAAGAAACACGGCCTTTCAAACAGCATCAGTAGCTCTGGGAAAGTCTGGCACGGTCGCGTTACAGCTTGCTGCTGCACGTCTTCCCTTTGCCATTGCTTATAAGATAGGTAAGTTTCAAGGATGGTTAGCCCGAAAGCTCATTTTGACGCCATGGGCCTGTATGGTTAATATTTTACTTGCTTTCGAAAAACTTGGGCCAAATTTTGTTCTGTCGCCGCCCGCATATAAATTAGTTCCTGAACCGTGGATCCCTGAATTTATCCAAGAAAATTGCACTGCCGAAAATCTTGCACATGCGATACTGAAACTTATGAGTGATCAAAAAGTACGTCAGCAGCAAATTCAAGCAATGACAGAAGTTACTTCTTTACTCAAGGCACCTACAGATGCAGCTGCAAAGGCTGTCTTAGAGGAAATTTCAAAGGTTGCTTAACAGGTAGATCATACAATCTTGTAGAATTTACAGAAAATTAAGACTCTTCTCTTAAACTATGAATTGCAATCCTGATCCTGTACTAGGTATGAAAGGAAAAATTTATGTCTACAGAACATACTTCATCAGAAGGTAATACACGACTAAAAAATTTTAGAACGCAAGACGTTAAAAAACTTGTTCAACTCAAGGGTAAAGCAACAGAAGGTAATTTAGAATTTATCTTGAAAGATCCTTCTCCAAGTGATGCTCATCTTTTAGCTATGATTAATGATCCTTACCTTGAAATAAAACCTATTGGAAAACAAATGAAAAATGGGGAGATGTACTTTGACCTTATAGGTTTAGAAAAACAACTCAGAATTAAGATAATATATCACAAGATTAAGGATTGAAGAAAAGCATACCCTGAGGCATTCATAAATATGAGGATAAGATATGTCTACTCCAAGTGATCCAAAAGATTCAAAAAATCCAAATATTCACTCTGCTCATATAGATTCGCATACTTTAAAAGTAAGCGATCCTCATTCCAGTACCCTTAAAGCTACTGACATTGTAGCACTTATTCAAAATCACGGGAAAGTAGTTCTTCATGGTAAGGAAATTGTTTTGATGGATCCTTCTTCCACAGATCCAAGACTAAAAGTGATGATCAATGAACCAACTCTTTCTCTCATGCCTATAGGAAAGACACCTGAAAATGGAGAAGGTGAATACGAATTAAGAAGTAGTAAAAGGCTTGTAAAATTAAAGTTAAGAATTCAAAACGTTTGAGTTTTTATAAACTTGTTATTTATAGAAGAAAATAATATATCTGTACTCTCATTTCATTAAGATTAAAGTATTTTACTTGTGACCCTCAACAATACAATGTGTTTGTTAATCATTTTTTAAAACAAATAAGATAGGTTTTTTTTTATGTTATTAGCCCCAGTTTGATATAGATTCTCAAAAAGTTTTAGCTGCTGAAGCTCTTATACGATGGAAATATCCAAAATTAGGTATCTTGCTTCCAATGGAGTTTATTCCAACAAGTGAAGAAACTGGACTTATTATTCCTATTGGCGAATGGGTGTTAAGAGAAGCTTGTAAACAAAACAAGAAATGGCAAAAGATGGGGTTGCCTCCTTTTTGTGTGGGGGTTAATGTTGCGAGTGCTCAACTAAAATATAGTAAGTTTACCCACATTATAAAGAACATTCTAAAAGAGACGGGACTAAATCCCCTGTACCTTCAAATAGAAATAACAGAAAATGTCATTATAGCGAATCCTGAAATTGTTCATCGAATTAATGAAATTAGTAAACTTGGGGTTAAAATTGCTTTAGATGATTTTGGAACGGGAAATTCTACTTTGTCTAATCTTACAAAAATACATATTGATCGATTAAAAATCGATCGTTCCTTTGTGCATAATATTAGTATAGACAACAGCGGTGAAGTCATCATTCAAGCTATTATTGACATGTCTCATAGCTTAAATTATGAGGTCCTTGCTGAGGGGGTTAAAACACAACAACAGCTTGATTTTCTCAAGAAAAAAAATTGTGAGGTTGTTCAAGGATTTTATTTTGGGGAGCCTATGAATACAGAAGATCTTGAAAAACTTCTCCATACCCTTCCCAAAACGTCCTAACTCGTTTTGGGTTGATATGAAGCTATATTCTTGTCCAAGCAATGTTTTTATCTCATCAGCATCAGGATGGCAGCTACGCCAATGAGGATATAAATGACCCTCGCTCCGAAACTACCACGACCAAAGAGCCGAGCCACAATATCGATATCAAATATGCCAACCATCCCCCAGTTGAGTGCCCCAAAAATAACGAGAATATAGGTAACGAGTTCTAAAATGTAATGTGTGCTCATAAAATAGCCTTTGTCTTTAATTGCTTACTGTATCTTCTTAATAGCATGGTTTTGAAAAGCAAGCAAATCGCAACGTAAACGTCTTTTCTCTTTCTCATTTCTGCGATCAGATGTGTTGGCGACGAATCAGCGTTTTGAGTGAGGGTTAAAAAAACGGGTTCACTAAACAACCCTCAGCTTATAGCTGAGGGTTGTTTAAGTTTTAAACCCTAGAGGAGACTCTAGCTCATCTTAAGTATCCTTCCTTAAAATTATGAGAATATAGAGGGGACATAAAGCTTTTCTTTTTTACTATTATTTTCCCAGTAGAACATCCTATTGTTTTAGAAGAATCACTATCTGTGGCTTCCCTATGTAGAGCACATATTTGCGGAGAAAGAAGATTGTCCGTAAGATCAATACCCTGCCTTAAAAAATTAGTATGCACAAGATACTGAAATAAGGGTTCTCCCGTTGTTCTTAAATCCCTACCGAACTCGATAAAAGAGCTTAATGGAGAGCGGATCGTAGCTCCTAAAAATAATTGATTAAAGTCTCTTACTGTGTTTGTCAGGAGTTCAGTAAGGGAAGATGTTGAGTTCATTCTGCGTGCATTAAAAAAATCAGCAAAAGTCCCATAAAGAGCTCGTGTTAACCTCTCAGAAAGTGCATGCTGCTCGCAAGAGGGAAGAACAGAGAGAGTAGTACATTGGGATGCGTCTCTGTTAACAATTTTCTCTCCAATAACAGAAAGAAATGAAGAAACATGGAGATTCCCTTTAGTATCTCGCAAAACCTTCTCAGTCAATTCAGGAAAACTAAGAACCACAAAGAAGGCTGTCATATCTCCAAAAGTTTCATGAAATGCTTGTACATCTCGCAGGGTGGAGTGCCATAAGTCAGGGCGAAGAAGCTGAAGAACATAATGCCCTGACTCATGGAAAACGACATCAGAGGATTGAGACGTGTAGCTGGTTGACTCCGTGTCAATTGGGAAAAAACAAAGGACATGTTCTCCATTTTCATCACCTGGTCTATAGTCATAAAAAGCATTTCCTCTATAATTTTCGTAGTTTAAGTCAGGATATAGGATTTTAAATTGATGACCTGTCATATGGGGAAAAACTCTTACTTTCCCTCGTTGTGTTAATCTTGCAAGGGTAGTTCTATTTCCTAAATTAACCAATTCTTTTTCGTACATATTCAAAACTGACCAAACGGCTCCAAAAGTAGAAACAGAATCAAAGAATGAAGTATCATCTACACTAATATGAGTAATATTCATTCTTCTTCCATCAATCCTTAGCATTTCAGAAGTTCCAGGAGATCGATGAGGATGGGAAAATCTATTAATACCATAAATTATTGGGCTTATTGGTTCACCGGGTCTGCTTTCTACCGAATATAACATAAAGTTACCGTCATTATCTTTAAGGGCGCGGTCACCGGGCCGACTAGGGACAATTTCTATTCTATCTCCCCTTGGACCGTCCTCAATAGCTTTAGGGATGGTTAACTTTAATTTAAAACCTCTTTCAGTTTCATCGTCCTGAGCTCTCATAAGAAGATCAGTTTTTCCACAAAAGGCAATAGAATTTAGATGTAGTAAAATAGCAAGAGAGACTAATGTTCTTTTCATGTTCTTTCTCCTTGTAGGATTGAGTGCAAGTGCGGGGCAAAATGCCCCGCTTATGGATTTTTATTAAATCAGCCGTGGTCTGTTTGATTATATTTTGGATTTTGACCATTATGGCTTTTTCTGTATGCTTCTAAGAATCTTTGTTCTGCCTCGCGAGCCCCTTGATTCGTTTTTGCTTTTCCTATTTTCCTCATATGCGTAAATTTTTTCCCATCTCTCAAATGTTCAGATTCTCTACGCCTGAGATTGTTTGTCTGCCCTCTATAAACAACTGTTCTTCCGTATTTGAGCTCGTAATTAAATGATTCTCGCGCCGAACCAGAGGCTAAACAATCATACGCTTGTGCGTACAACACTGAAATCAATGCCGATATGTATAAGATTTTCTTCATAATAATTTCCTCTGTTATATTGCTGCAATCTGTTTACTAAAGCCCACAATGAGGCTCCGTCAGTAAACAGCTCAAGTCTTCCTGAATTTGGTTTATTTACCCATCCTAAAAGTTCCACTAAGATAAGCATCCAAGGGAAATTCCCCTAGAGAATTAACGAAGAAATGGGTGTTTAATTTATCTAGAGTTTATGCGAACGCTGGGGTAGATTCTTTAATATGATTTCATTTACTTTAAAAATAGAAAACAAATTTCACCCTTATGATAAATAGAAAAATGAATTTTCTTCAAAGTTTATATTTAAAACATTTACAAACGATAAATGGTGTAAAACTAACGCGACGAGAAGTAGATATCATTTCTTTTTTTGTTTGTGGAAGATCTGCTAAGAAATTCGCTTCTTTTTTCAACATATCTCCTAAAACTGTTGAAAGTCACACTCATAACATAATGTTAAAGTTGGGGTGTAATTCACGCGAGAGTATTATCGATTTTATTGAGAAATCAGACAAATTTCCTAACCTCAGAAAATACTATACAGTAATTCTAGCTCAGACTGTATTCGATAAATATTTAAAAAATATTTCGAAGCTAACGCAAGGAGAACAACTTTCTCTCATATTAACCTATTGCCAAAAAGAAGATTCTCAGAACTTTTTGATATCTCACATTGAATCGTCCTTAAAGCTTTCTGGTATAGCAGTTTCGATTCAACCTCAAAATTCCTTGCGTTCTCTTCAAGAGATTTATGAACACAATGATGTTATCTATATTGGACCATCAAATTGGGAATATCCTTATCTAGAGGAAAAAGAGAACCCCCTATCTTCGCAAGCGAAAAACTGTATGCTTCTTTTTCAACCTAAGAGGGAGGAGCCTATTGTAATCTTAGAAGAGTTGGATACGGTTGATTTTCTCGATCATGGTGATCCAAAAAACTATTATCTACCTGTTTTTGAAATTTTAAAGCAGCTTCTTCCAAACCATAATATTGAAAAGATTATTTCAGACTTTCAAACAGAGTGCAGCATCATAGAAGGAAACAAAAACAGAGATCAACATCCGAATGCCGAACATAATCAAGTCGAAAAAAGGATGAAATTAAAAAATGCACTCGTTTTTACACTTAGACATAAAAAATGGATAAGTATTGCGATTCTGACAACAGTCATTTTTAGTTCTCTTCTTGCGTTATATGAAAAAAAAAGAGAGAGAAGTTTCGGGCTAAGGCAAATCGTTAATCAAAAGCAAGAAAAGAGTCTTGTTCGTTCTGAATTAGACGTTCCTATAGAATCTGTTCGCCTCGAACGTCCCGAACTCATAGCTAAGATAAATGCACGATTTAAAGGGTGGAGCGGTATACAAACAGTTGCTCTTGTAGGTATTGAAGGAGCAGGAAAAACGACTCTTGCACGTCAGTATGCCTCTTCTCAAGATCTACCACATGTATGGGAAATTAATGGCGAGTCTAAAGAAACTTCAAATGAATCATTTGAAAACTTAGCTCGTGTTCTTTCAAAAACGGAAGAAGATCAAAAAATATTAACAGGAATACTTAAAATTAGACTTTCTAACGAGCGAGAAGAAAAAATTGTTCAGTATGTAAAAGAGCGGCTGAAAGCGCTCTCTAATTGGTTTTTAATCTATGATAATGTAGAAAAATTTTCAGATATTCAAAATTATTTTCCTAAGGATTCTGACAAGTGGGGGCAGGGTAGAATTATATTAACGACGCGTGATAGCAACATTGAAAATAATACACATGTTAATAATATCATCCCCATTGGAGAGTTAAGCGCTGATGAAAAGATGAATTTTTTTATCAAAATTATGAGTAATGGAGGAACGCGTACCTTCTCAGCTGCTCAAAAAGAAGAAATAAAAAAGTTTTTAGTGGCGATTCCTCCTTTCCCTTTAGATATTTCTGTTGCTGCTTATTATTTGAAGGCAACTCATATTCCTTATCAAAGTTATTTGGAAAATGCATACAAAAATAATGAAGATTTTTCGAATATACAGAAAAAAATACTACAAGAGGCGGGGAACTATACAAAGACACGTTATGGAATTCTCACGTTGACTTTAAGACGTCTTATTGAAGTAAATAGTGATTTTAAAGATCTTTTGTTTTACATAAGTCTTCTTGACTATCAAAGTATCCCAAGAGATTTATTGGTTAAATACAAAAGTGATATTGTTGTAGATAACTTTATTTATCATTTAAAATTATATTCACTTATAGATTACGATACATCAGAATCTTACGATTTGATTTCAAATTTTTCTATTCATAAAAATATACAGAATATAATGCTAACCTATTTGGTAAAAAATTTAAAATCAGGACAGGAAAAGAAGCTTGTTCAGTCTATTGCGAACGTCCTAGAGAATTCTATGAATGACGCAATAGATAATGAAGACTTCACAAAAATGAAGATTTTATATAGACATGCTGATCAATTTTTAAGTCATTCTGATTTATTAAATGAGGATGTAAAAACTAATCTAAGTGGTGAGTTAGGGTGTATGTGTTGTTACTTATGCTATTATTCTAAAGCAAAGGATATGCTAGAGTCTGCTATCTCAAAGTCAAGTAAGAACTATAATAAAATTGCCCATTTTAAAGTTTATTTAGGTAATGTTTATAGGAGGTTAGGTGACTATGAAAAAGCTAAAGAGCTTTTTGAGCAAAGTCTACAAACCTATAAAAAATGCTCTGAGCCCAACCCTGGCATGGCTCGTGCTTGTGGATATTTAGGAATTGTGTATGAATCTTTGGGTAATTTTGAAAAAGCTAAAGCCCTTTTAGAAGAGAGTCTGGCACTTCATAAGAAACAAAAGAAAAATTGCATAGGATTGGCTTGGTCACTAGCCCATCTAGCAAGCGTCTATAGGAACTTAGGAGACTACGAAAAAGCTAGAGAACTATATGAGAAAAGTCTTAAAATTTATAAGACACACTCTGAAAACTATGTGGGAGCTGCATGGGTTTCCGGAGCTTTAGGCAGTGTTTGTACAAAATTAAAGGATTATGAGAAAGCTAAAAATTATCTTGATGAAAGTCTTAAAATTTACTGCAATCATTTTCCTGAGAACCATATTTATGTTGCCTATGCTCTAATCCATCTCGGAGTATTTTATGGAGAAACTGAAAATTTCGAAAATGCTAAAAGTTTGATAAAAAAAGGGTTGGCTGCCATTGAGATTGCATATGGGAAAGACAACGTAGAAGTGGGTGCCATCTTAAATAAGCTAGCTATTGTTTATCTGTTGGAAGGCAAATTAGAGATTGCTGAAGAAACCATAAAAAGAGCATTAAATATATTCCAAAAAAACAAGCATCATTCTAAGTATGAATGTTTAGAAATTCTGGCAGAAGTATATGAAAAAAAATCAAAAATTAAATTCTCAAAGGGAGAAACGCAGCAAGCTGACGACTTAAAAGAACATGCCAGCTTTCATTTGTTTCAAGCTTTAAAAATTACAAAACCACTTTTTCCAAAGGATTCCCCCCACATTACAAGAATTGAATCTAAAATCGGAAAGATGAAAATGGAGAAATTTTGAGAGGAATTCACCGCTTTAATTTCTTCACTTTCTCCCATGGGGAGTAAACACTGTATAAAAACAACCCGTATTTTTCCTCTTGTTCAGTCTTCTATTACTTTGATCTTTGCTAAAAGCAGGATAAGCTTTCCTATTTGCGGTTTTTCTTCTTCTTTAAAAGTCGCAACATTGTGACATACAATAATCTAAATTACTTTCAGGAACATTAGTGCAAAGAGCCCAGCAATCCTCGTTACAAATATATTGGGCATGAACGTGTTTCATACTCAGACATATAATGATGGCACCTACAGAGAATATTTTGACAATATTTTTTATTTGCATAATAATTTTCCTTTTTATTAATGAAATTCTGCCCCGTATAAAGAGACAAGGAACTGTATTTGTGTTATTTGTTCAATAGTCTTCCATATAATACGAGATAATCATTTCGATTTCCTTAATGAAAGTTATTTCTATAAATAGGGCTCTCAAAAATATTTTTGAAGAAGGAGGGCTAAAAAAGTTTAAACGGGGTGTACACTTCCACTCAAGATATTGCTTCCGTAATAACTCCGTAATTTTATAGCTTTGTATAATCAAAGAGTGGCAAGTTTCAAACCAATCTTTTTCCGTTACTTGAATTTAGCTTTAAAGTAAGATTTTTTACTTTTATGGTATGTTACACTTTTATGGTATATTGTTGTCTCTCTGCTCAATGCTGGCTCTTCTGTAAGCTTCTTAAGGTCACGCCAGTTTTTTGCTAACACTTCTTCTAAGGATTTTATCTGTGTGTTTGTTTGCGGAAACACTAGTACTTTCTGAGGCGAGGCTTTTTTAGTTCCTACTTTTGCAAGCACATTCACATTATTTATTCCTGGCTGCGAAGAATGCATTGCCGTTGATTTCCTTGTGATATTTTTTTTTGTTGATAATAAGGGCTTCTTTCTCTTCTGAGTCGGGGTTAAAGCTGCATTTTTGTAGAGAATAGACCTCCTTTGGGCAGTATCTGAGCCTTTTCTTTGTACTGATGAAGGATGCTTAATTCGGGCGCGTCTCTGGGAAATAAGAGTCTTTTTGTTGGATGGAGAAAAGGACCGAGCGCGCCTAGAGGGTGTAGATAATGATTTTCTTTTTACCTTACTCAGAGCTGCGGACTTTCTCTTCTGTTGAGTAGGTCTATTTTTTTTATAATGAACACGTTGGCTTGTTTTTGCTCTCTGTACAATTTTTGATTTACCATCCGAACTCTTAAGGACGTCTGAATGTTTTCTATGGGCAAATCCCTCACCAGTTAAAACTAAACTTGCAAAAGCAATAAAAAGACCAAAGTTTTTGAAATCCATCATAATAATTCCCTTATAAAAACTAAACACGCACCTGAGCAAAATAAGCATAATTCAATATTTCTAAAGGGTCAATTGCTTGCTGATGGGCAATTGAAAAGCTTGAAATGTAAATAGGTAGAAGTAAAATGATAAATATATAATGATTGGATAAGGTCCCTTACGATGACACCAGAAGAATTAGCTTCACGCCATCCTCGATTGTACCATGTTACGGAACCAGGTGCTTGGGAGGGAATTAAAAAAAATGGGCTGTTATCCACGACTCGTCTCCTAGACTTATTTGAAGTGAGTGATGTACAGCGTAAGAGTATCGAGACAAAACGGAGACCATCTTCTGTAAGGATTGAGCACCCAGATTATGGCTATGCCATAATCAACGATAATCTTCCTCTTACGGAAAGCGCGCTTGCAAAGTGCCTTGATTCCGGCATATCTCCTATGGAGTGGTTGGGAATATTAAATTCTCGAGTATTTTTCTGGTCTTGTAAGGATGGTTTGAATCGTTTGCTGGGAGCAAGGCTTAATCGTAATAGATCTCGTGAAGTTCTTGTCATTGACACGCTTAGCCTTGCCAATGTTTACGCTGAGCAGATTGAGATTTCCCCAATTAACTCCGGCGCTACCTTACGCAAACCAGCCAAGCGAGGTCATAATACTTTTACGCCGTTGGGTTGCTATAGCTTTAAGGAATGGAGTAAGCTTCGCGGTTGTCGAGATCAGATTCGGGAAGTTACAGTCCGAGACTCTATTTTGGATATTACCAAACATACCCTTGAGGTTTTACAGGTAGAATAAAATAAGGTAACTACGTCCTACGCTGTTTTTCGCACTAACGGCTTGTATTTCAGACGATGGGGTTGATCTGCATCCATGCCAAGGCGGCGCTTGTGATCTTCTTCATAGGCTTGATAGTTGCCTTCAAACCATTCCACATGACTATCTCCTTCGAAAGCTAAAATGTGGGTAGCAATGCGGTCGAGGAACCAACGATCATGGCTGATAATAACAGCACAGCCAGCGTATTCTAAAAGGGCTTCTTCTAAAGCGCGAAGGGTATCAATATCTAAATCGTTTGTGGGCTCGTCAAGGAGGAGAACATTCGCTCCTGACTTTAGCATTTTTGCGAGGTGAACACGATTTCGCTCTCCACCTGAAATCTGTCCCACCTTTTTTTGTTGGTCGCTCCCCTTGAAGTTAAAGCTTGCACAATAGGCTCTGCTCTGCATTTTTCGTTTGCCAAGTTCAATTTCATCATGCCCTTGAGATATTTCCTCCCATACGGTTTTTTGATCATTAAGGGTATCACGGGATTGATCCACATAACCTAAAATAACCGAATCACCAATTTTGATAATTCCGTCATCAGGCTTTTCTTGGCATGTTATGAGCTTAAACAAGGTTGATTTTCCTGCGCCATTTGGCCCAATTACGCCCACGATGCCACCAGCGGGTAGTTTGTAAGTTAAATCTTCAATTAACAAACGGTCTCCAAAGCCCTTATAAAGCTTTTGGGCTTCTATGACGGTTGCTCCTAAACGAGGACCTGCGGGAATAATAATTTGGGCTGTTTCCTGAGATTTGCGTGCATCTTGGGCTAAGAGCTCTTCATAGGCTTGAATTCGGGCCTTGCTCTTTGCTTGACGTGCTTTAGGAGACTGGCGGATCCATTCGAGCTCCCGTGCAAGAGTTTTTTGACGAGCCCCTTCCTGCTTTCCTTCTAACTCAAGGCGTTTTTGTTTTTGTTCAAGCCAAGCCGAATAATTTCCTTCAAAAGGGATACCTTGGCCACGGTCAAGTTCTAAAATCCATCCGACCACATTGTCGAGGAAATAGCGGTCATGAGTAACAAGAATGACAGTTCCTTTATAATCTTGTAGATGACGCTCAAGCCAAGCGACAGATTCCGCATCCAAATGGTTTGTAGGTTCATCGAGGAGGAGAATATCAGGTTGCTGGAGGAGGAGGCGGCAAAGGGCTATGCGGCGTTTCTCTCCGCCTGAGAGCATTTTAACGTCTGCATCTCCAGGAGGACAACGGAGAGCATCCATGGCAATGTCGACTTGACGGCTCAAATCCCAAGCGCCTGCGGCTTCAATTTTTTCTTGAAGCTCAGCTTGCTCAGCTAACAGCTCATTCATTTCATCGTCACTCATGGGCTCGGCAAAGCGAGCACTCAAAGCTTCAAATCGATCTAATAAGCCTTTGGTTTCTGCAAGAGCTTCGAGGATATTCTCTTCAACTGTCAAATCGGGATTGAGTTCAGGTTCTTGGGAAAGATAGCCCACCGTTGTTCCTTGGGCAGCCCAAGCTTCACCATTAAATTCCGTGTCCATGCCTGCCATGATTTTCATCAAGGTCGATTTACCCGCACCATTGACACCAATGATGCCAATTTTAGCACCTGGGTAGAAGGACAACCAAATATCCTTAAAGACTTCACGACCGCCAGGATAGACTTTTGTAAGGCCTTTCATAACATAAATATACTGGTTGGTTGCCATTGTAACTCCTGAATATAAAAATGGTGGTGGGCCCGGCAGGATTCGAACCTGCGACAGCTCCGTTATGAGCGGAGAGTTCTGACCACTGAACTACAGGCCCTTAAGAACTTTCCTAAAATACCGGAAATTAGTAAGGGGTCAATGGAAAAGTGAAACGTAAATGGATTTATAGTAATAAGATTTAAGTGTGATGAAAGATAATACTCTAAAAAAAGTGTAATCTGAATTAAATATCTAACCTCAGTTTTGGATAAGAGACAAAAAATATGGTAGGCTAAGCCATTCTTAAAATTGCTAAAAAATAAGAAGGGAGCTTAGCCAATGAGATATAATATCACAGCGTTATTTTTTTGCATCGATGAATTTTGTAAGGTTTTTGAAGAATGGGAGAAACCCCGTTTAATTGATAAAGGGAGAAAGCGGCACCGATCTTGCGAAATGACCTTAAGTGAAATGCTGACGATCATGGTTTTGTTTCACGTAAGCCCTTGTAAAGTTTTTAAATATTTCTACATTGCCTATCTTAAGCAAAGACATGCTCAAGAGTTTCCAAACTTGATTAGCTACAATCGATTTGTACAACTTATGCCCCGTCTTTTTGTTCCTTTATGTGTATTGCTGCAGAGTTTGTTTGGAGAACAGACTGGGATTTATATTGCTGATCCCACGGCTTTGCCTGTATGTCACAACAAGCGTATCAATCGAAATCGTGTTTTTAAGGGACTTGCAGCGAGAGGAAAAACAACAATGGGGTGGTTTTATGGTCTCAAGTTGCATTTGGTGATTAATCATAAAGGAAGCATTGTGGCTGTTAAAATTACCCCAGGAAACGTTGATGAAAGGAGCGTGTTAGATGAGATGACTCACAACCTAAAGGGGACCATTTTTGCTGATAAAGGGTTTATCTCTCAAGATCTTTTTAAAAAGCTTTTTCAAAGAGGACTCAAGTTAATTACCGGGATAAGGAAGAATATGAAAAATTATCTTATGCCATTGATTGAAAAAATTCTTCTCAGAAAACGCTTTCTTATTGAGACGATCTTTGACATCCTAAAGATACATATGAACCTATCCCACACACGCCATAGATCTCCTATGAATTGCTGCGTTAATATCCTCTCTTGCATTGTTTCTTATCAATTCAGGCAAAATAAACCTACCATCAAATTTTTAAACCCTCTTATCCAAAACTGAGGTTATATATTAACTTTCATAACATACGATAAAATCCTAAAAAACTTAAAAGTAGGAGAACGAATATGAAAATAGGATATCTAGGGGCCTTTCTTCTTAGTTCAATAACAATTTTTAGTGATGTTAATAATGCCTCTGCTACGTGTAGCCGCAAAAATTGCTTAAACAACGCATTGACCAGCAGAGATAAATGTGTAGAGGATGCTCGGAATCAACTCGGTAATTTGGAACAGGGTCCAGATACTTATCTTCAAAGATCACATTACCAATCACTCATATATGATGGATGTGACTCTAAAAGGCACGATGAGGAAAAACAATGTCAAAAATGTGAAAGTGAGTAAAGGCTAAAAAATAATAAACTGCCACGGGACTAGGCCTGTGGTCGTCTGCGTGTATAAAATAGAATAAATTTTTGCGTAGCAATTCTCAGCTAGTTCTAATTCAGTATAATTATCCAAGATGATAAACCACCAGCTCTGCTGGTAGACTCTCAATGTTTTACATAAAAATGAAGATCTCCTAAAATTCTTCGACCGCTCGAAGCATATAGGAGATCTATATGACAACAATACCAAATCATTTGAACCATAGCACGTGTGAATGTAAATACCATGCGGTTTTTACACCAAAGTATAGGAAGAAAGCTCTTTATGGCCTTATTCGTAAAGAGCTAAAAGATGTATTTCATCGACTGGCGCGGCAGAAGGAGTGTGTTATTGAAGAAGGCCATTTAATGACAGACCATATACATATGCTCATCTCTATTTCCCCAAAACATTCCATTTCTCAAATTTTAGGATTTATTAAAGGAAAGAGCTCAATTTGGATAGCTCAAAATATTGCGAACAAACAGCGCAACTTTGTGGGACATAAATTTTGGGCGAGAGGATATTTTGTTTCAACGGTAGGAGCAGATGAAAAAACAATTCGTTCCTACATCCAAAATCAAGAAGCTGAAGACAAACTGCTGGATGAACTCAGCCTGTTCAACAGGCAATAAGTAACACTAACCGCTTCGAGCGGTTCCCATTCAAACTCCCAGTTATACTGGGAGTTATTGGCTATGTCTTAGCCTGGGAAAGGCTCAAGCTCCTCTTCCTCAATAATAAGTTTTTCTCTTTGTTGGGGTGTAAGGGTATCTTCAGGCTTTGGAGGTATTAAAGAAGCTTCTTTTGTCTCCGTTGGTTTGGCAGGTGCTGGTAAAGCGGTTTGAGGTTGAACAGTTGGTGCTTCCATTTTAGGTGGAGTGGAAGGAAGTTCTTCTTTTTTCTTAGGGCCGCAGTTTGTCAAAACAACAGCTGTGCACATTAAAAAAGAAATTTTTTTCCAGTGAGAGATTAACATTGTGATTCCTTTATAAATTAAAATGGTTCGTACCCGAGGCCGCCAGTACCGTAGTTGTCAAAAATTTCGTTAAAATGATGGGCAGCTTTTAAAGTTTTAAGATCATCACGAGAAGAGTGTTCTTTCGGAGGATTTTGCTTAGGAGTTGAGGAAGAAATTTCTTTTAAATCAGTTGCTTCCAAAGTTGTTGAGAACATAACCCCACCGGCAAGCATAGATGAAATTCTTAAGCGCATAGACTCTCCCTTTGTTTTGCTAGCTTTATTATATACTATCTTTTGAAAGTTACGGCTTTCTTTTTTTCTATATCTTTCAAAAGGTTAGTTTATTTCAAAAAAAGAAATGATTTACTTCGTGCATTTGTTTATACCGTTGGTGACTTTCTTTAATTTTTTTTTCTGTTTCATATTGCCCAACTGCATAGACAGCCCAGAGAGCGGCTGGCAGCCATCCTAAAATCGTAAGTTGTAAAATGAGGCAAATAAATCCGGCAAGTGGCCTGTCAATGGTAAAGAAAGCTAAAAAAGGTAAAAAAATAGCAAAAAAAAGACGCATAAATAACCTTTAAATAAGTGGTAGCGGAGGAGGGACTTGAACCCCCGACAAACGGATTATGATTCCGCTGCTCTAACCAGCTGAGCTACTCCGCCTAAAATAAAAATAGGTGGTGCCCAGAGACGGAATTGAACCGCCGACACAGGGATTTTCAGTCCCTTGCTCTACCAACTGAGCTATCTGGGCCCACCAGCTAGCTCTATAGATAAAAATTTCTCCTTTGTCCACCCCTGTTGGATGCAAGAAGAAAAAATCTTGTAGCTTTAGGGAGTTTCAGTTTTGTTTATTCCTGTCGTTTTTCTTTGAAGAGCCTTTGGAAAAAGCGTCCTGACGTCGCATTAGCTCGCGTACTTTTTTCTCTTCCCAATTGTGATCTAGGAGAGAGTGACGGTGAAAGAGTAAAGGAACAATCTTGAGACGATAAGCTTTAAATACAAGAACAAAACCCCAAATGACAATAACATACTTAGGCCAAAATGTTCCGCTTCTATCAAGGGTGAGCCAAAGAAGGATCAAAACCATGTTTACGATAAAATAATTAATCACTTCCATGTAAAAGCGCTTTAAAACTCTAATTTTTCTCCGAGCTTCCTCTATGCTTAGCATAAGACAAATCCTTATAGTGAATTGTAAACAAAAAAACTATCATTCATATTATAATAATACAATATAGTAATTTAATAATGGTTAATGCTAATGTTCTCGACGAGTCTGCTAAATATAATTTTTGCGGGTCCAACTGTACGTTCCGTAATAGGGGTAAGGTAGGAAGGAACCACAAATGATTCATTTTTTGCTATTTCCATAACGATCACGGCTTTTTTAGAGAGCCAACCGTGTGATAAAAGCTGATCTAAAGCAGAGGAAATGAGACCTTTCTGATAAGGTGGATCTAAAAAAACAAGATCAAAGGGCTTAGAAACGTATCCAAGATCGCGAACATCTTGTTCCAAGACAGATGAGGGTAGAAGCCCAAAGGCTTTAACATTCATATGTAATGTTATAAGAGCAGCCTTATTGTTTTCTATAAAAGTGACAGAACTAGCACCTCGTGAAAAAGCTTCGAGTCCTAGAGCACCGGTACCAGCGAATACATCCAAGATAGCTTTATTAATAAGCGCATTTGGCCCTAGCATAGGATTATGGAGTAAAATGTTAAAAATGGTCTCTCGCGTA
Source organism: Alphaproteobacteria bacterium (assembly GCA_019752515.1). Lineage (GTDB taxonomy): Bacteria > Pseudomonadota > Alphaproteobacteria > UBA9655 > UBA9655 > UBA9655. Next base: position 24,038 of record JAIEMB010000007.1, on the reverse strand, counting down.
CGATCGGAAGTTGGGCGCGTTCCTGGAGTATCTGGTGAAATTAGTTTTTTTCCGCGGTATTTTCCTCCGACAATTCGCATGAAGAAGGTCTTAGCAGAATTGCGAATCTTTATCTTTTGGGCCTAGCCACTTTCTTATAAAGAAATCCAAGGAAATTTTCCCTGGACCATAACAAATAATGAGACCTAGCAAAATGGACCAATAAATATGTTCATTTGAGCAAAGATATACACACTGAATGACGGCGGCCATGATGAGCATGGGGATGGCAGCAAAACGAGAGGCAAGTCCTATGATGAGAAGTATAGGGCAGATAAGCTCAATTGCCGTAGCTGAAAAGGCTGCAAAATCAGCGCTTAGAAAGGGAACTTTGTACTCGTTTTTAAATAACATGACCGTTGTGGGCCAGCTTTGTATTTTACAGCGACCCGAGTCCCAAAAAATGCGAGCAACCCAAAAACGGATGAATAAAAAAAGAAAAGGACCAACGAATCGTTCCATAAAAAAGATAATTTTAAAATACACTCTGCATATTGATTGAGATAACGCCATCTGATTTGCCATTTTTATAGTTTTACAAAGTTATATGTTGAAAATAACCTATTTTTGAGAGAAAAGGAAAGGATTTCATACAATTGTATTTCCGTATCGTCTAATTCTTCCAATGTTTCTCTTAAAGAGAGTCCCTGTTCCAAGAGAGCAAAGAACAAAAAGTAAGGTTCTGATAACCAATGCACATTTACAGATTGAAACGGCCTTATAATAAGAACGTGTGATTTTCGATTTTCTAGCTGGGTGGAATCAACAGCACCCTCTACGACAGATAAAATTTGGTCCAATGGGAAGAGAGAAGAAAAAAGTTGAGCTGAAGGGTGCAGCTTTAAAATAAGCTTACTGTAGCTTTCCGGATCCATGCCTTTAAAATCATGTGAATCTAAAGGAGTTGCATCTTTTGCTCTATAAGCCAGATGCTTAAGCCATTCAAATCGTGCAAAATCAGGTAGATATGAAAGACTTTGCGTAGGAAGGAATTTCTCTAAGAAGTCGGGAAAATTTTCTCCCCACTCCTCAAGATTCCCAACCATTGGTAAAGAGGTTCCTTCACGGATAAAAGCGTAAGCTGCACCATTTGCGCATTCTTCACCAATAAGCTCCCAAGTTAAGGGATATGTCAGAAAAAGAGCTTTTCTCAGCGCTTCGGTAATATTGTTGCGATAAATACTGAGCCGATTGTGAGGCTTAACTCCATTGGCCTTGATTGATTCTAATGAGAAAGATGAATTTAGAAAAAATTTTAAAAATTCCTCTTGAAGGGAGAAAAGACTACCCATGGAGCAGTCCCTCTTGTCCCATACACATTTCAGTTTTCTTAACTTCCCTCATTAATATGTCAAACGAGGGAATATTCGTGTCCCATTCAATTAACGTGGGGACGCGAACGCCCATTTGTAAAGATTGATTATATAAGTCCCATACCTCATCACAAATGGGAGACCCATGATCATCAATAAGGAGGCGTGAGCCATCTTGAAAGGTTCTGTGTGTATGTCCTGCAAGGTGGATTTCGCCAACCAGATGGGGAGGAATGGAGCTTAGGTATGCGCTAGCATTCCAACCATGATTTATAGAAGAAACGTATATGTTATTGATATCAAGCAAAATTTTAGCGCCTGTCATTTGACAGAGGGTCGTCAAGAATTCTGCTTCATGATAGGTGGAGCTATTAAACTCTATATAGGATGAAGGATTTTCAATGAGGATTTCTCGTTTCAAATAGGATTGTGTTTCATCAATATGTTGGGCGAGAATTTGAAGTGATTCATCAGTATAGGGAACGGGCAAAAGATCGGGCAAATAAGAGCCTTGAACGTTTGACCAGGAGAGATGTTCTGAAATAAGAAAAGGAGAAAAGCGTGATATCAGCTCTTTTAAATTCTTTAAATGATTTGTATCGAGTTTTTGGGCTGACCCTAAGGAGAGACCAACCCCGTGCAGACTTAAGGGATAATCATAACATATTTTTTCTAAAAGGTAGCGAGCGGGGCCTCCTTTCGCAAAGAAATTCTCGCTATGAACCTCGAACCATTCAATGGAAGGCTTGTTTTCTAAAACGTAAGCATAATGGGGATGTCGTAAACCGACACCAACTCTCTTTTTAGGGTTTAATCTTTCTACAAGCACCCTACTCAACTCAAGTAGATTTAATTTGTAGTCGGGCGTTGGATTCGCTCTGAAGCTCCTTTAGGATACGCGGGAGTTGTCTCATCTTCTTCTTTTGCGGTAGTAGGACATTTATTAGCCCCGCAATCAGTCTTTTGTATTTTAAGGAGTTCAGCCTCGTTCTGTTCTGTTTTCCCTTGTTCTTGAGCACTAGCGGCCTCCAGTTGAATAAGACCAAAAGCTGCGGCAAGAAGGGAGGTTAAAGATTTATTTTTCATTAAAGTCAACTCCTTTTTTGGTTCTTTTTATATGATGAACAACCTCAAAAACAATCACGTATTTTTATAACATATCATAAATGAATGTAGTATATAATAGATTTCTCTTTTAAATTAACTTTTTTGCCCCCATATAATAAATTGCTGGGCGTGGCATGTCGATTTAGGGTATGAGCATGGTTGGAGTTTTAAATGATCTTGATAAGAAAGGGGCCCAAGAGTATATAGCTGCTCTTGATTTGGGTACAAATACGTGTCGATTGCTGATTGCTGAGCTCACACCAAAAGGTCCAGAGGTAGTGGATTCGTTTGTTAGAATTCTTCGCCTTGGGGATGAGCTCGCAACAAAGGGGCATATTTCAGAAGAAGCAACCCGTAGAGCTTTGTCGGCCCTTTCCATATGTGCTCAAAAAATAAAATCTTATAATATCGTCCGTACTCGTTTTGTGGCAACCGCAGCATGTCGAGAAGCTTCAAATCGAGAAGAATTTTTAGATGCAATATTTTCTAAAACTGGACTTAAGTTAGAAGTCATTTCGACAGCTGAGGAAGCTCGTCTTGCCATTGTGGGGTGTGCTGATTTATTAGATGCAAGTACGCGTTATGCAATTGCTTTCGACATTGGAGGAGGAAGTACTGAAGTGATGTGGATGGAGCTTTTTCCTCATAAACTTCCTCAGATTATTGACTGGACTTCCTTGTCACTTGGGGTTGTAACAGTTGCGGAAACCTTACGATATGAGTCGTCTCCCTTTTTCTTCCTTCAGAAAATTAGGAAAGCTGTAGCCGAAGAAATGAAAATGTTCTCTGATAAAGCCTATATTTATCCTCAACTTAGACGCAAGAATATTCAATTGATTGGAACCAGTGGGACAGTAACAACATTGGCAGCCCTTCATATGAATCTTGATCGCTATGATCGGATGCAAGTTAATGGCTTGCATCTTACGCCTGAAATTATCAAGCGAACAATTTCAAATCTCTATGCAATGACGCCTGAAAGGCGTTTGTTGCATCCTTGTATTGGTCCTATGAGGGCCGATCTTGTGATGGGGGGAGTTGCGATTTTTGAAGGAATTTATGATGTTTTTCCAATTAATCCCGTGAGAGTTGCTGATCGTGGGGTACGAGAGGGAATCCTTTTGGATTTAATGCAACCATGACTCAAAAATCTTCATCTGGTCGCTCTCTAACGGTTCGTATAAAGACTTCACGAGGACGAACCGTATCCTCACAAAGGTGGTTGGCGCGGCAGCTAAATGATCCCTACGTTCAAAAAGCAAAGAAAGCAGGCTATCGATCTCGAGCCGCTTATAAACTAAGTGAAATTGATGACAAGTTTAGAATATTAAAACCAGGCGCTCACGTTGTTGATCTAGGAGCTGCTCCAGGGGGGTGGACACAAGTTGCCTTAGAAAGGGTAGGGTCAAAAGGTCTCGTTGTTGGGATTGACTTGATGGCGATGGAACCTCTTATGGGAGCTCATTTAATCTGCGGGGATTTTTTCGAGGCAGAGATTATGGGGGAGCTGAAAAGGGAGCTAATGGGGATGGCTCATGTGGTGTTAAGCGATATGGCGGCACCGAGTACGGGACACCCTCAAACAGATCACATAAGGATTATGGCTCTTGCAGAGGAAGCTTTTGACTTTGCGCAACAAGTATTAGTGCAAGGGGGGAGTTTCATCGCAAAAGTTCTTAGGGGAGGTACGGAAAAAGATCTTTTGGTTTTACTAAAAAGACACTTTGAAAAAGTGACTCATTTTAAACCACCTGCCAGTCGTTCTGATTCCGCTGAAATATACGTAGTAGCCTTAGGATACCGTTCATGAAAGATGCAGCACGACTTGAAAGTGTGATTGAGATTTTAACGCTTCATGCTAACGATAAGAAACCTTTAGATCAGGTTTGTCATGAATATTTTAAGACTCGTCGCTATATAGGGGCCAAAGACCGTCAAACCGTCTCGGCTTATATATACGGCATTATGCGTCATCGAGCATCGTGTGATTGGTGGGCTATGGAACGAGGCCTATCTCCCCTTCTCATGGGGCCGTTCCGAGCATCGAGAATCCGTGTGCTGGCTTATTTATGGCTCTTCGAAAAGATGCAGCGGGATAAATTTGGCATTTTATTTTCTGGTGAAAAATATGCACCAGAAAAGCTTACGGATGCGGAGTGTTCGATCTTTGAAAAGCTTCCCATCCTTGATAACCTTTCACCATGGGTTGAGGGAGAGTTTCCTGAATGGCTTTTCCCTTTTTTGAAACGTCGTTTCGGCGACACTTTAACGATAGAAATGCAAGCCTTCCTTCATCAAGCCCCACTAGACCTTAGGGTAAATACTCTCAAAGGAACACGTGAAGAAGCGCTTGAACACTTAAAAAAGACTGGGCTTCCAGTGAACTTGACGAAACATTCTCCATGGGGATTACGCATAGAAGGGCGTGAGAATATAACTCAAACGAAAGCCTTTCAGGAGGGTATGGTGGAGGTTCAAGATGAAGGATCTCAACTTGTTGTGAATTTGATGGATGCTCATCCAGGGCAAAGCATTTTGGATTTATGTGCAGGTGCAGGGGGAAAAACACTTGCTTTAGCGGCCCTTCTTCAGAACAAGGGGCGTGTCATCGCAACCGATACGGCGGCTTGGAGATTAAAACGGACAAAGGAAAGACTTAAAAGGGCAGGGGCCTTTAACGTAGAATTGCGAGAGATAACGGGCATTCATGATAAATGGCTTAAGCGCCAAAAAGATCGGTTTGATTCAGTCTTGGTTGATGCTCCTTGCTCAGGAAGTGGCACATGGAGGCGCAACCCAGATCAAAAATGGAACATTACGGCCAATGATATTTCGGAGCTCGTTGAGCTTCAGAAAAGTCTTTTAGCTGTTGCTGCACGTCTTGTTAAGCGTGAAGGATACCTCGTTTATGCAACGTGTTCTCTCTTTTGTGAAGAAAATGAGGACGTTACAAAGAGTTTCCTTGAAAACAACCCTCAGTTCAGACTCGTTCCGTGTGGTTTAGATGGGCATGATTTCCTGTCTCTATCTCCTCATCAAAATAATACGGATGGTTTTTTTGCAGCGAAATTTGTAAGGGCTTAAGTTTACAGGGCTATGTAGTATTGGAATGAAATTTCTCGTATACATTCACAGTTAGCCTAACAATACTTTTAAACACATCTTGAAAGAGGCTATAAAAGGTGCTATTCTATAAGTATTAAGGAGCTAATAATGACCCGTCTGATTTTATCAAACTTAACCGCAAGTATTACAGAACTTAAGAAGCATCCTATGGCAACAGTTAATAGTGCTGAAGGAGAGGTATTAGCCATTTTAAATCGTAATGAGCCCGTTTTTTATTGTGTCCCTACAAAAATATACGAGGCTATGATGGACGTGTTGGAGGATATACAGTTGGCACAAATTGTGAGGGAGAGAATGAACGAGGAGGAGATTGAAGTCAATATAAATGACCTATAAACTTACTTTTTTAAAATCAGCAAAGAAGGAGTGGAATAAACTAGCTCCTCCTATTAAAGAACAATTTAAAAATAAACTTGTGACAAGACTTGAAAATCCCTGTATTCCGAAGGATAGATTAACGGGTATGGTTGATTGTTATAAGATTAAGCTTAGAGCTTCCAGATACAGGCTGGTTTATAAAGTTGTTAATGATAGAGTGACTGTACAAGTGATTGCAGTTGGAAAAAGAGATAAAGAAGAAGTATACAAAATAGCACACACTCGACTAAATTAATATGAATTTGAATCCCTCTGAAAAACCCCATGGGTTTTTTTCAATAATCTATATAGGATGATTGATCGTAAGCAATAACTCGGCCTAAATGTGCATTTACTTAATTGGATACATTCAAATAAGAGGCACAGAGATTACTCCATATAGCATCTTGTGGGCACATGGATCGGCATGTACTTATGGAGTTTGCACCATTCTCAAGACAATTTATAAAGCAAGTGGGATCGATATCACCGGACTTGCCAGGCAAAGGGCCACACGCTTGTGTGCAGCAATGAATACATGATGAAAACTTTGATGCTTTTTGAGCTGAGCTATTCATAGAAACGAGAGGGGTCATAAACCCTGTTACTACAATTAGGTATTTAAAGTATTTATCATACCTTTTATTATTATGATTCTCAGATATCATAAAAGCCCTCATCAAGGTTCTTCTATAAAATCATTCTTACCGGATTTTCAATTAATTCTTTAAAGGCCTTAAGGTATTTTGCGCCGACAGCCCCATCAACGACACGGTGATCAACAGAAAGAGTGCATGTCATCATAGTGGCTATGATTATGCTGCCTTCTTTAACGATAGGGCGTTCTTCACCTGCGCCAATGGCGAGTATGCAGCCTTGGGGTGGATTGATAATCGCTGAAAAATCCTTAACGCCATACATGCCCATGTTGGAAAGGCTAAAAGTTCCTCCTTGGAATTCAGCAGGTTTGAGTTTCCCCTCCCGTGCACGGGAAGCCAAGTCTTTCATTTCCGTAGAAATTTCAATGAGGCCTTTTGTCTCCGCTTGTCGAACCACAGGAGTGATTAAACCTCCCTCAATCGCAACAGCTACGGCTACATCGGCTGATTTATATTGATAAATTTGATCATCAATCCAAGATGCATTCGCCTCCGGAACTTTTTTTAAAGCGAGAGCTGAGGCTTTAATAATAAAATCATTCACAGAAAGCTTATAGGCGGCTTCTGCCCCTGAATTAATTTCTTTGCGAACTTGGAGGAGAGCATCAATTTCACAATCTATAGCGACGTAAAAATGAGGGATAGTTTGTTTCGCTTCGATGAGTCTTTTTGCGATAATTTTTCGCATGTTTGAAGGAAAGATAACCTCATACCCTGGCTCGTACCCTGAGAGGAGAGCAGAAGTAGAGGATAGAGGAGCAGTAGCACCTTGAGCTAAGGCTTGCTCCACATCTGCTTTTATAATGCGCCCATGGGGTCCAGATCCTGGAATTGCATTTAAGTTAAGTTGAGCGTCACTTGCAATACGACGCGCCAGTGGCGTTGCCATAACACGAGAACTTGAGGAAGAAATTGTTGGTTGTACAACCTTAAGCTCTGGCTTGCTTTCTTGAGGTATGGGGACAGGTTGAACTTTTTCCTCAGAAACAGGCTTTGGTTCAACTTTTTTAAGAGTTGACGCATCTTCCCCTTCTTCAAGAAGAAGAGCAATAATTTGATTTACTTTTACCTGCTCTGATCCTTCAGGTACAAGTATTTTACCTATCCGCCCTTCATCGACGGCTTCCACTTCCATGGTTGCTTTATCCGTTTCGATTTCGGCAATTGTCTCACCTGCTTTAACAGTATCTCCTTCTTTTTTGTGCCATTTGACAAGATTTCCTTCTGTCATGGTGGGTGAGAGGGCAGGCATTAAAATTTCAATGGGCATCGCTAAATCCTTCTTTTTATGAGCGATAACAGACTTTTTTTCCAGCTTCTACAATGGCTTCGACTTGGGGTAAAGCTAAATGTTCTAAATTAGCTGCATAAGGCATAGGAACATCTACTCCTGTAACTCTCACAACGGGAGCATCGAGATAATCAAAAGCTTCTTCCATCATGAGAGCAGCCATCTCAGATCCGATCCCGGCAAATGGCCAACTTTCCTCAATAGAAACGAGACGGTTGGTTTTCATGACGGATTTGACGATCGTTTCTGTATCCAGTGGACGAAGGGTTCTCAAATCGATAACCTCTGCATCAATTCCTTGCTCAGCTAATATTTCGGCCGCTTTTAGGGCCTTATCAACCATAATTGAAAAGGCTGTTAAGGTTACATCTTTTCCTGCTCTACGGATAAGCGCTTTGCCAATAGGCAAAACATAGCCAGGATCTTGCGAAACATCATCGAAAGAATGTCCGTACAGAAGTTCATTTTCTAAAAAAATAACTGGGTTTGAGTCTCGGATGGCTGATTTTAAAAGTGCTTTAGCATCGCCCGCGCTATAGGGGCTTACAACCTTTAAACCTGGGCAGTGAGCGTACCAGCTAGCAAAACAATGAGAATGCTGTGCGCCGACACGTGAAGCAGCGCCATTGGGACCGCGAAAAACAATAGGACAACCCATTTGACCACCTGACATATACAACGTCTTGGCAGCAGAGTTAATAATCTGGTCAATCGCTTGCATGGAAAAGTTAAAGGTCATGAATTCAACAATAGGGCGAAGCCCACCAAAGGCTGCTCCCACACCTAATCCCGCAATGGCATGTTCTGTAATTGGAGTATCTACAACACGCTTCGGACCAAACATGTCTAAAAGGCCTTGGCTGACTTTGTAAGCGCCATTATATTCGGCTACTTCTTCGCCAATTACAAAGACTGTATCATCAAGGCTCATTTCCTCGGCCATACCGTCTCGTAGGGCTTCTCTAACTGTCATTGAGGTAAATTCAGGATTTGTCATGGATATCTCGCAGCTATTTAATGTCATGATACGGCGATCTCTTCTTTTAAGACATCCGTATAGAGTTCAGAGGGATCGGGTTCCGGAGATGTTTTTGAAAATTCTACAGCGTCTAAAACGACGGCTTTGATTTTCTCTTCAATTTCCTTAATTTCATTTTCTTTTATTTTGAGTTCACTTGTCAAATATGTGCGGAAATGATCAATTGGGTCACGCTGTTCTTTAATATGCTCTACTTCTTCTTTTGACCTATATTTTGCGGGATCCGACATCGAATGACCTCTATAGCGATAAGTATCCATCTCAAGGATGTAAGGGCCTTTGCCGGATCGTGCATGGGTGGTTGCTCGAAGAGCTGCTTCTTTAACATTAGCATAGTTCATACCATCAACCTTTTCGCCAGGAATTTTCCAACCTTTGCCTCGTTCGTAATAGGTATCACCTGCAGATGAGCGCTCGATTGAGGTTCCCATACCATATCGATTGTTTTCAATGACGTAAACCACGGGCAATTTCCAAAGAGAGGCCATGTTATAAGATTCGTAGACTTGTCCCTGGTTTGCTGCACCATCTCCCATGGAAGCAACGCATATGCCACCATCTTCTTTATATTTGTGTGCAAAGGCAAGGCCGGTTCCAATGGGAATTTGTGCCCCGACAATACCATGGCCTCCGAAAAAGTTCTTCTCACGGCTGAACATATGCATAGAGCCGCCTTTACCTTTAGAATAACCTCCAACACGGCCAGTTAACTCGGCCATAACTCCTCTTGGATCCATTCCACACGCCAGCATGTGTCCGTGATCTCGGTAAGCCGTAATAATGGTATCTTGAGGTTTTAGAACAGATTGAATGCCAACTACAACAGCTTCTTGACCAATATAAAGATGACAAAAGCCTGCGATAAGACCCATGCCATATAATTGAGCAGCTCTCTCTTCAAAACGTCGAATCAAGAGCATGTCATGGTATGCTTGTAAGGCTTCATTCTGAGAGATGGAATTTACCAAAGTTTATCTCCTTTACTCATTAATAAGCCATGCTTACCCAGAAATGGGGAGCTTGACAACCCAGTTTTCTCTCACACCAGGCTAAGTAAGATATATAATGCAAATCCCACAAGCATGACACCTGAGGAACGATTGATCCAAAGAAGTTGTGCATCAGATATCTTGTGATGCATAAGAGTTACACTTGTAACAAGCATTAACCACCATCCGCTCGCTCCAGTAAAAACGCCCAATACAAGAATGGATGCTTGAACAAAAGAATCTTCAAGAGGACCAACGCCTATGGCAGCAAAGGCAGCAGCAAAGACAAGAAGGGTAATGGGATTAGAAAGAGTTAAGAAAAATGCCGATGTAAATCCGTGAAGGAGGGTTTCATTCTCTTTGCTTCCATTATCGTTTGATCGAAGAGGAGCTCTGAAGATAGAGACACCTATCCAGGCGACAAGTATGCCCCCAAAAAGTCGTAAATAAAAATTATATTCCTCGATAAAATCTGCAATACCAGCCAAACTGAATGCAGCAATGGTACCGTAGACGGTATCAGCAAGGCCCGCCCCTAGGCCTGTTAAAAGCCCCAAAATATGCCGGCCAGAAAGACTTCTTTTAATGCATAAAATAGCAGTAGGGCCTATAGGAACAGCAATGATAAACCCTACAAGAATACCTTTAAAGAACAGTGTAATATAAATCGGCAAATCCATCAGGCAGTAAGCTCGTCAATTTATTGGTTTGTATAAGAATTATGAGAAAAATGTAAGAGGATGTCCAATGATTTCTGGTTTTCCTTATGGATTGTCAAAAAAGGTGGGTCTAAGGATGAAGGTGGTAAATATAAAACCTCTTTTATGGGAAACATGTTTTGTATTAGCTGGCTTTGTAGGGAAAATAACGCTTAATTGGCCATTTAACTAAAAATTATGGTATTTTCTTTCTATTTCTGTCATACTGTTATAAGAAATCGCGGATTGAGTATTCCCCCCGCGTTATCCATATAAAAAAATCAGGAGGTTTATGGATTTTCGCCTGACTGAAGAACAGGCGGCGTTTCAAGAGGCAGCTCGAGTCTTTGCTGAAAAAGAAATGTTACCTTATGCTCAGAAATGGGATGAGGAATGTTATTTTCCTATTGAAACATTGCGTAAAGCAGCCGCATTAGGTTTTTCTGGAATATATGTAGATCCTCACTATGGAGGAAGTGGGTTAGGACGCTTAGAAGCTTCGCTTGTTTTTGAAGAACTTTCTACGGGCTGTGTATCAACGGCCGCATACCTATCTATACATAATATGGTTGCCTGGATGATTGATGTTTTTGGGACACGAGATCAAAAACAAAAATGGTTACCTAGTCTTATGACTATGGAGTCCCTTTCAAGTTATTGTTTAACTGAGCCTGGCTCTGGATCGGATGCAGCATCCTTAACAACAAAAGCTGTTCGAGAAGGAGAGACCTACATTTTAAATGGGCAAAAAGCTTTTATTTCAGGGGGCGGTGTTAGCGATATTTATGTGTGTATGGTCCGCACGGGTGGAGAAGGAGCGAATGGAATCTCGGCTATCGTTGTTGAAAAAGAGATGCCTGGGATTAGTTTTGGAAAAAAAGAAAAGAAAATGGGGTGGAATAGCCAGCCAACGACGACTGTTACCTTTCAAGATTGCCGTGTGCCTGTGAAGAACCGTTTAGGGGAAGAAGGAGAAGGATTTAGGATTGCAATGAGAGGTCTCGATGGGGGACGGATTAATATTGCATCTTGCTCTTTAGGAGGTGCTCGTGCCTGTCTTGAAGCTGGAAAATCCTATATGAAAGAACGAGTCCAATTTGGAAAAAAGCTTGCTCAGTTTGAAGCTCTCCAATTTCGACTTGCAGATATGGCAACTGAACTTGAGGCAGCACGTCTTATGGTTCATCGGGCCGCTATGAAGCTTCAAGAAGAAGACACTGATACCACATTAGCTTCTGCAATGGCGAAACGCTTTGCCACAGATATAGGATTTAGCGTGTGTAATGAAATCCTGCAGATTTATGGTGGTTATGGATATATCAAAGATTATCAGATAGAGCGTTATGTGCGCGATCTTCGCGTGCATCAAATCTTAGAAGGGACAAATGAAATTATGCGCCTTATTATTGCACGGAAGGTACTAGGAGAATATATATGAGGGAAACCGCAATGGTTAAACCAATCGTAACAGATGAGCTTCTTATAGAAGTCCAAGAAGGGTTTGGATGGATAACACTTAATCGCCCTAAAGCATTAAATGCACTTTCGCTTAGCATGATTCGTGATCTTGGAGAACTTTTAAAATTATGGGAAGAGGATTCATCTATTAAAGCTATTATTATTCAGGGTGTGGGAGAGAAAGCTTTTTGTGCTGGAGGGGATGTCAGAGCTGTTTATGAGGCGAGAAAAGCAGGGAATCTTCATTTTTGTGATGCGTTCTTTCGAGAAGAATATACGTTAAACACACATATCTATTTGTACAGAAAGCCTTATGTAGCCCTTATTAATGGAATAGCTATGGGCGGTGGTCTTGGCGTTTCTGTAAATGGTTCTCACCGAATTGTTACAGAAAGAGCACTATTAGCCATGCCAGAAACAGGGATTGGTTTTTTTCCAGATGTGGGGGGGACAAATTTTTTAAGTAATGCACCTGGTGTTATAGGTCTGTATTTAGGACTAACAGGTACGCAACTTAAGGCAGAGGATGCTTTATGGTCAGGGCTTGCTACGCATTTTATGCCCTCTTCATCGTTGTTTCACTTTATTGATGCCTTACGAGAAGGCCAGCCTCTTGAAGATGCGTTAGAAATGTACTGTCAAGAGCCTCAAGAAGAAGGATTCCTTGAACATCATTATAGTCAGATTGAAGATCACTTTAATCAATCATCCTTAATTGCCATTCTGAATAGCCTAGAAAAAGATTCTTCGCCATTTGCACAGAATACATACAATATGTTAAGGTCTAAGTCACCTGTGAGTTTATCCGTCGTGTTTCGCCAACTCACAGACGTCAAATCTGATTTTGTGAGGAGGATACAGCGAGAATTCCGCCTTTGCCAACACTTTGTTCAAGGACATGATTTTACGGAAGGTATTCGTTCGGTTTTAGTAGATAAAGATCAATTACCATGCTGGAAACCGGCTTTGGTGGAAGACATTACGCCAGAAGATGTCGATTATTATTTTTCCTCCTTGGGAGATAAAGAACTAATATTACAAGGAAAATAATGACGCAAATTGCTTTCATTGGTCTTGGGCATATGGGTTATCCCATGGCCAAAAATCTTCTTAATGCTGGATACCATATCACAGGATATGACATCGTTCCTGCTGCCTTGGAAGCCTTTGTAAAGGAAGGTGGGGTTGCTAGTAAGAATATTGCTTCGACGGTTCAGAATGCTGATATTGTTATCACTATGCTACCAGAAGGAAAACACGTCAAAAGTGCTTATGAAGGATCTCAAGGCATTTTAAGTCATGTGCGCCCAAATACTCTTATTGCCGAATGTTCAACGATTGATATTGAAACTTCTAGCTTGATTCATCGTGAGGCGGAACAAAAAGGAATAAGGCTTATTGATGCTCCTGTTTCAGGGGGTGTGGCTGCAGCTAAAGCAGGCTCAATAAGTTTCATGGTTGGAGGTCAAAAAGAGGATTTAGACGCTTTAAGACCATATTTGGAAATAATGGGAAAAACGATCATTTATTGTGGTAAGGCCGGTTTGGGACAAGCTGCTAAAATTTGCAATAATCTCGTTCTAGGAATTTCTATGATAGGGGTATGCGAAGCTTTTAATTTGGCTGAAAAATTAGGCCTTGATGCAAGGATATTTTATGACGTTGCTTCTCAATCTTCTGCCCAGTGTTGGTCTATAACCCAGTATTGTCCTGTTCCAGGGCTCGTTCCTTCTTCTCCCGCAAACCGAGAATATGAAGCAGGATTTACGTCAGCTATGATGTTGAAAGACTTAAAGCTTGCAGTAAACGCGGCTCAAGAAACATCTTCGGCTCTACCCTTGGGAGCGGAGGCTATGGCTCTTTATACTCTTTTTTGTGGAAATGGGGGACAATCTGTTGATTTTTCAGGAATTATACGGTTTCTGCAAGGGATTAAGGAGTAAAAACTGCCCAAATAAAAAAGCCTCTAAAAGAGGCTTTTTTAAATTTAGAGTTCATTTTTTTCACGAATTAGAGGTCATCATCGTCTTTGTCTTTATGGCCTACACCTCTGGCGGAATCAAATTTCCCTCTTCTCTGTTTAAATTTCTTTAAGTCTTCTAGCTCTCCTTCTTTTCCTACTTTGTCAGCTTCATCAATAGGTGTTTTCCGAATGATTTCACTTCCGGTTAACTTTGAGAGACGAAACGCTTCAACGGATTCGCTTATTAGTTCATCAGATAGTTTCTTAATTTCTTTGCCATCGAGACGAGCTAGTTTGGTGACGAGCCGCTCATTTTGCAAAATTCCTTCCCTATCCTTTTCTCGTATTAAAGATAAGATAGATTGGGCAGGACCTAAATCCTCAGGGTTAGCAGCCTTAAGAGCAGATTTTGCTGTAACTTTAGGAGCCTTTCCCTCTTTTGCCGATTCCAAAGCATCACGCTCTTCTTGAGCTTGTTGCTCTTTCTTTATCCGTGCGCGTTCAGCTGCTGCTTCTTTTCGCTTTAGTGCATAGCCAATAGCTTTAAGTTGGTCTTGTTCTCTTTGGAGTTTTTCTGCCGCAGACTTCTTTTGCAAGACTAACTCATGGATCTTTTTTGTCTGTGCTTCGAGTTGCTTCTCAATTTGAGTTTTCTTAAGTTTAGGTAAGGACTCATAGTTAGCAACATAGTCTTCAGAAGTTTGGCGCTTTTGTTCCTCCAACTGCTTAATTTCTTGATCAATTGATTGAATTTCGCCTTCAACTGATTTAATCGCTTCTTTCTTTGGCCCAATTTGTTGTTCAAGAGGTGGACCTTTTAATTTTGATTCATTAGGAACACTTGCGTCTTCCTCTTCCGTCTCATCTTTATTATCAGATGGTTTGGTTGGAGCGAGTGCTTCTTTTTTCCTTTTTTCCTCGAGTTCTATGTTTCTTTCTTCTTTAGTTTTTAGTTTTTTTCCTGCTCTAATCTGCTCAAAAAGTTTAGCAGCTGGAGTATCCGCAGCAGCCTCTTCCTTGCCTGAAGAAGGAGGCGGCGGTGGTGGAGGCGCTTTAGGCCCCTTGTTCATACCTGAAGGAGGTGGAGGAGGTGGTGGAGCTCCAAACACTGGTGGAGGAGGCGGTGGTGGTGGTGCGCCAAATACAGGTGGAGGAGGCGGTGGAGGAGGAATATTAATGCCAGAATTAGGTTGAGCTAACTTATTAGCTTTGAGCATTTGATATTCATCATATTCTTCACGCGTTAAAGTGAAGGTATCGCTTGCCTGAGGAACAGCAGGTGCTTTTACTTCTTCAGGAGGAGAAAGTTCAACAACAGGAACGGTACGAGATATTTCTTGTTCATGTTGGGCAGTCTTTAACTGAGTAGCTTTAAGCGTTTCAAATTCTGCAAATTGCTCAGGAGTTAAAGAAAAGCTACCTTTAGTTTCAACGGTGGGTGGAGCAACTGGTACTTTTACCTCTTCAACGGGGGGAAGAACCTCAACGACAGGTGGAACAACAGGTGCCCTTACCTCTTCAATGGGAGGAGCAACCTCAACGACAGGTGGAACAACAAGTGCCCTTACCTCTTCAATGGGAGGAGGAACCTCAGCAACAGGTGGAACAACAGGTGCCCTTACCTCTTCAACGGGGGGAGGAACCTCAGCAACAGGTGGAACAACAGGTGCCCTTACCTCTTCAACGGGGGGAGGAACCTCAACGACAGGTGGAACAACAAGTGCCCTTACCTCTTCAACGGGGGGTGGAACCTCAGCAACAGGTGGAACAACAAGTGCCCTTACTTCTTCAACGGGGGGAGGAACCTCAGCAACAGGTGCCCTTACCTCTTCAGCAGGGGGAGTAACTTCAATAACAGGTTTTTTTACTGATTTAGCAGGAGGCACATCTTGAACAATAGGTGCTTTTACTTTTTGAAACTCTGGCGCGGTTTTAGTGACAGGTGCAACTACCTTTGATTGAGCTTCTCTGAATTTTTCCAACTCGGCAATTTGCTGAGGGGTTAAGCTGTCTCCAGCTTCAGTCTCTACAAACGTAGAAGATCCACCACCACCAGAAATTCTGGGTGCATAACTTCCTCCTCCTACATTTGCTGCTCCGTCTGGACTAAATATGGGTTCAGATTGTGATGCAGATTGGGGTGTATGGCGACCAGAAGTTATTCTTTTATGAGGTACAGAACCCTGCGCGCCTGCTTGACCAACAAGAGCTTCAACTGGTGTTGGCATTTTAAAGGATGATGTATTCCCAACATGAGAGGAGATAACAGACGAAGGTTGGCTCATGCCCGATGCTTCCGTGGCTCCTCTAAAAATGGAGGCAGTTGAAGAACCGTTATCCGCACTTATCCGGCCTGCTGACTTTGTTGAAAGAGTGGCTTCACCTCCTCCGCCTAAACTTTTTGAAAATTGATTAAGATCAATTTTTCGTTTATTGGGATCGGTTGAATCTGCATTTCCGTCTGAAAAGAAGTGACCAAATTCAGTTTCTGCGAAAGGTTTTTTTGCTAAGTCTAGTGATTCTGGGGAAGTTGTTGCTAACAAGCTAGCAATAATTCCAGCAATTGTATTATAAACCATCGTAACGCCCTTTTACTCTCAACCAAAGTGAGACCAAATTGAAAAATCTATTAATATTACTCAATAATATTATTGTAACATTTATATTGTTACTTTTCTAGGACTGGCAAATGTTTTGTTTGCATAGCGGAAATGCCAAAATTCGATATAAGTTCCTTAAAATGAAAGATAAATGCTTGCATCTTTTTTTTAAAGTAAATATTCATAAATTTCATAACACTTCTATTGGGTCTATGAATTTTGGCTGCTAACACTTTATATAGCTTATGCGTAAAAAGAAATGAGCATGGTATGCGGCTGGATAAATTTTTAGTCCTCAACATTCCTGAGATTTCGAGATCCCGCCTGCAGGAACTTATTGAAGGAGAATTTGTTAGGGCGGGAACTGTATTTTTAAAACTGCCTTCATTTAAAGTTAAGGAGGGGCAGCTTATTGAAGTCAAAATTCCGCCCCTTGAAGAAGCTATTCCGCTTCCTCAATGGATTCCTCTTGATATTTTGTATGAGGATGAGGATCTTATTGTGGTTAATAAACCGGCAGGGATGGTTGTTCATCCTGCTCCTGGTCATTCGGAAGGAACTCTCGTAAATGCACTTTTAAGCCACTGTGGTGAGAGCCTCTCTGGAATAAATGGAGTTAAGCGTCCAGGGATAGTCCACAGGCTTGATAAAGAAACAAGCGGTCTTTTAGTTGCAGCTAAAAATGACCGGGCTCACCGTCATTTATCATATCAGCTTTCAACCCATCAGATGAGGAGGGTTTATAATGCACTTGTGTGGGGAATGCTTTTACCACAAGAAGGCATTATTGAAGGTGCTATTGGACGAGATCGGTACCATCGGCAGCGTATGGCGTTGTGTAAGGGCGGAAAGCCAGCACTGACCCATTATAAGATCACGAAGTTCTTTGGGAGAATAGCGAGTCTCGTAGAATGTCGTTTAGAAACAGGGCGGACCCATCAAATTCGCGTTCATTTAACAGCCAAAGGCCATTCCTTAATTGGGGATGGAGTTTATGGTAAAATACCGAAATCTATTCCTTTAGTATTGAAAGAGTTTTTATTAAAAAAATGGTTGCCAGGTCGTCAAGCACTTCATGCTAAAGAACTATCATTTTTTCATCCTTCAACCCATAAGCAACTTCTTTTCTCAGCAACTCTTCCTGAGGATATGCGAAATCTGATAGATGTGTTAAACTACCAAACTCAGACAACAGTAGGTTAAGTTGCGTGACTGACGAACAAGACAATCATCTTCCAACCCTTCCTGCAGCTGCAGCTCTTCCTAGTATGGGGGACGGATTAGCTCGATATTTATCTGAAATTCGGCGTTTCCCTGTTTTAGAGCCAGATGAGGAATATATGTTGGCAAAACGGTGGCGAGAACATCAAGACCCGAAAGCAGCTGAACAGCTTGTGGGCTCCCACCTTCGGCTTGTTGCTAAGATAGCAAATGGTTATAGAGGATATGGATTGCCGGTGATAGATCTTATTGCCGAAGGGAACGTTGGTCTGATGCAAGCTCTTCGTAAGTTTGACCCAGATAAAGGGTTCCGTTTTTCTACCTATGCTATGTGGTGGATTCGTGCCAATATTCAAGAGTATGTGTTACATTCCTGGTCACTTGTTAAGATAGGGACGACGGCGGCTCAAAAGAAACTCTTCTTTAACTTAAGGCGTCTTAAGGGCAAGATGCAGGAGCTAGATGAACCCATCATATCTGCGCAAACAATTAAGGATATCGCACAAGAGCTTAATGTTTCTGAGCATGAAGTGATTGAAATGAGTAAGAGACTTGGAGGTCCTGATCAGTCGCTTAATGTTCCTTTAAAGGAAGACGGTTTAGATGAATGGCAAGATTGGCTTGTCGATGAAGAATCAACTCATGAAAATAAGCTTATTGAGAGAGATGAGAGTAACAGAAAGAATGCACTTTTAGAAACTGCTTTAAAATCTTTGAACGAGCGCGAGTATCAAGTGATACAAGAACGTCGACTTAAGGACCCCCCGACAACACTTGAGACACTTTCTGAAACTATGGGAATTTCTCGTGAACGTGTCAGGCAAATTGAAATGCGTGCTTTTGAAAAACTTCAAAAAGCTGTTAAAACCGCGGCTATTCAGAGTCGGATCTTGATATCAAAAGGAATGTGATACTTGGTTTTATAAAATTATTGTTTGAACTTCTTGTTTCTTGTCTCTAGAAAGCGTATTCTCTTTCAGGATTTTCTTGAACTTTATAGTGAGGGTGTATTTATGATGAAAAAAGCGCTGTTTACTTTCGTAATGATAATTGCGTTAACTTTTCAGTCGATGGCCGAAGTTCATATTGACATTACAGAAGGAACTTTTAAGCCCGTCCCTATTGCGATTACGCCTTTCGATGGGGGCGGTGATTCTGAGTTGGCAAAGATAGGTCAAGAAATTACGCAAGTTATAACAAATGATTTGGAAGGATGTGGTCTTTTCCGCGTTGTTGACCCGAATGCTCATATCCAGTCAGCCCGTGATGTGATGACACACCCTCGTTTTGCAGACTGGAAAATTTTAAATGCAGAAGCACTAGTGGGAGGCCTTTTGCAACGTAACGGCCATTCTTTGCAAGTGGACTTTCGCTTGTTTGACATCTTTACAGAGACCCAACTTTCAGGCCTTTCTTTGGGTACAGAACCGGCTAACTGGCGAAGAGCTGCTCACCAAATTGCTGACCAAATTTATGAGCGTATCACCGGAGATAAAGGGTATTTTGATACCCGTGTTGTTTATGTGGCAGAAAGTGGTCCTGAAATGGGGCGTAAGTATCAACTCGCTATTATGGATCAAGATGGAGCAAATCATCAAATGATTTCAAGTGGGATGCGTGTATTGACCCCTCGTATTTCTCCAGATGGTAGTAAAATAGCTTATGTGAGTTTTGGAAAGAATGATAAGACGCCAGAGCTCATTATACATAACATTACAACAGGCCACACCGACTCACTGGGATCGGTTGAGGGACAAAAAATGTCTCCCCGATTCTCTCCAAAGGGAGATCACATTATTCTGAGCAGTGCCAAAGGAGGTGCGGCCTCTCTTTATAAAATGGATTTAGGAAGCAAGAGATTGGAGAAACTAACAACATCTTCAGCATCAATTGATGTTTCCCCCTGTTATAACCCTGATGGTACAAAGATTGTTTATATTTCAGATAAGGGGGGAAAACCACAGATCTATGTTAAAGATGCAGGGTCAGGAGAAGGAACTCGTATTAGTTTTAAAACGGGACTATATGATAATCCTATCTGGTCACCTAGAGGAGATTTAATTGCTTTCACTCTTCAACAAGGATCAACTTTTTACATTGGGGTTATGCGGCCTGATGGTTCGGGAGAGAGGATGCTTGATTCCGGTTATCTTCTTGAAGGACCTACTTGGTCGCCAAATGGGCGCGAAATTATGTATACTTGCCAAGCGAGTTCCAGAGGCAAAGTTGGGCTTTGTCGGATCAATATTGAAGGATTTAACAAGAGAACAGTTGATATTCCTGGAGAAGGATCGTATCCTACATGGAGCTCTTGATCCTTTTGCTTCAATAGGTTATAGTGTGCTTACGGTGTATCGGACTAGGCATGGTGCTGCATAGGGCCAAAGACATCAAAAAGAGACAAATTTTAATGTTATTTTAACGTTCACCTGCTAATGTGGGCGAACGAAAACCAAAAAGGAGAAAAAAAGAAATGCGTCTAAAAATTACAAGTCTTCTCGCAACTGCTGCGTTAGCGTTATCTGCATGCGGATCCTCAACAGATGAGTGTGTTGAAGCTTCCGGACAAGGCGGAATGATGGAAGCAGTTGCGCCAATCGTTGAGTCACCATGTGTAGCTGGTTCAGTTGCTGATTTCGTTGAAAACGTTGGCGATCGTGTATTCTTCGACTTCGATCGGTCACATGTTCGCCCTGAAGGGATGGACACCTTAAGAAATCAAGCTGATTGGTTGAACAGATATCCAAACTTCGTTGTGACCGTTAACGGTCACTGCGATAAGCGTGGAACCACAGAATACAACTTGGCTCTAGGTGAGCGTCGTGCCAATGCTGCTAAAGAACAGCTTGTTGCTTTCGGTGTAAACCCAGCACGTATTAAGGTTGTAAGCTACGGTAAGAATCGTCCAATCGTTGAGCAAGATGGTAGCGAATGGGCTTATCAACAAAACCGTGTTGCTATTACAGTTTTGGACTAATAAGAAGACATTCTTATTAAAGAAAAAACACCCCCTATTGGGGGTGTTTTTTTATATAGTATTATTAACACATCCATATTTCAGTTTGATGTGAGGGTGTAAGCATGAGATCGGTGAGAGCCCAAACGAGGGCATCAAGACGATCGGGTGATTTCTTACTTTGTCCGGGAACATAAGTGCAAAGCTGTTCTTCAAGTTTTGGGAGGTGTGAGGTATGCCATACTTTTCCTTGCTCATAAAGGGCTGCTATGGGTTCTGCACGTAAAGCTTTTCCTCGCATGGCTCGTACGGCTTTATAGCTTATTGATCTGTCATGAGTGCGCAAGAGATGCTCTACAAGTTCTCCTCCCATGTTGATTTCAGCAACGATTCTATCTGCTTTAAGCCTATGGTAGGCGGTAATTGCTTTTTGTATCCAAAGATAGGCAGGTGCTTTAAGAGAAAGATCTTCTAAAATAACACCTACGCCTTCTTGCGTAACGCCTGCAGCAATGATGCCGGTTTCATCACTTTGCTCAGTTGTACTCACGGCTGGATCAATGGCAATGACAAGACGTTGAAGTGGTTTATCTTGGTATGCATTTCGCGCACGTTCAATGAGTTGAGGGGTCCATAAGGCACCTTCCCTTGTTTCAACCATATCGGCATAAATCTCTTGGCGACCGAGCCAACTTTTTCCATATTGCCGGGTGATATAATCGAGAAATGGTTTGGCAAGATTTTTTGCATTTTCATAAGTTGAACCTTTGCTTATGACAATATCTGGATCTTTAAGCAATTTCTTTAAAAGAGGGGTTGGTCGAGGTGTCGTCGTTACGATGACGCGAGGAAAAGGACCTAACCGAAGAGCAAACATAAGCTGATCCCAAACTTTCATGTCTTCCCGAAATTTTGCCAGCTCATCAACCCATGCTCCATCAAATTGAGGGCCGCGTAATTGCTCATGCGCTTCTGCACTGAAACAGGTTGCAACAGCACCGTTTGACCAAAAAAGTTGTCGTCGCGAAGGTTCATATATAGGACGTTCAGCAGGAGGATGAACGGCTAATAGTCCTGATGCTCCTTCAACCATAATATGGCGAGCTTCCATTTCTGTCTCAGCAATAAGGGCAAGTCTACGGCAGAGACCTTCTCGAATCCACTGACGTAACGTTTCAGCACCTGTGCGTGTTTTACCAAATCCACGACCAGCAAGAATAAGCCATACTCGCCAACTTCCTTGAGGGGGAATCTGACTTTTTCTAGCCCACTGTTGCCAATTGAAAAGAGTTGGCTCAGGAGTTCTTTTTGCTCTTTCGGCTTTAAAAAGCTCCAAGAGCTTCTTGAACAGATGTAGTTTATTCATGCGTTCTCCTTTTGATCTATCTTCTCAAAAGAAAAATTTAGAGGCGAATAAAATAAAAGAAATGGGCAATTATAAAGAATAATGATCTGCCTAGTATGTTGAAGGATCATTTAAAGAGAGATTTAGATCTGTTTCTTCTCCAAATTCCTCAATGGTGGCTTCCGCTCTTGATGGGTCGGGGACCCATGCAATATGGAAGAGAGCATCGCCCTTATAAACAAGTGGGGATTGGTTAAGCCCAATAATAATACCTTCAAAAGTAGCTACTATATCAAGAGTTGTTGTTCCTATGGGATCACTAATTTTTCCAATAACGTCTCCTTTAAGGACCTTCTTTCCTAAGTGACCATTCGTACGAAAAATGCCTGTAGAAGGGGATCTTAACCAACGGCTAGTGGGAGAAATGACAGATGATCCTTTCAGGGCGGGACACTTTTTAGGAGAAATCATTCCGAGCACACCCATGACACGAAAAATGCCTTGGACTGCGGCTCTAATTGAGAACTCATTAAAACGTAAGGCTTCTCCACCTTCAAAAGTCAATGAATGTATACCCATTTCTTCAGCAGCTTCTCTGAGAGAACCATCGCGATTGGGGGCTTTTAAAGTGACAGGGGCGCCAAAAGCGAAAGCCATCTTTAGAGCACTATCATTTTGAAAATTACAACGAATTTGTGGTAAGTTTATGCGGTTATTTGATCCTGTATGAAGATCAATGCAATGAGAACATTTTTGCACGATTTCAGTTAAGAAAATATTTGCAAGTTGGGAAGCTGCGGATCCCTTTTCAGATCCAGGAAAGCTTCGATTTAGGTCTCGTCGATCGGGAAGGTACCGGCTTTCAGTCAATACACCAAGTATATTGACAATGGGAATGGCAATGAGAGTTCCTCGAATATGTTTTGTGAGAGGAGAAGATAGGACGCGGCGAATCACTTCTATCCCATTAAGCTCGTCACCATGAATTGTCGAGCTGATAAGGAGACACTTTCCTTGCTGACGTCCATGAACAACACGTAGATTTAAATCAAAAGAACGTTGAGTGGGGAGAAAGGAAAAGGGTATGTGAACTATCTTTGCTGTTCCAGGCTGAACGAGATCTCCACCAATTTCAAAAGGAGTTTGTTTGTTTTCCTTATTTTTCTTCATTATTATATCTCCCTATCTATTGTCATGATCTGAGCTCTAATCATATATCTTAAATTTAAATAAAATTTATCAACTATTTCTTATTCTAATGATAGAGAACAAATTTGAAAAAAGTATTAATAAAGAAGAGAGAGCTCTCAGAATCTTTACAAAAGCTATGTATACAACATACGTAACAAAGTCCACGCTTTAACGTGGACTTTGTAGATTTATAATAAGCAAAAAGAAAAACTCAAAAGGGCCTTGGTTAATCCCAATCGCCATCGTCATCGTCATCGTCGTCATGATGAGAGCTGACAGGACGTCTTTGCATCGCTTCCGCAATTCGCTTTTCTGTTTCAGAGAATATGTCTTTTTTTTCATCCTTTTTCAGAGAAGTTCTGAGGTCAGGCTGTGAATCTGCTCTCTTGAGTGTTTTTCCCTTTCTAATGTCACTCAATAGATCTCCTCCTTCTTGCGGGTCTTCAGGATTGGTAAGATTGGGTAAAGAAGTAGCCCTTGGTAACGTCTTTTTAACAAAAACAGGTGGAGGAGGCGGTATTGGTGCACCTGCTGTTGTAGTTATGTCTAATTTATCTTTCTCATCCTTGCTCATGGCTGGAGGAGGCGGTGGGGGCGTTGGAATTCCACCTGTTGTAGTTATGTCTAATTTATCTTTCTCATCCTTGCTCATGGCTGGAGGAGGCGGTGGGGGCGTTGGAATTCCA
>JAIEMB010000021.1 GCA_019752515.1 Alphaproteobacteria bacterium | reverse complement strand
CTTGTAGCTTTCGAGAAATATCTCCCTGGCGCCCACAGACACGTAGTTCTTCTATTGTTTTCTTATATAAATCGTCACTTATTGCTTTTGATACCCCGGACATTTGCCTACCTATGATTTTGTTTTTATAAAACCATAGTAGCAGCCTTAAAGCAAAAAATTATCCGTTAAATTAATTTACGGAAATAGTATAACTTATTCTGGTACCATTAGGCTGCTTTATATAAATTGGATTTTATGGGTTTTCGCTTTTTATTTTTATTATGATCAATCGACTATCTTCTCCTTAGGCTGAGCTCAATATGTCTTTCTTTAATTAGCCTGGACAGTGGGTCTGTATGAAGAATATAATACTCATCTTACAGTACGATATTCAAAAGGAGATTTCCCATGCGTAACGTTGCTAAAATATATTTTCTTCAAAAATATGTGAATCTATTTATTAATAAGAAACTGGGAAGAGGACTATTTGCTGTATTTTTCTTCTTCATATTTCAGCACAGTTCAGTTGGTTACGCTATGCAAAATACAGAGGAATCAGAGGGGCAGCACAGCATTTCACACTCGGTTGTAAAAAACAAAGGAAAAGATTTAAACACCCTTTCACATGAAGACGAAGAACTTATACCTTTGCTTCCAGTTAGAAAAGAAAAAAATAAAAACTGGAAACAAAGTTGGTTTGTTAAAAACGTTATTGTGGAATTTCCAATTATTGGAGATCTTTTTCGTTATAATTTAAGTGTTTCAGAAACTATGCAAAAAGCGGGGAAATCAACCTCTATGTTGTTGGGTGGTAGCGTGGGAATGATGTTGGATTTCATTCCGGTGCCAACTGGCAATAATATGGTGGCCTCTCTAACGAGAAGCTCTGTCAACATGGCTATCGGCATGTGGGTTGCAGTTGCTACCTATAATACAGTTGTAAGTTTATGTGATATTGTTTATCAGTCGCCGTATAAATCCTCTCAAGATATTCCGACGCTGTAACAAACAAATAAGCGTCCGCTATTTTGTCGAGCAGGACTCAATTTTCAAGGACAATCCTTTAGAGACGGAGCGTCAATTTGTTGATCTTCATTCGAGCCTCCTTATATGCCTCAACAACAAAAAATCTATTGAATTTATTTTTTCTATCCATGTAAAAAATTGTATAACCCTAGCTTATTTAATAATACACTGTAGATGTTTTTTAGTCATAATTATTCAAGAAAAAATAAACTCCTAAAATTTCTTGTTTTTTATTTGAATAAAGATAATGCCAATAAAAATATCATGAAAGTTCTCACTGCCCTATTCAGTACATGGATACAAGGCAAGAGTGTATCGCTTATAAGATCCAATAAAAGTTTATGAAATGCCCTATCTTTATCTCTTTCGCCCTCGTGAAGTAGCCTTTTGAGCAATAGAAATATCCTGCTCATGATGAGTTTGATCTTCTTCAATATGGGAGAGCATGTACCGCGATAATTTATTCATTTCTGCTGATTTTGAATCTTGTGTTTTTTTATAATGCCTATTGTAAAATTTGTCCCCCAGCATATCTCGCTTAAGTTCTTCTGGAGCTATCTGGGGAATTTTATGGGACGTTTTTTGTGTTGTGATTTTTTGATATAGGTATTCTCCCAGCATTTCCTTTTTCAAGTCATCTGTCATATAGTTTTTCTTTGCATCTTTAGGTTGTTGGTATGCTTCTTTTTCTAAAATTGTAGGAGTGTATAAAAGAGAAGGGTCTCTCTTTCCTGAAAATTTAGAAGAAGAGTTAACTTGGCGCGATTCTTCTTTTATCCTCTCGCCTTTGAGCGAGGCTTTTATAGTTTGCCAGAAGGTTTTCTTGTGGTGTTTGTCATCAAGTGTTTGATTGAAAGGAAGAGATATTCCATCCGTTTGTTTTTGTAGCTCTTTTTGAATTAAAAAATCTTGTTTTATTTGATTATCTTCTTCCTGAAGAGAGGAAGTAAAATCTAGATGAAAATGATCTTCATGCAGGTGAGAGATTCGCTCTTGATCTTTTTTCTGATGGAATAGCACCTCTGCGCGTACTTCTTCTCGAATGCTTTCTGGAAGTATTCGAATCTCTTTCTCTTGGCGAATGCCTAAGAAATGGTCTGCAACGTTCTGAAAGGCTTGTTTTGTCACAGCACCCATAGCTTCTAGCTCATTAGACATGCGCTGAAAGATTTTTGTAATGAGAAGATCGTCTTTTTTCATAAGCTGATTCAGAGACTCTGTATCAAGATAATCGGCTGCAGATAGTTTTTCTCCAGATTTTGAGAGAACTTGAGGGAGTTTTTCAGGTCTCCAAAAGTCAAAGGAACTCCCAAACACCTTCACCCATTCCCGATGACGAGTCATAGATACATAGGCCAGGTTTTGAGTCATTTCAAAGGAAGCTAAAACAAATGTGCGATCAACAGTTGTTCCTTGAGACTTATGGATGGTAATCGTCCAGCCATGGTCAAAGTGAGGATTCAGATTAGGAGCAAAGGAAAGTTCCTTTCCTGAAATCCCCTTCCCCTCATCTAATTTGACACTAATTGTTTGGTTATTTAATTCTGTAATGGTTCCCATTGTTCCATTTCTAATACCTGACCAGTATTTATTTTTTGTGAAAACAATCCGATCTCCTTTTGAAAAGCCTTTTTGTTGCTTAAGTGTGCTTGTTTTTCCAAAGTCATCTTCAACTTCTTTTTTTATAGTATAGGTAAATTCAGCCTCTGAGATATGACCTGATTTCTTAAGTAAAGTTCTGGCTGATTGATTCAGATCATTGACGTCCCTATTGCTGTACGCCAACATAAGGATGCTTTTTTCAGAAGAGGCCTTAAATGCGCTATGCCAATTTCGAATCAGCTCTTCTTTAGCCTCTTCACGGACTTCAACTCCAATGCCTATTGGTCTTTGAATTCCTATCAGGTGATCTAATTTACATTCTTTCAGAAGTTCTTTTGCCTCTTCTCGTTGAATGTTCTTAGGTTGGTTCTTATCCACCACCTGAAGAGCAAGTTTTAGTGGGTCAATAAAACGCTCCTCTAAAATTGGACGGCATTCTTCCGCATTTTTGAGAATGGATTGGGCTGCTTTTCTTTCTATTTCTTTCCAGTGTAGATACTGTCCAAAATCTTGATGATTCTTGATGAAAGGGTAAGGATTTGAAGACTGACGGTGTTCTGTTTGTACCTCTTTTGCCATCTCTCGGTAGATGAGAGAAGACACGCGATGAGAGATTTCATAAACCTTTACACAACCTTCAGGCGTTTTCAAAGAAGGGAGTTTTTCTTCAACAATATGAACATATCCCTTCTCTGCGTAAGCTTTGATAGCTTCAGCTGTTTTTTGTTGTCCAAAAAGAACTGTTGCTTCCTTCTGCCATTCTTCCTTTTGACGAATAACGGTATTCAACTCAGCCTTTCCAAGCCTTGTAGTTATCAGTCGAAAGGCAGGACCTGCTTCTACGGGCTGAAGTTGAGCTCCATCCCCCACAACGATCAGTTTTACTCCCAACTCTTTAACTGCTCCTAGAAGCTTCTCAAACCTCCCCATGTCTACCATACCAGCTTCATCGAGAACAAGGACGCTTCTTTCATTATACTGACACCGGCCTTCCTCATAGGATTTGAGAAACTTGTGAAGGGTGGTTGAGGGAATACCACTTTGTTCTAAGGAACCGTCGCCTAGAGTTTTAGATTCAAGATTTTGTGAAGCTTTCCCTGTAGGAGCTAGTCCATAAACAGCATACCCCTGAGCTTTCCAGATTTCATGACATACCTCTAAGGCAGTTGTCTTTCCAGCCCCTGCAATTCCCACTACACATTTAATCTGTCCCTCATCTGTAAGGTGATGAATAGCGTTCTTTTGATCTGAAGAAAGTCCTCCATGCTTTTTCAATTCTTCATTGGTCTTAGCAATTGCATTTTCTATATGGCGTACCTCCACACCATGCGATTTCACTTGTCCCAACCCGTCAGCCGTTTCTACAAGGGATTTTTCAGTTGCTAACATATGGCGGGTGGTATAAATGGTTGAATTATCGTTTTCTGGATCGTAGCGTAAGGGGATCAGCTCGTTTGAGTTTTTAAGCTTAATGTCTATGCGATTGAATAGATGCGAATCGTCCACATATTGGTGGAGTTTCTTTTGCACATCCGCCCACATAAAAGTGCCATGATGCTTGGTCACAATGTCAAACACAATCTCTGGATTTCGTATAATGCGATAAAGGTTGCGAAGCTGAACGTCGTAAAAGGCTTTAGCCTTATCTGTTACGAAAGAAAACTCATTTCCACCTTCAAGCTTTTGAATCCTCTTTTCCTGCTCAACAATACCACGACCCCGTTTAGGTTGAGGTTCCATTTCAATACCTCGCTCTTTGTGAGAACGATGGTCAATTCGGACGTCATGGCCATTCAACTTGAGATGAAAGTTGGAATAGTTTGCCCACTGTTCTCGTAATTCAAAAAGCAGAGATTTTGCATTCCACTCTATCTCTTTTTGAGAACTCAAACCTTCTTCAACTAAGCGACGGGTGGTTACAGTTACATGACAGTGAGGTTTTTCTTCTCCGGTGAGTTCATCCGCATCAAAATGGAAATTCATCTGAGCAGCCATTCCTCGCCCACAGAGCTGATCTTGAACAAACTCTCGAGCAAGAGCCTTATTTTGTTCTTCTGTAAGTTCTCGATGTAGAGAAAATTCACATTCCCTCCAAACTTGAGAGTCCTTTCGTTTTTCTGCTGCTTCTATCTTATCAACGAAAGCTTGAACGCCTTTCTGGCGATCTTCTACCATCAATTTCTGAATCTCAATGGCCCAGCTAGGCGCACCTTGAGGTAAAACTAGCTCTACATGTTGTACCTCCTCCTTATTCGTATAATCAAAGGTCTGGCCAGTTTGATGATCATAGAGCTCGCACCCAGCCCGATAGGCAATAGAGCGTACTGTATTTCGGCTACTGCGAGAAAGGACCTTCATGCTGAAGTGAAAAAGAGCCATGGATTACCTATCATTTTTCCAAATGTGGTCTGCGTCGCCTGTGACAAAGTGCCGTTGCAAAAAGCAACATATAAGCGCGCATGGTAAGCTTTTTACAAAGCCCCCCATGACAGTTTTGTCGATCTCGAAAGATCGAAATTGATTTATGCATATACTCATTTTTATCTATTGTTATATTTGAAAAACTTAATTAATTTTCTAAAACATAGTAACATAATCGTTAAAAACAGTCATACATAAAAATAAAGACGGAGACCGCATGAAGGACAAGCTTACCCATATTGAAACCAAGATCAGTCAGCTCAAACAAAAGAAGGAGCGCATCCAGACTCAGCAAGCTCTTCTCCTTATGAGAGAAGCTCAAAAAATTTTTCAAGGAGAGTTTTCACCTGATGTGGCCCTCAAGGTTCTAAAAGAGTATTGGAATGGTGCGTCAGAAGCCCAAAGAGAAGAGTGGAAAAAGCGTGCAGGCTCATTTCTCAGTTCTTCTCACAAAACACACAAGGCAGCTGAAAATCGTAACTCAACATCTCAACAAAGCAGAAAGGCAGAAGTATCACATCATGAGCATTCTTGAAATTGATTCACGCGGATTAAGACGTGCAAGAACTCGTTCCCTCGTGCAACTCGGGAGCCTCACCTTGAAGGCAGGGCTTCTTGAAACTTTCGGTATCGTGCTGGGGGAAGATCTTCAAAAATCTCCCCAGATGAAAAAACAAGTCGCAGCCTTATTTAAAGGGCTAGTGGAACTTAACGAGATCTCTAAATCAGATTTAGTAGATTTTCAGCTGTGGGCAACACAGGGATTGGAAATGCTTACCAATACAAAAAAGAGATAGGTCAATATTCAGGGATTATTTACTGCTGTGTTTTAAGGCGAAACACACATCGCTTCCAAAATCGTGAGTTCTTTAAATGGTATGACAAGATAAATTTTAAGTGCCTTTTCACACTATACTTTTATTAGAAAAAGGACACGAGGTGGATATTCTAAATAATTAAAGTAAAAGCTGAACAAGGGGGCATCCAGGATAGCAATCTCCCTAAAAATCTTTTTCAATATCTTCATAAAGGAGCAAAAGGATCACAGTTTGTGATCCTTTTACGTTTTTTGTTTGTACCATTCTAAACCATTTTTTCATTTTCTTCCCCTCGATCTTTCCTTCATAAAATATATAGCCTCACTTATAAAAAAATGAGTTCCTCTTTTTTAAAGGTGCTTCGATGAAGAGAAGTGGGTACCACTTACTGTTGGTGCTCTTGATTGAGACCATTCTCTTCTTCCCATTTTTCATGGAGCTCAATAAGCTCTCGAAGGTCTGATCGAGCCAATTCGAGCTCAAACCACGCCTTGCCGAGAAGCTTACTTACGTTTTTAACCTGAAAAATAATTAGTTGAGAAGTGTGCTCAATTTGAGCTAGTGTTTCATTAGCCATTGTCAACCTCATATGTTGGCATTTGGTTAGTGGGATAGGGATGTTTCGAGCATCCTTATTCCACGCCTTTTCACAATGAGAAGGCAACTTTTAATTTATATGATTTTTTTCTCTTAAAGCAAGAGGAAATTTGATAACCAGTGAGAAAATTTTAAAAGTGTTTATTTGTCTTGTTTTCAACGGTATAAGACGGGACTTTCCCTGCTTTTGTCTGAAAAGATATTGATAGACTATGAAAAAATCCGCGTTTTTTTCGTTTACCTGTTATGCATATTTAGTTAATATAAGGTATAACTATTTGTGAATCTCATGCAAACTTATAAGAGCTTTATAAAATCTATCCAAAGCAAGGGAATATATGTATTTTCAAAAGCAGAAGCACTTAAAGAAATAGAGACACATGAAAACTCTCTTAAAGTAACTTTAGCAAGAAATGTCAAAGCAGGAAATATAACATACCTTGGCCAACATCTTTATTTGATCGTCCCTCCTGAGTATTGGGCTTTAGGAGCTCCTCCTCCTGAGTGGTACATTCATCATCTTATGAAGGCGCATGGCTGTAATTATTATGTGGGTCTTTTAACAGCAGCTGCTTACCATGGCGCAGCTCATCAAGCTCCTCAAGTCTTTCAAGTTATTTGTGATAAGAGACTTCCTCTAATACATATTGGAAGCTCTCAAATTCATTTGTATTATTCAAAAGTGATAACTAGTGTTTCTCAACAAAAAAGGAATACACCAACAGGTTATATGAATGTTTCTCCTCCTGAAGTGACTGCTTTTGACTTGATTAAGTACATGAAGCAATGTGGACATATTAACCATGTAGCGACTATTTTATCTGAATTAGGTGAAAAAATAAAGGCACAACGTTTAAAAAACGTAGCTATATATTATCCTTCTGCGTATAGTCAGAGACTTGGTTACATCCTTGATGAGCTGGGTTACTCTCATAAAACGGCGACTCTGCATCGCTTTATCAAAAAGAACGCTCCACGATATTTCTCTTTGAGAAGCGATGGATCTAAGGAAGCTTTTCCTAGAAATGAGAAATGGCGCATTATTATTAATGAAAAATTGGAGCCTGACATATGATTCCTCGTCCTTACCTCTTAGAATGGCAGAAGAAGGTTCAATGGCCTTCATTGGCGCAAGTCGAACAGGATTTGATCTTGTCACGGATAATTGTTGAGGTTTACTCCAACACTTTCTTACGTGATCACCTTATTTTTAGAGGTGGCACTGCCCTTCATAAACTTTTTTCATCACCCGCAGCAAGGTATTCGGAAGACATCGATTTTGTTCAAATTCAGAGTGGTCCTATAGGGCCTCTTCTTCAAGAGCTACGTAAAATCTTAGGCCTCTGGTTAGGAAAACCAAAATGGAAGCTCTCTGAAGGAAGGGCAACCCTTTATTACCGATTCACAGCAGAAGAAGATACTACTCAATCTATGCGTGTAAAAGTTGAAATCAATACACGAGAACACTTTCATCACTTAGAACTCTTAGAAGTCTCGTATGAAGTAGAAAATACATGGTTTAGCAGTACAGCAAACATTAGGACATATACCCTGGAAGAATTATTGGGTACGAAATTACGTGCCTTATACCAACGTAAAAAAGGAAGAGATCTTTTTGATCTTTATACAATTCTTAAACACAATCCTCACCTTGAATATTCCAAAGTTATGGAATGTTTCAATGTCTATATGAAGCAAGAAGGAAAAACCATTACAAAAGCTGAATTTCAGATGAACATGGCTCAAAAACGTCAAGATGCAGTATTTTTAAATGACATTGTCCCTCTTTTAAAAGCTGGCTATAAATATAACCAGGAAGAGGCCCATAATTTTGTAGAAGCCATGCTTCTCCAGAAACTTTCTGGAGAAGCATGGAAAGTCCAGAAGGCTAATGATTAGCAGAATAAATTGTGCTTATTACGCAGCTGCTTTAGATGATGCAAGTTTTTTCATCTTAATCCCAAGCAACTTTGTAGCTTCTCTTAAAGGTGTGTCTGCTAGATGCCTTAACGTTCAGAAGATTTGATCCCCTTTCGCTCATAAAAACTGATCCAGGTTCCCCTTAATGACCCTTTTAAAAAATCCAGCTTTTTCTCTGGATTAAGAAAACTTTACCATTGTCTCATGTAGAGTGAGACTTCACTATGGAAAAAAAATAGGTTATAAATATTGTCATCGCTTGTTTACTACTAAATCAAATAGATATCGGGTCTTCACCCTCTGCATTCTTTAATATTAATTTACTGCTTATCCACTTAACTCCCGTTAAAGGTGAATTATATAGGATGTTTTAGAGGCAAAGGCTTTGTAAGGCTTGAGAATACTAGCATTTCTACTTATAGGTATAGTAAAAACTTTAGAGACAAAATGAGAGAAATCCACAATCATTCAAGTGGTTAAGTATTTGAACGGGAGTTAAGTGGATAAGCAGTATTAATTTTTACATCGTCCCCCTTAAGAGGTGGCGGAACCGATTAGTGTTGATAAACCTGCGGGCTGTAATTTTATTAGAGTTTCCCTTATGTCTAGGACTTTTAACATTTGACTGAATAGATTTTCAAAATGTCCAGACAGAATGGCCGCTTGCTGCAGTAAAGACTCATCTGTTAAAGTATATACCCTCACGATTCAAAGCGCTTCTCAAGTCCTATTTCTGCTCTGTAGTTAACTTCTTTACCGCACTGCCAAAAAGCTGTGCCGCTTGTCGTAAGGGCTCATCTGCTAAGTGAGCATATCTCTGAGTCGTTGAGGCTTGAGTATGACCTAAAAGCTTTCCAACGATGCTTAAGCTCAATCCACTGGAAACTAAATGAGAAGCATGAGTATGGCGGAGGTCATGAATACGAAGATCAGGGAACCCTGATTTTTTTCTTATTGTGTTCCATGCTTTTTTAATTTCTTGAATGGATTTTCCTTCTACTTTACCAGGAAAGAGAAAAGGCGATGAAGCTTGAGTCTTCATGGTTTCTAAAATCTCAAGAGCTTCAGTTGAAAGAGGAAGGTGTTCTTTCTTCTTTTGTTTGGTTAAATGAGAAGGTTTAGTCCAGACGCCTTTCCTTAAATCAAATTGATCCCAAGTGGCGTGTATGAGTTCTCCCTTGCGTGCGCCTGTCAAAATAAGGAGTTTAAATATACACGCGGCCAATTGATTAGGATATTCATCAAGGACTTTCCAAAGAACTTTTAACTCTTCAGTCGTTAACCAACGATCTCTTTTCTCTTCAAGATAACGCTCAATCCCTTTTACAGGGTTATCCTCTCGCCATTCCCAATTATTTGCTAGAGTGAACATTTTAGAGAGAACCGCTAAAGCTCTATTTGCTTGATAGGAGGTCTTTTTATGCTCACGATGAAATTCTTCAATATCTCGTCGAGAAACATCCGTCACATTCTTTTTTCCAAAAGAAGGCAAGATGAAGTTCTTTAAGAGCCTTTGATCTTCTTGCAGACTTTTTGGCCTTTTCTTTTCTCCATGATGCAAAATATAATCTCGAGCAAGATCATGCATTGTTAGAAGGATGGGACTGTCTTTTTTCTTTGAGGCAGGATCATGTCCGTGAATAACGCCCCCTAAATATTTTTTAGCAAGAGAACGCGCTTCTTCTGTCGTAATTTGCCCATGGGTTCCAATTTTAAACATTTTCTTGACACGGTTCACATTTCTATATTGGACACAGTAGGTACGCCTTCCGCTTGGTAGGACAATAACTCCAAATCCCTTCAATTCTGAATCCCAATACTTTATCATTTTATCGGTATCCGGTATAATAGATTCGACAAATCGTTTTGTAAGTTTAGGCATATAACCCCACTGATTATCAAGAATGGGACTATAGCATAGGTGAGAAAAAAATTCCTCCAAATTTTCACCAAGAGAACGAGAATGAATGAAGATGAATATAGTTCAATGTAGCCAAAAAAAGGACAAAAAATTAAGAAAAAACAAAGGAAAAATGAAAAGAGCAAGGTATCTTAAGGGGTCTAAGAAAGATACGAAAACAGACTTTTAATCAGAGGGTCGATGGTTCGAATCCATCAGCGCCCACCAATGAGATCAATAAATTAGGAAGGGTTAAAAATTTTATAAATAGCTTGGGAAAGCACATGGCAAGCAAATTTGAAAAAGCCATTAAAGCCCCTACCGTCCCTGACTCAGCTGTAGGTTCCCTCTGCATTTGAAATAATTTATCATTCCCTTTTTTAAAATCACTACCTCCCTCGTTTCGTAATTATCCCTCTTTCCTTTCCTAAAGGCAGCTCAGTTAAAGTGAGCTCTTTATTGATAAAATAGCTAAGAATCAGAACTTATCACAATATGGTGAAGGCAGTGGAATTGCCTCTAAATTGGGCTTCTATTCAAAAAGGTTATTATAAAACTTCTTCCTATAAAAAACTTATATCTTATAGCAGCCAACAGAAAGATAAAAGTTGGATGAGTTTGGTGAAAAGCTCCTTACCTCAGTCTTTACCTGCAGCACAAGAAGATTCTGACATCACAGTCTTTGAAGTAGAAAAGCTAGCTAAGGTTGTAGGGGCACTTTCTCTTAAAGAGTCTTCGTTTCTCGCTTCAACGGATACCGAATAATGCCAAAACACTTCGGCCTTGGCTTGTTTTTTGTCGGGTTAAGTTTTCAAGTCATTAGTGTGGAGGCAGGAAAGAGAGGAGTGTTTAGTGTTAAGCCTTTTGGGGGGATTTTCTATTGATGATAACTGGGTCGATTTTGATCAGGTTCATGTGACCCCAACTCATGTTTCTGAAGTCAAGGAATTGGAAGAGGTTATTAAGAACCGGCGAGATAAGAGACTTTATGGAAACAAGGGGTATGCCTCTCAGAAGAATAATGATTTGCTGAGGTAAAAGGGGATTAAGAATGGCCTTGTGGAGAAAGCCAAAAGAAATAAAGCCTTTAACCTATGGGCAAAAAGTATTTAATCGATTGATTTCGAAGATTCGGTATAGGGTTGAGCAAGGGTTTTGAACCTTGAAGCAAAAATTTAAATTTACCCGAGCTCCTTATCTTACCACCACCCAAGTCCAAGGACGAATGACCCTTAAAGCTATAGCTTTTAACCTTTTAAAGGTTTCAAATAAGGTATCTTATGGATAATGTGTACGATTTAAGAGCATGTTTACGAATAAAGGCATAAAAATTGAAGAAATAGCAAATCTTCTCTCTTAAAAATCATCCTTCCTAATCCTCGTCAAGTCATCTTTTCAATTATGCAATGGTCTTTAAATTAGAATAGACCAAATGTGTTACATCTTTTTGCTTTATTTTTTCTTTTTTGTCATACTGTTCTCAGGAGAAAAAAAGAGAAACTCATGGATGAAAAAAAACATAAGCAGGACATTCTAGATCAAGTTGCTGAAAGCATAAAACGGCGTGTTCCGACTGAATTTGGCGAAATGGCTCAAACATTTGCTAGGCTTTATTATGCAAATGTTTCATTAGAAGATTTAACAGAATCCTCTCTCAAAACTCTGGTGGATTCGGTTTATGAGGTATGGAATTTCAGTCTCCAGCGCGTGCCTGGAAGTGCAAAAATACATGCATTTACAGAAAAAAGAGCGGTAAATGGATATTCTGCTCCCTTCACCATTATAGAAGTTATTAATGATAATATGCCTTTTCTTGTTGACTCCGTTACAGGAGCTATTAACAGTTTGGGCTATTCAATCCATCTTGTGATTCACCCGGTTATACAAATTGAACGAGATAAAAAACATACAATAAAAAAACTTATTGCATCACCTTCTAAAAATACAAAAGAGCATTATGAGTCTATTATCCATTGTGAAGTTTTAGGGGCGAATTCAGCAGAAAAGCTCAAGATATTAGAAGAAGAAGTGGCTCGTGCCCTGCGGGATGTAAATCTTGCTGTAACTGACTGGATGCCGATGCGAGAGCGTCTCAAAGTCACTATAACCAACCTCAAAAATTTTCCTCCCCATATTGCTCATGAGGAATTAGAAGAAACCCTTTCTTTTCTTGAATGGATTGGAGATAATCATTTTACCTTCCTTGGATTTTGTGAATATAACCTCATTCCTGGACAAACAACCATCAAGAGAAGCCTTGTACCTGAAGAAGGTCTCGGCATATTGTGTGATCCTTCAAAACAAGAAATTACCTATATTTTTAAAGGGGTTGAAATTACGCCTACAAATCGAAGATATATTATCGAACCAAATCCGCTGGTTATTATGAAAACAAGCCAAATATCTCTTGTCCATCGTCGTGACCCGATGGATTCTATCGTTATTAAACAGTTTGACGCATCTGGCAACGTCACAGGGATTTCGATGTTTGTTGGTTTGTTTACATCCGTTGTCTATAATAAAAGTGCTCGAGATATTCCCCTCTTGAGGCGTAAAATCTCACGAATTCTCTCAAGATCTGGGTTTTCAGAACAATGGCATGATGGAAAAACACTTGCCCATATTCTTGAGACATTTCCTCGAGATGAGCTTTTTCAAGCTTCTGAAGATTGGCTCTTTGAAACAAGTATGGCTATTCTTCAACTTCAGAATCGTCAACGTCTGACTCTATTTGTACGAACGGATAGCTTTGAGCGATTTGTATCCTGTCTTGTCTATGTTCCACGCGAAAGATACGACAGTGAACTCCGTCAAAAAATGGGAGAGATTCTTGAAAGAGCGTTTCAAGCAAAGCTTACAAATTGGCAAACCCAACTTGGAGAATTGGCTTTTGCTCGCGTTCATTATTCTTTGCGACTTCTTCATAAGGAAAGTCTGGTTTATGACCATGAAGCGATTGAAGATGAGTTGATTGAAGCTTCTCTCACCTGGCGTGACCATTTACATGATGTCCTTATCATGGATTTAGGTGAACAAAAAGGTCAACGTTTGTTTGAGCGTTACGGGAAAGGGTTCAGCAAGGGGTATCAAGAACGATTTACCGCAAAAGAAGCTATTATTGATATTAATGAAATTGAACAAGCTTTTGCCAAATCACGCTTAAGAGCCCATTTAAACCGCTTAGAGGGAGAAAGGGAAAACACCCTTAAACTTAAAATTTACTCTCTTGAAGGTTCCGTATCCTTGTCAGATGTGTTGCCTGTTTTAGAAAACATGAATCTGTGCGTATTGAGTGAAGTCCCTTTCGTTGTTACTCTATCTGATGGTCAAAAGGTTTGGATCCATGATTTTGAAATGCAAACCTATGAAGGAGATCCTGTCGAATTAGATAGCGTCTCTAATCATTTCTTGGAAGGTTTTAGCCGCATTTGGCGGGGAGAAGTTGAGAATGATGGTTTTAACCGTCTTATCATTCGTGCCAATTTTGAATGGCGAGAATGTCAACTCATTCGTGCCTATGCAAAGTACATTCGTCAGCTTCAGGTCACTTTTAGCCAAACTTATATGGAAGAAGCTCTAGCAAAATATCCTCTTATCTGTCGCCTTATGATTCAACTTTTTTCCTGCCAATTTGCTCTTGAATGCAAAGAAGACCGAGAACAAGCCAGAGAAGAAATATTAAATCGGATAAAAGCTCTTTTGGTGAGTGTGGATAATTTAGATGAAGATCGGATACTCAGCAAATTTGTGAATGCAATTGGGTCAACGTTAAGAACAAACTATTATCAATTTGATGACGGTAAGCCTAAACCTTATGTATCTTTTAAGATAAATAGTGCAACCATTGATGAAATGCCGTTGCCTCGTCCTCTATATGAAATTTTTATTTATTCTCCTCGCGTCGAAGCTGTGCATTTGCGCGGAGGAAAAATTGCACGGGGGGGTATCCGCTGGTCAGACCGAAAAGAAGATTTCCGGACAGAAATTCTTGGTTTAATGAAAGCCCAAATGGTGAAAAATGCTGTCATCATTCCTGTAGGTTCAAAAGGGGGATTTATTATTAAGCATCCTCCACCTAAAGAGGATCGAGACGCTCTCCAAGAAGAAGTGATTGCTTGTTATAAAATCATGATGTGTGGTTTGCTAGATCTTACCGACAATATTAAGGGACAGGAAATTGTTCATCCATGTGATGTCATTCGACGTGATGACGAAGATCCTTATTTAGTTGTTGCAGCTGATAAAGGAACAGCCTCCTTCTCGGATTACGCAAATCAAATTTCATTTGATTATGATTATTGGTTGGGAGATGCCTTTGCTTCTGGAGGTTCAACGGGCTATGACCACAAAAAGATGGGAATCACTGCACGTGGGGCTTGGGAGTCGGTTAAGCGACATTTTCGTGAGATGGGAATTGATGCCAATCGAGAAGAGCTCACAGTTGTGGGAATCGGGGATATGTCAGGGGATGTCTTTGGAAATGGCATGCTTCTTTCTCACCATTTAAAATTAGTGGCTGCTTTTAACCACCTTCATATCTTTATTGACCCATCGCCGAACCCTAAAAAAAGTTATGAGGAAAGGAAGCGACTTTTCAATCTGCCCCAATCCACATGGGCTAATTATGATAAAATGTTAATTTCACCTGGAGGTGGTGTATTTGAAAGACGTGCTAAGTCTATAGAAATTACCCCTGAAATGAAAGTTCTTCTCAATATTTGGGAGGATCATCTTACACCCTATGAGCTCATTCGTTATATATTAAAAGCCTCAGTGGATCTCATATGGTTTGGAGGGATTGGGACATATATTAAGGCGAAGGCCGAATCCAATAGCGTGGTCGGTGACCGCATGAATGATGTCCTTCGTATTAACGGGATAGAAGTCAGAGCCAAGGTTATTGCTGAAGGCGCTAATTTAGGTGTAACCCAATTAGGGCGGATAGAATACGCCAAAAATGGGGGACGCATTAATACAGATGCCATCGATAATTCTGCAGGTGTGGATACCTCAGACCATGAAGTGAATATTAAAATTCTTTTTGGTCAGATTATGGCTTCTGGAGAAATTACGATTAAGAAACGAAATGAGCTCCTAGAGCAAATGACAGATGATGTTGGAAAGTTGGTTTTAAAGGACAATTTTTGGCAAAATCAAGTCATTAGTCTTTCTCGAAGTCAGAGTCTTCGCCTTTTAGATGAGCAAGCTCGCCTGATGCGTGATCTAGAAAGTGAAGGAATTTTAAATAGAGCTTTAGAAGATTTACCGGATGAGACAGAAATAGCCCGTAGAGCAGCAGATAAGCAAGGGCTTACACGTCCCGAACTTGCTGTCTTATTGGCCTACGCTAAAATTTCTCTCAAGCACCAACTTATTCAATCTGAGATTCCTGACCTTGCAATTTTGCATTCTCGATTGTTAGGTTACTTTCCAGAGCGGCTTCAGTATAGTTATCAAGAACAAATTAAAACTCATCCCCTCAAACGAGATATTACGGCTAATCTCCTTACGAGCAGTATTGTTAATCGCATGGGTATTACATTTGTTCATGAAATGAAACGTCAATTAGAAGTCGAAGGTGCGGATGTTGTTCGCGCTTACCTTACGGTGAGAGAACTTTTAGACCTCGTCTGGCTTTGGCGTGAGCTTGAAATAATGGATAATTTGCCCCCAACTTTCCAAACAGAACTGATGCTTAATATTTATGAAAACGTGAAGCGTTTTACGGATTGGTTTATAAGATATAATAAATCTCATCGAAATATCGATGCAATAATTCAATATTTTAAGCCTGACTTTGATATCTTGAGAGAAGATTTGCCGTCTTTTTTTGCACCTTCTCAACGTCAACTTCACGAAGATAGATGCCAAGAATATGAACACATGGGCTTACCCCCTTCCCTAGCTAACCATTTGCTTTCTTTAGAACCTCTTGTGTCCGCACCAGATATAATTACGCTCAGCAAAGAAACAAATATTGAAATTTCTATAGTAGCGCGTGTTTATTTTGCAATTGGCCAACAACTCGGATTTGAATGGCTTCGAAAAGCGGCTTTACAGCTTTCGGGAGAGACCCATTGGCAGCAAGCTGCAGCCAATGCACTTATTGAAGAATTGTATCTCAATCAGCGTGCGATTACAAAGAAAGTTTTGATAAATACCAAATCTTTGGATCTTCTTTTTAAAGAAGATGGAACGCTTGGAAAAGGTGTTCTTAATTCGCCAGGTATTGAGTCTATTCTCTCTGATTTAAGAAGTGCCTCAGTTGTTGATTTTGCAATGATGACAGTCATCAACCGCCAATTAAGACTCTTGGCACGTGAAGAATGAGGTTTTTTGGCCTTTATATTCATTGGCCATTTTGTTTATCAAAGTGTCCTTATTGTGATTTTAATAGTCATGTTCGAGAGAAGATTAACCAAAGACGTTGGAAAGAAGCCCTGTTACAAGAGCTGGAAAGTGCAGCTGAAATCAACGAAAATGCAATGCTTAACAGCATTTTTTTTGGAGGAGGGACGCCTTCTCTTATGGAACCAGATACGATTGCTGCTCTCTTGGAGAAAGTTAATACCTTATTTTCACCTGCTTTTGACATTGAAGTCACCTTAGAAGCCAATCCTAGCACAGTTGAATTCAATAGATTTAAAGCTTTTCATGATGCAGGTATTAATCGTCTTTCAATTGGAGTTCAGTCTCTAGATGATGAAGCACTCTCTTTTTTAGGACGGCGGCATTCAGCAAAACAAGCCTTGAAAGCTTTGGAAATTGCTTCATCTTACTTTCCTCGTTATTCCTTTGATTTAATTTATGCAAGACCTGATCAAACAGTTGCTTCTTGGAAGGCAGAACTCTTAAAGGCCTTGACCTTCACAAAAGGTCATCTGTCTTTATACCAACTAACGATTGAGCCACAAACGGTCTTTGCCACACGATTTGCCCGCGGAGAAAAATTGATTCTTGAAGATGACCCTGCTGCTACTCTTTATGAATTAACAGAAGATATTATGAATACAGCTGGTCTACCTGCTTATGAGGTATCAAATTATGCAATTCCCACCCAAGAATGCCGTCATAACCTCCTTTATTGGAATTTTGAAGATTATATTGGAATAGGTCCAGGCGCCCATGGTCGAATTACCAAATGGGGTAAAAAATGGGCTACTTCTCGTTATAAGGCACCCGAAACATGGCTGGAAAAGGTTGAAAAGCAAGGACATGGGCTTGAATTATCCCAGTCTCTTTCCCAGCTTGAGAGATTACAGGAAGTTACCTTAATGGGGTTACGACTCACAAGCGGCCTCGAGATAAAACGTCTTTTCGAAGAAACGAATTTAAGTGTTGAGAATGCCTATACTTCTCATGCTCTTGAACGTCTTGAAAAAGAAGGCCTGCTTTTGGTAACACCTACCCATATAACTGCCACATTTGAAGGACGACTCAAACTAAACAGTGTTATAGCTTATTTGCTAAAAAGTGCTCGGAGCGGGACTTATAACCCTAAATCCTGAAGGATTGATCTCTAGAACGGCAAGACCTCTCTCACTTATACCTTGCGGCGTTAAACGGAAAATGCCATCGATCCCAGAGAAACCTTGTCGAAATGTAAGGTTCTGAGTATCGTACCCCTTATCCGCTAAGGCGATTGCAAGAGCTGTTGCATCATAAGCGAGGGTTGCAACCCGGAGTGGATTCGTTCCATATGCTTTTTGGAAACGCGTTTCAAAATGCTGTCTCTCTTGTGGATCAGTTGAGGCAAAAAATCCTCCCTCCAAACCAGGTATACGAAGAGTTTCAGTAGCATCCCACTGCCCACTTCCAAGAATTTTTAAAGGAAAGTGTGGACTCAGGAGACGCATAAGGTGTACTAAATTTTCTCCTCCCTCAGGAATGAAAAGAATCTCAAGACCTTTCAGCTTATAATTCGCAAGCTCTTCAACAAGACGTGCGTTTCCAGGGTTTCCTTCTAAAATATCTCCTTTAGAGTAATATGTTACACCGATAAGTTGGAGCTCTCCTTTAGCTTCAAGACGCTTTAGATTCTGGTCTATCAGATGGCCATATTGATCTTCGGGTAGAAGAGCTGCAATCTTTGCAAACCCTTTACCTTTTGCATATTCTATAGCTCGTTCAACTTGTTGGTAAGGCAAGAATCCGAGTACATAAGTCCCATGACCCGCTACGTTTTGATCTGTTGAAAAGCAAATAAGGTTTACATTCCTTTCTTTCAATAAGGGTTTTATGGCTTCAACTTCAGTAGCAAAAATAGGGCCTAATAAAAGCTCTGCTCCCTCATCTATAGCTTTAAGTGCGGCTTGATAAGCACCCGGAGCCGTATCCTTAGGTAAGAGGGTAATGGCTGAAGTCTCAGACTCAAAAAGAGCCATTTCAGCTGCATCTTGCATCCCTTTTCCTAAAGCAGCATGAGGACCGCTTAGAGGAAGCAAAAGACCGACTTTGTGGACTCGAGGTTCAGTAACCTGTGGTAAAGGCGTGAGAGGTGAAGCAGGGGGAGGGGTTTTTACTTTTGGAGGAACGGGAGAAGGAATAGGTTTTGTTAATGTTTCAGGACTTGGTTTATGGGTACATGACGTTAGTCCTATCAAAAGGGTTGTCCACATAAAAAACTGCAATACCCTTGTCATCTCGTTTCTCCCATGGTGAAATGTATTTAATAATTTTAAGGTACTCCTTTCTTTAACATGAGTAAATAATGCTTTACCTTGTAGCGACGCCCATTGGAAATTTAAAGGATATCTCTTTGAGGGCTATTGAAATCTTGAATGAAGTAGATATGATTGTATGCGAGGATACACGTGTATCCTTAAAGCTCCTGAGCCATTATGGAATTTCAAAACCCTTACTCCCCTATCATGACCACAATGCTAACCACATACGCCCACGCATTCTTTCATTCTTGGGAGATGGGAAAAATATAGCTTACATAACAGATGGGGGTATGCCTCTAATTTCTGATCCTGGCTTCAAGCTTATCCTTGCCTGTCAAAGGAAAAACTATCCTTATACAGTTATACCAGGTCCCTCAGCACCACTTATGGCCTTGTGCCTTTCAGGTCTTTCACCCGATCGATTTTTCTTTTGTGGCTTTTTGCCTCCCAAGTCTGCAGCCCGAAAAGCAGTTTTGGAAACGATAAAATCCATCCAAGCCACTCTTCTTTTTTTTGAGTCTCCGAAACGGCTCCTCCCTTTTTTAAAGGATGCACAAGAGGTTCTAGGAGATCGAGAGGGGGCTATTTGCAGAGAGATGACTAAATTGTTTGAAGACGTGCAAAAAGGAGCGCTTTCTAAGTTAAAGGAATA
The DNA here is from genome assembly GCA_019752515.1 of Alphaproteobacteria bacterium. Lineage (GTDB taxonomy): Bacteria > Pseudomonadota > Alphaproteobacteria > UBA9655 > UBA9655 > UBA9655. The sequence continues at coordinate 93,815 of JAIEMB010000021.1, read as the reverse complement.
TTACGAAACTTACCCTCCGCGAGGCGAAATTGTTGTCGTTGTTGAAGGGGCATCCTCCTCTTCGTCTTTCAGTGAGAAGGATCTCGAGACATACTTAAAAAAAGCGCTTGAAACATATTCTTTAAAAGAAGCTGTGAATCTTGTGGCAACTGCCATGGGTCTATCAAAAAGGGAGATTTATCAACGTGCACTTCAGCTTAAGTCCGAAAGAAAAAGCCTATCTTAAAGGTCATTGGGGAGAATGGCTTGCGGCTTCTTATCTTCGCCTCAAAGGTTACCAAATTTTGGAAAGCCGTTTTAAAACACCCCTTGGAGAAATCGATTTACTCGTACGGAAAGGGAGAACCTTAATTGCAGTTGAAGTTAAAAGTCGAAAAACGATTGAAGAAGCTGGATTTTCTGTAACTCGTTACCAGCAGAGGCGTATAGAAAGAGCTCTATTATATTATCTTTCACGCAAGCCCTCTCCCTTTAATTTTCGTTTTGATGTAGTGTTAATCGCTCCTTGGAAATGGCCCTACCATATCCCAGGAGCCTGGTCATCTCAATAAATGGAGGTTCGCGTGTTAAAGAACAGTATTATTTTACTTCCCCTTTTTCTTTCTGGCTGTGTTGCTCCAGTTGCTTTGGGAGGAATTGGAGCTTTAGGAATGAGCGCCGTTGAAGACCGCGGCCTTAGCGGTATTGCTAGCGATCAAATTCTACGCATAAAGGTTGACGATAATCTTTCAGATAAGCTCTCTTACTTCTTTGATTATGATTTAACGGTCTATAAGGGTCGAGTTCTTATTACGGGAATTGCGCCAAATGAAAAAGTTAAAGCGGAGGCCTTACATCTCATTAAGAGTGTGAGTGGTGTTAACGAAGTTATAGATGGACTTAATTTAAAAGGAGAGGAAGGGTTTTCTGAATATACGCGAGATGCGTGGATGACAACAAAACTAAAAGGTACTCTTTATGCGGATCAAGACGTCTATGCCCCCAACTATCTTGTGAAAACCTATGATAAAACGATTTACGTCTTTGGGACAGCTCAAACTGCAGAAGAAAGACAAATGGTGATTGATCATGCCTTTGAGATTACGGGGGTTAAGAAAGTCGTTAACTTAATAGAAGTCCAGAAAGGGACGCCACCCCCAAGAAAATAAAAAAGGAGGAGGGAGTGTTTTCACGACTAAATACGGTTGCCTTCCAAGGTGTGGACGTGATCACAATAGATGTGCAAGTTCAGATTTCACCTGGGAATCATGGCTTTACCATTGTGGGTTTACCAGATAAGGCTGTTGGGGAATCGAAAGAACGAGTACGGTCAGCCTTCCACGCTATGGGGCTATCCCTTCCTTTTCGAAGAATTACGGTGAATCTTGCTCCTGCTGATGTGCAAAAAGAAGGGAGCCACTATGATCTTCCTATCGCCCTAGGCCTCTTAGCGACCATGAAAGCTATCCCCTCAGATAGTCTTGAAGAATATTTTGCGTTGGGAGAACTTTCCCTTGATAGTCGTCTAGCCCCTATTTCAGGTGTTTTACCTGCAGCACTTCATGCGGCTTCTTTTGAAAAAGGTATCATTTGTCCTCACGCATCTGGGGGAGAAGCTGCGTGGGCAGGAGAGATCAATATCCTTGCGGCGGAGAATCTCCTTTCTCTGGTAAATCATTTTAAAGGCATTCAAGTTCTATCTCCACCAGCACCCCTTATGGAAGAAGTAAGCCATCGAAAGGAGTTGGATTTACGAGATATTAAGGGCCAAGAGACGGCCAAAAGAGCTCTTGAAGTTGCAGCGTCCGGCGGCCACAATCTGCTGATGTTAGGACCACCTGGTGCAGGGAAATCTATGTTAGCTTCCCGCCTTCCTGGTATTCTCCCATCTTTAACGCCTTCGGAAGCTTTAGAAGTTACGATGATTCATAGTCTTGCCGGTCAGTTAAATGAAGGAAAGCTTATACGGACACGTCCCTTTAGGGATCCTCATCATTCAGCATCTATGCCGGCCCTTGTGGGCGGTGGCCTTAGGGCTCAACCCGGCGAGATTTCGCTCGCCCATCATGGAGTGTTGTTTTTAGATGAGTTGCCTGAGTTTCAAAGAGCAACCCTTGAAGCTTTACGTCAACCCTTAGAGTCAGGAAAAACAGTTGTTTCCAGAGCTAATGCGCATGTCACCTACCCTTCTCGTGTTCAATTGGTTGCAGCTATGAACCCATGCCGTTGTGGGTATTTAGGAGACCCGGGAAGGGCATGCTCCCGAGCTCCAAAATGCGCTCAAGATTATCAGGCAAAAATTTCTGGGCCCCTCCTTGATCGCATTGATTTACATATTGAAGTTGCAGAGGTCTCAGCAGATGATCTTACAAGGCCCTCCTTAGGTGAAGAAAGTGCAGTTGTTTCAGAACGGGTTAAGAGAGTGAGAGATATTCAGGAAGCACGCTATCAAGGTCTTGGTGTCTCTATCCATCTTAATGCCCATGCGGATGGAGAACTTTTAGATGAGATTGCAACACCTGACGAAGCAGGAAAGCTCCTTTTGAAAAAGGCAGCTCATAACTTTAAACTCTCCGCACGAGGATATCGGCGTGTGATGCGTGTCGCAAGGACATTTGCAGATATGAATGGATCCTCATCTGTCTTAGAAGAGCATATTGCAGAAGCTCTGAGTTATAGGCATCTTCATTTTTCTTCATGAAGACAGAGAACTAAAGATCTAGATAGCTTTACTGTTACCTATTTTATTCCATAAAAATCTTTGGCTCCTTGAACCATAATACCAAACTCTTCTTCATTTGGTGTTGAAGCACCCGCTCCCTCAATAAAGGTACCTCCGATGACACCAATGTCCACCGGTTTAGAGCCAAGAAGTTGCTTTGGAAAAATATAAAACGACCGCTCTACATTAAATCCTGCTTTCGTTTTTGCCTTATCAAAATAGACCAAAAGCATGTAATCAATATCTTTGGGATTTTGATCTTTCAGCATAATTAAATGCCCTTGAACAGAAACCATTTTGGAATCGTTTACGAGTTGGCCTGCTCCTTTCCCCGTACAATTGATGATGACGTTTTGTGTGATTTCATTAAGACTTGTGATCTTGCGCTTAATAAACTTAACTTTACCTTTTAAAATATTGTGCAAATCTTGCATCAGATTTGCCGTATTCATAAAGATGCCATCATCATAAGCTACCATGGAACGCTTTGTGCCATTCCCAAAATCGAGAATCACATTCTTGGCTGGCTTCATCACACCAGCGGTGACATAAGGTTCGAGTCCTGAATCTTTACGATTTTCAAAGTAGGTAGGAACAAGGCGAACCCCATCTTTTAAAAATATGTGTTTGCCTTCAATAACAGACTTATAGAACCGATAAGCCTCTACTCCAATGCGATCAATAAGGGGTTGAACTTTAGGAACATTACTCATGGAAACGGGCGCCAATAATCCACCCGCATTGTGAGAGGTCAGATTTTCAAAGGCTTCGGCGTAAATGGTGACGTTCTTAAATCCCTTCGTGACAAGGTCAAGAGCACTAAAAAGACCTAAGACACCAGCACCGACAACAGCAATTGGTTCTGATTGAGTAAGAGACATTTTTTTCATTTCATCTGACAATAGATTCACAACATACTGAGCCGCTCCTGGCCCTAAGGTCCACCCACTGCCTCCGAATCCGTAGTTATGGGCAATCAACTTACCTCCTTCATGACCAATACTCATGCGAGGAGTCCCTTCACGCATAGGTCGGTGGCACAGAATTCTCTTACCTAAATGTAAAGAATCTAACTTGGGAGGCGTGATTTGGCGTACTTCAGGAGCCGATTTTTCTGCAAATAGGATGCCTTGATAAAGAAGGGAGAAGATAAAAAAAATAGAAATCAACTGCTTACCCATTTTTTCTCCTCGAGTATAAAAAATAAGACTTTATATTTTAAAAAAGTGTTTTTTCCTTTCGTAAATATAAAGAGCTAATTCTTAAAAAAAGCTTTAGCATTCATAGATTGTGATCATTCTTTATAATTAAAGCTCCTTCATCCGTTAAAATGTATTGCAAGGCAAAATCATGGGACTGACGAGGAACCATTTCAATCTCTTGATCCTTGAAACCTACTCCAATTGTTATAGCTTTATGCTCGTGAAGATAACGATCATAGTGTCCTTGCCCGTATCCCAAACGATGTCCACCTTTATCATAGGCAAGAAGAGGAACAAGAAGAACAGTGGGAAAGACTTGCGGAAGGGTAAGGGGAGGTTCACAGATATCAAACGCTCCTTTTTCAAGGTATGTTGAGGGCGTCCAAAGTCGAAAAACAAGGCCTCCTGGTGTTATGCTGGGAAGAGCACATAGATAGTCCGTTTCAGCAAGTTTATGTAGGAGAGGGCGAATATCAAGCTCACTCCCTATAGGCCAGTATCCCCCTATCACTGTTAGAGGCGGAAAATGAAATGTGCTAAAGAAAAACTCACAAATGTGCTCGCCAGCTTTAGGGTGCTGCTGAGAAAGAAGCGCTCGCTTTTCTTTCATGATGCCGCGCAAAATTCTTTTTTGAGAAGCAGGCAAAGGTCTTTTCCTTCAAAAGAAGAGAGTGCCGAAAAGACCGTCAGCGATATTTATCCTCGTGTGGCCCGCATGAGCAGGTGGGTGCCATATGTCAAAATCCACGGATAATGACAGAAACAGCTCCCTAAAGGATCTTATCGGCCCCAGGGAAATGCACGCTTAACGCATCTCACAGCAACCCTCAACTTCCTATGTAAGCATAAACTCATAAAACCGCAAGAGAGGATTCGGGAAGAGTTTCCTCATCAATCGCCTTGCGCACCTTATCTGTTCCCACTAAAAAATCAATGAAATAGCCTTTTTCCTCAGCCTCTAACCATTCAAATTCGGAATAGTTTTTTCTTAAAAAAGTCAGAAACTTAAGTCCTAGAGAAAAAGCATCCAACTGCTGATAATCAACAATAAGAAGGTGAACGCCATGACATTCTACACCCGCATGTTTTCCTGATTGAGGTGTAAAGGTGAGAGGTCGTGCACGAATTCCAGGAACAGCATTTACAACATCAACAAGTTCGTAATGATTCAATCCGGGAGCCCCAAGACACGTAAAGGGAAGGCTCGTTCCTCTGCCTTCTGAAATATTTGTTCCTTCGAGTAAAACTAACGCCGGATAGAGAAGAACAGAATCCCAAGAAGGAAGATTGGGAGATGGAGGGATCCATGGATATTGATAAGGTCGATGATCATGTTGGCAAGGCATAATTGTCAGGGAGTGCTTACCTTTGGTGGTATTAAAAGTGGAAAGAAGCTCCCCTGTCGTCTGACCGTGTTGGAAGGGAACATCAAGATAGGCCAAAAATGACCGGTAAGTTAAATCAAGATTCGGCCCTCGACGTTGAGAACCAAGAGGATTCGGACGATCACATACAATGATATCTATTTTTTCAATGGCTTCCATTACCTGAGCACAAGACGCCGTATACGTATAACAACGTAAGCCAGTATCCTGAAGATCAATAAGAAGAGTATCTATCCTCATTTCTTTAAAAGCCTTATTTCCTCCATATAAACTAAAAAGGGGAACTTTTAAGGAGGAATCAAATCCATCTCCTACTTTCACCCCTTCAGCAATTTGGCCACTCCAACCATGTTCTGGCGTAAGAATACATGTTAAAGCTCGTCCAATTTTTGCTGATAAAGCGTATGCTGAAGGTTGATAATTTTGGGTGAGAGCGCTTTGATTGGTCAAAAGTCCAACTCGCTTTCGAGAAAGTGAATCAAGCAAAGCTTCATTTTTAAGGAGATGATCAATTCCGGTTAATGGAAGCTGAAAAGGCATAGATTTCAAACTCTCTCTTATTTGTCACCCAAAACATAGCGCTGAAAAAGCGAATATAAAAGGAAAATTTGGCCAAGGGTTTTATAAAAGAAAGGGCCGTAGAGGCCCTTTCAATGGAATTTCAAAATACAATTCTTTTGAAACAAAATTTTTATAATCTTTTGTTTTTAAAAGCACTTCTCCAAAAATCATCTAAACCGTCTTCACTTGGTCCTGTGTCAGACTTTGAAGGCGAGCTACTTCCTCCTGTCGACGTACTTGTTGAAGTTTCTTTCTTGCCTATCGTGCGGATTTGCCTAAAAACATGTCCTACTGGATCCGCCGGATCAATAGATAATAATTCAGATGCCACGATATCTAAATCGTCGTTTCTCTCTTCTTCATATTCCTCAAAAGCTTTTTTTAGCTCTGCAGGGCTGGACTGTAATTTTAAAGCTGTCTTCAAACGTTCTTGCGCAGCCTCTATTCGATTCCATGAACTCTGGGAGGTTTGAGATCTTTTTTCAACAGTTTCTTGACTTGAAAGGGTAATTAGTGATTTTTGACCAGTACTTCGCAAACGATTAATAACCTCTGCGGTTCTTCCCATCCCATGACTATTATCATAGCCAACAAACGATATTTTCTCATCTTCATAAAAAGAAAGCTTCAGTGGCCTTCCCCCTAAATAATCGATTTTATCCTTTGATCGAGCGAGCCAAGAACGCACCTCTTCGCGGGGAAAAACTGCAGCCCTTGTGAGATGATAAAATCTTTGGATGCTAGGTTCGTTTGGGCATCCAGTTGCATTATTCCAAAGAGCCTCAGTGACCTCAATAGGGTCAAGGCCACGTATACTAATCGTGTATGTGTCGCGTTGTTCATCTCCATCACCCATAGCAAAAGAAGGAGAGAATATGCTTGGCAAACAAAGAAGAGACAAACTAATAAGGAGGGATTTCTTCATGATAAATCTTTCAATTTTGTTTAAAGAGGTATAGCATGTACAGTACAAATTTTATGAAGTCAATAAAAATGATTAATTGTATTAAATTAAATAGAGTCATAATTTAAACTATAGATTTATTTATATTAGGAAAAAATAATGATTATTTCACATCTTAATGAAATCGAAGAAACTCTCAAAAAAAGTCTCCAGGAGGTTCTTCCCCAAGATATTTTTGTTCTTTTTGATATTGATTTGACTCTTATTCAGCCTTTGAATCCTGCAACGTATATGTCCAATGTGATCCAGTATAGAGAGGTGATGAAGAAAGAGACTCAACATCTAACTCGTGAACAAAAAGATCTTCTTATTAATCTTGCAACCGCATCCGCTCCCTGGGGACTCGTTGAGGAAACTTCTCCTTATTTCATAAAAACCCTTCAAGATAAGGGCGTGAATGTTCTTGCTTTTACAGCTTCTCTTACGGGAAAATTAGAAGAAATTGGACATTTGGAGATCTGGCGGGAACAACGATTAGCTAACCTGGGGTTTAATTTCCAAAAGACGTTTCCTGAGAACCATACTTTGAAAGAAGTTCCTTCCCATATGAACCGTTATCCCGTTTTATATAAAGGTATTCTCTGTGCGAACGGAGAAGGATCAAAAGGAGTCGTTTTAACTTCATTCTTAAGACATTTCGACCTTAAACCTAAAGTCGTCATGCTTATTGATGATAGAAGAAAGAATTTAGATGATGTGCGAACGTCTCTGAAAGCCTATAGTTCAGAAATTCATTTTTTTGGATTTGAATATGTGGGTGCTCAAAGCTTCTATCCAGATGATATATCTGAAGTTGAATTTATCGCCTTTTGGAGAGAGAAAGCGGAGAAAGCAAAAGCCATATCACCTATTTTATAAGCCATACGATAAACCTTTCTCTGTTGACGCACGCGAGAGAGCAAGGCATCTTGCAAAGAAGAAAAATTAAGAATTGAGATCAAATTATGACAGCGGTTCCCTCTCAAGAAAACATGGATATTAATTCCCAGCTCATGGCTAATGCCATACGGGCTCTCACGATGGATGCGGTTGAGAAAGCTCATTCTGGTCATCCCGGGATGCCTATGGGTATGGCTGATGTGGCAACAGTTTTGTTTTCAAAATTCTTGAAATTTGATGCTTCTGCGCCCGACTGGCCAGATCGTGATCGTTTTGTCTTATCAGCAGGTCATGGGTCTATGCTGCTCTATGCTCTTTTATATTTAACCGGCTATGAAGACATGACCCTTGAAGAAATTATGAATTTTCGCCAATGGGGTAGCCGGACAGCTGGACATCCCGAATATGGTGAGGCTGCGGGTATTGAGACAACAACCGGTCCCTTAGGACAAGGACTCGGTAATGCGGTTGGGATGGCTCTTGCTGAAAAAATATTGGAAGCTCAATTTGGAAAAGATCTTGTTGATCATAAGGTTTATGCGATTGTAGGGGATGGATGCCTTATGGAAGGTATTTCGCATGAGGCGATTTCCCTTGCGGGCCATTTGAGCCTCAATAATCTCATTGTTCTTTTCGATGATAATCATATTTCAATTGATGGCTCCACTGATCTCGCTGTTTCTGATAATCAACTCGAACGCTTTCGAGCCTCTGAGTGGGAAGTTATGGCCATTGATGGTCATAATTTTACACAAATTGAAGCCGCTTTGATGAAAGCGCAAACCCTCACGAAACCTGTCCTTATTGCGTGTAAAACACAAATCGCAAAGGGCTCTCCACATAAGGCCGGAACAGCCGCTGTACATGGCTCCCCGTTAGGGTCAGAGGAAATACAAGCCACGCGTGAAAATCTTAATTGGCCCTATGCTCCCTTTGAAGTTCCTCAAGATATCTTGTCGGCTTGGAGAGCAGTAGGCATGCGTAGCCGATCCCTCCGAATCAATTGGGAGGATAAATTGGCTATCCATCCTCAACGGGAAGAGTTTGAACGACGACTACATAAGGATTTACCCAAAGGTTGGAAAGAGTCTGTTCAAACTCTACTGGAAAAATTTGTAACAGATAAAACAAGCGTTGCGAGCCGTCAATCTTCTCAAATGGTTTTGGATGTCTTGTCTCCTGCAATCCCTGAACTTGTTGGGGGATCAGCAGATCTCACAAGTTCGAATAATACGAAAGCCAAAGACATGGTATCAATAACACCTCGCGATTATTCAGGTCGGTATATTCACTATGGCGTAAGGGAACATGGCATGGCTGCAGCTATGAATGGAATGGCTTTGCATGGAGGCCTCATTCCCTATGGAGGAACATTTTTAACCTTCTCCGATTATTGTAGGCCTGCCATTCGCCTCTCTGCTCTTATGGGTATCCGCGTTATTTATGTCATGACCCATGATTCCATTGCTTTGGGAGAAGATGGTCCAACCCATCAACCCATCGAGCATCTTGCAGCTTTAAGGGCAATACCCAATCTTCATGTGTTTCGTCCCTGCGATGCTGTGGAGGTCGCAGAATGTTGGTCTTTGGCGATAGAGTCGACCACATCCCCCTCCCTTTTAGCTCTGACGAGACAAAAATTAAATTTATTGCGGACAGATGTTTCTGAAAATTTCTCTGCCAAGGGTGCTTACATATTGAAAGAAGCAAACGCCAAGCGTGAGGTGACTTTGTTAGCAACGGGGTCAGAAGTTGAAATTGCGCTTAACGCTCAAACGATCTTAGAAGAAAAAGGTATTCCTACAGCCGTCATTTCAATGCCTTGCTGGGAACTTTTTGAAAAACAAGGCCAAAACTACAAAGACGAAGTTTTAGGCAAAAACACATTGCGTATAGCCATCGAAGCAGCTTCTCCGATGGGGTGGGATAAATATATAGGTGAAAATGGTATTATGGTGGGAATGGAACGGTTTGGAGCGTCAGCTCCTTATGAAACCCTCTATAAAGAATTTGGCTTTACAGCTGAGCATATTGTGAAAATTATTGAAGGGAGAAAGGCATGACTTGTAAAGTTGCCATAAATGGATTTGGGCGTATTGGTCGTCTTGTATTAAGGGCGATTATGGAGAACCGGCGAACGGACATTGATGTTGTTGCCATCAATGATTTAGGCTCAATCACCGATAATGCTCATCTTTTTAAATATGATTCGGTTCACGGACCTTTTCCAGGAACAGTAGAAGTTTTCGAAGATGGTCTTAAGGTCAATGGTCATTTTATTAAAGTTTTCGCTAACCCTGACCCCGCAACTTTACCATGGAAAGAACTTAACGTAGATGTAGCAATGGAGTGTTCCGGTCGGTTTACGAAACGAGAGGATGCCGCAAAACATTTAACGGCAGGGGCTAAAAAAGTACTCATTTCCGCACCGGGTGAGGGAGCTGATTTAACAGTTGTTTGGGGTGTCAACCATAAGGAAATTAAGCCAGAACATAGGGTTGTCTCTAATGCTTCGTGTACAACCAACTGTCTTGCTCCCGTTGCTTACGTTCTTCATAAGACAATCGGCATTGAGCATGGATTTATGACAACTATCCATTCCTATACAGGAGATCAGCAACTGGTTGACACCCTACATAAGGATCTTCGCCGAGCTCGTGCGGCAGCTCTTTCTCTTATTCCCGCCTCAACAGGAGCTGCTAAGGCCGTAGGACTTGTTCTTCCTGAATTAAAAGGGAAACTAGATGGAACGGCCGTTCGTGTTCCCACCCCCAATGTTTCTCTCATCGATTTAAAATTTGTTGCTAAAAGACCTACCTCCAAAGAAGAAATTAATAAAGCTATTGCAGAAGCTACTGAAGGTGAATTAAGAGGTGTTCTAGCTGTTAATAATGAACCTCTGGTATCCGTTGATTTTAATCATAATTCCGCAAGCTCTATTTTTGATTTGACCGAAACCCATGTTGTTGATGGGACATTTTGTCGAATTCTATCCTGGTATGATAATGAGTGGGGCTTTTCCAATCGGATGGGTGATACAGCGGTTGCTATGGGGAAAATGTGAAGAACACCGGCAAAGAAATTGCCCATTTAACATTTTTTCTTGAACTCTGATCTTTTATTGATTAAATATAAACTATGACATTAAGTAAGTTTACAAAGAATCCTTGTTTTCTCTATAAACGACCTCGTAACATCTAAGGTCGACATTTTTTATTCTTAAAATTAAATCCTTATCTTCTATTTTTATTATAATTTTAAAGCGAGGACTTTGCTATGCTTATCTCTTATGAAGACTTTTCAAAGATCGAAATTCTCTCAGGCACCATTATAAAAGCAGAACCTTTCCCACGAGCTCATAAACCAGCTTACAAGGTATGGGCTGATTTTGGGCCGGAAAAGGGGATTTTACAAACATCTGCTCAGGTTACTGCCCATTATACACCCGAGTCCCTTCTCGGTCGTCAAATTTTGGGTGTTGTTAATTTAGGAGCCAAAAACATCGCCGGTTTTGAATCTCAGTTCCTTATGGTCGGATGTGAAGACCCTCAGGGAGCTGTCTGCCTTGCCACTGTTGACCCAAAAGTTAATAACGGTAAAAAGCTGTTTTAAGATTTTGAAATAGAGAAGAAAAGGTATATGCTTCCCTTGACAGCTAAGAGGAGGACTCTTATCCTATTGAAAAAAGTGAGAGAAAAGATGTCTGATGAATCAGCATTAGGCAAACTTAAAAGACAAATACAAGAGGCTAAAAAGGGCTCTCAACTAAATCCCCCTATAGGGAACAAAACACCGGCCACGGCTGGAAAGTTTTTTAATGTAGGTATTGAGCTTGTTTCAGGTGTCTTTGTGGGTGTGGGATTAGGCCTCTTAACGGATTGGGCATTTGGGATTTCTCCCTGGGGCCTTATCTCCTTCTTTATACTTGGCTCAGCAGCTGGTATGCTCAATATCTATCGAACGCTAACGAGAACAGAAAAAACAGATTCTAAAAAGGATAAAAATGTCTGATCCGCTCCATCAATTTGAAATACATCCCCTCCTTCCTCTAAGTCTTGATGGTGTGAATATATCGTTTACAAATTCATCTTTATTTATGACAGTCGCTGTTGCAACAGCATCTATTTTTTTAATAGGGGGTGTCAGTCGATCAAAACTCATCCCTGATCGCTGGCAATCGATGACTGAGATGACGTACGGATTCATTGCCAATCTTATCGACGAAACAATAGGATTGAAGGGACGTAAATATTTCTCTCTTATCTTCACTCTTTTCATGTTCATTTTCATGGGAAATGTTATCGGTATGATTCCCTATACCTTTACCTTCACGAGCCATATTATTGTGACTTTCGGTCTTGCTATGATTGCTTTTGGAATGGCAACCCTTATTGGGTTTATGCGTCATGGTTTCCATTATTTCAGCATTTTTGTTCCGAAAGGAGCACCTCTCTATATGTTGCCGATTATTGTTCCTATTGAGATTTTATCCTATATTTCTCGGCCCATTAGCCTTTCTATTCGTCTTTTTGCCAATATGATGGCTGGCCATACCATGCTTAAAGTGTTTGCTGGTTTTACTGTTGCTTTAGGGATTTTGGGGATAGGTCCTCTTGTCGTCAGTACATTATTGACAGCCTTTGAAATTCTTGTAGCTGTTCTACAAGCGTATGTTTTTACAATTTTAACCTGTATTTACTTAAATGATTCCATCAACTTACATTAGAAAAGGAGAATAAAAAATGGATGTTGAAGCTGCGCGAATGATAGGAGCAGGCCTTGCAGTTTTTGCTTTAGCAGGGGTTGGATTGGGTATTGGATTGATCTTCTCATCTCTTATAAGTTCTGTTGCAAGAAATCCCTCTTCTCGAGAACAAGTATTTCCTATGGGAATTTTAGGATTCGCCTTAACGGAAGCCGTTGCTCTTTTTGCCCTTCTTATCGCCTTTTTAATTTTATACAAATAAGACGGACTTAGGAGCTAAGACATGCCTCAATTGGATATATCAACATTTCCTTCTCAGCTTTTTTGGCTGATGGTATGTTTCTTAGCTCTTTATTTTATTTTATCTTTTGTAGCTGTTCCCAAAATCTCTCACGTACTTGAAGCACGACAGGATGCACTTGAAAGTAAAATTAACAAAGCCAGTACCTATCGTGAACAAGCTGAAGGCTTACTTGCTGAGTATGAATCTACTCTTGCTCAAGCAAGAGTAGATGCTCAGCAAAGATACAAGTTGGCTATAACAAGTGCTTCGGCTCAAATAGCAAGTCAACAGAAGGATCTTCTTGACAAACTTAATAACAAACTTCATATCGCTGAGCAGGAGCTTTACCGCACACGTATTGAAGTCGGTGCCCAAATGCATGCCGTCGCTATAGAGGTTGCCATTGGGATTTTAAAGAAACTTACAGGTCGCACTTACTCTCCTACAGAATTAAATTATGAAAGGGAAGGTGCCTAATGCTTTCGACGCCGGAGTTTTGGGTTTTTATTGCTTTTGTTCTCCTTTTTGTAGGGTTTGGGAAAAAAGGAATGACGGTTCTTACACAAGTCCTTGATAAGTACCGTGACAAAGTAATCCATCAACTCTCTGACGCCCAGCGACTCCATGATGAAGCACAAAGTCTTCTTGAGTCTTATAAAAAGAAATATGAAGAGGCTCTCAAGCAGGCTGAGCAAATCATTTCTTATGCTGAGAGTGAGGCCCAAGAGTTCAAAAAATCAAGTGAATATGAGCTCGAACGATTTATAAAGCAAAAAGAAAAAACGCTTTTAGATCGTCTCACTCTTGAAAAGGAAGAAACAAAAGCAAAACTGAAAAAGCAAGCTGCGGACGAAGCTCTCGAAATCGTAGAGAGAATTCTTATCAGAGATCATAAGGAAAGAAAAAAACTTACCCAAACATCCTTAAATGAGATATCTGCCGTTCTCGTTGATTCCAAGGAGAATCGAAAATAAATATTATAGCTTCACTCTTCCGAAGGTCTTTAAATTTGGAAGACCACTTGAATTTATTCAATCTTTTGATTAATTAAAAGGTGTGACGTGATTGTTATACCTTTTTTACATTGATGTTTTAGGAAAATGCAATGGCTCTCTTAGAGATTTTAACAGCCCCTGATCCGCGACTTTATGGAAAAGCCTTTCCTGTGCAAAAGGTTGATAGTGCTATACGCAAATTAATGGATGATTTGTTAGAAACGCTGTATGAGAACAATGCAGTTGGCTTTGCCTCTATGCAAGCAGGTATTCAAAAAAGGGTACTCGCCATTGATCTAGGAGAAAGGAATAATTTTTTTCGCAAACCGCTACTCATGGCTAACCCTGAACTTCATTGGGTTTCTCTCGAAACTCAAGTTACGAAGGAGGGCTGTCTTTCTGTCCCAAACGTTTGGCTAGATGTGATTCGTCCCTTAGAAGCACATGTTTCCTATCTTGATGAGAACAACCAACGCCAACATTTAAAGGCAAAAGGGCTTTTAGCTGATTGTATTCAACATGAGATTGATCACTTGAATGGGATTTTATTTATTGAGCATTTATCCTCGCTCAAGAGAGAAATGATCATGCGTAAGCTTATGAAAAACAAAAAAAATAAAGGTAGTTTATGACCCCACAAACAACACGCGTTGCCTTTATGGGAACCCCTGATTTTGCCGTACATATTTTAGAGGCTATTTTAAAAGAAAAATATCATATTGTTGCCGTATTTACTCAACCTCCACGACCCATGGGACGAGGATACAAGGTCACTCAAAGCCCCGTACATAAGTTTGCAGAAGAACACGATCTTCCTATTTTTACGCCTGAATCTTTAAGGATAGAAAACATTCAAAACAAATGGAGGAACTTAGATTTAGACGTAGCTATAGTAGCCGCATATGGTCTTATTCTTCCAAAAGCTATTTTGGAAGTCCCTCGCTGGGGTTGCATAAATATTCATGCCTCACTTCTTCCACGTTGGAGAGGGGCAGCCCCTATTCAGCGATCCATTTTAGCGGGAGATAATGAAACTGGCGTAACCATTATGAAAATGGACAAGGGGTTAGATACGGGCGATATCTTATTCACAAAAAAAGTACCTATCAACGAAACGACAACAGCACCCTTCCTACAAGATCTCTTAGCTGAAAAGGGAGCTGAGGCCCTTTTGACTGCACTCCCTCCTTACCTAGAAGGAACATTAAAACCTTATACCCAACCTGAAGAAGGCGTGACATACGCAGCAAAACTTCAGAAAAAAGAAGGACTTTTGAATTGGCAATTGCCAGCCACGTTGCTTGGACAAAAAGTAAGGGCATTGAATCCCTGGCCTGGCACTTGGTTTGAGGTCGGAACTGACCAAATTAAAATTCTCGAATCTGAAGTGCTTCCTCTCTCTGTTTCTCACCCTCCAGGGACTGTTTTAGATGATCATTTTACGATTGCTTGTGGGGAAGGGGCTTTACGCCCTTTATGGGTCAAGAAAATTGGAAGAGCCAGTCTATCTGCTGAGGAATTTTTAAGGGGATATGAGCTGCCTCCTGTCCTTCCTATCCATGTCACGCTTTAAGTTAACTCTCGAATATGACGGCACCTCCTTTTGCGGCTGGCAACGTCAACAAGGACTCCCAACAGTTCAAGGCGTTCTGGAAAGTGCGTTTGCTGATTTTTTAGGAGAACCCTTAACAGTTTGGGGAAGTGGTCGGACAGATACGGGGGTCCATGCAAAGGGCCAAGTTGCTCACATTGAAATCTCAAAATCCTATTCTTCTTCTGATATTCTAGGGGCTCTCAATAAACGACTGAGAGATAAGCCTATCAGTCTTTTAAAAGTTGAGGAAGTCTCTTGTGATTTTCATGCACGTTTTTCAGCTATTTCTCGTGCCTATGAGTATAAGATTTGGAACCGTAGGGCCCAACCTGCGCTTGAAAAGAATCGTATGTGGTGGGTGGCGCGAGATCTTTGTATTGAAGCGATGGCTGAAGCCGCTAACTATCTTTTAGGTCACCATGATTTTACTTCTTTTCGAGGGAGTCAATGTCAAGCCTTAACGCCTTTTAAAACACTTGATGAACTTAGTATTGAGCGACAAAATGATATTGTTTTTATCAACGCGCGCGCTCGATCTTTTCTCCATCATCAAATTCGCAATATAGTTGGAACCCTGAAGCGTGTAGGAGATGGTTCATGGCATCCTGAAAAAGTAAGGGAAATCTTAGAAGCCCGCAACCGAAACTTAGCAGGGCCTACGGCCCCTCCTTGGGGTCTTTATCTAACAGAAATTCGTTACGATGAGCCCCATTCATAGAAGAAGAATACTTAAGTAGCCTCAGAGAGTCCTCTCTTCAGGATTTTTCGTTTGGATATGGATATATAAAAAGCTATCTTATCAATGACCTTGCCGAATATTTTTTTACTAGGGATTTCCAGAAGATAATAACTAAGGCCCGATAAAAGAATAATCGTTCCCATACTTAGAGAAAATATGAATAGACCAGGTGAAATAAATCCCTGTTTTATGAGGTATCTAGAAAAAAATAAAACAAGTGCATGGTTAAGGTAAATTGAATAAGACCAATCGCCTAGATGCTTAGCCCATTGAAGAAAAGACGAAAATTTTAAGATATATTTTTCTAAGGAAACAACGGAATAAAATATAAGTGTCCAAGGTAGCCCGTAACTCATATACCTTGGTGTTCCAACACTTTCAAAAGTAAAAAGGCCATACATACCGATAAGAAAAAGAGCAACAAGAACGAGTGGAGGAGAGGTAATTTCGTTCTCATAAAAATAAGCAATAAGCAACCCAAAAACAAACACTATGATGCTTGAATTTGAATAAAAAATGCTTGTTAAGTTTACAATAAAACCCATCTTAGAAAAAATAAAAAAGAAAATAAATATACTACACCATAAAATACGATACCCATTTCTCATAAATAAACATAAACTAAAAATAGTATAAAAAAAGATCTCTAGATTTAAACTCCATCCCTGAGAAATAAGGGGGTAACTATGGACTGGAAATTCTACGGTAGAATGAGTGCCTCGCATATAAAGAAATGATTTAATAAAATGGCCAATTTCAAATTTATGAAATACTCCCCATATGCTTGGAAAATAAATAATTAAAAAGGCAAAGATACTTAAATAAAACCACCAAGCTGGAAAAATCCTACAAAATCGACTTTTCCAAAACGAAAGGATGGTTTTATTTTTTGATGAAAGATAAATAATAAAACCACTTATTAAAAAAAATAATTCTACTCCAGATTTTCCATGTACCGATAGCCAATTCCATATAGTTGAGTTAAAGTTATAAGGAACAATTTGGTAATAGTGATGGATTACAACAAGCCACGCAGCAATGCATCTAAGAAGTTGAACTGATAATAAAGGTGACTGCATGATATATATATATTTATTAAAAAATGTTGTTAAGATCTATAATAAACTACAAACTCATAGCAAATAAAAAAGTCCTCTATCAATACATTCCTTGGTGCCCCCGGGGAGAGTCGAACTCCCACGTCTTTTGGACAACAGATTTTGAGTCTGCCGCGTCTGCCAATTCCGCCACAGGGGCTTGTGAAGCATATCATAATCATGGGACATTCCTCGTCAACAGAAAAGTGTGTCTTTGAAAAGGTGAATGACCGATTTCAGAAAGGCAGATTAACCACACAGGAGACTGCAGAAGTTCTTAGACTGAACATAAGCAACTTTCATGGTCTTAAGGAAACGGTAGAAAAATATGGATTGTTTTGTTCGCTATACATCGACCGTGGAACTCCCCTATTGGAGTCCCCCCCAAGCGGGAGATCACGTGGATAAACATAACTTGGCTCAGGTGGAGACAACTTTAAAAGAGTCAAGATAGGTAATAAATCTTAGGAGTTGTGTGGTGCCCGCTGCCAGACTCGAACTGGCACGGAGTTACCTCCGACAGATTTTAAGTCTGTTGTGTCTACCATTCCACCAAGCGGGCACAAGCGAAACCTTAACCTCTTCACCTGCTCAAATCAAGAGGGCAAAGTTTCCAGATCATAAGAGAAAAAGAGAGCAATTTTAAAAATATTTTCTTTTATTCCTACATTCCGGATATACTCCCTTTCAAAAAGCTCAAAATTACTCATGTGAGAAAAACAAAATGGATAAAATATTTTTGCTCTTCCTCTTTTTTCTAATTGTAGAGAACAGAATAGCATATGGTGGCCCTCCCTTCGATATCGGTCAAATTGAAAATCTGACAAAAGCAAAGGGCGAATTGGATATAAAGTCGGGTGTCTATAAAATTACTCTTCCGCACGAGAATCTTAAGGTCAACGCAATAGGGGTCACATTAACACCCGCCTTAGGACTTACTTCTTGGGCTTCTTTTAAATCAATTGGCTCTGAAACAGAAGTGATGGGAGATATGGCCTTGCTTGAAGACCAAGTAAACCCTGTAATGAAAGTTATCCTTGATAACGGTTTAAACGTAACAGCTCTTCATAATCACTACTTGTGGGAGACTCCCAAACTTATGTTTATGCATATAGAAGGAAGAGGGAACCTTAAAGCCCTAGCAACAGCTGTTGGTAAAGTTTTTGAAGCCATGAAGAAAACAAGTAAGGGAAGTGCCTGGTTGCTCTCTCCTCCCCCCCTTCAAGCTAAAAAATCAACTTTTGACCCCAATAACATAGCGGTTATTTTAGATAAAAAAGGAGCGTATAAGGAAGGTGTCTATAAAGTAACCTGGGAAAAAATAACCCAGATGCATGGACAAGAAATGGGGGCTTCGCTCGGCATCAATTCGTGGGCTGCTTTTGCTGGAACAAATAAACAAGCGGTTGTTTTAGGAGATATCGCCATGAAAGAAGATGAGGTTCAAAACGTTCTCAAAACACTTCTTAAACACAACCTTTTTGTTACCTCTTTACACCAACATATGATAGAAGAACAGCCGCGTATTATGTTTGTTCATTATATAGGAAGAGGTCCTCTCATGGATTTAACAAAAGCAATTAAAGAAGTTGTCAACCAAACTCAATTGTCCGTCCCCTCAAATACAGAAATTCTTAAGAACATGCACACTCCTGAGTCCACAGAAGCAATGAAAAGGCTATTGCCCACATCACACACCCAATAAAGAAATCAAGGACTTTCCAAGCTAGCGGCTTTTGAAAAAGAGGAGCCAAATATCGCGCTCCATATCCTAAGGCAAAAAACCAAACAAATGAGGCAAGCATCGCCCCAAAAGAAAAATATAAACGTTCATATGCAGGAAATTGTGCTCCGATACTTCCTAAAAGGACAACCGTATCTAAATAAACGTGAGGATTCAAAAGGCTAAGAGCGAGAACTGTCAGAATGCTCATTTTTAAATCAGGGCGTTCAGAGCTGACCTCAATTTTAAGAGATTCGGATTTAAAAACAGCTCGAAAAGAGCGAAAGCCGTAATAAATTAAGAAAGCTGCCCCACCCCAACGTGCTAAGGCAAGAAGAAAAGTGCTAGACGTTAAAATCTTACCAAATCCTCCAACACCCAAACTAATAAGTAAGGCATCAATAAAAGCACAAAGAATCACTGTGGGAAAAACATAGTTTTTTAAAATACCTTGTTTCAGAACAAATGCATTTTGCGCACCAATCGCAATAATGAGCCCTGCTCCCGTTCCACAACCCTCAACAAAGGGAGCCACACAAAACATATCCATGATTATCTCATTACCTCTATCCATAAAAGAAACTACTTTAGAAAAGAGTTTCGATTTTTTACATAAAATATTTTTCTATAGATGAGAAAAAAAGAAAGCTTTGCGAAGTGGTTCATTTCCCATTGTTCTATCTATTTAGGTAAACTTTTACAGAATAAAAAAATCGCTTGCAAAAAAGAAAATTTAATCGCATATTCTACTCGCCTCACTTAGGGGTACTATTTATTTATGGAGAAAAACAAAATGAAGTCAATCGCTTTTACACTCGCAGTCCTTTTGGTTGCAGCAAATGTTGCACAAGCAGAAACTCCTTCTTCAGATGCACCATCAGCTCCAACAGCGCAAGCTTCTTCTAATCCTACTGCCCCAGTTAAAAATGCTGATGGCACTGTGATTCTTGAAGAAGTTGAAATGGAAGCTCCAGCAAAATCTGCTAATTAAGTTTCCAGCAACTTTGCTGAATTTCTTTGAAAATTGGGAAATGCTTTGCATTTCCCTTTTTCTTGACCCACGTTGAGAACTCGTGTACTTCCTTTTTTATGGTTTTCTCGAATTCTAGAATGATTCTAACCTCTTTTTTACATGGCCGGCTCTATGAGCTTTTTGGTCTTGGTTTTTTTATTTTCGCCTTAGTTCTTTTTATTTCACTTGTTACTCATTCTCCCACAGATGCTTCTTGGAATCTTGCAGTTGATAGCGAAACACAAAATTTCATGGGTTTTTTCGGTGCCGTCATAAGTGATCTGTTTTTGCAGTCTCTTGGACCTTTAAGTTATGTCTTTGCTCTTTTTTGTCTTGGATCAGGATGCTACTTTTTTACCCACCCTAAAGGAACAAAAATCATTTTAAGGTGTTCTTTGTTTCTTAGTGGATTTATTTTACTTCTCGCAAGTCTCTCTTTCTGGGAAAAGGGAGGCGCTTTTGGGTTTCTCCTTCTCCAAGCCTTGAACAAAATTCCTTTCTCTTCTTTAGGTCTTTCTCTTATTCTCTTAACAACGAGCCTTCCTCTGTTACTCTTAGCAAGCGGACTAAGACCCTATCATTTGAAAAAACTCTCCTTTTTTGCATTTCATAATTTTTCAAAGAGAAAACCTTTCCCTCAAACAAAACAAACACCTACGGCCCTTCGTATGGAAAAAAAAGGATATAATGACAAAGAGGTAGAGATAGAGGCAGACGCAAAAATAATCCCACAAGATAGCTCTATTCGCCTGATGGAGTACATCAAACCGCGTGCTCAAAAATCTGTGCCTAAGTCTATACCTAAACCTAGCTCACTTTTTGAAACTGACCCCTATCAGCTTCCTCCTCTTGAGCTTTTATATTTGCCAACACATGCCACCCAACAATTTACTGTTGATGATGAAGTCCTACAAGAAAATGCGGAAGCCCTTGAAGCTGTTCTCAATGACTACGGTATTCGCGGGGAAATTGTCAGCGTTAAGCCAGGGCCTGTCGTTACATTGTATGAACTTGAGCCCGCTCCAGGCTTAAAATCTTCACGAGTCATTGGGCTTGCTGACGATATTGCAAGATCTATGAGTGCAATTTCAGCACGTGTAGCAGTTGTGCCTGGTAAGAACGTGATTGGCATTGAACTGCCAAATAAAACACGAGAAACAGTTCATTTACGAGACCTTCTCTCCCATGATGAATACGAAAAGTCAAAAACTCAACTTACACTTATCTTAGGTAAGGACATAAGCGGATCTCCCATCATTGCTGATCTTGCTCGTATGCCTCATCTTCTTGTTGCTGGAACAACCGGCTCTGGAAAATCTGTTGCTGTAAATGCCATGATTTTGTCTTTGATTTATCGCCTTCCACCTGAGCGATGCAAGTTCATTATGATTGATCCAAAAATGCTTGAGCTTTCCATTTATGATGGTATCCCCCATCTCTTAGCTCCCGTTGTTACCGACCCTAAAAAGGCGATTGTCGCCCTAAGATGGGTCGTACGCGAAATGGAAAGCCGTTATCAAGCAATGTCCAAGCTTTCTGTCAGAAATATTGAAGGGTATAATCAACGCATTCTTGAAGCTAAATCACGTGGGGAGGTTATTTCTCGTCGTGTTCAGACTGGATTTGATCCCGAAACAGGTAAACCCATCTTCGAAGACCAACCTTTACCTATGGAGCCACTTCCTTTTATTGTTGTCGTTGTAGATGAAATGGCTGATCTCATGCTTGTTGCTGGTAAAGAGATTGAATCAGCTGTCCAAAGGTTGGCTCAAATGGCACGTGCAGCAGGAATTCATCTTATAATGGCGACCCAGCGTCCCTCCGTTGATGTCATAACTGGAACAATTAAAGCTAATTTTCCTACCCGTATTAGCTTTCAAGTGACCTCTAAGATTGATAGCCGTACGATCTTAAGCGAACAAGGTGCGGAACAACTCCTTGGGCAAGGTGACATGCTTTATATGGCAGCTGGAGGGAGAATCTCCCGTGTTCATGGCCCTTATGTAGGAGATGGAGATGTGGAAAAAGTGGTTCAGTTCTTGAAAGCACAGAGTGACCCTTCCTATATTGAAGATATAACGGTTGATTCGTCTTCACCAGAACTTAGCTTTGGTGGTGAAGAAAATGATGGCGAAGATGCTCTTTACCAACAAGCTCTTGCACTTGTTTATCGAGAACGAAAAGCGTCAACAAGTTTTATTCAACGATACTTAAAAATCGGCTATAATCGAGCTGCTCGACTTATAGAGAAGATGGAAGAGGAAGGTATCGTTAGTGCCCCAAATCATGTGGGAAAACGTGAAGTTCTTACACGAGGAACTCAGGAGAATATAGAATGTTAAAACAGATTATATACGGGCTCATCACTCTTGGACTTTGCTTAGAGAGTGCGATTGCGGTTGAAGAAACGCAAAAATATGAAAATTATCTTAACAGTGTAAAAACACTTTCAGGACATTTTACGCAAGTCAATAGTAAAGGACAAAAAGCAACCGGCCTCATTCAAATTTCAAGACCTGGGAAAATGCGTCTTACCTACAATCCACCTTCTCCTCTACTTATTGTTGCCGATGGTAAATGGCTTATTACAAAAGACAGAGAAGCGGATGAGGTTAATTATTCCTCATTAGATAAAACGCCTGCTGCTTTTATCTTACGTCCGCACATCCGTTTTAGTGGAGATGTGGAAGTTACCAATATTGTACCAAAAGGGGAAACGACTGAAATATCTCTTATACGTAAAGAGGACCCAGATGCAGGGTACATTACTCTTGTTTTTAACGACAATCCTATTGCCCTCAAAGAATGGAGTCTTATTGACCCACAAGGGATAGAAACACGTGTCCTTTTATCCCAGCTCCAGGAAAACGTGAACTTGCCTTCAAATCTTTTTAAAATTGATAGCCCAAATTTGCTTCAACAAATTTTTTAAAAAATGTACTTGTTTTGAGAGATAAAAAGTGCTGAAATAATCTTCAGCATGATACTTTTTCACGTGTATCTGCCATTCCTTCAAAAGAAAAAGAAAAGAAAGAAGCACGGTGCAGAAAAATATTAAAAATATTATTCCTCTTTCTCAACTTTTAGCTTCAACCCTTTTAGAAAAAGGAATTTTAACTTTTGATCAGTTGGATGTCGTATTCAAAGAACAAAAACTTCAGGGAATTTCATTTGAAGACTGCTTAATTAGCTTGGGCTTTATCAGTGAATCCGTTCTTGCTGAGGTTCTATCCTCTGTAAGCGGATATGATAAAATGAATCTTAAAAATACACTTCTTGATCCCTCCTTAAAAACCTTAATACCCAGAGATATTGCCGAACGTTTTAGCCTTATACCCCTTACTCTGGAAAAAGACATTCTTCGTATTGCTATTGCAGATATTTGCAATTTATCTGCTTTTGATTATCTCCGTCATAAATTGCCCTCAGTTCAAAATGTAGTGCCTCTTATTGCTCTTGAGTCCGATATCCTTGAAGCTATTGATACTTATTATGGTTATGAGGTTTCCATACCTGGTTTATTGAAAGAAATAGAAAAAGCTCCCTCTCGGGCCTTCAACTCCCATGAAATGGTTAATCCAACGGTTCGCCTTGTAAATGCTATCTTGATGGATGCTATTAAACTTAATGCTTCTGATATTCATTTTGAGCCGGAAGGCGTTTTTATGCGTCTGCGGTATCGAATGGATGGAATTTTATCTCAAATTTGCACCTTTCATTCTTCCTATTGGCCATCATTGTGTGTGCGTCTTAAAGTTATGGCAGAAATGAATATTGCTGAATCGCGTCATCCTCAAAATGGTCGGATGAGTTTTTTTGTTGGACCTAGGGAAATTGATTTACGCGTAGCTTCCCATCCGACAATACATGGAGAAAACATTGTCATACGTATTTTAGATAAAAGCCGCTCTCTCCTCACACTCGATGGGTTAGGGTATTCACAAGATGTTATGAACCAAATCAAGAAAGCTCTTATACGACCTGAAGGTATTTTTATCATCACAGGCCCCACGGGGTGTGGAAAAACAACGTCTCTTTACTCCATGTTGAGCTATATCAGTACGCCAAACGTAAATATTATGACCCTTGAAGAACCTGTCGAATACCAGCTCCCTCTGATTCGCCAATCAAATGTTAAAGAACAGGGAGGGATGAGTTTCTCTGAGGGTGTGAAGTCTATCTTGCGGCAAGATCCAGATATTATCCTCATTGGAGAAATACGTGATCCAGGAACCGCGCAAATGGGCTTACGTGCAGCAATGACTGGACATCAGGTCTTCACAACCCTTCATACCAATGATGCTTTAGGGGCGATCCCTCGACTTGTGGATTTAGGGCTCAGTCGAACCATGCTCGCAAATAATCTCATGGCGATTGTGGCACAACGTCTTGTAAGAAGGCTCTGCTCTCATTGTAAAAAGGAAAAAAAGATGACGCCAGAAGAAGCTCTTCTACTCGGTCTTAAAACACCCAAAACTATATTTATTCCCAATGGTTGTGTGAACTGTCGCGAAACAGGATATAAAGGTCGACTTGCCATTTCCGAAATACTCGTTTTTGATCAGGAGCTTGATGAACTTCTTCTCACCATATCTTCAAGAGCCTCTCTTAAATCTCGCTTTCAAGAAAAAGGGTTTATTCCTATGCTTCAAGATGGACGCCGACGTGTCATCTCAGGTGATACAAGTCTCGACGAAGTCATAAGAGCTATTGACTTGAGAGACGGCATATGACGCTTTATTCCTATAAAGCCATCAGTAAGGACGGGATTCTTCAAAAGGGAATGCTTGACACAATCTCTTCTCGGGAACTTAAGACTTTTCTGCGAGAACGAGACCTTTCTTTGATTTCCTATTCTACAAGTAGATTCTCTCTTTTTTCTCGTAAGGTTAAACCACTTGCCCTTATGGACCTCTGCCTTCATCTCGAGCAGTTTGAAGAGGCAGGAATCCCTTTAAAAGAGAGTTTGGAAGAATTAAAGATCACAGAAAACAACAAAAAGCTCAAATCTACTCTCATCAATGTTATCCAAGATATTGAAAATGGCTACTTACTCTCAAAGTCCTTTGCTAGACATCCCCTTGTGTTTGATTCCATTTTTATTGGCTTGATAAGTGTTGGTGAAAAAACAGGGCGTCTTTCTTTCGTTTTTCATCAACTGTTTTGTCATTTAAAATGGATCGACGAGGTAAAGGCTCAAACGCTTAAGGCTCTTCGTTATCCTTTTATTATGGCAACCGTCCTTCTTACAGTCATGATCTTACTGATGACAATCTTGGTTCCCGAACTCGTAACCTTTATTCAAGATTTTTCAGAGGATTTACCCTCTTCAACTTGGGTTCTTATCTGGAGTTCGCGTTTTTTAACAGATAACCTTCTTCTTATTTTTCTCGCAATGAGCTTCATTGTTGCTCCCGTGTGGTTTTTTTTAAAACTCCATAGAACAGGGCCGATTTGGAAGGATCGTTTATTAACATTAATTCCCTTCTTTGGCTCATTGCGTCAGAAGCTGTTCCTAGCCCGTTTCTGTCATGTTTTTGCTATTTTATTTGAGAGTGGAGTTGATATTCTTCAGGCTCTTCGAATAGCTCGTCGATCCCTTTCTCCAGGCCAAATACAACAGGAGATTGAGCGTATAGAAACTCTTGTAAGAGAAGGTCAAACATTATCAATGGCTTTCCAGAAGTCAGACTTTTTTCCTTCCATAGTCGTCCGTATGATAAAATTAGGAGAACAAACAAGTTCTCTCCATAAAACCCTTCTTCATGTAAAAACATATTTCGATACAACCCTGAAACGTGAAGTTGATCATATCGTGGGATTAATTGAGCCACTCATGATTTTAAGTGTCGGTTGCCTGATGGGATGGATTATTTTTGCTCTCTTCTTACCCCTCTACGATACTCTTACTTTCTTGGATAAGTAATAGGATGAATGAAAAACTAATTTTATATCTTACTGATACGGAAATTTTTCTTTTTAAAAAAGGGGAGCAACATACTTTTATTCTCAAAGAAAATGTATCAGAAATTCAAGACATTCTTAAGAATATTCTATCTTCTTTCCCTAAAACGTCTCTTTATTTTCTTGTTGATCTGAATCGCCTCAACATTCAAGAAGAAAAACTACCCCCCCTTTTTTTTTGGGATCGATACTTTTTTTTGCGTCATAAACGAGCAGAATATTCCCCTGAAAAAGGATATGCAGGGTTTCAATTCTTCAAAGACAAGAAAGAAACTTACTTTAGATGGGTCCATTTTCCAGAACAAGATCACCTTTCTGCTTGGATTTCTTGGGTTACTTCTTTTAAAAACACTTTAAAAGGTGTTTTTTTTGTTCCTATTGAAGCCGGAGGGTTCCTAGACAAAAGTTTACCCTCTTTAAAAACGTACAAAATGCTTATTTATCCCATATCTTCTGAAAAAAAACGTTATGTCATCTTCAAAGGAAAGCGTCTTTTACTTTCACGTCCCTTCCAGGGAGAGGATGATTTTACATCCTCTTTTCACTTTCTCAGTCGAACCTATCCTGATATTCATGAGAACCTCTCTGTATTAAATCTTGAAGAAGAACCTTCTTCAGTCTTGCCTATTGCAACAGCTTTATCCCACATGCATGTCTTTCTTCATTATATGGTCTCTTTAAAATATCCTTCTTTTTCAATTCGTTTGTCTTCGGCAACAGCTTGGATGCGTTTTAGCATTTTTCTTGTTTTTTTTTGTACTCTAGGGATTGGAGGAACTAATATTTATCAAGGCTTTCACTTTAGATATAAGAGCATAGACCTTTTTTCACAGGTAAAAATATTGAAATCTTTTATTCAAAAACATAAAATCTTTTTGAAAAATAGAGATCTTATCGCTTTGAGAAGAGCAAAGGATCACTATACCTTCCTCAAGTCCCACATAAAAAACCCAATTGAACTTATCGAAAAAATTTCTTGTTTAATAAAAAGAAATGCTATTCACCTTACAGAAATTAAATGGCAAAGGAGAAATCAGGTTGAACTTTTTCTAACCTTTAAAATGAATGACAGCTCTCACACTATCATAGCTTCGCAACTTGATCAGCTTCTGAACTCAAGTACAGAGATCTTTTCAGGATCTCAACTTTCGGTGATTAAAGCTCCTTTTAATAGCGCTTTTCATGAGACATTTAAAAATCCTTCTGAATCTTTATTTCCCATTGCAGCAGTCAAAATTACCTTCCATGAGAAAAAATAATCTTTTTTTGTTAGGTATGTCCTGCGCACTTGTTGCTATGACAGGAGTGGCCTTTTATTTTTATCTTTCCCAAAAGGCTCAGTTCGTAGAAGTACAAGCAGAGCTCCTTTCCTTACAAAAAGAGAATAGAACCTTAAGAGAGGATGTTTCCTTTATAAAAAGCTCGCAAACTGAACTTAATTTTCTAAATCAAAAAGGTTGGCTTACACCTCAGAATCGTTTAATTGCAATGGAATCTATAGAGCAGTTAAAATATCTATTAAATGAAGTAAAAACTACATTTGAACCTGAAAATATAATAACCTTAGAAAATAAATATACCTATAGAGTTACAAAGATTATCCTCGAAGTTAAGGCGCGGCTTGATCAGGATATTTATATCTTTACAGATGATCTTTTAACGAATTTTCCTGGAATTCTTGTGCCTCATGAGCTTACGCTGACACGAGAAGAAGAAAGTTATGAATCCCCCACGCCCTCCTCTTTTATAGCTGGTGAACTTGTGTTCGAATGGTATGCGCTGGGAACTTACTCCCATGAGTGATAAAATTTTAATTTTTTTCAGTGCCATATTGACTTTGTGGGTGAGGGAGAGTCTTCTAGCTTATCCCTCTCTTTTCTTTTCAGAAGAGGAGATTGAGTCCATACACATAAAATCTGAAAAAAGATCTAATAATATCTGTGCCGTAAAAGAAACTATAATGCTTTCCGCTATTGTTTATCTCGACAAAGAGAACTGGACTTTGTGGATTAATGATAAGATTATTCATACAAAAAATGAACATTCTATCCACGGTTTTCAAATTCACAAGGTGACACCTTCTGAAGTTAAATTTTTATCTTCCTCAAAAACAATTACACTTCGCCCTTCTCAAAACTACAGCGTACAAGATGATAAGATTCTTGATGGAATGGAAAATTGATGTACACTCTTTGTTACAACAATTTGAAGAAATAGAAATGAATTTTTTTAAAATATATAAACAACTTATATATCCACAAGGTAGAATAAAGTATCTTCTTATTTCGTTAATTATTGCCTTCCTTATTCTGGGATACATCATTGTCAAAGTTACAGGAGGCACTGCGTTTGCTTATCTTCATTTCCTTTATATTCCAATTATTCTTGCAGGCTTAATATTCTCTGTTCGAGGCGGTGTCCTTGCTGGACTTGCGGCTGGTTTGCTCATCGGTCCTTTTATGCCAACAAGCATTGAATATGATTTTGCTCAACCCTTATCGTCTTGGGCTACGCGTTTGGGTTTTTTCGTTCTCGTTGGGGCTATTGCAGGCATGGGATCGTCTGTTTTTAAGGCATATTTGCGGGAACTTGAAATTAAACAAACAACGGACCCATTAACGGGATTGCCCAATCTTCATGGATTAAAGCAAATCTTTCCTTCTCTTGTTCAAGATGAAGAAAAGGCTCTTATTGTTATTGTGGTGGAGCTTTTCCAAATTCGTGAGGTTGATCGAGCTTTAGGAACAGCTGGCTCTGATATGCTCCTAAGGGAGGTTGCTAATGATCTAACTCAGGTTATTGGAAATTTAGGAATTCTAGGTCATCTTCAAACCCACCGATTTGCCATCCTTATTCCAAACGAAGACAATGTAAATGAAATTTTAAAGAGATGTGAACTGCTTTCAGATAGACCCTATCATATTGATCATATACCACTTTTTGTTGAAATGCGATTTGGAATTGCCCGATACCCTTATGATGACAGAGACTTGAGTAATCTTACCCGAAAAGCTCTCATTGCTATTAATGTTCCTAAAAATCAGGCTGACAAAATAAGTCATTATAACAAAAACATAGACGATTCATCGGAGCGTAATCTTCTGATCCTCCATCAACTCAAAACTGCTATTGAGAGGAAAAATCTCACTTTAGAGTATCAACCTAAGGTGTATCTTAAGACAGATAAAGCTCTCGGTTTTGAGGCTCTCGTCCGATGGGTGGATCCTCTGTTAGGTCCTATTTCTCCAGAAGTTTTTATTCCTCTGGTCGAAGAAACCCTTCTAATTAATTCTTTTACAAAATGGCTCCTAGAAACAGCTTTTCAACAAATGCATGAATGGAGTCAGAAAGGACTTTTAGTGCCAGTAAGTGTCAATTTTTCCATGAGAAATTTTCATGATTCCACCATATTTGAAACATTAAATCAACTCTTAGACACTTATCAAATTTCTCCTCATTTTCTTCAAGTTGAAGTGACCGAAACTTCTGTAGCTTCCAGTATTTCCGTCATTGCACGTGCCTTAAAAAACCTACGTGAACTAGGAATTACAACTGCAATTGATGACTTCGGCACAGGACAAGCTTCTCAACAATATCTTCTGGAACTTCCTATAGATGTAATTAAAATAGATAAAGTATTTGTTCAAACCATTGCGCAAAATCCTGCAGCTGCGGCTATTGTTAAAAATGCAATCACCCTTGCACATGATTTAAAAATTGAAGTTATTGCAGAGGGTGTTGAAACCCAGAATCAATACCATCTCTTAAAAGAATGGGGCTGCGATGCAGGTCAAGGCTACCTCATTGGCAAATCTATGAAAGGGGAAGAAGCAATGCAATGGTTAATAAAAAAAGGTGTAGGACAAAGCTCTACTCCCTCTTCATGAAAACAAAATTATCTCGCAATTTTAGTATCATCCTCACCTACAGCTAAGATATTGACAAGTTTATGTAAGTGATAAAAGAGAAAAATCAAGATCGCAAAAGCTACAAGGTCACTTTCTAACCATGGGATCCAGCTTAATATGGCGAAAATCAATCTATCAATTAAGAATGAGCAGAAATATTGTATTATTATATAGATATATGTGTGACCATCAATAAATCCGAATGAAGTTAAATATATAATAATGACTTTAAGGAAAATAAAAACCGCATAAATATCTAATACAAATCTCAGGAAAACAAAAAAAAGTATAAAAGTCACCTAACTCCTCCCTGAGTTTTCCTCTGCTAAAATGTATATCTTTTAGAATCAAGAAGAAAGGTAAAATTAAACACAGTTTTTTAATCTCTCTGAAGAATGAAAAAAGCAACTTCTCTTAAAGACGCTGCTTTGTGATCAAAAACATCAAGCGACTCGATAGCTTGTGCCACTATAGCTTTTGCTTTTGTGTATAAATTATCGGGGCCTAAGTGATTTAAATAGGTAACTTTTAGTGTATCTTGACCACATGGCTTACCAAGATTTTCAGCTGTCCCCCACCCATCAAACCAATCATCCATCATTTGAAAAGCCTTACCCAAAAGAATTCCGTAAGAGCGCAAAGCCTCTCTCTGCTGAGGAGAGGCCTCTCCAAGTATAGCTCCAGATTCAGCTGCAAATCCAAAAAAAATTCCCGTTTTATAATATTCTTGAATAGACAAATCTTCTAAAGTAGCTCGAGTCCCTTCTAAACCGAGGTCCATCATTTGTCCGGCGACAAGGCCTTGACAACCAATGACGTGTCCCAGCTCTTCTATCAACTTAAGACGAATCTCTGCAGGAGCTTCTAAGGTGGAGAGAACCTGGAAAGCCAAAGGGATAAGAGCGTCACCCACAAGAACAGCGGTTGCATCTTCAAAGGCAATATGACAGCTAGGCTTACCTCGTCTTAAATCTGAATTATCCATGCATGGCAAGTCATCATGAACGAGGGAATAGGCCTGAATAAGCTCAACCGCAGCCGCGGCTCTTAGCGCTTGGGTTGGAGCAACAGAAAAAAACTGAGAAGATTCCCACACGAGGTAGGCTCGCAAACGCTTTCCTCCCCCTAAAACACTATATCTCATGGCTTCATGGAGACGTGATGCAGATGCTGGAAGAATCGTTTCTAAGACTCTTTCTATCTCTTGAGCAAAGATTCGAAGTCTTGTGTTGAAAGAACTATTCTTCAAAGTTGGTGGACTTGGTTGAAAGGGTGCCATCAGCTCCTACTACAATTTGTTCAACACGAAGACGAGCATCTTTGAGTTTTTTTTCACAATAGGCACGTAAATGAGCGCCTCTTTCATACATTTTAATGGCTTCTTCAAGACTTGTCTTCCCTTCTTCAAGGCGACGCACAATAGCTTCAAGTTCCTTTAGAGCTTCCTCAAAATTCATAGATTCAAGCGATGTCATAAACCCTCCTAACGGGTTGAAACGGGCTGTTCCCCTTTATAATCATAAAAGCCACGACCGGCCTTACGCCCAAGCCATCCGGCTTCTACATATTTAACCATAAGGGGACATGGCTTATATTTACTTTCTCCACGACCTTCGTACAGTACATCCATAATAGAAACACACGTGTCCAGTCCAATCAAGTCGGCTAGTTCCAACGGTCCCATGGGGTGATTTGCGCCCAAACGCATGGCCTTGTCAATGGACTCTATTGTTCCTACGCTCTCAAAAAGAGCATAAACGGCTTCATTAATCATCGGCATAAGAACGCGGTTCACGATAAATCCAGGATAGTCTTCAGAAACAGCAGATTGCTTTCCAAGCCGTTTTACCACTTCTTGAATAAAGTTAAATGTTGTATTTGATGTTGCGATCCCACGGATGAGCTCCACAAGCTGCATCACGGGTACTGGATTCATAAAATGCATTCCCATAAATTTGTCCGGCCTGTCTGTGGCTCTCCCCAGAGCTGTAATAGAAATGGAAGATGTATTTGAGGCTAAAAGACACTTGGAATCGAGAAAGGGTATCAATTCTTTAAAGATTGACTCTTTAATGTTCTCATTTTCTGTAACAGCCTCAATAACCAATTGACATTTTTTAAATCCTTCATATCCGCTAAAACTATGAAGCCGGGAGAGTGCTTCTTCTTTCTCTTTTGCTAAAACTTTGTTCCGTGCGACTTGGCGTTCGATATCTCGATCAATATGTAAGAGGCTCTTCTGAAGAGCCTCTGGTGAAACATCGCTTAAAAACACATTATATCCGGCTAAGACACATACCTGAGCAATTCCACTCCCCATCTGTCCTGCTCCGATAACCCCAATATTTTCAATCATTTTTACTCCCTATAATCCTTTAAAATAGTATTCTTTGTTAATCGTTTGATATGTCTTCTGAGAGGAAGAACAATCGTTTTGGACCCAATAACATATTTCCAAAATAAGCTCTTCTCTATAGATATAGCCAGTCTTGAAAAGATACCCTGCACATATATTTCTAACTTTACTTTTAAAGTTCTACCCTTTTTATCCTTTTGACTCAAGAAGACCTTCTTAAAAGGGCAATTTTTGTTGTAAGTTCAGGTAAAATTGTAAAGAGATCCCCAACCAGACCATAATCCGCCACTTTAAAAATGGGAGCGTCCGCGTCTTTATTGATAGCAACAATTACTTTGCTATCCTTCATACCTGCCAAATGTTGAATGGCACCCGAAATCCCGATGGCGATATAGAGGTTAGGGGCTACAACTTTACCTGTTTGTCCAACTTGATAATCATTAGGTACAAAACCTGCATCTACAGCTGCTCTTGAAGCTCCGACAGCTGCCCCTAACTGATCGGCAAGGGATTCAAGAAGAGCAAAATTCTCTTTGTTTTGGAACCCCCTTCCCCCCGAAACAACAATGGAAGCTGCCGTTAGCTCCGGTCTCTTTGAAATAC
The DNA here is from genome assembly GCA_019752515.1 of Alphaproteobacteria bacterium. Classification (GTDB taxonomy): domain Bacteria; phylum Pseudomonadota; class Alphaproteobacteria; order UBA9655; family UBA9655; genus UBA9655. The sequence continues at coordinate 61,144 of JAIEMB010000021.1, read as the reverse complement.
TTTCTTCACGTTTCACAAATAAAGGACGAAGACTCAAGGTTTCTCTAAAAGGATAAGATTCAATAGATGCTCGTGCAGCGATAATTTCAGCTTTTTCAAAAGCTGTAGGGCGAATAGTCATCACTTTAATTGAGTCTTCAGTCCTTATTCTCGCTAACCCATTCCCGGCATATATGGGGCGGACAAAGGTATTGGTGTCTTCAATAGAAATCACATCTGAAATTTGCGCCACATCCAACAGGGCAGCAAGACGTGGTAGGATATTTTTTCCAAAAGTGGTTGCCGGTGCTAGAATAAACTCATAATTTCGGGAAAGTGTTAAAAGCGTTTCTGTCATATCTTCTGCCACAAGGTGGTCCAGAAGTGGATTATCAACGACCCATACCTTCTCAACACCTTTGTAGGAAGACGCTTCTTCAGCAATTCCATGACACGACATACCCATCACGATAATATGAATAGGAACACCAAAAGTTGTTGCAGCTGTGAGAGTTGCAAGGGTTGCGGGCAGTAGTTTCTTTTTATCATGTTCAGCTATAAGAAGGAGAGACATTAGATTACCTTTGCTTCCTTATGGAGTTTCTCTAAAAGCTCATCAACATCAGCCACCTTTATACCTGCTTTACGTTTTGAAGGCTCAACAATTGTGAGGGTTTTCAAATGGGGTCTTAAATCAATGCCTAAAGCCTCAGCGCTGATAACCTCAAGGGGTTTTTGTTTGGCTTTCATGATATTGGGAAGAGTCGCATAACGAGGCACGTTTAATCTCAAATCTGTCGTAATAACAGCTGGAAGAGGCATCTTAAGTGTTTCAAGCCCACCATCTACTTCCCTAACCACCTCTATTTCTTCCCCTACTATTGTTAATTGAGAAACAAATGTTCCTTGGGGCCACCGGAGAAGTGCAGCTAGCATTTGACCGGTTTGATTATAATCATCATCAATGGCTTGCTTCCCAAGAATAATGAGATGAAATCTCTCTCGATTAACAAGTTCTTTTAGAGCTTTAGCCACGCCTAAAGGCTGTGTTTCAAAAGAGGTCTCTATATGGATCGCTTTATCTGCTCCTAGGGCTAGTGCTGTTCTTAATGACTCTTGGCAGGATCTATCTCCAATTGATACGACACTTATCTCTGATACAAATCCTTTTTCTTTGAGACGAACGGCTTCCTCAACAGCAATTTCATCAAAAGGATTGAGAGACATTTTAACACCGGAAAGATCAACACCACTGCCATCTGTTTTGATGTGTATTTTAACGTTATAATCTACAACACGCTTTACAGCGACCATAACTTTCATGAAGACATCCCCCTTCCAAAATTGTTATATACTCTAATTTGTAAAGGTTAAGAATAAGTATTCAATATCTCTTTTTAATTTACAGGGGAATGGAAAACATTGGACAAATGCCTTTCTCAAGAAAAACTCCGATATCCCGAAAGAACCCATAGAATTTCAAATAAATATTAATTCAATTTTATTAAAACTTGAAACGATAGTTCTTGATTATGTTTTACATGTCGTATAAATTAATTTTTTATTGTTGTTAATGGAGTGTTTTATGTTAAAAAAGAATATTGGTTTAATGATTGTTTTTCTATGTGGTGTAACCTTTGGATTAAATGCACATGCTGTCAAAAAAAATATAACTCCTCCTGATGATCAGCCTAAAATAACGCAATGGCTTTCCCTACGAGTACAAGCACGTGTTCAACGACAAGAACAGGAAAGGCAAAAAGCGGAAGATCTTAAGAAAGCTCAACAAAGAAAAGCTGCAGAACGTTACTGGCAAGTTTATGATTATCAGATAAAGACCGACTTGCATAAAGGATGATAGGGTGGGGCTTAAAAGAAGACAAACCTTTTTAGTTGCTTTATAAGTGAAGAGTATAGGTTTTTCTTAACGATAAGCTCCAGGAACCCATAAAACGTCACCAGCTTCCTTATGATTTGCAAATCGAGCTAAAACAAACAACAAGTCGGAAAGTCTGTTTAGATATTGCAAAATAAATTTATTAATGGGTTCCATTTCATAAAGAGCACATACGGTACGTTCAGCCCTCCTCACCACCGTTCGAGCTTGATGAAGGGTGGTAGAAAGGGGTGACCCCCCTGGTAATACAAAAGAATTCAGAGGGGGTAGAAATTTGTTATAATAGTCAATCTTCTCTTCTAAAAAAGTAGTTTGATGGGGGTCAATTCGAAGTCTTTTCTGTTGGTTCTTCACTAGAGGCACACAAAGGTCAGCCCCAAGATCAAAAAGATCATTTTGAATATGGGAGAGAAGAAGGTTGATTTCTTCATCTGCTGGTAGACGAGCAACGCCAATGTTTGCGTTCGCCTCATCCACATCACCAATAGCAGCAATGCGTAGAGAGGCCTTAGATACACGGCCCTTCGTTCCAAGAGAGGTTTTTCCCGTATCACCCCCCTTCGTATAAATACGTGTTAACTGGACCATTTAGCTTACCTTTAAAAAAAGAAGCAATGAAAAAATAAGAATGGCCAGCGCTTGAAAGAGGATGCGTAAACTCATCATTCTGTTGCTCCGTTCTTCTGCTTTCTTTCCTTCCTTAAACATGTTTAAAAGACCCAGGACCAAGATTCCAAAAGTTGCCCCCATAGCTACAATCAATAAAATTTTAAGAACCAGGTTTAGTGTCATATTTTATATTTTTGAAAAAGCTCATTAAGATCGTTTATACTACATAAACTTAAATGAACGGGACTTTGCGGTTTAATTTCAGCCATATTCCGATGTGTTTTTAGTCGAATGGCTTGAATCGTATTTTTCGTCGTACCCAAAGTACGAATAATATCTGCATCACTAATCATGGGAATTTCTTTTAAAAGCCAAGCAATTGCATTTGGTTTAGCCTGTCGCAAAGCAACAGGAGTATACTTAGCTTTTTTCTTGTTTTTTTGGTCGAGAGTTTGTCGAGCTAATTGTAATCGTGCTGAAGGATCTGCTTGGCAACGCTCAATTTCATCTAAACTTAATTGGGCTGAAGCAACAGGGTCGTGCCCAACCATTCCAATAATAATTTCTCCATCGGCAATGGCTTGAACTTCCAATGGATGCAATTGACAAAACTCACCAATTTGCTCAAAGGTCAACGTTGTATTATCAATAAGCCAAATAGCAGTGGCTTTAGGCATGAGGGGTGCTGTCATCGCTCCCACCTTTCTTTATAGATTATTTCAAAAACTATAGGCATTCAACCATAGGTTGAGCTTCTCTCAAACTAAAATTTTTAAATTTTCTCGTCACCAAAGGAAATTCCAAGCCCCCGTGCTGTTTTAATGAGAGTTCCATTAATATCGACAGCTTGATATCCATCAATGGCTTGTTGAATTGGAACATCAATAACCTGACGATTCTGCCAGGCGACCATACGATCAAATTTACCTTGATGAATCAAATCCACAGCATGAACCCCAAAAACAGAGGCTAGCATGCGGTCTTGAAAGACAGGTTGCCCCCCGCGTTGTACGTGCCCGAGCACTGTAAAACGTGTTTCAGCTCCTGTAAGCTCTGTAATGCGGCTTGCAAGATACTGAGAAATACCCCCGTAACGGCTTTTGCCGGACAGATCTGTAATTGTTGCCTTCTCTCCTGATTCTGTTCCCACAGCTTCAGAAACAACAACAAGAGCAAAGTTACGTCCACCACTGCGTAAGGATTTAATTTTGCGAGCTATACTTTCCATACTATAAGGAATCTCTGGAATTAAAATAATATCAGCTCCTCCTGCTATTCCAGCGGCAAGGGCAATATGACCAGCATCTCGACCCATAACTTCTAAAATCATAACACGGTCATGACTTGCGGCCGTTGGTTGAAGACGATCAAGAGCTTCTGTTGCCACATCTACTGCTGTCATAAACCCCACCGAGTGTTCTGTATGACTTAAATCATCATCAATGGTTTTTGGAATTGTTACAAGTTTAAGCTCTCCCTGTTGAGCAAGCCGCCTAAGGATTGACTGGCTTCCATCTCCCCCTATGCCAATCACAGCATCAAGTTTCAAAAGACGATATCCTTCAATAAGGTCTTCAGAAATATCCTTTATCGTACCATCAGCAAAAGGATAGCTGAAAGGGTCTCCTTTATTCGTCGTTCCTAGGACTGTTCCGCCCTGTCGCAAGAGGTTGCCATTACAAAAAGATAGATCAAGTTTAATTGCATCCACAGGGCGACGCATAAGCCCGTGGGTACCCTGATGGATACCATAAACTTCCCATCCATATGTCTGAATTGCCCTAAGTGTAATTGCGCGAATAACAGCATTCAAACCAGCGCAATCTCCGCCACTTGTTAATATTCCTATTCGTGTCATCTTATAAACCTCTTTAATTTATTTTAATTACTAACACTAACAACTTTGTTGCGGATTTTACCCCAAAAATTTGATACAATAATTTTCTAATGAAAAGTTGGTTTGTATGATGACGACGGAAGACTTAAAACACAAGCTGAATAAGTTAAAAGAAGAGCATCAAACTTTAGATGAAGAGATTGAACGCCTTCGAACTCAATTTATTTATGATCAACTTGCCGTACAAAGACTTAAAAAGAAAAAGCTTCAACTTAAGGACGAGATTCTCAGACTTGAAACAAAATTAATACCGGATATTATTGCTTAAATAACATAAGAATTTAAAATAATAATAATAAATTATAAAATTAAATAATTGGGCAGGTATAATAATAAATATATGAGCTTTTTCATGAAAACATTTATTCAAGATCTTCCTAAAGCTGAGCTTCATTTGCATATTGAAGGAACTTTGGAACCTGAACTTCTTTTTACTCTTGCTGAACGTAATAAGATTTCCTTACCTTACCCAACAATTGAAGATGCTTATCTCGCTTATAAGTTTAAGGATTTACAATCTTTTCTTGATATTTTTTATGCTGGCTCACAGGTTCTTGTTACCCAACAAGATTTTTATGACCTCACATGGGCTTATCTACAAAAAGCTAAAGAGCAGAATATTCGTTATGCTGAAATTTTTTTTGATCCCCAAACCCATACAAAAAGAGGAGTTTCTTTTGAAACGATAATCACAGGCCTTTCAGAAGCTTTACGAGAAGGGGAAAAAATCTTTGGAATATCTACAAAGTTAATTCTCTGTTTTTTGAGAGACTTAAGTGCTAAATCAGCAATGAACACACTTCAGCAGGCGTTACCTTACAGGGATTATTTTTCAGGCGTAGGCCTAGATTCAGCAGAACAACATAATCCGCCTCGTAAATTTACAGAAGTTTTTGATGAAGCTCGCAAACATGGACTCTTTACGGTGGCTCATGCTGGCGAAGAAGGATCTTCAGAGTATATTTGGGAAGCCCTCGATTTTTTAAAAGCTCTTCGAATTGATCATGGCGTTCGTTGTATAAAGGACGATGTACTTGTGGAAAGGTTAAAAATTGAACAAATTCCTTTAACAATTTGCCCTCTTTCTAATATCAAACTCCATGTATTTGACGCTATGGAGCATCATCCTTTAAAGGAATTATTAATAAAAGGTCTCCGCGTGACTATAAATTCTGATGATCCTGCTTACTTTGGTGGCTATGTTAATGAGAATTTTCTTACCACTGCTCTCGCCTTGAATTTGAGTTATGAAAACGTCTACCAACTTGCAAAAAATTCCTTTCTTGCAAGCTTTTTACCTATTGATGAAAAAAATAGGTTAATTGCTGAGTTAGATCATTATTATGGCACCTCTTCTCTTCCAAAGGATTAAGCACATGTACAAACCTTTTCTAAAGAAAACCTAGCTAAATATGACTAAATCAACTTCAAAAATCCTTATTCTTATCTCAGTTTTAGGGGGAATTGCCCTTCTTATTATTTTCTATTTTGCGACGTGGTATTGGAAGCAGAATAACTATAAAAAGCACCTCATCCTTTACGGTAACGTTGATATTCGCCAAGTTGACCTGGGTTTTCGAGTAAGTGGGCGCATCGAAAAGATGCTTTTTGAGGAGGGAGATGAGGTCAAGGTTGGTGATATTATTGCCACTTTGGATAAAGCTCCGTATGAAGCTGATCTAGCTACTGCAAAAGCTCAACTTTCTCAAACAGAGGCCAATTATGCAAAGTTGATACACGGCAGTCGCCCTCAAGAAATTGAAGAAAACCGAGCCAATGTTCAAGAAAGACGGGCTGTTTTTGAAAATGCCAGCATTATTTTTAAACGTCAAAGTGAACAAATTAAAGTAGGAGCAACCTCTCAACAAGCTTATGATGATGCTCTGGCTCAAAAAAATGAAGCTGAGGCTCTCTTAAAAAATGCGAAAGAAGCTTTAAGTCTTGCAGAAGAAGGTTTTCGTCAAGAAGATATTGATGCTGGTCGAGCGGCGATGGAGGCAGCAAAAGCCCAAGTGGAAAGTGCTAAACTCAATTTGAAGGATACGCATATTTATTCACCTTCAGATGGCATTATAATGACACGTGTTCGCGAACCGGGGGCCATTATAGCGCCTCTTTCTATCGTTTATACCCTTTCTCTCTATCATCCAATATGGATACGGGCTTATGTTTCTGAGGTAGATCTTGGCCGTATTAAACCTGGTATGGAAGCCCTTGTGACAACCGATACCCATCCTGATAAGCCATTTATTGGCCAAATTGGCTTCATTTCACCACAAGCTGAATTTACACCTAAAACAGTTGAAACAACCGAACTTCGTACAGATCTTGTTTACAGACTTCGAATTATTGTTAATGATCCGAAAAATGAGCTTCGCCAGGGAATGCCCGTTACTGTTAAAATGAGAATCGCTGAATGACGCTCCCTAGGGATCTCACTGATATAAGTATCCAAATAACTAATGTTACAAAGGTTTTCCCCAAAATGGAAAAACCCGCTCTCAATAATATTAATGCTTCTATTCGTCAAGGTATTATTACAGGCCTCGTAGGACCAGATGGTGCAGGTAAAACAACGCTTATTCGCCTTATCGCAGGGCTTTTTCTTCCAACGCAAGGTACCATTCATGTAATGGGTTTAAATACACAGACCAACTCAGTTTCACTACAGAATATCACAGGTTATATGCCACAGAAATTTGGTTTGTATGAAGATTTAACAGTCATTGAAAACCTAGATCTATATGCGAAGCTTCATAGGCTTACGGGCAAAAAAAAGGATGACGGTTTTGAAAGGATGCTGACTTTTACGACGCTTAAGCCTTTCATTCATCGACTTGCTGGGAATCTTTCTGGTGGCATGAAGCAGAAATTGGGCTTGGCTTGTGCACTTTTGGGACGACCAAGAATTTTATTGCTTGATGAACCGAGCGTTGGTGTTGATCCCTTATCACGACGTGAATTATGGAAAATGATACAAGAGCTCACCCATCAAGGGATGACTGTCTTATGGTCTACATCCTACTTAGATGAAGGTGATAAATGTGAGGAAGTGATTTTGCTTAATGAAGGAAAATTGCTTTTTTATGGACCACCAAAAAACCTGACAAAACAAGTTCAAGGTCGCGTTTTCCAAGTACACGTCCCCTTAAAAGAGCGTCGTATGGCTCTTAAACAGCTTTTAAAACTTCCGGAGGTTATCGACGGGGTTATCCAAGGAAGTGAAATTCGACTTGTTTGCTCATCGCAGCCTTTCTCTTTCTCTCCTGATCCTCAATGGAAACCTGTCACACCACGATTTGAAGATGCATTTGTGGATATCCTTGGAGGAAGCTCAAAAGAAGACTCTATTTTGGTTGAACATATTTCATCTAAAGAAGAGAATAGTGTCCCCCCTATTAAGGCTCAAAATCTCACAAAGTATTTTGGGGATTTTAGAGCTGCATTCGATATTTCCTTTACAATCCAACGAGGAGAAATTTTTGGGCTTCTTGGGCCAAATGGAGCAGGAAAATCAACAATTTTTAAGATGCTTTGTGGGCTCTTGCAACCTACAAAAGGAAGAGCCCGTGTTTCTGGCTTTGATCTTAAAACAGCCTCATCTGAAGCTCGTGAACGTATTGGCTATATGGCTCAAAAATTTTCATTGTACGAAGACTTGAGCGTAAAACAAAATTTAGACTTTTTTTCTGGGGTTTATGGACTGACGAGAACACAGCGAAACGAAAGAGTCCACCTTATGACCCGTATTTTCGGGCTTCATCCTTATCTTAATGAAAATGCAGGCCTTCTCCCCCTAGGATTTAAACAACGTTTAGCTCTCGCTTGTGCTGTTATGCATGAGCCTGATGTTTTATTTCTCGACGAACCAACTTCAGGTGTTGACCCTCTCACACGACGTGAATTCTGGAGCCATATCAATGGGATGGCAAATAAAGGTGTTACAATTATGGTAACAACTCATTTTATGGAAGAAGCAGAATATTGTGATCATATTGCTCTCATCTATAACGGCCTAAACATCGCAATAGGAACTCCGGATGACTTAAAGAAGAAAGCAAAAACAGAGCTTCTACCCAATCCCACTCTTGAAGATGCCTTTATTACGCTCATCGAACGCTCAGATCATGGGGAAAATTTATGAACTCTTTTTCTTTTCAACGCCTTTTGGCTTATTTGCAGAAGGAAGGAAAACAAATATTACGTGATCCTAGCACCTTCCTTATTGCATTTGTGCTCCCCCTCATAATGATGTTTATTTTTGGATACGGCGTTTCTCTTGATGCAGACAAAATACGTATTGGTCTCCTTCTTGAAGATACATCTCCTACTGCACGAAGTCTCGAAAATTCTTTCCTTGCAACCTCTTATTTTAATGTCCAAGCAAGTTATAGTCGCCCAGCCCTAGAAAATGAGATGACAGGTGGGCGGCTCCGAGGAATTGTTACCATCCCTCAAGATTTTTCCCAAAACTTCTTACGAGGCACCCCAGCATCCCTGCAAGTCCTTCTTGATGGCAGCGAACCAAATACAGCAAACTTTGTCCTTAATTATTCGGGAGGTGTGGTTAACATATGGCAATCACAACTCAACACAGAAAAGAAAATAGATTTTAGCTTTCCTGTTATTCCTCAACCTCGAATTTGGTTTAATGAAGACTTAAAAAGTAGAAATGTTCTCTTACCTGGCTCTGTGGCTATCATTCTATCTTTAATCGGGATTCTGCTCACGGCCCTGGTTGTTGCACGTGAGTGGGAGAGGGGAACAATGGAAGCCATCATGTCAACCCCCATCCAATTTAATGAAATTATTTTGGGTAAGCTAATTCCTTATTTTCTTCTTGGACTTGGATCAATGATGCTTTGTGTGAGTCTTTCCCTTACGTTATTTGAAGTTCCCTTCCGGGGGTCTTTGTTTGTCCTCCTGCTTTCAACGTCCATTTTTTTGCTGGCAGCCCTGGGACAAGGGTTATTAATTTCCACTCTCACTCGAAACCAGTTTGTATCCAGTCAAGTCTCTATCATGCTTGGCTTTCTGCCCGCTTTTGTTCTTTCCGGATTTATTTTTGAAATTAAATCTATGCCTTGGCCAATCCAAGTCATAACTTATTTATTACCCCCTCGTTACTTTGTTACGATTTTACAAAGTACGTTTTTGAGTGGAACAATTTGGGAACTTATTTTGCCCAATCTGGTTGCAATGTTACTCATGGCACTCGTTTTTTTTAGTATTACAATTAACAAGAGCAAGAAGAGATTGGACTAAAGAGATGAAACTAGGCTCTTCTCTACAAAAAATGATACGTTCATGGTCTCGAATTAATTCGTTGGTTATTAAAGAAGTTCTTGCTGTCTGGCGTGACAAAAAAAGCCGCGTTATGCTTATTGCTCCTCCACTTATTCAATTAATTATTCTCTCTCATGCAGCAACCTTAGAAGTCAATAATATTTCCATTGGGGTTTATAACCAAGATAGTGGATGGTACAGCCATGAGTTCATACAGAGAATAAAAGGGTCTCCTTATTTTAGCCATGTTTATCAATACAATAACCCAAAAGATGTAGAAAGAGCGATAAATATCCAGGAAGTAATTGCTACCTTACAATTTCAACCTCATTTTTCTCGCCTTATTGCAGCTGGGCAATCCGCACAGTTACAGATAATCTTGGATGGACGTAAATCCAACGCCTCTCAAATCGTCTTAGGATATCTCAATATAATTCTTCAAAATTTTAATCTTGATATTTTGCGTAATAACGGACTCGAAGTTCCAGAACCAGTTCCCCTTAAATTTCGGTCTTTTTTCAATCCCAACCTCGATTATATTTATTTTACTGTCCCTTCTCTGGTAGCTATCTTAAGTATGCTTTTGGCTCTTATGGTAACAGCTATGTCTGTTTCACGTGAGCGCGAGAATGGCACCTTTGATCAACTTCTTGTATCCCCTCTTCAGCCTTGGCAGATTTTGATAGGAAAAATGATACCTGCTATGATCATAAGTATCGCTGAAAGCACCCTATTGATGGTTGTAGCTTTATATCTTTTTAAAATACCCTTCAGAGGTTCTTTTGTCCTTTTGTACGCTAGTATGATTGTGTTTTTATTTTCTATTGTAGGAATTGGCTTATTTATTTCATCAATCTCGCGTACACAACAACAATCTATCTTAGGATCTTTCGTTTTTATGACTCCCATGATGTTACTTTCAGGTTACGCAACACCCATTGAAAATATGCCAGACTGGCTACAACCCTTTACTAATCTTCTCCCGATAAAGCATTTCTTTATTGTTATTAAAGGGATTTTTTTAAAAGATATAACTGCTTTAGAAGTTTTCAATAATACTTGGCCTGTAGCCTTAATTGCCGGTTTCACGCTCTCACTTGCAGGTTGGATGTTTAGAAAACGGTTAGAATAGGAGTGGAAAGAAAACAAACTTCGTATCATCATCCTCAATATTTATTGTTTTTGATATCATAAAAGTGTATTATATTCTCGGAGCAAGTTGTGGACTGAAGGAGGAATCATTGCAAATATTCATCCTTCAGAGGCCAAGTTCCAGAGAGGCTAAGCAGAGTGTTCGTAGGGAGGCTAGCGAACACTCTGCAACTTTTCTCACATATATATGTGAGGAGTTAATCTAAAATACTCATCCAAACAACTTTAAAAAAACTATTTTCTCTATGTAAAAAACGAGGAGAGATTCGTGATAAAACTAAACATTAAACCTCTCCTCTCTGGGCGGCAACATTGATCAGGGAGGCTATGCCGCCAACCTTATCTCGCTGTAATCCATTGAATTATCAGGATTTTTACAGGGCTTCAATGAATTTCTAGTAAGAGATAAAATTCCATGAAAGAGATTATCTAAGGAGTCATGGGAACTTAATTCAAATACATAAGGCCATGCTCCTATTGCTTCTGTACATAAATGTTCACCAGGTTCTAATACCATACATAGATAATCTATTTTTTTCTTTATTCCAAATTCAGTAAGTTTTTGATAAATGTCTCGATACAGGATTTCACTAATAGATTCAAAATCTATGGGGTATTTATTGTTTTTTAGTTGAAGATTTAGGGTGCATGTCCAAACTTCTCCCTTTTTTGATGCAAGTTTAGTGATACGTTCCCCAATTTTCTTATGAAGAGCCGTGACCTTTTGCTTCAGCAGTAAAGCTCCCCCAAAGATCATTCTTCTCTTATCCTGAAAATTGATAAATGTTGCCTCTTTGTGATTTTGAAAGGAATGGCTAAGAGCAGAATTTTTTTTGACAAGCTCTACAAATGAACTTAGGAGCAACCTATGAAAGTGATGGTCTTTGGGTTCAATAGTCATAAACATAAACTTTTCCTTACCCTTTAGTCCAAATAATCTTTGATATAAAATTAATAAAAAAGTTGAAGCCATCCTATCCTGAAAAAACCCTTGAGGGCCTTCTAAGGATTGTCTAAGGGAAAATTACTTAGATATGTTTTTCAAGTGATCTCATTTTTTTTAGAAAGGAATAGATAGGGCAATCATTCAATCAAAAAAATTCTCTAAGAGGATGTAGAGTTTGCAAAAGCCATTTATAAATGAACAACTTATCAAAATTATTCTACAACTAAATATTGACAATAACTAAATATGCTCGTGTTTTTTAAAAAATTATTTGAATTTTATCTGCAACTAGATTAAGGATAAGGGGGGCTTTCGATAAAAAAATTTTCATTGTAATAATAAAAATGAAAACAGGATCTTATTGCTGATGCGAACATATGAACTGGTCTTACCACAGGACATTTACGCTGAATACTTAGAAAATGTGAATAATATAAAATTCACTCGCCGAGAAATTGATACTATTGCCTATCTTCTAAGTGGAAGATCTGCAAAAACGATATCATCTTTTTTATCCATTGCTCCTAAAACAATCGAAACTCACATGCGCAACATCATGTTGAAGTTAGAGTGTAATTCCCGTGATGGAATTATCGACTTTATAGAAAAATCAGATAAACTCTCTTTTATCAAAACGCACTACTTAAGCTTATTAACCCAATCTTCATTTGAAAAGCGTTTATTAAAAATCTCTGAATTGATAGGCGATAAAGGCCCTTCTTGTCTCATTGTATATTGGAAAGAGCCAAGCTATAAAACCAATTTTATCCGTCATCTAGCAAATCATTTGAAGTATGCCGGTATTAAAGCAACTCTTGAAATAAGAGAGAGACACAACTTTACAACTGATCCCCTTAATGATGTAGACTTGTGGCAAGCAAACTATGTGTTATATCCTATTCCAGATGTTCTACTCAGACAACTACATGAAGGAAATCATGAGATACAACTAGAATTCTCTCATTTTATACAAAGAATAAAGAAAAACTCCAACTGTCTTATTCTCCTTTTTCCAAATGAAGGAAGGATAAAGAATATTCTCAAAGATGTTAATGAGATTGAAAGCATAGATTTTTCAGAAGGTAGAAATTATTATTTTTTTGTGTTTAAGATTTTAAAAAAACTACTCCCACACATCGACTTTGAAGAAATTATCCACGATTTTAAATCCCAAAATGAGGCAACTTATGGTTCTTTCGATAAATTATACCTGCCTGTTCCTCCAGAAAAAAAACGAGTGGAACTGGATAATTTTATAGAAAAAACGAGTGTGTTCATAAATAAATTATTAACTCTCATAAAAATAAGAAAAAATTTATTTTTGACCCTCTTCTTTCTTTGTTTAATTGCATTTGGCATTTGGTTGTTTGCCACTACTGACAATAAGGGAAGCAAATTAACACAAAACAACGCCTCACAGGAAGTATCATCTGTTCGATCCGATCTTATTGTTCCTACACAATCGATTCTTCTCGACCGTTCTCAGTTAATGGCTCAAATAGAAGATCGCTTAAATGGCGATTCACCGATTCATACAATTGCTCTTGTTGGGATAGGAGGTGCTGGAAAGACAACGGTAGCACGGAATTATGCACGTCAACAAAAGACACCCATTGTTTGGGAACTTAATGCAGAGACAAAAGAGACTTTGAATGATTCATTTGAAAATCTTGCCGACGCCCTTTCCAAAACAGAAGAAGAGAAAAAAAAGCTGAGAGAGCTGAAAGATATAAAAATTGCTAAAGAGAGGCAGAAAAATATTATTTTACTTGTAAAAGAAAAACTAAAGAAATTTTCAAGCTGGTTTTTAATTTATGATAATGTAGAAAAAATTGCGAATATTCAAGAATACTTCCCTCACGATGCAAATGTTTGGGGGAAAGGACGAGTTATTATTATAACTAGAGATAAAAATATTGAAAATAGCAATTACATAGACAATACGATTCAGATAGGTGAATTAAACGCCAAAGAAAAGTTAGACCTATTTATGAGAATTAAAAAGAACGGAACTTCAGACTCGTATACTTCTCTTCAAATAAAACAAGCAGAAGCGTTTTTACAAGAAATCCCTCCTTTCCCCTTAGATGTCTCTGTTGCAGCTTACTATTTAAAAACAACCCAGGTTCCATATGAAAAATACTTGGAGCATTTGAAAGAGTATAATAAAGATTTTGCAACCGTACAAGAAAACGTCCTTAAAGAAGCTACTAATTATACAAAAACTCGTTATAAAATTATCACATTATCATTGAAGCATCTTATAGATTCCCATAAAGACTTTGGAGATCTTTTACTATTTATTAGTTTATTAGATTCTCACATTATTCCCCGAGATTTGTTGAACACTTTTAAAAATGACGTTATTGTCGAGAATTTTATCTATAATTTAAAAAAATATTCTTTTATCACTCAAGAAACATCAACTTCTTCCCATTTACCTGCAGCTTTTTCAATTCATCAAAGCACTCAAGGAATAATATTGGAGTATATTACAAATACAAGATTATTAGAACAAAATAAACATTTGTTAGGTTCGATTTTTAATACAATAGAAAAATATATAGATGGAGCTACAGAAGGAGAAGATATCTCTAGAATCAAACTCTTGGTAAAACATTGCGAAATGTTTATACAGCACCGTAATTTGATAAATAATGTGATGATGGCCGCTGTAGAAGGAAAATTAGGGTATATTTATTATTATTTAAGCGATTATAAAAAAGCAAAGATTCTTCTTGAACAAAGCCTTTTAGACCTAAATGGGTATGAAAGTGAAAATCAGGCCCGTGTAGCACATACTTTAATGTATTTGGGGGATGTTTATAGTGAATTACGCGATCATGAGAAAGCTAAACGGTTATGTGAACAGAGTCTTACAATTTACAAAAAGCACTTTTCTGAAAACCACATCGGTATTGCTCGCGCATTAGCTTATTTAGGTAATGTAAATAGAAGATTAGGACATTACCAAAAAGCTAAGGAACTCTGTGAACAAAGTCTTCGCATTTATCAGCAAAATTTTTCTCAAAACCCCACGAGAGTTTCTTGGGTTTTAGCACATTTAGGGATTGCACTTAGGGAGCTTGGTGATTTAGAGCAGGCTAGAACTTTACTTGAGCAAAGCCTTGCTATTTACAAACAGCAGACATCTGAAAGTCATGCCCGAGTCGCCTGGGTTTCTGGCCATTTAGGAAGTGTTTATATCGAACTTGGTGATTTTGAGCATGCTAAAGACCTTCTAGACCATGCTCTTGAGATTTATAAAAAACATTTTTCTGAAAATCATGTAAAAATTGGTTGGGTAACCTCGCTTTTAGGGGACATGTATAAAAATATAGGTGATTATGATGTAGCTAAAAAATTACTCGAGCAAAGCCTCATCATTTATGAAAAAAATTATAGCAAAGATCATACTGAGGTTGGAGTTATCTTAAGAAACTTAGGAGAAATCTATCTAATAAAAGGTCAACTAAAAACTGGAGAAAACTATATTTATAGGTCTTTAGATATATTTCAAAAAAACAATCACCCAAAAAGCTATACCTCCTTATATATTCTAACGGATCATTATTTGAAAAAATCTTTGTCTGCAGCGCGTGAAGGAGACGCCGAAAAATCGCAAGATTTAAAAGAGAAAGCAATTGATTATTTAAGCCAAGCGCAAGAAATTGTAGAAGATTATTTTCCAGTGACATCCTCGCATGTTAAAAAGATTCAATTTAAGTTAAAAGAAATTGAACACTAAAAAGGGACGGGATTTACGCTGATTTTTGTTAAAATAACAAGAATCAGGCATGGATAATGTTTTTAATTCACCAGCCATGTGTCGAAAGTTGCTTTTAGAGCGTAATATTAATAATAAACAACTACGCATAATTTTATATAGATATAATTTAACCAATAAGTCTTTTGAGGAGTAAACTAAAAGCTTACCGTGCAATCAAAAGATTTGCTATTCGCTTAAAATTTGCTCGGGTTTTTATAAGAATCCAAAAGATAAAACGCTAACGCTAACAAGTAATTACGCGTAAAAAAACTAATTAACTACTACAAATCACAAGGAAATTTAACAACGATTAAGTCGGATATTTCTTTACAAGATTTTACGGGTAAAATTATTATCCTTGATAATCTCTAAGAATGGGTATGATTAGCTAGCTTTTTTGTCTGCTATATACAAGCGATTAACCCGGTATTTTTTAGCTCAGTCTATAAAACATACTGCCAATATTTCTGATTTCTATGGCTGTGTTTTGTAGATTAAATTGTTCTCCGTTTCCAGTTTCTTTGCTGATGTGGGGATAAGGATGATAATTAGAGCTCAGCTCATAAGCTATCAGCACCTCGCCCTTTACACATTCTTTTTTCAAACTGAATTTAATGCTACAATGACAAAAAAGTTAAAATCATGATAGCAGAAAACAAAATTTTTAATGAAAAGGCGTGCTTACAAGTTGTATTTATTTTTTGTCTCATAACCGCTCCTTTTGCTCTTGTTATAGGGATACTTACTCACTCAACAGCTCTTATTTTATCGGGTGTGATATGTACATTTGATGCTTTTACATCCTTTATAACTCTCATTATTTTTAAGCTTCTTACGAGGTCCCCTTCTAAAACCTACCATTTTGGTTACTTTAAATTCGAACCATTATTAATCGTCATTGAAACAACAGTTATAATTGCTACATGTATGGTTAGCTTTATACATGCTCTAAAAGACCTCTATCATCAATCAGCATTTATTGTTAATCACAAGATAGGTTTCTATTACATTGCATTCGCAATAATTTCAGATGTATTAATAAGTATATATATTTATTTTTGTATAAAAACAAAATCTTCTCCTTTACTTGAATTAGAACTTGTTGGATGGTATTATGATTTATTATGCACGCTTGCTCTATTAATTGGTTTTATAATTTCTTATGTTTTAGAAAGAAGTGCAGATGTTCATTTACAACATCTTGCGGCCTTCACTGACCCCGTAATGTCTATTTTCGTTGTTCTATTCATTATCACGAAACCCTTTTTTCTGTTTCGTGAAAATATCAGAGACATTGTTGACAGAAAACCAGAAGAACCACTTATCGAAGATACAATCTTAGAAATAATGAAACAGTGTGCTAAAGAGCTTCATATAAATATAGATATAGAATATATTAAATTAAGAAGAGCAGGGCGCACATATTTTTGTCTCATAAAATATTGTGTTGATAATCAAGTGACTTTACAAGAAACAACTTTGTTTAACGAAAATGTAAAAGAAAAAGTTGAGCATACATTTTCTCATTTTCATATGGAGTTAATTGCAGAAACAAATATAAAAACGTAAGTATCTCTTGATTCACGACTTCTCACCAAACACAATAATTTTACCTGAAACCTTCTATACAAACTTTCAAATTGAAAGGTTGATAAATTGCCACGGATCACTGGTCTCTTTACGGGAAGGATAGGGGCCTAATATTGGAATATTAACCTTCGCTTAGGCCAATGTCTTCATTCCATAGGATTGGGTTTTGATCAATAAAGTCCTTCATCATTTGGGTGGTCTCCAAATCATTAAGGACAATTACCTCGACCCCTCTTGATTTGAGAAGTTTTTCTTCACCTTGAAAGTTAGTATTCTCACCAATCACAACTCGAGGAATTTTATATAAAATAGCTGTTCCCGTGCACATGGCGCAAGGTGAAAGAGTGGTATAAAGAGTCGAATTCTCATAAACTTCTGGTTTTTGGCGACCGGCATTTTCAAAACAGTCCGTTTCTCCATGACGGATAGGGCTCTTTAATTGGACACGTTTATTATACCCTCTACCAATAATATTGCCTTTATGGACAAGAACAGCTCCAATGGGAATACCATGGCTTTCAAGTCCTTTCTTTGCTTCAGCCAAGGCTTCCTTATAAAAAACCAGGTCATCTGAAGTAACTTTACTCTCTATGGGATGCATTTTTTCTCCCTTTTCTCTAGACTAAGAAACTTTTTATTTTTATCTTCAGGCTTGGCTGATCATAAGAGAAAGCTCTTTAAAAAGCTCTTCTATTCCTTCTCGATTCGAACCACCCGCCTGAGCAAGATCAGGCCGCCCGCCTCCTCCTTTTCCCCCTACATGGACAACAACTTTTCGTATGAGATCTACCGCATTATAACGCGGGAGAAGATCAGAGCTTACGCCTATGACAAGAGAAACTTTTCCTTCTTTCTCACTGACAACTGCAAAAATACCTGAATTGTTTTGATTTTTTAACTCATCGAGGATCGATTTAAGATCTTGAGGAGGGATGTCTTTTAGGTGACGCTTATATAAGGCTACATCTCCAATCATGTGAGGTTTAAGTGTTTCGCCTCCTCCAGAGGTAGCTAAACGTTGGCGGAGAGCTTGGGTTTCTCTTTCAAGGATTTTGCGTTCTTCGAGGAGTTGACTCACCTTTTCACTTACGAGAGGGGAAGTAACTTTAAGTTGATCCGCAAGGTTCATCACGATTTGTTGTTGAGATGTTGCAAAATCCTCGGCCATACGTCCCGTCAAAGCCTCAATGCGCCTAATGCCTGCAGCTATTCCTGATTCATATATAATTTTAAAATAGCCTATTTCTCCCGTATGACCGACATGGGTTCCCCCACATAACTCTATAGAATAAGGCTCTTGTGTATCCTCTCCCATGGAAACGACACGAACTTCTTCTCCGTACTTTTCACCAAAAAGGGCTAGAGCCCCCGTTTTTGTTGCATCGTCTGGTGTCATATGACGGGTACTGACTTCTGAATTTTCACGAATTTGATCATTAACTTCCCGTTCAATGCATTGGATCTCTTCACCTGATAATGCTTTAGGATGGCTAAAGTCAAAGCGGAGACGATCGGGAGCAACCAAAGATCCTTTCTGAGTAACATGAGCGCCGAGGTGTTTCCGAAGAGCTTTATGAAGAAGATGGGTTGCAGAATGATTTGCTCTAAGGAGAGTTCGCCTGTTTGTATCAATCTCCAGATGGACCGTTTCTCCCCGCTTAAGCTCACCCTCAATTACACGTCCGATGTGTATGATAAGGTCGCCTAATTTCCGCTGAGTGTCTTCAACAAGCATCTTACCAGAAACCGTGGAAATGATCCCTGTATCACCCATCTGTCCACCGGATTCTCCATAAAACGGAGTCTGATTAACAACCAGCATAATTTTATCATTAATCTTTACGGAAGAAACATCCTTATTTTCTAAAATGAGAGCCTCAATGACCCCTTCTGCAGTCGTTGTTTTATACCCCAGGAACTCTGTAGCATCCAGTCGGTCTCGAAGCTCAAACCATATGCGATCTGTTTGACTTTCACCAGACCCTGACCAGGCGGCTCTTGCTTCTGCTTTCTGCCGCTCCATAGCATGGTGAAAGCCCCCCGTATCTACTAATTTGCCTTCTGCCCTGAGAACATCTTGAGTGAGATCTAATGGAAATCCATAAGTGTCATAGAGCCTGAAAGCAATCTCACCAGGCAAAAAGTCTTTCACCTTGAGAGATTCTTCTGAAAGGAGTTTGAGACCCTTTTCTAGAGTTTGACGAAATCTCTCTTCTTCCAAGTTTAAGGTTTCAACAATCAGCGGTGTTGCTCGGACAAGTTCAGGGTAAGCTCTCCCCATTTTTTCCATAAGAGTGGGAACCAATTTTGCGAGCAAGGTTCCCTTGTAGCCTAATAATTGTACATGACGCATGGCTCGGCGCATGATCCGCCGTAAAACATAACCTCTCCCTTCATTGCTCGGCAAAACTCCATCAGCCATCAAAAAACAACTTGACCGTAAATGGTCGGCCACAACCCGATGAGAATCACGCTGTACTCCGGTAGCGCGTGTTTTGGTCAGGTCCTCTGAGGCTTCAATAAGTGCTTTGAAAATGTCTGTGTCAAAATTGTCGTGTACGCCTTGAAGAACAGCGGCAATACGTTCCATTCCCATACCCGTGTCAACAGAAGGCTTAGGAAGTATGGCCATTTCACCAGAACCAAGCTGGTCAAACTGCATAAAAACTAAATTCCAGATTTCTGTAAATCGATCCCCTTCTGCCTCTGAACTTCCAGGCGGCCCTCCAGCTATGGAAGAGCCATGATCATAAAAAACCTCTGAACAGGGCCCACAGGGCCCAAGATCACCTGCGGACCAAAAATTTTCGGCTTTATCTGCAATTCGAATAATCTTTTCCTCAGGAAGACCTGAAATTTTTCGCCATAAAGTAGCTGCCTCGTGGTCATCTATATAAACGGTTACGAGAAGTTTTTCTGGAGAAATCCCCCATTCTTTTGTAATGAGAGTCCAAGAAAGCACTATAGCTTCTTCTTTAAAATAATCTCCAAAAGAAAAATTCCCCAACATTTCAAAAAAAGTATGATGACGGGCTGTATGGCCCACATTTTCAAGGTCATTATGCTTTCCGCCAGCACGAATACATTTTTGGACCGATGTAGCTCTGGTGAATCCCAAATGTTCTTGACCTGTAAAGACGTTTTTAAACTGAACCATTCCCGAGTTCGTAAAGAGGAGGGTTGGATCATTATGAGGAATGAGCGAGCTTGAGGGTACAACAGTATGCCCCCGGTTTTGAAAATACTCTAAAAAAAATGATCTTATGTCTGCTGTCGTCATCATTGAAATTTGTCCTCTTTGACGTTAGGCAGCTGATTCCTCCGTCCCGTCTAGTGAAGAAAGACTTTGGCTAACAATACCTATATTTGTTCGAATAGAAGTCTCGATTTCATTTGCAATAGTAGGATTATCCTTCAGAAAGACACGTGTGTTTTCACGGCCTTGTCCAATACGTTGGTTCTTATAAGAATACCAGGATCCGGATTTCTCAATGAGATTTGCTTTTACACCCAAGTCAATCAACTCACCTGTCTTAGAAATACCCTCTCCGTACATAATATCAAACTCGACCACCTTAAAAGGGGGAGCAAGTTTATTTTTTACAACTTTAACACGTGTTTGATTGCCAACGACTTCATCACGATCTTTGAGAGAACCAATGCGGCGAATATCTAAGCGAATGGAGGAATAAAATTTCAGGGCATTTCCCCCAGTCGTTGTTTCTGGATTTCCAAACATGATACCGATTTTTTGACGGATTTGGTTAATAAAAATAACCATACAGTTTGTTTTAGAAACGGAACCGGTTAGTTTCCGCAACGCTTGGCTCATAAGACGGGCTTGAAGGCCGACATGTGTGTCTCCCATCTCTCCTTCAAGTTCAGCCCTCGGCACGAGAGCTGCTACACTGTCAATTACAAGCACATCAACTGCACCTGACCGGACGAGCGTGTCTGCAATTTCAAGCGCTTGTTCTCCTGCATCCGGCTGAGATATGATGAGGTCATCCGTATTGACCCCTAATTTTCTTGCATAGATAGGGTCGAGGGCATGTTCTGCATCCACAAAGGCACATGTACCCCCAGTCTTTTGAGCTTCTGCAATAACGTGGAGAGCAAGGGTTGTCTTTCCTGAGCTTTCTGGACCATAAATCTCGATAACCCGTCCTTTCGGGAGGCCTCCAACACCAAGGGCAATATCGAGACCGAGCGAACCTGTTGACACAGGGGTTACATCTGCAACGGCTTCTCGCTGGCCAAGGCGCATAATGGAGCCTTTTCCAAAGGCCTTTTCGATTTGACCAAGAGCTGCTTCGAGGGCTTTTTGCTTATCCATAAAAATATCTTTCTTTTAAGGTGAACCTTTATTTTCTATATTCCACAGCTGGCCTTGAAGCGCAATTCTAATTTATGATAAGACAGAAAAAGAAAAGAGGGACGTAATTGCCTAAAGTTTATGTAAAGTCAGAAAGTTCCTTGAACCCGTTCAGGGAGGGGCTCAAGTTATGGTCAGTAGTAGCAAAGATGACATGAATTTTACCCCCTAGCCTTCCTTTAAGATATATTTTGCCCTAACTGCCTATCTCTCTTAAAGCCTCTTGTGTTAAGTGGCAATATTTCTTCATTTGTAACTCTGTAATTTGTATTTATTTCAAATTGGCGAACTTTATAACCTTGGTCACGGAGTGACAAAAGATGATGTCAAAGCCAAGGAATGGTTATAGAAGGATATACGAAAGCAAATGATGGGCTCTCATGAGTATTGGAACATTCTATTACGATGACCGAGGTGCTCCTCAAAGCTATGGAATGGTATATGACATCAGTGGCTCAAAATAATCCAAAGGCTCAATTTAATATCGGTCAATTCTATAAAAATGGTTTAGGGGTTCCACAAGATTACGCTAAGGCTATGGAATGGTTCATGAAAGCGGCTGCGCAGGCTGGCTATTCGATTGTACCCGATGCGCAAGTAAGTATAGGGGATCTTTATCGTAATGGTCTAGGGGTCCCTAAAAGCGAGGAAAAAGCTAAAGAGTGGTATACAAAGGCTGCCAATCTTGGCAATGAAATGGCTAAGAAAAATCTTAAGAGCTTGAACCAGAGCTCTACTAAGCCAGAGGTTAAGTGACGTTACTCTGAATACTTCATAATAGGCAGCGTATTGCCCTAAGACCCCATCTTATTTTTGCGCCTTTGGCGATATTCTTCAAGGGGAAGAAGTTCATCTTCGGATACATAATCTATAAAACAACGGCCTTTAAGGTGGTCAATTTCATGTTGAATTAGCCGGGCTAAAAACCCTTTTGCTGTTCCTTCCACGCGTATCCCTTCAGGAGTATATGCGCTGTAACGGATTGTCTTGAAGCGTGCTACGGGTCCTGCTAAATCGTCAACGGAAAAACAGGCTTCATAATCTGTGTGTTTCTCTTTTCCTATGGGTTCATAGTTAGGATTAATCCATAAGGTCTTAGGCATTGTCTGGACAAGGTCCGCCCTCCATTTTTTAAGGAGTGGATCATCATTCACAGCAAAAATAATGATCTGTTTACTAAAGCCAATTTGAGGAGCAGCAAGTCCCGCACAATTTTCTTCACTGTCAAATTTAGTGGTGAGAATTTGAACGATCTCCCTGTCCTCCCGTGAAAGAGGAAAAGTAAGAGGTTCTGCAAGTTTACGTAAAACATCACTCTTTGCATCTTTAGGGTCATTTAGTACGACGTAGGGAGGTAAATCTGGCATTTGTTTGCACCCATTTAAAAAAAGACAGCTTAAGAGAATACCTTTCATGTAAAATGGAAGTTTCATTTTTTCTTCCTCTGCATCAAGCACATATTAAAAACTTTAAGAAGCAAGTGATTGTCTTATTAAGTGATGTACTTCTTCATGTGACGGATAATACTTTTTCTCCAACTCCAAACTCGTCGGAGCTGAAACATCTGGGAGCGTAAGGCGCGTAGGCTTACTTAAAAGCAAACCAGGTTCAATGTTTTCTACAACTGAAGCAATGACTTCACCAGCCAATCCACAATTTTTCCAACCCCCATCTAAACTCACAACTCTTCTTGTCTTTTTCACCGATTTTAGAACAGGAGAGATGTCGAGAGGGTTGATAACTCTTAAGTCAATGACTTCACAAGAAATACCTTCATTCTGAAGGGCTTTCGCAACGTTAAGGCCGAGCAAACAACTATAACTCGCACCGACGAGGGTGATATCTTTTCCTTCCAAAATGACTTTTGGCCCTTGGGTACTTAAATCCAGTTCCTCTACGTCTTCAACCTCTTCCTCTTGTTCATAAAGCCATCGATCATCTATATAAAGAACAGGATCGTTTGATAGAACGGATGCAACGAGTAAGTCTCTAGCATCTTTGGCAGAGTAGGGCATTACGACGCGTAAGCCTGGTATATGAGCAAACCAAGAATGGAGGGCTTGAGAATGTTGTGCTCCTTGTTCTCCTCCTCTATTGATAATACTACGAATCGTAACGCAAGGATGTGCCTGGCCACCAAACATATAGGACCATTTCGCAGCTTGGTTAACTATAGAGTCCATTGCCAAGATCATAAAATCCATTCTCGGATGTATAATGATGGGTCTATGGCCAAAAAGAGAAGCGCCAACGCCTATTCCCGTACAGGCACCTTCTGATACAGGAGAGTCTATAACCCGTTCTTTGCCATATTTTTTATCAAGGTCCTTCATGCTGCTGCCCACATACCATGGGCTCCAAACACCTTGTCCTAAAATAAAAGTTTCTGGATAATGGGAAAGAACGTAATCAAAAGCTTCCCAAATTCCTTGGCTATAAGTCATCTTTCTTTTCATCATATGGCCTTTGCGTAATAAACATTTTCGTAGAGAAATTCGGGGTGAGGCCAAGGGTCTTGCTTGGCCTTTTTAATGGCAGATTTCATAAGGTCATCTAAATAATCTTTGTAGCCTTGAAACATGGATGCGGAGTAAATGTGTTTGTCTTCAAGGGCTCTAAAAAGTCTAGCAACAGGATCTCTCTCTTTCCAATTTGCCAATTCAGACGGACTCCGTCTAACGCCTACATCGATATCTGCATTGCCGCCAACGTGTCCTAACCATCGGTAAGTGACGGCTTCTAAGAAACCTGGTCCTTCCCCAGCTCTTGCTTTCGCGATGAGATATGATGCTGCATTATCCACTGCAATGACATCATTCCCATCAACCACTCTGTATTCTATATGATGAGCTTTTGCAAAACGTGCCGTAGAGTCATTAGGTTGACGTAACCCAATATCCATATGGCTTGAGTAGAGGTTATTCTCTACGACAAAAATCATAGGCAGTTTCATAACAGACGCAAAATTAAGTGACTCATGCAAGACCCCTTCTTCACAGGCTCCATCCCCAAAAAAAGCGATACCTACAGCATTAGAACCAGAAAGCTTCGCAGAAAGAGCAGCCCCTACGGCAACAGGAATTGTTCCTGCGACAATCGGAACGGATCCATGAAAGCCTATGTCTCCAGAAAAAAGATGCATAGATCCACCCATTCCCATAGAACAGCCTGTTTTTTTTCCGAAAACTTCAGCAAAAAGGGAATCAACGTTTCCGCCCATTGCAAGATAATGGCTATGAGAGCGATGATTCCCAAAAGCACGATCGTGAGAGGTAAGATGTTGAGCAATTCCAACTGCAATGGCCTCTTGACCGACGGATAAATGACAAGGACAGTTTACTTCTTTTGAAAGAACTAATTCAGCAATACTTTCCTCGACCGCTCGAATAAGGAGCATTTTCTCAAGTTGAATAATTAACTTATTCATATCTTGATTGTGAATTGATAAGTTCTGCCTATATTTTTGAGGATTAGCAAGGTCACCCAGCTCCCCACCAAATTCCTCCACCTGGATTTTTTCCATTAGTTTTGCAGCATCCATAACTTCCTCAAATATTTCTAAAATTTAGCATGTGTTGAGCTTTCTATCGTTCCGTAACAATTTTTTGGCTACCTGGTGGCGGTGTGGGGACAAGTTGTTCTTGTCTTTTCGAAACTCTAATAATCTCGTTTGAAACTTTAAGGTCCTCCAATATACGAGTGACTCCCTTTAAGGCCTGTTCTCGAGAAATCATAGAAAGAAGAGTTAAAAATATTATTTTTAAATCAAGTAATAAACTCATATTTTCAATATAGATAAGCCCCAATCTACTCTTCCAGGGGCGAACCAATTGGTTATAAGAAATATTCGTATCAGCTGAATTTGCAACGATCTCTCCTAGATCTCCAAATACAATGGAGGAAAGATCAGAGATTCCAGGTTTAACTGCAAGAAGTCCTTTTTCCTTTTGTGTATAAAGATCCGTTTCTACCTTTACGTTTGGACGCGGTCCAACAATACTCATCTCACCTTTTAAAACGTTCCATAACTGAAGCAGCTCATCTATTTTATATTTTCTAATAATAATCCCTAGCTTCGTAATTCTGTTGTCATTCACTGAAGCTGTATCGACTCCTGCCTTATCTGCTCCTACGATCATAGAACGTAGTTTAATCATTCTAAACATTTTGCCGTTCTTTCCAACTCGCGGCGCTTTGTAAAGAGGCGAATGACCATCTTGCAAAAAAATTAAAATCATAAAAATTAAAAAAATGGGACTAAGAAGAATTATCCCAAAAAAAGAAGATGTAAAATCAAATATTCTTTTGGTAATAAACATTTCAGTCCTTTGTAGAAATAAAGTCACTCCTATCATACGTCATCAGAATGAGTCAAGTTTGTTGTAAGAGGCTTTATAGCTGAGGAAAGTCCTATCATCGGAAGAGAAAAATTTGAAACATTAAGGGATGAATTAAAACACCATAAACCCTCTGTTAGGATAGATTCTTGGTTTCTTCGTAAATATCGAAATTAAATATCGCGTCTCGTATGCTTGAAGAACATACCTACGATGCAAAAATTATTCTGGTTTAAGTGGGGAAGATAGATTATATCATAGTTATCGGCTTAGGAAACACCTCCCTGTACCTGAGCTGGTATATCACTCGGGCGCAATGCCTAGGTGAAGGGTCTTCGGGCCCGAAGGGTCGACATTGTCGGTCCTACGTCTCCCAGACGTGAAGCCTCCCTGTTAAACTTGGCCGGGTTTTTAACCCGGCTCTTTTTTTTATTCAACATGAGTAAACAGAAAGGCTTGCATATCGTCAACTAACACACACGTTTGCGTTGAAGGTTTTCTTTTTTTCCCATATTTAGTGTTTATTATACAACAGGTGAGGGTGCTTAATAGTATAAGAAAGCTGTTAACTGCTGTAACTTATTATCCATAGGTGGTTCCCAACCCCAGCTTGGTGGTAAAATATCTCCTGATCGGAATTCATAATAAATAACGGGGTCTTTTGAAAGATAACGGAAAATAGTTATCATATTGGCATGAGTATTAAACCAACTCGGGTTACGACTAACGAGTTCATTGAGATGGGGTTGAACGGCTCCTCTCGACATAGCTCGATTAACAGCGCTTTTGACAGCATCTGGTGAGCGTGGTGTCAACATAAAAACAATGGAGCGTCTTACACTTGCTGTTGTTTCATTAGAGAAAAAGTATTGAAGGACCGGCACATCCTGAAGGCCTGGAAACCCATTTTTAGAAGCAATTTCCACACGGTCATAGATTCCCCCTAACATTAAGGTTTCTCCAAGGTGAACTTTTACAAAAGTATCCGTTCGTGTTTTTGCTACATCTACTGTTTGCTGCAAATTGGGGTTAGGTGCCGTAAGAAGACTTTGTTCAATTGTTATATTTAAGGTTAGAAGGTCTCCTTCAAGCGATTCAGGTGTTACGAGGAGAGTAACACCGACTGGATATTTTGTAAGGGTTCCACCAAACTGGCCAGATAGACCAATAACAAGTTCGTCCCCTGAAAAAAAGACAGACTGTTTTTTAAGAAAGGTCATCAGTGATGGTCGGCTAACAACCTCTGTGCGACTATCAATGGCATTTGCTATATTCAGACTATAAGTTAAACCCGCCCATGTAATACCAGCAGCAAATATATTTCCCGAAAGACTTCCTTTGTTATTAAGGTTGATGGTGGATGTTGTTGTCGTAAATGCGGATGCTGCTGATCCTGTCAGGGGAACTTGATTACTTTTAAAACCCGTATCTGGAGAAAAAGAGATATTATCAGGTGTTATGTTTTTGTTATCAAGGGAAGATACGCCAGTTCCTGTCAACTTTCCCTGAAATGTTGTTAGTCCTCCAGGGTTAAGGGTTACAGCTAGATTTTCGAGAATGTTATTGCCTTTTGAAGTTTGTGCATCCTCAGTAATCCGCAAGAGATAACAATCAACAACAATTTGAGGACCTTGCTGGCCAGGGTCTCCTTTCGTTTCAAAAGGCATGCTTAGAACTTTTTTAGCCTCACTTGTCACTGCTGGGTTTTTCCCAGAACTACCATCATCACCTCCTGAGCTACCATCATCTCCCTCATCGGAAGAAGATGAAGTTGAAGATGATGAGCCTTCAGCTCCTGAAGGTGAAGTGGAAATTACGGGACTTTGTGTAGAGGAAGAAGCTCCTCCTGGATTGGGTCCGCCACTTGGGTTTGATGTTGCAGAGGCGAGTTTAATTCTTCCACTCTTATAAAGATGTTGCCAATCATTCAATCGACCTGCAACTTGAGTTACAGCAGGATCATCACCCATTTTTTCCTGGAAAATATTAAAATGCTTTTGAGCTGTATTAAAATCCCCCAGAGCTGCATGAATCATTGAGGCTGAACGGTGGATGAGAGGATCGTTAGGTTTTAATTTTCCGGCTCTATCAATAGCAGAAAGTGCGGTTTTAATATCATAAGCATAATAAGAAGCTGCAGCAAGTTCATGCAAAAGATCTGGATCATTGGGTTTTATCAAAAGAGCATTTGCAAAATGTTCTTGAGCTTCATCATATTGTTTTTCACGATATTTTAGTTTTGCAAGCTGCATTATGGCAAAAACATTGGAGGAATCAATATTAATAGCATTCTGATATCCAATCGCAGCAAGCTCAAGACCTGCTGCATCTCCTCTTTCAGCTAATTTCTCATAAGTTAAGCCATTAAGGATATGAAAAAAAGGGTTTTTGGGTTGGGATTGAAGAGCTTGGTTAATAAACTGAGACGCTTCGGTATATTTTTCTTCCTTAAGAAGCTGAATAACATGAACTAGAGGCGGAGAGAGATTTCGCTTTGGTTTGAGGGAGGAGAAAGGTGTGTCGACCTTAAGGCTAGCTTTAGGGTTCGTTGTTTCGCACCCAGCAAGAGTGATCACACTCGTTAAGAGTATTCCTATGGATCGTTTTTTACTGATCAACGTTAGATCCCTCTTATTAAATTTTAGGAGAATCTTAAGTGTTTTTTAAGAAATGTAAATCCCCTACAAGGGGCCTAAGGATGCAAAACAGATCAAAAAATTAAATAACATTAGCATATCTGTTTAAAAATCTGTATATTATCAAAAGTTAAAGAAAGGGAGGGGTTAAAATTATGGATGTGATTCTTATTCCGTTCCTGGCTATTCTTAGTTCTATTCTTGGTATATATGCATGGATAGTCATTGCATGTGTTATTATGAGTTGGCTTATCAGTTTTAATGTCATCAATGCAAATCATAATTTTGTGATCATGGTAATGGAATTTCTTTATCGAGCAACAGATCCGATTTTAAATAAAATTCGGCGGTTTCTTCCCATAATCGGTGGATTTGATCTTTCCCCTCTCGTACTCATTCTTTTTTTATGGTTTTTACAACTTGTTATTGGAAGAATCATCATACGAATAGCAATGGTGGGTGGTGTCTAATATTATTAATGGCCTTAAAGTTGCTGAAGAGATTAAAAAAAAACTCTTCTCATTAGCTTCTTCTCTTGAAAAAGAGATGGGTGTCAAACCAGGACTTGCCGTTTTAAGAATTGGAGAAGATCCTGGAAGTCAGCTCTATGTTCAAAAAAAGGGTTTTCAAGCAAATGAACTTGGATATCATTTTGAAGAGCATGTTTTTCCATCTTGGGTTTCTACTGAAATACTTAAAGCTAAAATAGAAGAGTTGAATCAAGCATCTTATATTCACGGGATCATTCTTCAGCTCCCCCTTCCTCAACATTTAGATAGGTTTTATTTTCTTTCCCTCATTGATCCCTTAAAAGATGTAGATGGACTCCATCCCATAAATGCAGGAAAGTTGATGCAAAACGTGCCGGGAGGATTTATAGCCTGTACGCCTTTGGGTTGTCTTTCTCTTATCCAAACCATTCATGATCGCCTAGAAGGGTTGAATGTTGGTATTGTAGGAACATCTATTCTTGTGGGACGTCCGATGGCAATGCTTATGCTCCAACAAAAATGTACAATTTGGATGGCTCATTCAAAAACAAAAAACTTACCTTCTCTGTGCGAAATGGCTGATATTCTTATTGTAGCTATTGGGAGAGCGGGTTTTATCCAGGGTAATTGGATTCGAAAAGGAGGGACCGTTATAGACATAGGTATTAATCGTCTTTCCTCTGGTCTGATTGTAGGTGATGTGGAATTTGAAGCAGCCCAGAAAAGAGCAGGAGCAATTACTCCGGTTCCAGGAGGCGTTGGTCCTATGACTGTTGTCTCTCTGTTACGCAACACACTCGACTCAGCCTATCGTTATGCAGGCCGTCCCTTTCCTCTTTAGGTCCATTGTAGATCTTCTCATTCCCTATCGATGTGTGAAATGTGGTATTATCTTAGAAAACGAGGCTGGCCTTTGTACCTCTTGTTGGCCGCTTATTCCTTTTATAACGAAGCCATATTGCGAATGTTGTGGACTTCCTTTTGACTTTAATATTGATGAAGGGGCTCTCTGTGCTTTATGCAGTCATTCCCCTCCTTTTTTTAAAACAGCAAGATCAGTTTTTTCTTATTGTGAGGAAAGTAAAGATCTGATCTTGAAATTTAAACATACAGATACGATAAGCTCGGCGCCTCTCTTCGCCAGGTGGATGGTTCGCTTACATGAAAAAGGTGAAAATCTCCTCTGTATTCCCGTTCCTCTTCACTGGACACGCCTTTTTATGAGGACTTATAATCAAGCTGCTCTTCTCGCTAAAGCTATGGCAAAATATGGAGGGTGGGAGTATTCTTCATCTTATCTCATTCGGAAGTATCGAACGCTTTCTCAAGGAAACTTTTCAAAAAATGAACGCATAAAAAATGTTAAACGAGCCTTTGAGGTTCCGCAAAAAAAGAAAAAACAGTTATTAGGAAGAAAGGTGCTCCTTGTGGATGATGTCTTTACCACAGGGGCAACACTCAACGCATGTTCAAAAGTATTGTTGAAAGCAGGTGTTCTGGAGGTTCACGCCCTTACCCTAGGACGAGTTGTTAGCAGTAATCAACTACCATTGCATAGTGTTGAAAAAGCTGCCAGATAATTAGCCATTTGATTAAAAATTTGGTTTTTTTCTCTTTTTTCAGGCATAATAAAAAAGTTTTAAACATATTTTGATAACAATGAAAATAAAGGGAGAAGAGTGCAAGACTTACCATTTTTTTTAAGCGATGTTGCGGAAGCTGTACGTGAAACAGTACGTACGTTTGCTATAAAGGAAGTAGCTCCTCGAGCCCATGATATAGATCAGAAAGATGAGTTTCCAAGAGACCTTTGGCCGTGCCTAGGATCTATGGGGCTTTTGGGTATTACGGTCGAGGAGGTGGATGGTGGCTCAGGTATGGGCTACCTCGAACACGTTATTGCCGTTGAAGAGCTTTCACGCGCATCAGCTTCTCTCGGTTTAAGTTATGCAGCTCACTCAAATTTGTGTGTCAATCAAATTCGGCTTCATGGGACAGCTGAGCAAAAAAAACGCTATCTTCCCAAGCTTATGAGCGGAGAACATGTTGGATCTCTTGCTATGAGTGAAGCGGGGTCTGGTTCTGATGTGGTCAGCATGAAAACAACAGCTCATAAAAAAGGGGACCAATACATCCTTAATGGCACGAAGATGTGGATTACAAATGGTCCTTATGCAGATGTGCTGGTGGTATATGCGAAAACTAACCCTCATGAAAATGCCAAAGGAATTACAGCCTTTCTTATTGAGAAAGGAATGGAAGGTTTCTCTACCGCACAAAAATTAGATAAATTAGGAATGCGTGGATCAGGAACATGTGAACTTGTCTTTGAAGAGTGTGTTGTTCCAGAAGAAAATGTACTTGGAGGTGTGAATGACGGTATTCGTGTTCTCATGAGCGGACTGAATTTTGAAAGGGCAATTCTAGCAGGGGGGCCTTTGGGCATTCTTCACGCGTGTTTGGATATTGTTCTACCTTATGTGCATGAACGTCAGCAGTTTAACCAACCGATCGGTGAATTCCAATTTATTCAAGGGAAACTCGCAGATATGTATACAAATTTTAAGGCTTGCCAAGCTTATGTTTATGCAACAGCACATGCTTGTGATCAGGGTAAAGTGACTCGAAAGGATTCAGCAGGCGTTCTCTTATATGTGGCTGAACGCGCAACTCAAATGGCACTTCAAGCTATACAATGCTTAGGAGGAAATGGATATATGAATGAGTATCCTACGGGTCGTTTGCTGAGGGATGCTAAATTATATGAAATTGGGGCAGGAACATCAGAAATTCGTCGTATGATTATTGGACGAGATCTTTTTAAAGAAACAAGGTGAAGGTAGAACATGATGGAAAAAGTAGTTATTGTAGGCGCAAAACGAACGCCTTTTGGTGCATTTCTTGGGGAGCTTTCAGCTGCGAAAGCAACTCAACTGGGCTCTGTGGCAATTCAAGGAGCACTTCATGAGGCAAACCTTTCGCCATCTATAGTTGAAGAAGTTTTGATGGGATGTGTTCTCTCTGCCGGTTTAGGACAAGCTCCTGCCCGTCAAGCGGCACTTGGAGCAGGACTCCCTCTCAACACACCTTGTACAACCATAAATAAAGTCTGTGGTTCAGGGATGATGGCCGTGATGATGGCCGCCTCTGACATTCGCCTAAAGTCAATTAATGTTGCTGTGGCTGGTGGTATGGAAAGTATGAGCAATGCCCCATACCTGCTGGAAAAAGCACGCAATGGTTATCGTATGGGTCATGGGCGTCTTTTGGATCATATGTTTTTAGATGGACTCGAGAATGCTTATGATCACTGCCTTATGGGGCATTTTGCCGAACAAACAGTTCGAAAATATAAATTTACGCGTCAAGAACAAGACGATTATGCCATTTCTTCTGCTCTTAAAGCTTTAAAAGCCATTGAAGAAGGGGCTCTTGTGAAAGAGATTTCCCCGGTGCATTTGGAAATAGGAAAAATAATCTTAGATGTGAAGGTTGATGAATGCCCGTTTAGAGTCAAAATGGACCGCATTCCGACCTTAAAACCCTCTTTTATGGAGGGAGGAACGGTGACACCAGCTAACTCTAGTGCAATAAGTGACGGGGCAGCTGCTCTCGTTCTTGCAAGTCAATCCTATGCTGAACAACATAATTTGAAAGCAAGAGCTGTTATTTGTGGGTATACGTCTTATGCCCAAGAGCCAGAGTGGTTTACAACAGCCCCTATTGGAGCCATTCGAAAACTTCTGGGTCAACTTTCTTGGAAGATCGAAGATGTAGATCTCTTTGAAATTAATGAAGCTTTTGCTGTTGTTGCCATGGCAACTATTTCTGATTTACATATCCCTTCCGAGAAAGTGAATGTATATGGAGGAGCTTGCGCCTATGGCCATCCGATTGGTGCCTCAGGGGCGAAAGTTCTTGTTACCCTTCTTCACGCCCTTGAACAAAAGGGATTAAAAAGAGGAATCGCAACTCTTTGCATTGGTGGAGGTGAGGCAACTGCTCTTGCCATAGAACGAGTTTAAAATAAATGACAATTTTAGAGTCTTCTCTCAATCTTTCCTCAGAAGATTTTCAAGAAAATGCACGCCATATGAGATGTCTTGTAACTGATTTTAAGGAAAAGCTCAAAGAGATTCAAAAGGGAGGAACTGAGAAAGCACGAGAAAAACACCTAAGTCGGGGAAAATTATTACCACGTGAACGTATTCATAAGCTCTTGGATCAGGGATCTCCGTTTTTAGAGATTGGAGCAATGGCAGCTTATGGAGTTTATGAGAATCAAGTTCCTTCTGCAGGACTCATAACAGGCATTGGACAAGTTGAGGGACAAGAAAGTGTCGTTATTGCAAATGATGCAACAGTCAAAGGAGGAACTTACTATCCTTTAACTGTGAAAAAACATCTTCGGGCCCAAGAGATTGCTGAAATTAACTCTTTACCTTGCATCTACCTTGTTGATTCAGGAGGAGCCAACCTTCCCCATCAAGATGAAGTTTTTCCTGATCGAGATCATTTTGGACGAATATTTTATAATCAAGCTCAAATGTCAGCCAAAAGGATACCTCAAATTGCGGTTGTGATGGGGTCATGTACAGCAGGTGGAGCTTATGTCCCAGCTATGGCAGACGAGACAGTTATTGTTCGAAATCAAGGAACAATTTTTCTAGGGGGCCCCCCCCTTGTTAAGGCAGCCATTGGGGAGGAAGTTTCTGCTGAAGAATTGGGAGGGGCTGAAGTTCATACCCAGATTTCAGGTGTCGCTGACTATCTTGCCGAAAATGACCTGGATGCTTTAAGAATAACCCGCGAAATTATGTCAAATCTTAATCGCCAACAACCTTCATCTCTCTGCTTAAAAAAACCACAAGAACCCCTTTATAACGCAGATGAACTCTATGGTATTGTTCCTTTCAACCCTCGCAAATCCTATGATGTAAGGGAGGTGATTGCTCGGATAATTGATGGCAGTAAATTTGAGGAATTTAAGAAAAACTATGGCACAACACTTGTGTGTGGTTTTGCCCATATCTGGGGTATGCCTGTTGGCATTCTCGCCAATAATGGGGTCTTATTTTCTGAATCAGCCTTAAAAGGAACTCATTTTATTCAATTATGCTGCATGCGGAAAATTCCTCTTATTTTTTTACAGAATATTAGTGGGTTTATGGTTGGAAAAAAATATGAAAATGGGGGTATCGCAAAAGATGGAGCTAAACTTGTAATGGCAGTTGCCTGTGCATCTGTACCAAAGATAACACTCATCATTGGGGGTAGTTTTGGCGCAGGTAATTATGGCATGTGTGGACGTGCTTATAGTCCACGTTTTTTATGGATGTGGCCTAATGCTCGTATTTCTATTATGGGGGGTGAGCAGGCTGCCAGTGTTTTGTCTGAGATTGGAAAAAATTCTCTTAAAGGTAATCTTAGCGAAGATGAAAAGAAGGCTTATAAAGATAAAATTATATCCCAATATGAAACTCAAGGACACCCTTATTATGCCACAGCGCGCCTTTGGGATGATGGGATTATTGATCCCTTTGATACACGGCGAGTCTTGGCATTGAGCCTCTCAGCTTCTCTAAATACACCTCCTTCTTTAACACGGTTTGGGGTTTTTCGATTTTAGGAGGGATTTATGGAAGAAAAAGTTCTTTTTAAGGTTGATCAGAATGATATTGCTTATCTGACTTTAAACCGTCCACAAAAACATAATGCATTCGATAAGGAAATGACCGAAAAATGCACAACGCATTTATCAAATCTTCATGAAATGCCTTCGATAAGAGCTCTCGTCATAAAAGGTAATGGAAAGAGTTTTTGTGCAGGAGCAGATATTCTGTGGTTAGAGAGAGCCTTACATGAAACGCCGATAGAAAGGTCCGAAAACGCACGTCTTATTTCACGTATGCTCCATTTTCTTGATACATTACCCATCCCGACGATTACTTATGTTCACGGTGCAGTGATGGGAGGAGGGATAGGTATAGTTGCTTGTTCTGACATTGTTCTTTGTGATTCTCAGTCTTTATTTAGTTTTTCTGAAACGAAGATAGGTCTCGTTCCTGCAATTATTTCTCCTTATGTTATAAGGGCTATGGGGGCTCGTTATACGCGTCGATATTTTCTGACTGGTGAAAAATTTAAGGCTCTGGAAGCTCATCATATTGGCCTTGTGCATGAAATTGTAGACTTGGAGATAGCTGACATAGAAATTAGGAAATTTATCCAATATCTTCTAACAAGTTCTCCCCAGGCTGTTCGTCAAGCAAAAAGTCTCATTCATCAAATAGTTGGAGATATCTCGGAAGCTACGCGTATAATGACGATTGATCTTCTCTCTAGCTTACAAATTTCAGAGGAAGGAAAGCGCAGGATCACTGCATTTCAGACAAAATCCTCTCCTCCTTGGAGACCCGGGGAGCCTTCGGATGATTAATTCTGTCCTGATTGCAAATCGAGGAGAGATTGCCTGCAGGATTATTCGAACAGCACATCGCCTAGGTATACGTACAGTTGTGGTCTATTCAGATGCGGATGTTTCTTCACGAGCCGTTGAAATGGCAGATGAATCATATAGGATTGGTCCTCCGTCTGTTCAGGGAAGTTACTTAAACATTCCAAATATTTTGGATGTAGCAGAAATGTCAAACGTTCAGGCCATTCATCCAGGATATGGATTTTTGTCCGAGAATAATCTCTTTGCAAAGGCTTGTAGTGATGCGGGTTTTATCTTTATAGGCCCTTCTTTAGAAGCCCTTAAAAAAATGGGTTCAAAAAGAGAAGCTAAAGCAATTGCTCATGAGGCTGGTATTCCCGTTATTCCAGGTTATGAGGGAGATCCAAGTTGCTTTTTTCAAGAAGCTGAACATTTAGGTTATCCCTTGTTGATCAAAGCCATTATGGGAGGGGGGGGGAAAGGAATACGACAGGTCAATTCACAAGAAACTCTTCAAGAAGCTTTAGAGGCTTGTAAACGTGAAGCTTTCTCATCCTTTGGAAATGAAGAGATACTTTTAGAAAAAAAGGTGTTCCCTGCCCGCCATATAGAAGTGCAAATCTTTGGAGACAAACACGGTAATCTAGTGCACCTCTTCGAAAGAGATTGTTCTCTTCAACGACGTCATCAAAAAGTTGTTGAAGAAACCACTTCTTCTCTTCCGCACTCACTTAAAGAAAATCTCTATCAGGATGCATTAAAATTAGGCAGAGCGATTGGTTACGAAGGAGCAGGAACGGTTGAATTTTTAATTGATAGGAATGAAAATTATTATTTTATGGAGATGAACACCCGTCTACAGGTTGAGCATCCTGTTACGGAGGAGATAACGGGAATTGATCTTGTCGAATGGCAAATTCGTGTTGCTTCCGGAGACAAACTTCCTCTCACTCAAAGAGAAATTAAAGCACGCGGACATGCAATTGAGCTTCGACTCTATGCTGAAGATCCCCAGAATAATTTTAAACCGACAACAGGAAAAATATGGATAAAAAACATACCTGACGGAACACGGGTGGACTCAGGCCTTCATACAAAAGATACCATCACTCCTTATTACGATCCAATGATCGCAAAGCTAATTGTTACAGGAAAAAGCCGTCTTGAAGCTTTTCAAAAAGCAAAGTCTGCCTTAGAGAAATGGGTCCTCCTTGGCTTGAAAACAAACGCTTCTTTTTTAAAGAGGCTTCTGAATGACCGAGTAGTTCTCAATAATGAACTTGATGTTGATTATATTGATCGTCATCTCAGAACTCTTACGTCTTCTCTAGAAGTTCCTGAGGAGGTTTTTGTTGCTGCTTCCCTTATTAAAGTTTTTTCAGAATGTCATGAGTCTTTTTCTCCTTGGGAGGATCATCATAACTGGCATCTTGAGGGCTATGAGCCCCGAACTTTTGAATGGATCTGTGACGGTAAATTAAAAACGATTTTTTTAACTTATTCGGCGGAGGGATGGGTTTATGAACCATTAGGATGTCTTAAAGCCCACCTCAAAAAGACAACCCTGTATGTCTTTGGTCAACATATTCCCTTCTGGGTAATTGAAGATAGTATCTCTCTTTTTTATCAGGGAGAAGCGTACACCTTTCATCCTCATATACCCGTTCTTCTCAAGCCTCACACAGGACTCAGAAAGTCACACCTCAAAGCACCCTTAACCGGAAAAGTTGTTCATATATTTGTAAAAGAAGGGGAGAGTATTAAAGAAGATCAACCGCTTCTGATTCTAGAAGCTATGAAGATGGAGTATCCCATCGTTTCTCAAAGAAAAGGAAAGGTGAAACACATTTTTTTCCAAGTTGGAGAAATGGTAAAAGAGGGGCAGAGTGTGGCTGATGTTGAGGAATTAAAAGAGGTTTCAAATGAGCTTACCAAAGAAAGTTAAAATTGTGGAAGTAGGACCCCGCGACGGTCTTCAAGCTGAAGCCCTTACACTTCCGCTCGAAACACGAATTAAATTGATTAATCTTCTTTCCCAAACAGGTCTTAAGGCTATAGAAGTTGGCAGTTTTGTCTCACCTCGGTGGATTCCTCAATTAGCTGAAAGTGAAAGGGTCTACCAGGGTATTTGTAAAAAGGAAGGTATCGACTATTCTCTCCTTGTCCCTAATTATAAGGGATATGAAAGAGCCCTTGAAAATAAGGTCACTTCTATTGCCATTTTCACAGCCGCATCAGAAACATTCTGTAAAAAAAATATAAATTTATCTATAGAGGAGAGTTTGGAGGGTTTTAAGAGCTTTGTACCTGAGTCTAAGAAAAAAGGGCTGAGAGTCAGAGGGTATGTTTCCTGTGTTATTGCTTGCCCTTATGAAGGGAGAATTTCTCCTGTGTCCGTTCATAAAATTGTTTCGGAGCTCTTTAGCTTAGGATGTGATGAAATCTCCTTAGGCGATACAATTGGTGTTGGTACACCCAAACAAGTTCACGAGCTTTTAAAAAATATGCCCGTCTCATTAGACAGAATAGCTGTCCATTTTCATGATACTTATGGTCAGGGTTTAGTGAATGTTTACGCAGCCCTTGAGAAGGGAGTTTCTACCGTAGATAGCTCTGTTTCCGGTTTAGGGGGATGTCCTTATGCTCCAGGAGCTTCAGGAAATGTTGCCACAGAAGATATTGTTTATTTTTTAGAAAGGCAAGGTATTGAGACAGGGATTGACATGAAAAACCTCCTCCGAGGTGCAGATTTTATCGATGGAGAATTACACCGACAAACAACCTCAAAGGCAAGCTGCGCCCTGAGGAAAACAAAATTTGGAAGACTGTGATATTTTAAAACATTTTGATCCAATGGAGTTTCCCCCCTCATCTGCACAAAAATAAGGAAACCCTAAAGAATTCAACCATTCTACTCCTTCACGAGGGCCCTTTAGGCAAGAAATAGTTGTGAGGCTTCCCGCAACAAGACAAAATTCAGCAACGGCCGTTACACTGCTGATTCCTTCAACAGGCCACCCTGTTTTAGGATTGAGAATATGAGAGTAGTTTTTCCCGGCAATTTTAATTGATTTTTCGTAATCTCCACTGGTTGCAAGAGCTCCTTCTCCTAGCTCAATAAATGCCATTTCTTTACCTTCTTCTCTGGGATGACGAACACCAATAAGCCATGGTCTTCCATCAATATGAGGCCCAATGATTTTTATATCTCCACTCATGTCAATAACTCCATGATGAATTCCCATGGAATGACATATTTTTGCTGCCGCATCAGCCGCGTACTCCTTAACAACGCCACCGAAATCGATCATCATTCCTTTTTTAGGTAGAATAAATTTGGGTTTTTTCCACTCAACCTTATCCCAACCCACAGTTTTCAATAACTTTTTTAGCTTATCCTTAGATGGGAGTGTAGGGTTGTTAGATTCAAAATCCCAGGCGTACCGAAGAGCTCCTGCCGTAATATCAAAAAGACCATCACTCATAGAAGTGCATTGCTGAGCATAATCCAAAAGAATTGCCGTCTCTGAGTCAACCAAAATCCCTGATTTATCACCAGCACTTTTATTAATCTCTGCAGTAAAGCTGGTTGAGGAATAATTCGTATAATAGCGATCAAGGCGGTCCACTTCTGCGAAGACGGCTTTATAAACATTTTCTGCTTCAAGTTCATCATGTGCATAAAAATGTATGCTGCAAGCACATCCCATGGAGTGGAAGAGACGTGTATATTTTTTCATAATCTTTTTTCTCTTTTACAATGGCGTCGTGTACAATTTGGTATGTTAGGAGTTGAGGTAAGGCTTGTCCATAAGGAGTATGGGGGCCGTAGATAGCATAAAAGGGAATTCCATTGTGATCAAAGCTTCTCAAATAATCATAAACGGCGCTGTTCTTTGATGTCCAATCTATCTTTATAAAAAGAACCTCATTTTCTTTCATGAAGTTTTTCATCTCTAGTGTATCTAGAACGAGAAGTTCATTGGCCTTGCAGGTAAGGCACCAATCAGCAGTTACATCGACAAAAACAGTTTTTCCTTGTTCTACAGCTGTTTGGATTGCCTTCAATTTATCTAAAGGCCGTTTCTCATAAGATACATCTTGTTGTGGCGGAAAGGAGTCGATTGCTAGAATAGAGAAAGGTAATATTGATATGATAAAAATAGACGTTAGATATATATACTTATGACCTTGAATTTTGTTTGAAATGAAAAACATACCAATTAAAAGTATCATCACAAATAAAATAAAGAGGGCAAATAGTAAGGAGACTTGTTGCATTAAGACATAAAACAACCAAATTAAAGTAAGAAAGAATCCCCAACCTAAAAGGTGTTTAAAATGCATCATCCATTTCCCTGGTTTTGGCAATAAAGTTACCAATTTTGGGAAGATGAGTACGGTAATCATAGGAAGTGAAAGCCCTAGTCCAAGGAAAAAGAATACAAGAAGAATTTCTATAGGTCCTCGAGAAAGAGCAAAAGCCACAGCTGTTCCTAGGAAAGGGGCTGAACAGGGTGTTGCTAAGAGCGTTGCAACCATTCCTGATAAAAAATGACCGACTTGTCCTTCTTTATCACTGTATTTATAACTCCATTCTGCAAGGCGAAGAGGAAGATTGATCTCATATAATCCCCAAAAATTCACAGCAAAAAGGGTTAGAACGAGCATCATAAATATGACGAATAGGGGTTGTTGAAATTGCATTCCCCACCCAAATGGCATACCTACCCAATTTAAAAAGATCGGAATAAGTGACAAAAGCAGAAAGGAAGAAAGGATACCAGAGATTGTTGCAAACAAGGCCCGTCTTACGGCTGAACTTGTTCTCCCGCCATACTGTGTTAATGAAAATATCTTTATTAATATGACAGGTAATACACAAGGCATGAAGTTCAAAATGAAGCCTCCTAAAAGAGAAAAACCTAAAATAGAAATGGTTGTTGTCATATTTGAAGGAACGGCTTTTGTAATAAGTGTTTGTTCAACAGAAGTTTCACCGCTTCGGAGAGTCACCATAATCTTTTCCCCGATAAGATTCTTTACGTGAACGTCTTCTTTCTTTTCATTTTTATAAAGGGGGATGTCTATCGTTGAAACAAAAGCCCCATTTTTCGAAATTGTTTCGATAGAACGTATATTATCAACATATAAATGATTGTTTTCTTCAATAAATATTTCAGGTGAGGAAAGAGGATTCTGATGCGTAAGTGTCAGTCTTAGATAAGAGGGTGGGACACTACTGGGCATATAATAAAGTGACTTAATTTCGAACAAAGGATTTTCTTTTTCAGGAACATGTTGGAGCGCTAAAGAGATTTCCTTAGCATGGCTTGTTGGTATGGATGGTTCTTTTGGTATGGTAATGGATACCTGTTTTGTTTGCGGAATGCAATTTGCTTCATCACACATGAGATAATCTAAATTTGCTTTTAAAGTTAAGGGCGTATTTGTCTCCTTTAATGTAATTTTTATAGGAAAAAGAACATGATTCTTATATCCATTCGCAATCATATTAAAGGATGTAATTTTTGAAGGAACAGGCCAAAGTATATCAGCTGATGCCAAATTT
The DNA here is from genome assembly GCA_019752515.1 of Alphaproteobacteria bacterium. Taxonomy (GTDB): domain Bacteria; phylum Pseudomonadota; class Alphaproteobacteria; order UBA9655; family UBA9655; genus UBA9655. Next base: position 20,169 of record JAIEMB010000021.1, on the reverse strand, counting down.
TGTGAGGCTGTCCAATCCACTTTTAAACCATACCCAGCTGAACCAGGCGTTCTCCAATAGGTCTTCCATCCAGGCTGGAGATGAAGGTCTAAACCAACCCAAATGACATTTTGATTTCCAACACCAGTTACTGAGGATATGAGGAGAGCATCTGAGGTTACTGAACTTTCATTAAAAAGAGCTTCTATCTCTGTGGAAAACAAGAGACAAACAAAAAAAATAAGCTTATATAATAATCTATTAAGTAAAAATTTTTTTATTAATTGCAACCACAACCACCTCCTTCTACACCATAACCACCCTCGGTTCCTTCTCGGCTATAATTTACATGTGTTGTAAAGGTCGTTAACATGGGGTTCGGGATAAGTTTCATCTGTTTTTTAGCAAACTTTTCCCTCTCCCATGGTTCCACATTCGTGCATGCTCCCAATAATAGAGAAACAAATATATATATATATCTATTATTCATCATTATAGCATAGATTTAACTTCTTGTTCAATTTCCGCCATATCACCTTTATGATATCCTGCATGGGTATGGGCTATATTTCCTGAACGGTCTATAATGAAAAGGGAAGGCATTGTTGACAAATTATAGGCTTGAGCCGTATTTTTTCCTGTGTCACTCGCCACGTGGAAACTTGCAGGATATTTATCCAGGAATTCAAGGGCATTCTCTTTATTATCGTCTATGTTAATTGCAATGATTTCAAGACCTTGATCTTTATATTTCTCGTATAACTCATTATAAGCTGGGAAGGATGCTTTGCAAGGCTCACACCAAGATGCCCAAAAATCCACAAGAATAACTTTGCCTTTGTGGCTCTCTGAACTGACCGTTCCTTCTCCCGAAAGGCTAGGAAGGGAAAAGGGTTTCATCGTTTCAGCCCAACTTGAAAATGTAACTAAGTATGTGGCTAAGATATAAAAGCCAATGCGTAAAACTATGTTTCTTTTCATGAGAGTCTCTCCTTTATTAATGAATAGCCTTCCATATTAAAAAATGATCTTTAAGGAAACGTTAAAGGGAATAATAATATGGTTTTTATTATCTGATATTTTGTATGCATTTCCTGGAAGATTCAGTTTTTTGCTCTTATTTCTTTGATAATAATAAATACCTGTTGAAAACGAGATCGCATATGTTTCATCAAAACGATAATCTGTTCCGGCAAGTAAAGCCCCATTGAACAAATTTTGGGCTTTAAAAATTTCAAATCGACCAATTTTTGCCCCTACGCCGGGTCGATTGAAAACATAAACGTCTGCTGTTGTTTTTGGTTGTCTTTCATTTCCAACCATGGCTCCTAAAAAGGGATAAAAAGCTGATTCTATATTAAAATAGTATCGTACACCTAGATTTGTCCGATAACTTGTCCTTTTTTTGAAGCGGAAAGCATTATTCATGGCACCAATGGGTTTTGAAAATTCTCTTTCATTTATTACCCCTAAATCAGCAAAAACCTCAAACGCATCCCTTAAAAAATAACCAATCTGGAAATCATAACCCAATCCATTACGATGGGTATCATTCAATCCAAATGCTTTTTTAGGTGACAACATATCTATGCTCATTGCATGGGGAATAAAAGTTGGTGAAACAAATTTTGTATCTTCTTTTTTTCGTCCCCAAGTGAGGCCACTAAAAGCAAGTGTGAGAGGAACGATAGAAATATTTCCTTCCTTGTAAGTGAAAGGAGTTTCTTTTGAAGCTCCTTTTTTTGGATGGGTTTTTTTGCTTGGCAAATCTGAATTAAGCTGAAGGGCTATATACTTTGAATGAAATTGATTAGTTGGATTTACTGGTCCTCTATTTTTTGACATACTATAACTTGTAGCACTTTTTGTGAACCCGAATGATAAGCTTAGTTTCATACTTGGCTCACTAAAAGTTTTAGTGATTGTCACGTCAAAACCAATACTTCCAAAGTTTGCTAGACGATAATCAGAAGAAGCAGCGCCACCTTGATGTAAAGGTTTGCTAAAAAGAAAAAGGGGAGTGGGCGTTGTATGAAAGGAAAGAGCATAAAATCTTGCTCTATTTTGAGAATAATATCTAACTTTAGGTGCAACTTCCCATGTTGTAAAGAGAGGTTGATAATAAGCAAGTTCAAATGTATTGGAACGCAAATTCCAACTGTTAAGGACAAAGCGATAATTAAAATGAAGGGAAGAATCAAAATAAGGAATATAGTGTACAAATTGTGTTGCAAAAGCCCCTGTGATACGGTGGGAAGGACGACGATCATAACCAATAAAAATATTATCAGGTCGAGGTGATGCTCCTGGCCAGTTCACCGTATCGGGGCCATTAAAGGCAATCCTTTTATAAGGGTCTGATAGAAAACCATTATCTAGAATGAGCTCGGCATTTTGCTGTATAAAAAAATCACTGGTAATGTCTTGTTTTATTCCTAATAATATTTTTTCTGTATTATATCTTCCGCTATTATGTAAGTTAGGGCCACCAAAAGACAAATCGGAGGGAGTAACTGTATTAAAAACAATTCCTACCCCCGAATAAAGGATCGTATTTTTCTTATTGAAATACCATTCACTGCCGATATTTGCATAGCCTGATTGAAAATCATTCTCCGTAGAATAGCCTGCCAGTAATCCCAATTTACTTTCAGGAAAGAAATAGCTTCCTTTAGCTTGAATGTCATTTCGCGTATCAGCGATCGAAGCTCCTGTCTTGACTTCTGTAAGAAGAAATTTTGGAGAAATGCTTGTCTTGGGGATAATACCTGGGTTACTGGCTCGACTAATGATACGAGGAAAATAACCAACCGTACTTGCTCCTGTTACCACATCACGGTCAGCAAAAAGCTCAAGTTGAGAATTGGATGAAAGAGGAAATTTCACAGACCCTGCATAACTTTCTACTTTTATTCGATTTTTATTTTCTGCATAAGTTGAATAGAATAAATCTGTTTGAGGATTTGTAATGTTAGCATCTTGTGCTTGTGCCGCTGTAATACCAGGAAGTGTCATTGCAATGGCAACAAGTGAATCCAGTACCTTATGAGAGGGGGGACAAGAAATCGGATTCTTATCAGCTGGCGAAGACTTTTCTTTTATGCTTTTTGTTTTTTTCTTTGAAGAGAAAGCCATGAAAAAAAATTCTTTTTTATAATTTTAGCTAATTTTTTTCTTTTAAAGCACGTTAAAACCGTCACGTCAACGTGTAAACCCTTTAGATTTCTCTATACGATTAATTACTTATACTTCTCGATGGGTTGAGAAGTGAGCCAGTTCTTGAAGGGCAGCTTTAAGAGAAGAATTAGGAAACGTATCTAAGCAATAAAGGGCTTCCCGAACAAAATCTTGAGCAATATGCTTTGTTTTAAGAAGAGCTCCCGAGCCTTTGAGAAGATGAATAGCGTGCGCTAGAGCTGCATCATCTTGGATACGTCCTTCAAAGGCCTCTCGCCAAAAAGCACGATCTGCCCCTTTTTCGTAGGCAAAGATGACAGGTAAAGTAACTTTCCCTTCACGAAAATCATCTCCAATAGCTTTTCCTAGCTTTTCTTGGTCTGCGGCATAATCAAGAATATCATCCATCAATTGAAAGGCAATTCCGAGTGTGTGGCCAAAGTAGGCGAGCGCTCTACACTTTGCTTCATCAGCTTCTGCAACGACAGCACCAACTTCCGTTGCAGCTGAAAATAGGCGAGCCGTTTTAGCAGCAATTATTTTTAAGTACGTTTCTTGATTTAACTCTAAGTCGTAGCTTGAAGTAAGTTGAAGAACTTCACCTTCTGCAAGAGTAGACGTTGCTTCTGAAAGAATTTTTAAGACTTTTAAAGATCCATCCGCCACCATTAGTTCAAAAGCACGACTAAAAAGAAAATCACCAACCAGGATGCTTGCCTTATTATTCCATAGAACATTGGCGGAGGTCATTCCTCGTCGGAGCATGCTTTCATCAACCACGTCATCATGAAGAAGGGTAGCTGTATGAATAAACTCTATGCATGCAGCCAAATGAATATGCCGATCTCCCTTATATCCGCACAGCTCAGCAGAAGCGACTGTTAAGAGGGGCCTCAAACGCTTTCCACCAAGGGAGATAAGATATCCCGCAATTTGTGGAATTAAATCCACAGGGCTTTGCATTTTATTAAGAATACAAACATCAATTTCTTTTAGCTGAGGTTTTAAAAGACTAGTGAGTGAATCAAGACTCGGAACATTGATTGGAGAAGGTTTGATAGAAGGGATCATAAGTTCTTTCTTCGTTTCCTGACTTGCTTTTAAGGTTCAACTTACCCTAATTTAGGGTTAGAATTCTAGTTAAAAAGATACCTTAATTGGTGATTAACATCTCTACTAAAAGAAGGCGAGTATGGTAGATACAATAATTGTAGGGGGTGGGCTTACGGGAGGAACGCTTGCTTGTGCTCTTGCAGAAAAAGGGTTAGAGATTGCGATCATCGATCAAATTGATCCTCATAAGTCTCTTATTTCCGATGGGCGTTCATTTGCCCTCTCTCGGAGTTCATATAATGTTTTTTCCAAATTAGGAATGTGGCCTTCAAAAGTAACACCTATCACGTCCATTTACACCTCTGATGGTATTTTGCCCCAATGGGTTGAGTACCATGAAAAAGATGTGGGTGGAGGTCCCTTGGGGTATGTGGTGGATAGTGCTCACTTAAAAACAAAAATCCTTAAAAAAGTTCTTGCTTGTAAAAATATTCGATTATATGCCCCCACATCTATCGCTCGACTTGAGAGGACGGGGGGCTATACCCAAATTGAGACGCTTGAGGGGGATAGAGTGCAAGCACCTCTTTGCATTGCAGCCGATGGAAAATTCTCAACCTTACGGCAATGGGCAAAAATTCCTCTTATTCATTGGTCTTATAATCAGGTCGCTATAGTCTGCAATATGGCTCATACCCTTCCTCATGAAAATTGGGCTTTTGAGCATTTTATTCCTTCAGGTCCGCTCGCCTTTGTGCCTCGTTTAGGAAATGAATCGGGTCTAGTGTGGTCAATTGAAAAGGATAAGGCAGACATTCTCTTAAATCTTTCTGAAGAAGAGTTTGCAGAAGAAGTTCAGGCGATTTTTGGACCTTCCTTAGGAGTTCTTACCCTTTCAAGTCAAAGATGGAGTTATCCGTTGAATGTGTGTTTACCCAGAAGGCTTATTGACAATCGTCTTGCTCTTGTTGGAGATGCTGCTCACATTTTTCATCCTGTTGCGGGTCAGGGACTCAATGTAGGGCTTCGAGATGTGGCAGCATTAGCTGAAGTCCTAAGTGATGCTTTCTCGTTAGGCTTAGATTTGGGCTCTTCCACCATACTCAAACGTTACCAGAAGGCTCGACGGACAGATATTATTGGAATGACTCTTCTTACAGATGGTTTAGTAAGGGTTTTTTCAAATCAAAGTCGACTTCTGGCTCATGCACGTTCGGTAGGTTTTGGCCTTACAAGACGTTGCCCTTTTTTAAAGAACTTTATGATTCGCCATGCTATGGGTATAACAGGTAAAGTCCCTTACTTAGCCCGAGATTGATATCCTTTCCAAAAGAATAACAGAATAATACCGAGAAGGAGGACAAATGAAAAAAGCCAGGAAAAGAGGGGGTTACTGTCAAAGGAAGAACGAAACAGAATGTCTTCTCCAAAAAGGGTTCCTAACTCATCTCGAATAGTCTCGTCCGATTTACCTTCTTCAAGCTGTTCAACAATAAAGCCTCTTAAGGCTTTTGATTGAGGAGTTTCGGATTCTGCAATGGATTGAGCTGCGCATTCTGGACAGCGAACTTCCTTATAAAGAGCATGGGCTCGCCTTTCAATGGAATTTTCTGCAAAAACAGGAAAAGAAAAAAAAAGCAATAAAAGAAGAAGCTCCTTCTTTTTTATGAAAGCGCTCATCTTTCCTTTTGCTTTTTTAACGATTGTACGCATCTGTTCTTGTTATATAGGATGATATGTACATCAGTATATCTATTCATTTTGTTTATCTCAATAACTTCCTCTCAGGAACACTTTAGGATATTATCAAAACGAATCCTTTCACTGCAAGGATTGCAAAAAATCCTTATTTCGTCTAAGCATAGAGAACATCCTTTAATGTCATGAGAACTTCCATGAAAATCACGCTAAAAGTAAAAAAAATACTCTCTCATTATGAAAGTGATTGCCCCGGTACGAAAGCCAATCTTGCTCGTATTTTGATGCACGGTCGCTTAAGTGGAACGGGAAAGATGATTATTTTGCCTGTGGATCAGGGCTTCGAACATGGACCAGGCCGCAGCTTTGCTATCAATCCTGCAGCTTATGATCCACTTTTTCATTATCGACTCGCTATTGATGCGGGCCTTTCGGCTTATGCAGCTCCTTTAGGGATGCTTGAAGCAGGTGCCAGTACCTTTGCAGGAGCAATTCCTACCATCTTAAAAATTAACAGCTCAATGAGCCTTCTCCCAGGTGGAGATGATGCGGACCAAGCGGTAACCGGATCTATTGCTGATGCGCTTCGTTTGGGGTGCTCAGCTATTGGTTTTACCATTTATCCAGGTTCTAATGCGACTCTTGAAATGCTTGAGGAATTACGCGAACTGACTGAAGAAGCAAAGTCTTGTGGGCTTGCCGTTGTCGTTTGGTCTTATGCGAGAGGAAATATGTCAAAATCAGGGGAAACAGCCCTTGATACAATCTCTTATGGTGCTCATGTGGCGGCGCTTATGGGAGCTCATATTATTAAAGTCAAACTTCCTACAGATTATTTAGAAAATATGGATGCGAAAAAGGAATATATAGCACATAAAATTGATCTGAGTAACCAAAGAGCACGTGTAGGCCATGTTGTACAAGCATGTTTTATGGGTCGCCGTTTGGTGGTCTTTTCCGGTGGCGTTGAAAAGGATCTTAAAGGAGTTTATGAGGATGCTCGAGCTATTCGGGATGGGGGCGGAAATGGTTCAATCATTGGGCGAAATGCCTTTCGGAGACCACGTGAAGAAGCTATGCAAATGCTTGATACTCTCGTTAAAATATACCAAGGAAAAATGTGAGGTAAATTATGAAAATTAGCGGAAATGCAATTCGCCCTGGGAATATTATTCAGCACAAAAATCGTTTATGGGTTGCTGTAAAAACACAACATACTCAACCAGGTAAAGGGGGAGCTTATCTTCAAGTTGAACTCAAAGATATTCGTGATGGCACGAAGCTTAACGAACGTTTTCGTTCAAGTGAATCTGTAGAGAGAGTTCGTCTGGATGAAAAAGACTATCAGTTCCTTTATGAAGAAGGAGAAGGTGTTGCATTGATGGATCTTGAAACCTTTGAGCAAATTCATTTAGCTAAAGAATTACTGGGAGATTCTCTTTCCTTTTTAAAAGATGGTATGATGCTGAAAGTTGTCTCTCATGAAGGAGAAATTGTAGGAGCTGAGTTGCCGGAAACAGTTGTGATGGAAATTGTTGAAGCAGAGCCCGTGGTAAAAGGTCAGACAGCCTCATCCTCTTATAAACCTGCCATCTTAGAAAATGGGGTTCGAATCATGGTTCCTCCTCATATAGGAGTAGGAACTAAGGTTGTTGTAAATACGGCAGATAGTACATACGTCGAACGTGCAAAAGAATAGGAAATATCATGGTTCAACAATTACGTGCTATTTCACGCTCTCCACACCTCAACGTAATGTGTAATGCAGTATTTAAAGCTGCCCGCGGTTTGGTACGTGATTTTGGGGAAGTTGAACACCTTCAAGTGTCTAGGAAAGGACCAGGAGATTTTGTTTCAACAGCAGATAAGAAGGCTGAAGATGTTCTCTATAAAGAACTTAAGAAAGCTCGTCCTGCCTATGGCTTTATTATGGAAGAAGGAGGAGAAATTCCAGGTGAGGATGATTATACTTGGATAATTGATCCTCTAGATGGAACCTCTAATTTTCTTCATGCAATTCCTCATTTCGCCATTTCTATTGGCCTCCAAAAAGGTTCTGAAATTATTGCGGGTGTTATTTATGACCCAATTAAAGATGAAATTTTTTATGCTGAAAAAGGAGGGGGAGCCTTTCTAAATGAACGACGTCTTCGTGTTTCAGCGCGCCGCAATCTTCAAGAAGCTTTACTCGCCACAGGCATTCCTTTTGCTGCTCATAACCAAGGAGAAAGAAGTCAATTTCAAACAGCTATTGAACGTGTGATGCCACTTGTCGCAGGGATTCGACGATTTGGATCAGCATCTCTTGACATGGCTTATGTTGCTGCTGGTCGATTTGAAGGATACTGGGAAAAATCTATAATGCCATGGGATATTGCAGCAGGCGTTGTTCTTGTGAGAGAGGCCGGTGGCTACGTTTGTGACTTACAAGGAGGTGATCATGTCTTTGAATCAAAATCGATTCTCGCAACCAATCAAGCTCTTCAACAACCCTTGAAGGATCTTCTGTTATCAGTTTATTAACCCTTTCTTTACTTTTTCCTCTCAAGTCGTTTTCGATTTTAAGAGGTTTGATCAACAGAATCTAAGGTTTGTATTTTTCTTAGACTATCTCTAAGAGTTTCCGTCTCTAAATTTTCATAAAGGGGCATTTCCACTTCTAAAACATCACCACAAGGAAAAGCATAAACTTTAATTTTCTCATATACTTGCCGAGGAAGTTGCCTCCACCATGAGAGGTCATATATATCAGCAACCAAATCAGGATTTCTAAGAGGGTTAAGATCAACCGTCAGAATCCCCGCTTTATAAGGATGACTATCCCTTCCTGTCATTAAAATAATACTTTCAAAATTAGGATGAGTTTTGAGGTACCACTTCATAGACTCCGCCGGTGTGTAGGAGGCTTGTCTGACATCCAAAAAAGAAGCCTTTAGAACCTCGCACTCCTTTAAGAGATTAACATATTTATTTCGCACATTCGCTGTACCAGGATCAGAGAAAAAGCAATATTCTGAGCGAGAAGACTCGTCTCTCCAAGCATTAATCGCATTTTTTTGGTGCGTGCCAAGTAAAGAGTACATTAGCCAGTGGAATGCATTGATGTTATATTCTCCTCTTTCTTGGATTTCTTCTTCTAAATGTTTTATACAATTTTTCTTCTCTCTAATTTGGTCTTCATTCGTTTCTTGAATTAATTCAATGTGTTCTTTAGAAAAATAACTAAAAGAAGACGGGAGGCTATTCAAGAAGCTCTCAAGTGCTTCTAATGCTCTTCTTGAATCTTCCAATGCATAGGTCCGGTCAAATACACTTCTTTTCTCTTTAATGTATTCCGCAACCTCATCAGAGTTTTCTTCAACGTGTGTAAAAAACTTCCTTATATGAGGAGAGTTAGAAAGGTTGAATTCCCAATAGTCTTCTTCGCTCCATTGTATTTTGTTGGAAGGGGTACTTACTCCCCCTGCTCGATCAAGGGAAAGATCGTAAAAATCTTCAACGCCGGCTTGAGAAAAACTAGCAAAAACACATGAAATTAAAATCAATATTAACTTCCTCATAATCATCTCCATACTTGTCTTACAACTCCTCATTAAGTGGTAATCTTCAACACACTCTAGAAGTAAAAATCATTTATTGATTCATCAATAAGATCATCATCTAAAAAATTATCGAATTTTCTTATAAACAGAGGCCCTCTTGCAAAAAACAGAACTTCGAAAGTATCGGGCTTTAAAATCCTATTATATTTAAAAGTAGGGGTTCATTGGATTGAAATCAATATATAAATATGTTTCAGTCTACTAAGTTTTTTATAAAGTCATTGAAATCATAGGAAAGTTTTTATCGTTTTCCTTAGGATCTTTCGATATATTCGTATCCTATCACATCAATAAAGTGAATTTATCCAAAGCAAAGACTCACCTACGCTCATGGAAACTCTCTTTCAATGATTCAACCTAGCATATGTTTTTTGGTAACGTAGCTGTGAAATATTTCTCAAGCGATGGGCAAATTATCTGTCGTCACGAATACAGAAAACAGAATTTGAAGCTACGGCAACTTCAAAAGCATTTAAAGAATATTTTTCTGTTATATTGTTAATACTATTTTTACATTTGTAATATAATAATATAATATTAAATGGTAACATATAGGATTTCGGTTATGATAAGAGTGATAAGTATTGTTTTGATCAGTTTTATTTTTTCTTTTTCTTTATCAATGTCTGCACACGCTCGGGTGGGACATAGAGGTCTCAATACAGACGCAGAAAAAGAAATAGTGCAACATACAGACATAAAAAAAGAAATAGAGAAACATGAGCTTGAAAAAGCTGTCTTGGATAGAAAGGTCAAAGATTGCAGTGATAATACGGCTGCAAAATGTGATGTTGAATAATTCTCATTGGATTATATTTTCCACTGCTTGTGGTGTGAATAAACCGTGTGAGCAAGTATAAACATAAGAACTATTAGGATTTTTCCATCTCTGATACAGCATACTCTCTCGGCATAGATTCTTGCGGCATCATTTATTTATGTCTGGTTAATGCTTTTCAAAAGCAATCTTGGTGAATAAAAAGGACTTGTTCCTGATTAAGATATTTTATATACACAAGGTATATTTATTATTTTTGATCATATAATTATAATGAAAAGATATTTCTTTTTATTTCGAGCAACTTTTATAATTTTTAAAGGGCTCCTCATCAGTGGTTTTTCACCATCCCATGCAATGGGAACCGAATTTGATGAAATAGGTGAAAACATAGCCATTTCTAATTCTCAGGGGCAAAAAACTCGTAAGATCTCTCTTTGTCAATCCGAAGGGCTCGATGCTGATTTAAAATTGAGCTTTGGTAAAGGAGAAACGTGCTGGTTCGATGAAAAACAAATCTGGTGTCATCACCCTTATTTGAATGGAAAAGTGTATTCATTTCAGTACCCTGAATTTATTGAGATCACACTTTCATACCCCGCATTACGCTCTGAGTTATTATTTATTGCTTCCGGTTTACACACGTACAACATGGAAAAAACGGGAGAGATAAGTGAGCAAAATTTCATCGCTTCATACAACCCTCCAAATGGAAGCTCTACAATTTCATTTATCGGCGAACGAGAACAACAAGGACTCTATCTTTTTTGGAAAGAAGAACATACCAAACAGGCTCCTGATGCAACAGTTATTTTGTTGATAGAAATTCAAAAACGAGCTCAGCAGAAAAGGATACATAGTCTTTACATTGTCTCTCCAATGCTTTCTGGTCCTTATAGAAATATTCCTTTAGAAGAAGGATTCCATCTCACCGGATATGGCACGGTAGACAAAACGGAATTTTATTATAAAACATCCCTTCAATTTTTTAATGAGCCTCAAGAAAATAACCCCCATGTAACCATTGAATATGAGAAGGAAGAAGGAATTTTTCCCCCCATTTTTGGAAGATGTTTTGGAGTTTTTATTCGCAATGACAAAGGATTAATTCAGGGAGGCGTCTTTGGAAGTTTTCATAAAGCGGATTATTTACCTTATCCTTATGGCAGAATAGAAGTGTTTTGGGTTGATGAAGCTATAAGATGCTTGGGATTAGGGAAAAAAGCGTTTTCTATGGCGGAAAATTTTTTAAAAGTAAATGGGGCCTACAAAGCAGAATTAGGAACTGCTGATTATCAAGCCCCATGGTTTTACAAGAAAATGGGGTATATTCCAGTCGTTATTCTTCCAGAAGCAACCAAAACATTAGATGGGAAATGGAACAGTCACTATAAATTTGAGAAGCATCTGTAAAGTCTGAAAACTTAGAAGGGACTATCTGTTTAGTCCAAGAGTGTGATGGTTCACATTATAAAGATATCTTAAGAAGCGTTCTTTAAGGAAGGGGTATCTTCTTCTCCCAGAATTTCTTTAACACGTGTGGCAAGGTCGCTTAAACTAAAGGGTTTAGCTAGAAATTGAATTTCTGCCTCATCCTTAAGTCGATTATGAAAGGTATCTTCCGTATAACCGGAAATAAAAAGAACCTTAGGACTAGCCTTTAATTGGTTCATTTCATTAATGAATGTGGGGCCATCCATTTGCGGCATAACAACATCTGAAATAACAAGGTCGATCCTTTCTTCATTTGTTTTGATAAATTCGAGTGCTTCTTCACCATTCATCGCTTCAATGACTTTATATCCCTTACTGCGAAGAGCACGGGCGCTGAAAAGTCTCACAGCATCTTCATCTTCGACAAGAAGAATTGTACTTGAGCCTGTTAAATCATGGGGTTGATTTTTTTTATCTTTTTTAGGTTCCTGTAGAACCGTTTTTTCAGCCATATAACGAGGTAAATAAATACTAAATATTGTTCCTTTTCCTACTTCTGAATTGACTTGAATAAATCCACCTGTTTGCTTGACAATCCCATAAACAGTAGAAAGTCCAAGCCCTGTTCCAGAGCCCACTTCTTTTGTAGAAAAGAAAGGATCAAAAATCCGGTCAATATTCTCTGGTTGGATACCAATGCCGGTGTCTGTAATTTCCACAAGCACATATGTACCAGCTGGGATAACATCATGACCATAACGCTTGGCTTTCTTTAGCTCGCAATTTTCAGTTGTTAATGAAATTGTTCCCCCCCCTCCCTCCATAGCATCTCTAGCATTCACAACCATATTAATGATAACTTGTTCAAATTGTCCTTGGTCCACAAGAACAAGACCTAAGTCTCGGGCATGCTTAATTTTAAGCTCCAAGTTGGAGCCAATAAGTCGCCGCAAAAGAGCTGAAAGTTCGGCAAGACATTCTGTAATGTCGAGAATCTTGGGTTGTAAAGTTTGTTGACGAGAAAAGGCTAAAAGCTGCCTTACAAGGTTAGCGGCTCGATTCGCATTTTGTTTGATTTGCATAACATCGGTAAAGGATTGATCGCCAGGTGTATGACGAAGGAGCATAAGATCACAAAACCCAATCATGGCCGTTAAGAGATTATTAAAATCATGGGCAATACCACCTGCAAGTTGCCCGACTGCTTGCATTTTTTGGGACTGAACAAGCTGGCTTTCAAAACGTTTTTGTTCGGTTATGTCATGAAATTGAACAAAAAGTCCCTTCTTGTTTTTAAGGGGCAAAGGAGCAAAATATGCTGAAGCAATAGACTCGCGTGGATCATTAAAGTGAATTTCTATGGATGTTCCTTCATCTTTTCCAATTAAAAGACTGGGAAGTGTGTTTTTAAGTTTTTCTTTTTGAAAAGTGGCCACAAGATCTAAAAACGATGTTCCTCGAATAGGCGTAGGCTCTCTCCAAAATTTATCACGAAATAAAATATTGGAATCTTGAATTTGACCCTCTTCATCTAAGCAGACAACAGGAAGGGGTGTCATCTCTAATACCTTACTTAAATCACCGTCATTTGCAAACGGAGCATGAAATGAAACTTGAGAATAGGTAACAAAACCATGTTCAAAAGGTATTTGCGTTTGTTGAAGGAAGGCGCTTTTTATGCGCGATGAAGAGGTTATAAAATCGCATTTTCCTTGGATTTCAGAAAGCTTGGAAGGATCTTGACTACGGGGTTTCGTAAGAAATCTTGAAAGAGGAGCGCCAATAATCTCTTCCTGAGAGTGGCCAAGCCAATTTGTAAATTTTTCATTACAAAATAAGATAAGTCCTTTATCATTTACGGAAAAAAGACCCTGATCTGCATAATCTAGAAATAATGTAAGTGTCTTAATACGTTCTAAATATTTGGATTTTTCATCTCTTTCATGCGTTACGTTATGGCATTGCCAAAGGGCTTTTTTCCCTATTGGAAAAGAATGAATCTGCCAAACTTCTTTTCCTTTCGTAGATTGAAAATAGAGAAGTTCCATACATTCTTCTTGTTCATAAAGGCTTTCTATAAGTCGTTCAAGTGCTTCTCCACATTCCTTAGAAAAAAGGATTTTTCTTAAAAGAGGGAAACTATCTGCCCACCAGCACTCTTCCCTCGCTTTTTTATTGCCATAGCCAAATTGGAGATCGGAAGTCAAAATAAGCAGAGAGGTTTGTACAGCCTCATAAGCTCGCGACTCAATCTGTTGCTGTTGATTGGCATGCTGGAGTTGTTGAAGTTTGATAAAAAGGAATATGACAATTAAGCCTGTGCTCACGACCATAATGAGGGTCATCAAGAAAAATTCGAAATGTCCTGAAAGAACCATCATTAGTCCCCCCAGAAGGGCAATAAGTACTAAATTAACAGTACAAAGAACCCCTAAACTTCCAAAGTTATTAAGCCGGGAAGTAGGTGACATGATTTTTTTTAAATATATTTGAATTTTTTCCTGCAACATATCTTTCGCTTTTTTACAGCAATAAGTAATTGTCTAAAAACCAGCAGAAGAAGTCAAACATAAATTAGACAATAGTTATATTTTAATATCTAAGATATCTTAAATTTCCATTTTGAAATTGTTTTTTTCTCTTTCTTAGATAAGGCAGTAGCATGATAGTTCAGAATTTATAAGTTTTAGCCAAGCTGACCTTAAGATGATTAATTAACTTATTGAAAGCATCTATACATTCTCTATTTAGCAAAAACATTGGGAGGCACCTTAATGACAATACCATCCCGAAGCATGCCAAATCGTATCTCGGCTTTATCGTACAGGTGACATGGGAGTTACAAAGGATCAGAAAAAAGCCGAGTATTGGAAAAATCAGTATAAAAAACTTTCTAAGAGCTCCCCTAAGAAAAATTAGTGGAGAATACCCCACACACATGGGGCAGCTCAAGAACCTCACACGAACAAACGAAAATATTAAAATTCTATAAAAAATGATCGAGGCTTGATATCATTTTACAAAATAATTTTCTCTTGTCATTTCATATGCTCTTTTGGAGGAAAGAAACATACATATAAAACCCAACTCAGGAATAAGAGCATTAAAACTGCTTGGCCAGATGTTAAAATCTCAAGAACATTATCAAGCTGTCTGTTTTCGATTATGTCTAATGTAAAAAGGGAATCACTAAGAGCTCGAGAAGAAACAAATACAAATAGAATATTCAGAAAAAATCCTGCTTTTAGAAATGTCTTAGTCATAGATTATTCCTCCTTTTGTATTGTTAATGTCCCACCTACAAACAGAAGATACCTAAGATACTTTCAACACGATCTTTTCCCAAATAGGAAGAGAAATGGAGAAGAAGGAATTCGATGAAATTTTCTCCCTCATTTTGCTTCCCCAACATGCATCCATCGAAGCTTTCTTTTATTATTCTTATTAGGAATTGAAGCATTAAAACGATTTTTTGCAAGTTTAAATGTTCTGTGGTTTTCTACTGCATCGGTCACTGAAGAAAATACGAATAGTTTTCTCCAGAGTCTCCAAACCTTCAGGGGGAAGCAATAAGTATATAGAATCCACCCTAAAGCACAAAAAATTAAAAGAGTATCAAAGGAAATAAGTGTTTGCCAACTTGCAGGGCTAAATGCTTCTGCCCACTCAAAGCTTTCCTCTATGAGAGGATCTAATGTGGCTAGTTTTGATGCATATAAAACAGAAGAAAAAGATAAAAGGAACAAGATAGAAAGAAAAGGGAAGACACGTAAAAGGTTTTTACTCATACATTATTGCCTCCTGAGTATGCTGATTTTTGTTATTTTTAAGTCTTATATTTCTAGATTCAAACGTCTTCTAGACGTTTTGTCAACCCCTTTAACGGCTAATCTCGGTAACACATGCTCAAGATCTGCAGTCGAGTCTGCGAAGGATGACAGTTCACAAGAAAATCATGATTTTCGATGATCGCTAGGTACTTACGGGTTCATTCAACTGGACACCTGCCGCAAACTCAATGAATGTTGAGAACATTTTCTTTGGTGATGACCCTTCGCTTGCTCATATTTATAAGAAAAATTGGGAAAGTAGAGTAGAGAGGGCTAAAAAGATCGTTAGATCGTTGAATCTTAAAAGAGAGAAAACAGAGAGCACTTCTTAAATCCACTGAAGGAACGTATTCTTAAATAACTCAGTAAAATCGATTTAAGAATATACGAAATTAGCTCTTTCAGCACCTCATTTTTTATCAAATTAAGAACTTTTCCTATGACTTACAAATTAAACTTCATTTTTAAAATCAAAATGCGTTAAAATGAACACAGCAACCAAATCCAACATACTCGGATTCCTATAAAAATTATTAACTAAAAACGGTATAAAAATTGAGAAAAAAGTTAACATTATTGCATGTTGTTTATATAATGCACTTGAGTATTATCAAAGTAATCTACATGGTTTTCTTGTAAACCTATCCACATTTGCAGCAGGTTTCTTAACAAATCCTCTTGGAAGACTGGTATTCGGTTATTTTGGAGATAAGTTTACTAGAAAGCGGATTTTTCATTGAAAAAATGACGTTTTTCACGATAGATAAAATTACAAATGACATTAATAGTGAAGGAAATGATATTTTAGGGGTCGTTGCATACAAGTAAGTTTAAAATTTGAGGTGAAAAAGGAAATTTTATGAAAAAAAATAAAAAGCTGCTTTTTGCAGCGATAATAGGTAATGCTTTCGAGTATTATGACTTTACTCTTTATGGTTTCTTTGCGGTATATTTATCTTCTTTTTACTTCCCTACTGGAGATCCTCTTACATCAAAAATAGCTAGCTTTGGGGCTTTTGCTGCAGGCTTTCTTATGCGTCCTATAGGCGCTCTTATTTTTGGTCACCTTGGAGATCGCTATGGACGAAAGACTGCCTTACTTATTTCTATTTTTCTTATGACGCTCCCTACACTAACGATTGGTCTTTTGCCTACGTATGCGGAGATCGGATTCTGGGCACCACTCATCATTGTACTCTGTAGGCTTACACAAGGCATCTGTACGGCAGGAGAATATACAGGAGCTATTGTTCTCATTGCAGAATTTAACGAACGCTACAGGCCTGGATTCGCCTGTAGTTTATTGCCAGCTTCGAGCCTTATTGGAGCCATTGTTGGAACAGGATTAGGAGCTGTGTGCCTTATTGATACAATGCCAGTATGGGCCTGGCGTATTCCTTTTATTATGGGATTTGTTTTTGGTTTATTGGGATTGTATCTTAGAACTCAGTTGAAAGAAAGTCCGGCATTTACCAATCTTACTAAACATCATAAAATAAGTGACTCCCCTGTATTTGACGTCCTCAAGTACCAAAGACGTAACTTCCTTTGTTCAATGGGAGTAGGAGCTGCTGCACTTGCCCCTTTTTATGTTATATCCGTATACATTAATAGCTTAACATTTCAGGTAGGACTTTCTCCTGCTCAAAGCATGCTAATGAATGTAGGGGCATTACTTATGTGGATGATATTCATCCCCTTTATTGGTTATTTTTCAGATAGAGTTGGCTTGGGAAAGGTCATGAGTTATGGTTCCTTTCTGCTTATGTTTGTGTCTGTACCAGTGTTTCTGTTTGTTAATTACAATGTAACTCTTGAAAAAATATTACTTGCACAAGTTATCTTTAGTTTTTGTGGAGCATTTTACGTAGCTCCTTTTGGAGCCTTTTTAGCAACAAAGGTTTTTCCAGCTTCTCACCGTTATAGTGGAATCGCTTTAGGAGTTTCCTCTGGAGAAGCCTTGTTTGGAGGAACCTCCCCTCTTATAGCTGCAGGACTTGTAGCTTTGACTGGTGCGTCTTTTGCTCCAGGGTTTTATCTCATGTTTTGTGGGTTAATAGGGTGGGCTGCTGTAAATTTATACAAACCACTTTCTTTATCGAGGACTTATAAAAAAAGAATAGATGTATTTCCTTTTGCTAGCAATGCTGCATAATACTAATAAACATCAAAATTATGCAAATCGCATTTTCGATTCACTCGGCATAGAGGCCAGGACGTCGAGGTTTACTTCCCTTAAGTCTCTCTTCTAAAAAAATGTTGTACCTAAATTTATCAACCCTTTGTAAATGCTCGCTTCTCTGCCGCACCAACATCAATTTCTGTCGAAGTCGGGTGAGGTTCATACCCTTTTTATCTTGTGCAAAAAAGCAAAATTTGTATGATTACAGGTACAAATAGTAAAAGATCGAACACAGACACTCGTTAGGAATCTTACTATGGGCGTTACTCTTAAGGTATCAAATTGGAAGCGTGAGATAGATTATGCGATACCCGATAAGGCAGTAGGTATTAGTCTTGCTTCTTTAGCTGGAAATGAGCTCTTTACATCTTACGTCACAGAGATTTTGCCTCATTCATTCGTTGCGGCTCATTATCACCCCAAAGGAATAGAAATTTACCAAATCTTATCAGGGCAAAGTGTGATGAAAACGGGAGTTATTCTACCCGATAGTACCATAAAATGGAACCAACCCATTGAAGTTCAAAGTGGAGATTTTTTTACAATATATCCTGGAATGGTTCATAGATTAGAGAATAATTCACCAGAAACGCTTGTTTTAATTGTAACATGCTCTCCTTCCAACTTAACTCATAACCGAGTGGTAGTAGAAAAATAACAAATATAAAACGATCAATTCGGCAGATGAAAAGGATCCCTTGTTTACTGGCGTGCCCGAGAGGATTCGAACCTCCGACCCCAAGATTAGGAATCTCGAAGGCTATAGGGGGATTAAGGAGGATAGAGGTGGATTAAGGTAGACAAAATCTACAATTTTTGATTTTCAATGGGGGATTAAGGAGGATTAAAGTGTATCTGAGTTCTTTTAGGTTGCTTCCGATATGCTTCCGTTTTAAAATGGTTTAACTTCATCCTAAGAGCATAAGATTATTTATCACAGGGCTTTGCGGTAAAATTAAGAGGAGATGCCATGAGTCAAAAATTAACAAAAAGAGCTGTGGAAAGTATACAACCACATCAGACAAACGAATTACTTATATGGGATTCAGAGCTGAAGGGATTTGGGGTCCGTGTGTTTCCGACAGGGCGCCGAACCTACTTTATCCAGTATAGAAATGCACATGGAAACACACGCCGTAAAAAAATTGGAGTTCATGGAATTATTACTGCAGAACTTGCACGAGAGGAAGCAAAAAAACTTCTAGGAGATGTTGCAAAAGGACAAGATCCCTCTGTTGAACTTAAAGTGGTTTCTAATGATACACAACATTCCATGCAAGAATTGGCTGACCAATATTTACTTCTTCATGCAGAGCCTAACAAAGCTCTACAATGCTATAAAGATGACATGTCCAAAATAAAGAATATCATTTTAAAAAAGTATGGACACTTACGAGTTGATGCCGTCACCACTTTTGACCTACAAAAACTACACTCAGAATTACACAAAACACCGATTAAAGCTAACAGAACCATAGCTCTTTTAAGTACAATGTTTAATTTTGCAATTCAATGGGGTTGGCGCTTTGATAATCCAGCAAAAGGTATTAAAAAATACAAAGAACATAAACGCTACCGCTGGCTCAATGATGAAGAAGTTCAAAGATTGCTTATATCTTTAAATAACTACTATAATCAAAATGTTGCTAATGCTATTCGTTTGCTTGTCTTAATGGGATCAAGAAAAACAGAAGTTTTGAGCGCAAAATGGGATCAAATTGATTTAGAAAGGGGAACTTGGACAAAACAAGCCCACTCCACAAAGCAACGTAAAATGGAATATCTACCCATTTCCTCTCTTGTTCTTGAGATCTTAAAAAAGATGAAAGTGCAAGCTGATTCCCCTTTTTTATTTCCTGGAAAACTCTCAAACCAACCGCTGAAGGATCCTAAAAAAGCTTGGAACACAATACGAAAACAAGCAGGGGTTTCTGATGTGCGTATACACGATCTGCGCCATACTTTTGCCTCTCATCTTGTGTCAAGTGGTGTAAGCTTAAGCATTGTCGGAAAACTTTTAGGGCATACCCAGGCTTCAACCACCCAACGCTACGCTCACTTGGCAGATGCACCATTAAGAGAAGCTGCGGAATTGTTTGGGAAGAAAGTGAGGGAGCTCGCATCTCAATAAAAACCATTTCTCCAATACACAAGAGTTTTCAAGAAGGGGCTTCCACAGTATGAAAAGACTCACCGAAGCTTATCAAACGTTTGAAGCTATCCAGGCAGTGCTTGACCAATTGTCTTGGCCTAATCTAAGCTTAAAAATAACAAATGAATTTTTACGGATCCTTAAAGACTCGTTATTTGGGATCTGTAAAAGAGCATTTTATAATTTAAGACTCCAAAGGTGATAAAATTTGTATGACGAGATGGAGAGCTTAACCAATTATAACATCACCCAAAAAACCCTTTTGTGGGTTTACTTTAAAGTTC
>JAIEMB010000011.1 GCA_019752515.1 Alphaproteobacteria bacterium | reverse complement strand
GACCTCCTCCGTCCTTTATGAGAGAACCACCTCCACTAATCTTTCCTGCATACGTCCCTGCTGTGGTTTGATTAAAAGTAACACTCCCATTGTTAACAATATTATTCTTTATACTACTTGCGCTTACTATGATATCACTCTCATTTATGAGACCTCCTGTACAATTGATACTTCCAGGTGGGAAAGTAACCATTCCGAACGTCTCTACCGTACCTGAACCATTAATCACTCCCGTAAAAGGGGCCGAGAAATTCTGACTAAAGACAACAAGATTAGTGTTATTAATTGTCCCAATCAGGCTATTTGTTGTTCCTGTAAGTGTGCTACCCGTTGAAACGGTCGTCCCTCCTGTATATGTATTGTTTCCTGTAAAGGTGAATGAAGCGGGACCTGATGGCCCAATATTAACTGATCCAGTCCCTATAATATTTGCAGCAAGTCCTAAAGAACTATTCCCTGTAATACCCAAGTTAAAACCTTCTAAATTAAGGGTTCCTCCTGAACCGGAAATCGTTGGAAAATTCTGACTGGCAGCCATTTGAAATGTTCCACCATTAATGATGAGGTGTGTTGCTGACGTTGTAGGAATTTGCCCTATAAGGGTACCCTCTTCAATCGTTGTTTTCCCTTTATACTGAGGAGGGGTTGCAAGAGTCAAAGTACCTGAACCTACTTTTTTCAGGTTTCCTCTCACATCTGGTGAACCATCTTTAATTGTACCACTAAACGTTGTATTAAGATTGTTATTACCAACTGTAAGCGTCCTCCCATCCAACATAACGAGAGCTGAGGTATTGTCACCGGCAAGACCACCTAGTGTTTGATCCTTTCCATTCAAGGAGTATGTGCTTCCATCAGCAGCGAGAACCACTGTGGAATTAGGAAAAGCCCCCTGTAATACCGCTCCTTTTGCCTCTACAGTTGTCTCTCCTGTATAAGAATTGTCCCCTGTTAAGGAAAGGGTAAAGGCTCCACCCGCTTTGGAGGGAGCTATAATCACCTGACCTGAAAAAGAAATAGGAGCAGAAAAAGAATAAGGATCCGTTGATGCACTTTGCGTAAAAACAAGGGTTCCTTGATTTTGAATAGTGTTATTACTATCAGGAAGGGTAGCTGGGGTTGTACTATTTCCTGCACTTGCAATGAGAGTATTTGATGGGTAAATTACGGTTGTTCCATTATAAATGTTGGCTCCTGTAAATGTAAGACTTCCCCCTTTTACTTCTTGTGCCTCTTGTACTTTTTGTACGCCTTGAAGCCCTATGAATACATCCCCATCTCCACTAATAACACCTGCATATTCTCCATCTAAAGGCTGTCCTCCTGGTGATTGATTAAAAATCATAGAGCCCCCTCCGTACGCGAATTCAATATCACCTGTAGATGAAAGGGTACCAGGCGTCTTATCATTACCAATACTTGCTATGAGGTAGCTGTCCCCATTCTCAATTTTTGTTCCTCCCGTATAGGTATTAGGGCCTGTAAACGTAATTGAACCTTGTTCTATAACTACACCACCAAAACCTGTAATAGCTTGCGCATAGGTTCCTGGTTGACTTTGATTAAAGTTAACCGTGCTTAGTGTCTTCGGGTTCGCGCTATACAAGGTAATACCTGATTGGGTCGGAAGTGTCTCAGTTGTTCCCTGTAGGGTTGACGGCCCTTGTATAGTTGTTCCTCCTGTAAACGTATTTGTTCCTGTAAGATTTACAGTTCCATTTCCCTCTAAGTTTAGAGCTCCAGCACCGGTTATATTACCTTGAAAAGTTTGAAGATTTATATCAGGTTGATTGAAAGTCAGTGCAGAATTTTCATTAACGAGTTGAACCGTTCCCTTAAAGGGATTATTTTCATTCGTAAGAGTTAAAGTTCCTTGTTTTACAGCGACATTCCCTGTTCCAGC
This sequence comes from Alphaproteobacteria bacterium, assembly GCA_019752515.1. Lineage (GTDB taxonomy): Bacteria > Pseudomonadota > Alphaproteobacteria > UBA9655 > UBA9655 > UBA9655. The sequence continues at coordinate 172,033 of JAIEMB010000011.1, read as the reverse complement.
AACAGTTCCTAAAAATGAACCACTTGCATTGTTAATGGTAAGAGTATTCGCTCCTAAATTAACTGTCGTTCCACTTACCCCTGCAAGGCTCGTAATTGTTTGGTCGGAACCGTTCAGATCATAAACTGCCCCTGAATTTGAAAGATTTAAAGAACCAGCGGAAGATGCATTCCCTTGGAGCGTTCCACCACTAATTGTTACTGTACCTGAAATAGGAGATGAACTTGAAGATAATCCTGGAAGTTGAATAATTTGATTGCTAGCAGTTCCCTCGAGCGTGACACTTGCTGTACCAATCGTTTGAACGAAACTTGCTGAAAGTGCATTTGTCTCCGTTGAGGAAAAGTCGTTAATAGTAAGGGTCCCTTCAGGAGGTTGTAGGCCATTAAAATCAAAACTAATTTCTTGATAATCGTTTGATACAAGTGTTCCAAATGACACTGACTGACTATAATTAACAGAAAAAGTATTCTCGCCAAACACAGTGCCAGAACTCAATAAAACAAGAAGCTTAGATAGGACTAATGTTCGTTTCATTTTTTGTCTCTCTTTATTTTTTATATGATTAAGAACAATTTATATAAAAATTTAATTAATTTTTTATTAAAAACATATCATAACATTTTCTTTGATAAAAGGAGAACGGAGAACTTTGTCAGAGCCATCTCATAAAAATGAGGGAAGAATTTTACCTCTCCCCCTGTGGGAGAGGTCGACGCATAGCGGCGAGTGAGGGGTATGTAAGATCGTTTCTAATACTCCCTCTAACTTACGTAGCACCTCATTATTTCAAAAACGCATAACCTTAAATCCATCTTTTTCAAGGGCTCGTGTACGGTGATCATCATATGCTTTTTGTTCTGTATGTTGCCCGCCAACAAGTTCAATCACACGTCTTCTTTCAAGGCAAACGAAATCAACGACATAACCTTACAATATGTGTTGACGCCTAAACTTCCATCCCTGAAATCTCCGACTTCTTAGATGGTACCACAAACGACTTTCAGCATCTGTCTGGTTTGTGCGCAATGTTTTTTGAAAGCTTTTCAACATCTTAAAGTCCCTCTCACCCGCCCTCCGGGCGACCTCTCCCCCAAGGGGAGAGGTAAAGGAAGTTCATCTCCTCACTCCTTTTTATGAGGGGCCCTATGAGTTTTGTTCCCTTTGATTTCCCCGAAACTCTTCAATTAAAGTCTTCTCTTATGATCCAGCCCCCTCCCAAAACACGAGAGCCTTTATAGAAAACACAGGCTTGCCCTGCCGCAACACCATATTCAGGATTAAGGAAAACGACACGTGCCTTTCGATTATCTTCAAAGAAAACCTCAGCCTGAACAGGTGGTCGAGTGGAGCGAACTTTAACTTCACAAGAGAAAGAGCCTTCTCTTACATCACCTAACCAATTTACTTCCTTAACCCTAATTTCAGCTCTCCCTAAGGCTTCATAAGGGCCCACAATAACTTGATGGGCTTCAGGGTTAAGACGGAGCACATAAAGAGGATTCCCTCCCCCTATGCCTAAGCCCTTTCTTTGACCAATTGTATAATTAATAATCCCTTTATGACGTCCTAAAACACGGCCATCCACATGAACAATGTCTCCTTCTTCCAATGAACCTGGACGGAGTTTTTCAAGAACGCTAACGTAAGAACCACCAGGAACAAAGCAAATATCCTGGCTATCTGGCTTCTCTGCCACATCGAGCCCAAAGCGCAAAGCATGCTCTCGGGTTTCTGATTTGGGCATACCCCCCAAAGGGAATCTCAAAAAATTAAGTTGATCTTGGGTGGTTGCAAAAAGGAAATAGCTTTGATCACGACTGGGATCAACAGCTTGATGAAGTTCCGCGTTTCCTGCCCCCATGAGTCGTTGAACATAATGACCTGTAATAAGGGCTTGAGCTCCTAAATCACGTGCTGTCGTGAGGAGATCCTTAAACTTGACTTCTTGGTTACACCGAACACAGGGGATTGGTGTTTCACCCTTTAAGTAGCTGTCTGCAAAATCCTCAATGACGGTTTTACTAAACTGAGATTCATAATCGAGGATATAATGGGGAACACCAAGCCTGGCGCAAACTTGTCGGGCATCATAAATATCTTGCCCTGCACAACACGCTCCTTTCTTCCCAACAGCACTGCCATGGTCATAGAGTTGAAGGGTCATCCCAATAACTTCAAACCCCGCCTCAACCATTAAAGCCGCTGCAACCGAGCTATCAACCCCACCCGACATTGCAACAACAATCCGTGTATCTTTAGGCTGTGTATCAAATCCTAGAACATTCATCAGACTCATCCTTCGTTCGTGGCATTTATGCCACTCTTCGAAAGTCTGAGCAACCCTTAACTTCCATAAACCTCATACCCTCCAGGAAGCGCTCTCCGCGCCTTCACTAACGTATCGGGGCTTAAGGATGTTGCGTTACAAAAAGATAGCAAAACCGTGTCATCAGCAAGGATGGCATCTAAAACACCGCCCAACAGATCCGGTTCACGAAGGCGGCGTTTAAGTTCTTGAAGGGTAAGGCCACTCAGGGTTAAAAAGTGGTCTAAAAGCGTTTCATCCTTAGCTAAAAAGGAGAGGGCTTGGAGGGCAATTGTTTCTGCTTGTTCTTTATCCATCCTTATAACTCTTCATTATTCATGATCAACTTACGAGCAGCCTCCCAACATTTTTCCAGTTCTTTTCGAATGCGGTGTTCACTCAGTGAAATCTTTGCCTTTTTAAGATCTCTTAGAACCTTATGAAGAACATCATCCTCATGGATTTTTTGAAACTCAACAAGGATAATTTCTTCTACATATTGGTCAGCCTCTTTACCATTATATCCCAAAAGACCAGCAACCCACAGTCCAAAAAGGTGATTTCGTCTTACTTTAATACGAAAATACAACTCTTCATCGTGTAAGTATTTCGCTTCAAAGGCTTTTTCGCGCTCCCTAAAGCCATTCATGGGCTTTCTCAGGCTCCCCTTCTTTTTATTTTTTATTTCGTATGCATATTACAGCGTTTCTAGATAGGATCAATATAAAGATAATCAGAGAAAAGAGGTTTAGAGTGCCTGATCGTCCTTCCCTTCCCGAACATACCTTTGGGTTTGAAAAGGTTACGGCTTTTGAAAAAACAAAGAAGGTAGTGAGTGTTTTTGAACGTGTGGCCTCACGATACGATATCATGAATGATGTGATGAGTGTCGGAATTCATCGCTTATGGAAAGACTGGTTTGTAAAGAGCTTGCCCCTCAAACAAAACGGCATTTATCTCGATGTTGCTGGTGGTACAGGTGACATTGCCCAGTTGCTTTATGAACGCCTGCATCATTTCCGGCTTCAAACACAAATTGTGGTCGCGGATATTAATCCTGCAATGATTGAGAAGGGCCAAATGCGCCACCCGCACTTATCTTGGCTACTTTCCAACGCAGAAGCTCTCCCTCTCAACAGCAATTCAATAGACGTATACACAATTGCCTTTGGATTTAGAAATGTTACTCACCGAGAAAAAGCCATAGAAGAAGCCTATCGTGTCTTAAAGCCTGGGGGTAAATTTGCTTGCTTGGAATTTAGTCAGGTTCTACCCCCCTTACAAAAATTATATGGGTTTTATCTCTCTCACATAATTCCTAAAATGGGAGAGTGGATTGCTCAGGATAAGGACGCTTATCAATACTTGAGCGAAAGCATTCAAACCTTTCTTTCACGCGAGGAATTGTTAGGGATGATGAAAAAAGTAGGGCTTGAAAGAACGAAATGTGATATATTTACAGGAGGGGTAGTTGCTCTTCATAGTGGATATAAACTTTAAGAGTTGCAGGCCCATTTAAGATCGGTCATGATGTGTCGTTTAAAAAAGGGGGCAAAAGAGGAAAGTATGAGTTTACCATTAAATTATAAACCCAGTGACAACGAAACTTACATGAACTCTGAACAAATTGAGTATTTTCGAGAAAAATTACTGAAGTGGAGAGAAGAGCTTCAAAAGGAAACTGTTGAAACCTTGCATCACATGCAGGAAGAATCCTTAAATGAGCCTGATATCAATGATCGAGCTACAACTGAAACGGATCGTTCCTTAGAGCTCAGAACGCGTGATCGGGAACGAAAGTTGATTTTAAAAATTAACCTTGCCCTTGAGCGTATTGAAAATGGAACTTATGGGTATTGTGAAGAAACAGGGGTTCCTATAGGAGTGGCTCGCCTCGATGCACGACCCATTGCAACCTTATGCCTTGAAGCTCAAGAGCATCACGAACGCTTAGAAAAGACGCATCGAGAAGAGTAACGGGCTGTCAAAGGTAGAAAATTTAATCTGAGATCAATGAAGAGGTTACTCAATCTTTGGAATGACAAGCTCTTCTATACCCAAAGCATTTCAAGAATTTGAGTAGGCGACCGAGCGGCAAGCCCGATGAGCGTAGTAACCTACGTGACAGAGGGCGAGTCCCGAAGGTCAACGACCTCAAAACTTGAAAGGCTAAGGGTATAAGAGTTTTTTTTGCCTTTTCTCTAAGAGCGGCCCTGAAAAGCCTTGAATAAGCTCCTCAAAAAGCTGATGCCAATTCAGTTGGGCTCTCAAATGCATAAAAACAGAGCCAAGCCCCACAGCGGCCCGATCCATAAAGACAAACTCTCGAGGAGGCTTCACCCCTCCCCGCTGCTTCAGGGCTTCATACACCGCACCAGCGACCTCTCGTCCTTTATGACCAGAATATGACTGATCAATGGGACGTATGCGGTCATCTAATAAGGGCTCATATAAAAATCGAGCCCAGAGATTTAAAATGTCTATCATCTCTTTATCAATTTCCGTAAACCCCCAAATTCGATAAGCATGAACAGCCAACTCTTGATTGTTCGTTTGTAAAGCTTGATAAAGATCCAAAACCCCCTGAATAAGCGAGGGTTGAAAAATACGGATACAACCAAAATCAAGTAGATTCAATTGTCCACATGAGTTCCAAGAATAATTCCCCAAATGGGGATCGCCATGCAAGATCCCATAATGATAAAGAGGGTAGTACCACGTCCTAAAAAGGCAACTCGAAACCTCATTCCGAAGATCTTGAGGTGAATCCATAAGTGTTAAAAGTTTATCTCCTTCAAGCCAACTCATGGTTAAAAGCCGCTTGGTTGTGAGAGTTTCAATGACCTCTGGCACACAAGCAAAAGAAAAAGGAGAGAGCATTCTCCTAAATAGATTCATATGCTGAGCTTCAAGAAGGTAATCAAGCTCTTCTCTCAATCGATCCGCAATTTCTAACCGAAGGTTTTCCGTATCAATGGCTTTACTATACATCTCAAAAGACTTTAAAATGAACTTAAGTTGGCTCAAATCTGCCTCAACGGCCGAGCCCATTTCCGGATATTGGAGTTTACAGGCAAGAATACGGTCTTCGTGATCGATGGCCTTATGAACCTGCCCTAAGGATGCAGCTGCAGAGGCATGAGGTTCAAATACTCTGAAATAGCTTTGCCACCCTGGTCCTAACTCCGTTTGCATTCTTCGCTTAACAAAGGGCCACCCCATAGGAGGAGCATTCGACTGAAGTTCGAGAAATGCAGCGGCGTATTCAGGGGGGAGCATATCTGGAACCGTAGCAAGGATTTGGGCAATTTTCATAAGGGGGCCTTTAAGGTGGCCTAAGGTCTCTTTTAAATCCTCAGCATGTTGTGGCCCATCAAGAGTCATGCCTAAATAACGATCTCCGAAAAGGCGGGTCATAAGACCCCCTACTGCTGAAGCTACGTTCGTATAGCGCTTAAGGCGGCCTGAAAAGGAATCTTCGCTCATCGATCCTGAGGAACTTTTATACGAGCAATACGGAGAATGTTGGTTGAGCCTGCAACCCGGAAAGGAACACCAGCTGTTACGATAATTCGGTCGTTGACGTGTGCAAATCCTTCCTGTTCAGCCAATAGACAAGCATCCCCAACAACTTCCGAAAAAGTGCTTACTTCGCGACTTTTAAGTGGATGGACTCCCCAAACAAAGGCTAGTTTACGGGCGATCTTTACTTCAGGAGTAATCGCAAGAATGGGAGCTTCAGGGCGCTCTCGTGCTGCTCTTAAAGTTGTTTCACCCGTACTGGTAAAAGTAACAATAGCTGCAGCTTGAAGGGTGTGGGCCACTTGGCGAGCAGCCGCCGTAATCGCATCGGAAGTTGTAGGTTTTGGTTCAGGAAGATTTGCTTCTTGCATTTTACGGTAAAACGGATCCTGCTCCACATGGGTGATAATGCGATTCATAATCATAACAGACTCCAGAGGATAATCCCCTGAAGCTGATTCAGCAGAAAGCATAACTGCATCTGCTCCGTCGTAAACGGCTGTTGCAACATCAGACGCTTCTGCGCGCGTCGGGGTGGGAGATTTAATCATAGATTCTAACATTTGGGTACAAACGGCAACAGGTTTTCCTGCTTTCCGGCAACATTGAATAATTCGTTTTTGAATACTAGGAACCTCTTCAGGCAACATTTCAACCCCTAAATCTCCCCGAGCAATCATAATGCCATCGGAAAGTTCCACAATCTCTTCCAGATATTTAATTGCAAGCGGTTTTTCAAGTTTTGAGACAATCCCAGCTTGATTTCCAATGAGTTCACGTGCTTCTAAAACATCCTTAGGACATTGGACGAATGAGAGCGCAATCCAATCCATGCCTAGTCTTAAGCCAAATGCTAAGTCTTCACGGTCTTTAAATGTCATAGGAGATATGGGTAAGATTACGGTGGGAACATTAAGACCCTTACGTTCAGAAAGAGGGCCTGCGGTTTTAACCCGTGTTTCAATTCGCTGAGGTGTTGCCTTGACAACTTGAAGGCGAATTTTCCCATCATCTAACAGCAAATCCTCTCCTTCCTGTATGGCCTCAAAAATTTCGGGATGGGGCAAAAAAACACGCGTTTTATCTCCGGTCGTCTCTTCTTGATCCAGAATAAATGTCTGTCCTTCTTCCAAGAAAATTGCTTTTTCTCGAAAGGTACCAATACGCAATTTAGGTCCCTGGAGGTCCATTAAAATTCCAATGGGCCTACCAACCTTTTCTTCTAAATTCCTAATAATCGCGTGGCGCTTTTGGTGATCTTCATGACTTCCATGGGAAAAATTCAAACGAAAAACATCAACGCCTGCCATAAAGAGCTGTTCAATCATCGCTTCAGATGAACTTGAGGGGCCTAAAGTGGCGACAATTTTTGCAGAGCGATGGCGGCGCATGTTAAATACTCCTTTTCAATCTGTGGATTATCGTTTCTTTTCTCCGATTCGTAAATCCCCAATTGCCAGAATAAGAGAAGCCGTTTTATAAGAAAGAAACCTATTTTGAATCATGGAGGATTTTATGAGTGATGTCGGTGGCGTTTCTTCAGCCCAACTTAAATCATTTATTGAACGTATTGAACGGCTTGAAGACGAAAAAACGGGTATATCTGAGCAAATCCGTGAGGTTTTCGCAGAAGCTAAAGGAACTGGCTTTGACGTGAAGATTATCCGGCAGGTCCTTAAAATCAGAAAAATGGAAACCCAAGAACGACTTGAACAAGAAGAGCTTTTGGATCTTTATTTAACAGCGCTTGGTATGTCAGCACCTTCTTCAAACGAAGACATTGCCGCTTAAATACACATACCTAGCGTCCCTTTTTCCAATTTATTTTTATAGAATATTCTTTTCATAAATTGCCCTTTTGTAAGAAGGTGTTGACAAGGGAAACAAAATTTCTTATACCTTTTAGCACTCTCATGGTGAGAGTGCTAAAAGTAAAGTTAATGTGAATTCCCAAAGTGAGGGAGAAAAAAGATGAAATTTAGACCATTACATGATCGTGTTCTTGTTCGCCGTGTTGAGCAAGAAGAAAAAACAGCAGGCGGGATTATTATTCCTGATACCGCAAAAGAAAAACCTATGGAAGGAGAAGTTGTCGCTATCGGATCCGGCACACGTCTTGAAGACGGAAAAATTCTCCCTCTAGACGTCAAGGTAGGAGATCGTATCCTCTTCGGCAAATGGTCCGGAACAGAAGTGAAATTTAGTGGCCAAGAATATCTTGTGATGAAAGAGTCCGACATCATGGGTATTGTTGACGCAAAGGCTGCTTAAAAGAAAGGAAGATAAATTATGGCAAAAGATGTAAGATTTAGTACTGATGCTCGCGAGCGCATGCTTCGCGGCGTAGAAGTTCTAGCAGATGCTGTTCGTGTAACCTTAGGGCCAAAAGGACGCAACGTTGTGCTTGATAAGTCCTTTGGAGCTCCTCGTATTACAAAAGACGGTGTCTCTGTTGCTAAGGAAATTGAGCTTTCAGATAAGTTCGAAAACATGGGCGCTCAAATGGTGCGGGAAGTTGCTTCCAAAACGTCAGATATCGCTGGAGATGGAACAACAACAGCAACTGTTTTAGCACATGCGATTGTAAAAGAAGGTGTTAAAGCTGTTGCAGCAGGTATGAATCCTATGGACCTTAAGCGTGGGATTGATATGGCCGTACTCGCCGTTATTGAAGATGTAAAAAAGCGCTCCCGTTCTGTTGCAACTAATGAAGAAATTGCACAAGTGGGTACCATCTCTGCCAATGGTGAGCGGGAAGTTGGTGAAATGATTGCTCGTGCTATGGAAAAAGTGGGCAATGAGGGCGTTATTACCGTTGAAGAAGCAAAATCCCTTGAAACTGAACTCGATGTCGTTGAAGGAATGCAGTTTGATCGCGGGTACCTCTCTCCTTATTTCATTACCAATCCAGAGAAAATGGTTTGTGATATGGAAAACCCATACATTCTTCTCCATGAGAAGAAACTGGGAGGCCTCCAAGCTCTTCTCCCTGTTCTTGAGTCCGTCGTTCAATCCGGTCGCCCTCTTCTCATCATTGCTGAAGATGTGGAAGGTGAAGCTCTTGCAACCCTCGTCGTAAACAAACTTCGCGGTGGTCTTAAAGTAGCAGCTGTAAAAGCACCTGGATTTGGTGATCGTCGGAAAGCTATGCTTGAAGATATTGCTACTGTCACAGGCGGTCAGGTCATCTCAGAAGATCTAGGTATTAAGCTTGAAAATGTGAACATTAATATGCTCGGAACAGCTAAAAAAGTTGTTATTACCAAGGAAGATACCACCATCATCAATGGAGCAGGAGCAAAAACGGAGATTGAGGCGCGTTGTAATCAAATACGCGCTCAAATCGAAGAAACCACCTCCGACTATGATCGTGAAAAATTGCAAGAGCGCCTTGCAAAACTAGCTGGCGGTGTTGCTGTGATCCGTGTTGGCGGGGCAACCGAAATTGAAGTAAAAGAGCGCAAAGACCGCGTTGAAGATGCGATGTATGCAACACGCGCAGCCGTCGAAGAAGGTATTGTTGCTGGTGGTGGCGTTGCCCTTTTACATGCCATCAAATCACTAGAAACTTTAAAACCAGCTAATGATGAGCAACGTGTTGGTATTGATATTATCCGTAAGGCACTTCAATCTCCTGCCCGTCAAATCGCAGTTAACGCTGGCGTTGACGGATCCATTGTGATTGGAAAACTTTTGGATAGCAAAGACACCAATTTTGGCTTCAATGCTCAGACGGGAGATTATACAGATCTTGTGAAAGCAGGAATTGTTGATCCAACAAAAGTTGTCCGTATTGCTCTTCAGGATGCAGCTTCTGTTGCAGGTCTTCTGATTACAACTGAAGCTATGGTTGCTGAAAAGCCTGAAAAGAAAGAAGCTCCTATGCCAAACATGGACGCCATGGGCGGTATGGGTGGTGGAATGGGCTTCTAATAGCTCCTTCCTTACTATATCAAAAGGGCCCTTTGGGGCCCTTTTTTATTTTAACGGGTTATTAAACTTCTTGAGATATAGTTTTTCAAAGATAGACAAAATGAAAAACGTTCCATGAGAATTTTAGCGAGCTTACTCATTCTTCTTCCCCTTCAGGTTATTGCTAAAGCACCTGAATGTCCCGATTATTCCAATAAATATGAATGTCTACAGTCCGTTGATGAAAATTACGAAATATTCCGCAATTACATAAAAGAAGAATATACCCCTGAAGGCCAAGATGAGTTAATTCAAGCCGCAAATGATATAAAGTATTATGAAGGTTCAGCCTGCCAAAAGACATGTTTGAATTAGCATATCCTCTGCAATACTAAGAATTATATAAATACCTCTTTAAATCTTTTAAAAAAATGATTATATATAAGATGTCAAGGGAACTTGACTATAGTGATAAACGTCTTTCGAAATAGGCGTTGCGGACCCGGGGGCAGAACCCGGCACCTCCACCAGAAAGATTATGGGGGTGAATCAGGATCGACGCGCGTAGTAAAGGTCAGATTTTCACTCGGCATGGTACCACCGATATCGGGCTAAACATATAAATGCAAAAGCATTTAATACATACGGTCAAGGTCGCTTAGCTGTTGCTAATCTTAGCCCAGCAAACGATGGCGAAATGAGAGTTGCTGCAGCTGCAGCCGCTTAATTTTCGGCTTGATCGCGGTTCGAGGGGCACCGGGCAACAGAAGCCCCTCATTGGTTTTACGAGCAGAGGGAATCAGCAGTGGACGGTTTTAACTACGAAGAAATGGTTCAAGAAGGTTTGAGAAGCGTGGTTCGTGAAGCTCTTGAAACGGCGGCAATTGAGGGGCTTCCTGGAGCGCATCACTTTTACATTGCCTTTAAAACCGACTACCCCGGTGTTCAACTCCCAAGTTTTCTCCTAGAACGTCACCCTGAAGAAATGACCATTGTCATTCAACATCAGTATTGGGGGCTCGAAGTTGATGCCTCTGGATTTTATATCACTTTAAGCTTTAGTGATTCTCAAGAGCGAATTTATGTTCCTTTTCATTCTCTTTTAAGCTTTATGGATCCTTATGCGAAATTTGGCCTTCAATTCACTCCGCCTCCTTATACAGACCTAGACGAATTGTCCGATACGGATAATTCTGATCTTGAAAATACTGATAATGTCATTGCCCTTGATACGTTTCGGAAGAAGTAACCTCTTCTTCTGCTTCCGGATTCTCAAGGCTGAGTAACTCCGTCCGGTTATCATAGGCAAAGAGTTCTGCATAACGTCCCCAGTTAATGATAATGGAAATATTTTTAAGGGCTTCTTCTGATGGCATAAACTCCTCCAACTCCTTTAAAAACTTTTCTTTCACGATCCTCTTTCGTGGAGTGTCTTGAAGCGCATGATAAATATGACTCGCCAAGGGAATGTGTCGCATGAGGTGGTAAGCAAAAACCTTTTTACGCTCAAGAATATCTGCCTGACAAAGAGCTTTGCCTGAACGAGTAAGCTCAATATCTCCCTTTGAAATTTGGGCAAACCCCAGTATCTCAATTGCCTCAAAGAGGGGAAGAGAGTCTTTGGCTGATAAATTCTCAGAATCAGCTAAAGCAAAGATATCTGCTTTGCCATGGTAAGGAGGCTCAATAAGCGCATCCATTAATCCTTGCAATTTATGTATGGAAACTTCGGGAAGCCTGTAACTCATCCCTATTACAATCCTCGCTCGTTCCCCTCGTTTGGTAACTTGAGTTGACTCAGCTGTTGTAAGGAGTGCTGTATAAACTTGATCCACCAGCTCCTGAAAATGATGACTTGTTTCGTCGCGAGGGTACAAAAGTGGAATTTCAACCTCTTTTAAAATACGCCCCGGATCATGGTTAAGAATGACTAAGCGGTTTGCGAGTTCTACAGCTTCAATGACATTGTGTGAAACCATAATAATACATTTCGTGGGAATGCGTTTTTCTATCCATAAGTCCATTAAGTCATTACGAATATTTTCAGCCGTAAGAACATCCAAAGCAGAAAAAGGCTCATCCAATAACAGAATATCTGGATTGACGACGAGGGCACGAGCAAAACCCACCCTCTGACGCATTCCCCCTGACAACTCTTTCGGATAAGCCGATTCATATCCATCAAGGCCAATTAAATCGATAGCTTCTAAAGCCCGTCTACGCCGCTGATGAGGGTTTAAACCTAAAGCCTCAAGTCCAAGCTCCACATTCTCTAAAACATTCAACCAGGGAAACAGAGCATGGGATTGAAACACCATCGCAATAAGGGGAAATGTATGCGTAATTTTTTTCCCTTGATAAAGAACTTGACCTTCATTGGGTTCAATGAGTCCGGCAATAATACGTAATAAGGTGGATTTGCCACATCCGGATTTACCTAAAATAACAACAAAATCATTTTCTTTAACCGTAAATTCAATATGGTCAAGAATCAGTGTCGACTTTTGAGGATCCCCATACCATTTAGAAACATTGCTAAGCGTTAACAAATCTTTCTTCATACTTTCCCCTAATCTAAACGATAACGCGTTGTTGCAAAGAGATAAAGCGGATGCCAAAAAAGACGATTTAAGATAATAACATAAAGAGACAGAACAACAACGCCCAGCAAGATTCGAGTATGGTCACCACCTGCCGTCGCAGAAGCGATATAGGCCCCTATCCCATGAGCTTCTAGCGTTTTATCACCCCAACTTACATATTCTGCCACAATGCTGGCATTCCAACATCCACCTCCTGCTGTGATCAGACCTGTAACATAGGCTGGGAAAACGCCTGGAAGATATAACCTTTTCCAAAGAAGCCAACCACCAACATGAAAATTCTTGGTGAGCTCTTGAAAATCAAAGGGGATTGATGAAGCACCGCCAATCACATTAAAAAGAATGTACCATTGGGTACCCAAAATCATAAGAGGGCTCAACCATATATCAGGATTCAGATGATTGTTAAAAATAAAAACAACAACAATTGGGTAAAAGAGATTCGCAGGAAAAGAAGCCATAAATTGCACCCAAGGTTGTAATCGGCTGGCAAGTTTGCCATTTAAGCCGATTAAAATGCCAATAGGAACCCAAATGAGCGTAGCAAGAAAGCACAAAAGTACAACTCTCAAAAGAGTAAAGAACCCAAGAGTAAACACATCTTGAACTTCTCCAAAATTAAGTTTTTCGAATATATAAGAATAGGCCTCTATTCCATAATAAACAAAAACATATAAACCTAGAAGGGCAAAACACAATGTAACACTTTTACCTACGACTGAGGAGGCTTGAGGATGCCTACTTCCCAGTTCTATTGTTTTAAGGCTAAAGATATGAAATGTTTTATCGAAAATATTCAAAAGCTTGAACCAAAATAGACTGAAAACCCGAAAAAGAGCAGCCCTCCTCACCATCGTTAAAGCCCAAGAAGAAGGAAGCTGCCCCGAAGTCGTAAGTTCTGCCTTAAATTTATTACTCCAAGCCAAAAAAGGGCGAAACAAAAGCTGATCATACAAAAGAATAACAATAAACATTGTGACAATTGCGTATAATATTGCTTCTATCGATTGTTGCTTCGCTGCCAGAGCAATATAGGATCCAATTCCTGGCAAAAGAATGGTTTGATCAGAAACTGTAATTGCTTCAGACGCAACCACAAAAAACCACCCAGCTGAAACTGACATCATGGTATTCCACAAAAGGTGGGGAACAGCATAAGGAACTTCAAGGCGCCAATATCGCCTCCAGGGAGAAAGATGATAAAGAGTAGCGACTTCCGTAAGCTCTTTAGGCACACTTCTAAAAGACTGATAAAGACTAAAGGTCATATTCCAAGCTTGAGATGTAAAAATTGCGAAGATGGATGCACACTCAACCCCTAAAAGGCTCCCAGGAAAAAGAGAAATGAACCCAACTGTTGTAATTGATAAAAAACCCAAAATGGGAATGGATTGGAGAATGTCCAGAATAGGGATAAGGAAAACTTCTGCTTTTTTACTTTTAGCAGCTATGCTCGCATATATAAAACTAAATAAAAGGGATAAACCAAGAGCAAAAAACATTCTTAGTATCGTTCTTAGGGCGTAATAGGGAAGATAACGAGGCTCGAGAGAGAGAGGGAGTGTATCTGTTATAGTATAAGGTATAATCATACCTCGGCTACCCCAAACAAAAAGAGTAATGGCTGTTATAACAACAAAAAACGCCATACCGTCCCATAAGGACGGGCGCAAACGGAAAATTGGAAAAAATGGGATTGATTTAAGTTGCAGAATTGACAGCCTCTTACTTTTTTTGTGAAAAAAGTATATCACAAGTTAATAGAATAGAATATGATATGTCTGGATATAATTTAATTGTCTTTTTACTAAGGAAGTTAAAATTAAATTAAATAATAAAAATAAAAATAAAGTGATGAATAATAAATTTGTTAAGAATACCCCCTTGCAAATCCTTTTAATATTTGTATGTTGGTGCTTGGTTCTTGCAGGCTGTGCCGTTGGTCCTGACTTTGAATCCCCTAAGCCACCTGAAACACAATCATACACTGAGTTGCCCATACCGGAGAAAACGGTTAAGTCAAAAGGACCTGGAGGGGAATCTCAGTATTTTATCTCAGGAGCAGATATTCCTGCTGAATGGTGGCATCTTTTTCACTCTAAATGCTTAAATGAACTGATAGAAAGAGGCCTTAAAAACAGCCCTAACCTTCAAGCAGCCCAAGCTGCTCTTCGCCAAGCGGAACAGAATTTAAATGTATCCGTTGCGTCTCTATTCCCCTTTCTTTCCGCCCAACCTTCTCTGTCAAGACAGAGATTTAGTACAGATATCTTCGGCCTTACGAATGCTCCCCCTTTGACATTTAATCTTTATAACGCCACTGTAAATGTTTCCTATACTCTGGATGTGTTTGGAGCCATTCGACGCCAAATTGAGGTCTCCGAAGCTCAGCTCGACTATCAAAATTTTGAACTCGTAGCGACTTATTTAACACTTACATCCAATATAGTCACAGCCGCAATTACAGAAGCTTCTTTACGGGGGCAAATCAATGCAACAGAAGAGCTAATCATTTCAGAGGAAAAGCAACTGGAGCTTATGAATAAAAAACTAAATTTAGGGGCTGTTTCACGTTTAGATGTGCTTGCACAACAAAGCTTACTTGATCAGATGCGAGCAACGCTCCCTCCTCTGGTCAATCAACTCTCCCTAACACGCCATGCTTTAGCTGTGTTGGTAGGAGATTTACCAAGTGAAAGTCATCTCCCAGAATTTAACCTAGAAGACTTAGAACTCCCTTCTGAACTTCCTGTGAGCCTTCCATCCTCTCTTGTACAACAACGTCCGGACGTAAGAGCGGCAGAAGCTCTTCTCCATGTTGCAAGTGCGCAAATTGGAATTGCTACAGCCAATATGCTTCCCCAATTCAATTTTACGGGCAGTTATGGTTGGATAACAAACGAAGCACAAAGTTTCTTTGATCCACGACACAATATTTGGAATATTATAGGGACCCTTGTTCAGCCAATTTTCCAAGGAGGCGCTTTGCTTGGAAAGAAGAGAGCCGCCGTTGCAGCTTTCGAACAAGCTTTTGCTCAATATCGGCAAACGGTCCTTCAAGCCTTCCAAAACGTAGCTGATACCTTACGAGCTTTGGAAATTGATGCTCATCAGCTTCAAATACAAACGGACGCTGAAACATCTGCTCGCGCAACACTTTCATTAACCCAAACACAATATAACGTCGGAGCTGTGGGTTACCTCAATTTACTTAATGCGGAAAGCCAGTATCAGCAAGCGCGTATTGGCCGTATTCGTGCTCAAGCAGCCCGGTATGCAGACACCGCTGCTCTCTTTCAATCTTTGGGTGGCGGATGGTGGAACCGCAAACCCCCTTGCGCCTTTCCTGAGAATACAACAGCAACAACCGGAGGCTTATGATGAAAAAAACTATGTTCATCATGCTCGCACTTACAGGACTCCTTTTCGGTGGTATTTTTTCCTATCAAGCTTTTAAGGTTTATATGACGAAGCAGTATATGAAGGGCAATATCCCTCCCATAGTCGTGTCTGCTCTAGGAGCCTCCTTTGAATCATGGCAACCTGAAATTACAGCTACAGGAACTTTGCGGGCAATCAATGGGGTTGATGTAACAACTGAAATTGCAGGACTTGTTAAAAGTATTCATTTTACATCTGGAAAGGACGCTCAAGCAGGAGACCTTCTTGTTGAACTTAATGTTGATGATGAGATCGCTCAGCTTCACTCCTTAGAAGCTCAAGCAGAACTTGCTCAAATTACCTATGGACGAGATAAAGAACAGTTTGCTGTTCAGGGAGTGAGTAAAGCAACCTTGGATACGGATGAAGCCAATCTTAAAAGCGCGCGAGCTCAGGTCGCACAACAAGCTGCAACAATAGCAAAAAAAATTATCCGAGCTCCTTTTCCGGGTCGACTTGGTATTTCGGCTGTTAATCTTGGTCAATACTTAAACCCTGGTGATAAGGTTGTAACTTTACAGTCTCTTGATCCTCTTTACGTGGATTTTTACTTACCCCAACAGCAATTACCTGGTATTGCAGTTAACCTACTGGTTACATTTACAACAGATGCCTATCCAAATATGGTTTTTAAAGGTAAAATTACTTCTATTAATCCTAAAGTTGATCCCACAACACGAAATGTGGAGGTTGAGGCTACTCTTTCTAATCCAGACAAAAAAATACTCCCAGGAATGTTTGGAAATGTTTCTCTTAAAACAGGGACAGCGCAACCCTATCTCACCTTACCTCAAACAGCGATTAGTTATAATCCCTATGGTGATCTTGTTTATATTTTAAAGGAACAAGGAAAGGATCAAAAAGGGAATGTACTTTATGTTGCTACCCAGAAGTTTGTTACAGTAGGTGACACCCGCGGAGATCAGGTTCAAGTTTTAAAGGGCCTTGAAAAAGGAGATTTAGTCGTTACAGCAGGCCAAAACAAACTTAAAAATGGATCCATCGTCATTATCAATAATACGGTTGTCCCTCGTAATGATCCACACTCAAACCTAAAAAATGAATAAGAATGCATAATTGACATGAAGTTTACTGATTTATTTATTCATAAACCCGTTCTTGCAACAGTTGTCAGTTTAATGATCCTTGTCTTAGGGCTGCGCTCCCTCGGCCTCCTTCCTATCCGACAATTTCCCTATACACAAAATGCAGTCGTTACGGTAATGACGGCTTATACTGGCGCAGATCCTGAAATTATAGCCAGCTTTATTACCACACCCCTTGAACAATCTATAGCTCAAACCAATGGAATTGATTATTTAACCTCCACAAGTATACAAGGCGTAAGCACGATTCAAGCAACCTTACGGTTAAATTATGATCCTCAAAAAGCCATTACGGAAATTAACACAAAGGTTAATGCTGTTTTGAATCAGCTTCCTAAAGAATCTCAGCTACCTATTATAACCGTTGCTATAGGTGACGTCCTCGACTCCATGTATATCGGTTTTTATAGCCAGATACTGCCAAGCAATAAAATAACAGATTACTTAGTTCGCGTTGTTCAACCCAAGCTTCAAGCCGTCCCCGGTGTTCAACTTGCTGAAATATTGGGGGGAAGGCCATTTGCCATGCGCGCTTGGCTTGACCCCGGCAAACTCGCAGCTTTCGGCGTTACTCCCGATGATATTTCTAATGCTCTGGTCTCAAATAATTTTATCTCAGCTGCAGGTCGGACAGACGGCCAAATGGTAACGGTAAATCTCACAACGAATACGGAACTCGAATCTGTTGAAGCTTTCCGTAACTTAATTGTGAAGTCAAAAAACAATGCCATTATACGCTTAAAAGATGTCTCGACTGTGTCTTTAGGAGCAGAAAATTATGATACTGCGGTTAGATTTGATGGGAGAGAGGCTGTTTATGTAGGAATCCAAGTTGCACCTGCAGCAAATCTTCTTACGGTAATTAATAACATAAGAGCCATTTTCCCAGAAATCCAGAAACAACTGCCTGAAGGGTTAAATGGGAAAATAGTTTATGATGCCACCGACTACGTAAATGCTTCTATCCATGAAGTTGAAGAATCTTTAACGGAAGCAATTATTATAGTTGTTTTTGTTATCTTTTTGTTTCTGGCTTCTTTCCGTACTGTCGTTATTCCAATTGTTGCCATTCCTCTTTCTCTCATAGGAACATTTTTTATTATGTTTCTTTTAGGATATTCTATAAATCTATTAACGCTCTTAGCTCTAGTTCTGTCTATCGGGCTTGTTGTCGATGATGCTATTATTGTGGTTGAAAATGTTTATCGTCATGTCGAAAATGGAATGGGTGTGAAAGATGCTACCATTTTGGGTGCACGAGAGCTTGCCAATCCTATTATTGCTATTTCAGTTGTTTTAGTTGCTGTTTATATTCCCATTGGATTTATGGGGGGGCTTACTGGAGCGCTCTTCACTGAATTCGCTTTCACACTCGCAGGAGCCGTTGCTATTTCAGCAATTATTGCTCTAACTCTTTCTCCTATGATGTGTTCTCGGTTCTTAAAAGGAACAAACCACAGTCGGTTTAGCGCCTTTATGAACCATCAGTTTGAAAACCTTGAAAAAACTTACGAAAGCGCCTTGCATCGTTCATTGAATTTCTTACCTGTCGTGGGTGTTTTTTCTTGTATTATTCTCTTAAGTCTTTATTTTCTCTTTGTAACTTCAAAAGAAGAATTAGCTCCGCCTGAAGATCAAGGCATCATTATTTCCCAATTAACAGCTTCTCCGAATGCTAACCTTTCCCAAACCCAACTTTATTCCCAACAAATTTATGAATCCTTTTCAAGCTTTCCCGAAACGGATCATGTTTTTCAGCTTGATGGTGTAGGGGGGCTCAACTTAAGTCTCGGCGGAATGGTACTTAAACCCTGGGATAAACGAAAGCTAACAGCTGATCGCTTGCAACCTAAAGCTCAAGAACTTCTTTCACAAATTGCAGGTGGAAAAATTGCTGTTTTTCAGCCGGCTCCTCTTCCAGGTGGGGGTAAAGGGTTACCCATGCAGTTTGTTATTGAAACAACTGAATCATATGAATTGCTAAATGAAGTTACTCAATCCATCATGGATAAGGCTCAAGCCAGCGGCATGTTTGTTTATTTGGATTCGGATCTAAAGATTGATAAAACACAGACAACCCTCGTCATCGATCGAGATAAGGCCTCTTTCATGGGGTTGAATATGAGAGACTTAGGGAGTCTCCTTCAGGCGGCTTTAAGTCAAAATTATGTCAACTTTTTTAATTTTTATGGACGCTCTTACAAGGTTATTCCTCAAGTTAACCGAAATGAACGGGGTAACTATGATCAAATTTTGAATTATTATATGAAAACTGCTGAAGGCAAGACTGTTCCTCTTTCAACAGTTGTAAGCCTCAAATCAAAAGTTGTTCCCGAATCAATCAATCATTTTCAGCAGCTCAGATCCGCTACCATTTCAGGGGTACCTGCTCCGGGTGTTACTTTAGGTGAAGCCCTCAAGACAATGAAAACACTTGCAAAGGATAATCTTCCGCAAGGCTATTCTGTGGATTATGGCGGTCAATCAAGACAATATGAACAAGAAGGGAGCTCTCTTATAATCACTTTTTTCTTCGCTATTATTATTATTTTCCTTTCACTAGCAGCACTTTTTGAGAGCTTTAGAGATCCTCTTATTGTTTTGATCAGTGTCCCTATGTCTGTCTGTGGGGCGATGATTTTTATTAGTCTTGGTGTTGGCGGAGCCAGCCTTAACATCTATTCAGAGGTTGGTCTCGTAACTCTTATTGGTCTTATCAGTAAGCATGGGATTTTAATTGTACAATTTGCAAATGAGCTTCAAAAAGAAGGTAAGAATAAAAGAGAAGCCATTGAAAAGGCTGCTTCGATTCGCCTTCGGCCTATTCTTATGACAACCGCAGCAATGGTCTTAGGTGTTATCCCCCTTATTATGGCAACAGGAGCAGGTGCCGTAAGCCGGTTTAATATCGGCCTCGTCATTTCTTCAGGCATTTCAATTGGAACTCTCTTTACTCTTTTTGTAGTTCCTGCCATGTATATGTTCTTAGCCGAGGAAATCAAAAAAGAAAATATCTAGCATACCTACCCCATCATTTTTCGCTTGCACCGTTTAGAAAAATATATAAAACTTTAAATATATATGGTAAAATTTTTATCATATTTTTAGTAATTTGAGGGTTTCCCCCAATAGGGACGCCATTCTTTTAAACTATTTAACAAAGTTCTAGGAGAGGAGAAGAGTACAATGATCCATCCAAAAGCAAGACCTCTTCTTTCAAAGCTATCTCTCCCCTCTCCCATTAAAAAATACTTTTCTGCAGAAGAATGGAATATCGACCTAAGCAATAATACTAACCCATACATGGGATGGTATGCAGAATACCCAGATATTATGCAAAAAGATTTAAAAGAGATTTATCTTAATACCATAGCTTCTCTTAATTTTTCTTTTACTGATAAACCCCTCACGCTTACCCATGACAACGTTCTGTTCACCGTAGGGTCCATGGAGGGGTTAGACTTGCTTCTTCGAGCTTTCTCTGAGCCTAATCAAGATGTTATCTGTATTGCCACTCCTACTTTTCCAGCTTATGAACATTGGGCACTTATTCATAATTTGAGAGTGGAAACAGTTCCTTTATTGGGTGAAAATCTCAATCTTCTTCCTCAAGAAGATATACTTAGCATCAACCCAAAAATTGTTTTTCTATGCGACCCAAACAACCCTACAGGAACAAAATGTAAAGCTGAATCTATCAAAAATTTGTGTGATACCTTCGACGGGTTAGTCGTTGTGGACGAAGCCTATATTGAGTTTTCTGACCAACCCTCCTCTTTATCCTATCTTTCTAAATATGATAATCTTATTATCCTCAGAACACTTTCAAAAGCATGGGGAATGGCCGGCTTAAGATGTGGGGTTATCCTTGCTAGCAAGCAGATCATTCATACTTTACGTTATATCCAACTTCCCTTCGGCTTTTCTACACCTGCGCAGGAAAGAGTAAAAGAACGACTCCTTTATCCTGAAGAAACTTTTGCAACTTGGGAAAAAATTACAAAAAACAGAACCTTTTTAATGCAAGAGCTATCAAATCTAAAGAGTGTTCGTAAAGTCTTCCAGAGTTCGACAAACTTTCTTATGGTGGTCTTAGAGAACTTTCACGAAACACTATACCGAGTCAAACAACATCATATCCACGTTTTAGACTGCTCTGCTAGTGTTCCCAACTCCATCAGAGTTTCTTTAGGAACAGAAGAACAAAACCAGAAATTCCTGACAGCCCTCTGCTAAACATAAATTTATATAAACAGAAGCTGACTTTAAAAACATCTCATTCTATGCTATGTCACACTTATGCCAATGGAAATTACACTAACTGAA
Organism: Alphaproteobacteria bacterium; assembly: GCA_019752515.1. Classification (GTDB taxonomy): domain Bacteria; phylum Pseudomonadota; class Alphaproteobacteria; order UBA9655; family UBA9655; genus UBA9655. The sequence continues at coordinate 150,815 of JAIEMB010000011.1, read as the reverse complement.
ATTGCAATTGTGGTCACCGCAGCCCTGGTGGGTGGGATCTTGCTTGAGAAATTTAAGCAACCTGCAATCCTTGGCTATATATTAGCTGGTGTCATTTTGGGTCCTTCCATGTTGGGATTTATTGAGAACCGGCAAGGCGTGCAACTGTTATCTGAGTTGGGCATTCTCATGCTTCTTTTTGTCGTTGGGATGGAGCTTAGTTTACGTTCCTTCGTACAAACCTGGCATATCTCTGTAGGCTGCATAGCCCTCCAAATAGTTGGTGGCCTTGCTATTGCTTTTCCACTAGCTCATCTTTTTAACTGGCCTCTTAATTTAACTCTTCTCTTGGCCTTTGTTTTTGCCCTAAGTAGCACAGCTGTCACTGTTAAAATGTTGGATACAATAGGCGAGCTCAAAACAGCCACAGGTCGTCTTACAATTGGGGTCCTTGTTGCTCAGGATCTTGCGATCGTTCCTATGATCCTTATCATAAGAGGGCTTCAACCTGGTGAGCATGTGGATATTACCTTAATGCTTGCTAAAATTATGGTTTCTGTTGGCCTTTTGGCTGTCCTGGTATGGTACTTAGGCCGGCGAGAGCGAATTCGTCTTCCTTTTTTACGTATGGTTGTCGGTCATACAGACTTAACACCCCTCATGGGCCTTACTTTCTGCTTTGGAGCTGCAGCTATTGCAGGTTTATCAGGTCTTTCTGCTGCGTACGGCGCTTTCCTTGCGGGACTTATCATGGGTAATAGCCATGAACGTCAAATCTTGATTGATCGCATGACACCTATCTATAGTGTTCTGATGATGATGTTTTTTCTTTCAATTGGTTTGCTTTTGGATCTTAATTTTGTTTGGAAAAACTTAGGAAAAGTATTGATGATTTTGCTTTTCATAACCTTGGGAAAAACAGCGCTTAATATCAGTATCCTCCATCTTCTCCGCCAACCTTGGACGATTTCCTTTCTGTCAGGAGTTGTTCTTTCGCAATTAGGGGAGTTTTCTTTTCTTCTCTCAACTGTTGGTCAAGAAGTCGGTATTATGGATGAATATGGATATAATCTTATTGTCTCTCTCACCGTTCTTTCACTTGCCCTCAGCCCAATTTGGCTAACAACGGCTAAAAGACTCCATGATCTAGCGCCAAAACGAACAGCAACCCTTTCTCACCTTTTAAAACTTTTGTATGGCCGTGAAGTATCACTTATTAAACAACTCCTTACAAAATTAAGAGATAGAATCCACAATCGTGCCAACCTTCGAGATTGAGTCCCAATGTATGACCCCTGTAGGGGGTGTAGATGAGGTGGGTCGTGGCCCTTGGGCAGGTCCTGTTGTAGCAGCTGCTGCAGTGTTTTTGTCTCCTTCCTCTCTTCCTTCTATCCTACTGAAAGGTATCCAAGATTCTAAGAAGCTCTCAAAGGATAAAAGAGAATTTATTTATGCAGAGCTTTTAAAACTCGATCTTTTTCACCATGGCGTAGGGATGGCTTCTGTTGAAGAAATTGATCAACTCAATATTCTTAAAGCTACATTTTTAGCGATGGAACGATCTATCCAAAGTTTGCCTCAAAAACCAGAAACACTCCTTATCGATGGAAAATACATCCCTTCTTTTGAGGGTATCCAAACTTACCCTCTTATAAAAGGAGACCACATTAGTTTTTCCATTGCTGCAGCTTCTATTATTGCTAAGGTAACGCGAGATAGACTCATGGAAAAATTAGCTCTTGAGCATCCTCATTATGGTTGGGAGCGTAATGCAGGCTACGGAACGGTTGAACATCAACGAGCTTTAAAATTACATGGTATTACACCTCATCACCGCAGAAGTTTTGCTCCTATTAAGTCGCTTTTAAACCCGCCTTGATAATTTTTTTCATAACGGTTGGGAGAGCGTACGCTTTCAAATCCTGAGGGTGAACCCAGATGCCTTCAAAAAAAGTTGGCTCATGAGAGGATTGCACATTCACTTCAAAATGAAAGTGCGTAAAGGTATGGCGCACAAGAGGCCCACTCCCCTCACTCTTTGTATCTGCCCAGGGTGTTGTAGGAACTTCCATCATCCCTCCTAAAAGTCCCCGAAGAGGACGTTTTCGAAGTAAAATAGCTCCATCCTCTCGTCTAATAATAAAAGCTGTAGCATATCGAGTAGGAAGTTTTTGTTTTTGGATTTTTATAGGAAAATAACTTTGTTTACCTTGTTGATAAGCTTGGCAATCATCGTGTAAGGGACAGATACCACAGGACGGATTTTTAGGACGACAAATAAGGGCCCCCAATTCCATCAAGGCTTGCGTAAAATCACCACACCTTTTTTCAGGAAGTAAAGTCATTAGTTTTTCTCTCACTTCAAGGGTAGGCTTTGGGGTGTCGATCGTAAAAAAACGGCTTAGCACACGAACCACATTGCCATCCACAGCTGCAGATTTTTGATCAAATGCGATAGAGGCTATGGCTGCAGCAGTATAGGGCCCAATACCAGGCAATTTTACAAGTTCTTCTTCCTTTGAAGGAAACGATTTTGACAATTGTTGAGCACATTTATGAAGATTTCGCGCCCGTGAATAATACCCAAGTCCTTGCCACTCAACGAGTACCTCATCAAGGGAAGCTAACGCTAAGTCATGTACTGTTGGCCATTTTTTTAAAAAAGACTGAAAATAAGGGATTACGGTTACCACAGTTGTTTGCTGCAGCATAATCTCACTGAGCCAAGTGTGATATGGATTTTTGAAAGCTGTCCGCCATGGAAGCTTACGTTGTGCTTTGGCATACCAATCCAAAAGTTTCGACGAAAACACATTCAACCTCTTTAAAAGACTCTCATTTTTATCCCAGAGATATCCTAACAAGATGTTATCTATACGCCTAGATCCTTATTCCGAGAGAAACTATAAAGATTCAATGGTCAGTTTTTGCTCTCAAAACACTTGTTTTCAGAAAATCACTTTTCAACCTCTTTAAAAAACTTTATTTTAATCTCATGAAATACTCAAAGAAAATGCTACCAACCCGTCTAGGCTTTTATACTCAAAATGCTGTCAAACCTGTTTTTAAGGTGCGAGGATTGATGGAGGGAAAAATTATTACACACTGGCCTCAGATCGTAGGAGAAAAATTTTCACGCCTTGCTTTAGCCGAAAAAATTACTTTTCCAAAAGGAAAAAGAACAGAAGGTACCCTTCACTTAAGCGTAACGTCATCTTCCTCTCTTCTCTTTCATTACGCTCAAGATTTAATATTGGAACGAGTAAATACCTTTTTTGGCTATAGAGCCCTCTCCAAACTCCATATGAGCCATGGTTTTGCGCCTTCTGAGGACCCACGTTCAAATATGCCTTTATCTCCTTTATCTCAAGAAGAAAAAGAATGGGTTATGATTCAAACACAATCTATTAAAGATACTGAACTTAAAATATGTCTCAAAAAGTTAGGGGAAGCTGTCTGCACAAACCACATATTAGGCAAACCTTAGCTCTAAAACTTCAATCTTATTTCTTTTTGAATTTTTCTGCTGCTTCCGAACCACCCGTTGTATTTCCTGCCGTATAGGAATGAGCTCCCATACCTGCAAGCCTCCCTTTTTCAGCAATTAAATACTGGTTACGAATAGGTTGACCTCCAAACCAGGACTCGAGAATTTCGCGAACTCCTGCTGCATATCGTGCCTGAGCAGAGAGGGTAGTTCCTGAAACGTGGGACGTCATGGCGTGATGAGGCATAGATCGCCAAGGATGGTCTTGGGGAGCTGGCTGTGGAAACCAGACATCTCCTGCATAACCTGCGAGTTGGCCACTCTCTAGAGCTTGAACAATAGCGTCCTGATCACAAATTTTCCCTCGAGCTGTGTTGACAATATATGAGCCACGTTTCATTTTGTTAATTAACGCGTCATTAAACAGGTGTTCTGTTTCTGCATGTAAGGGACAATTAATTGTTACCACATCACACACTGAAACCATGGAATCAATGTGGGAATGGTAGGTAAGATTAAGCTCTTTTTCCACAGCTTCCGGTAAACGATGACGTTCCGTATAATGTAACTTCACGTCAAAAGGTTTTAGCCTCCTTAAAACAGCAAGACCAATCCGACCAGCGGCAACCGATCCCACATCCATGCCCTCCAAATCGTAGGCCCTTGAAACGCAATCAGCGATATTCCACCCTTTTTTAATGACCCATTGATAGGAAGGAATAAAATCATGAACAAGAGCAAGAATCGCCATAACAACATGTTCTGCAACACTAATGCTATTGCAATACGTTACTTCAGCAATTGTAATTCCTTTTTGAAGAGCAGCCTTCAAATCAACATGATCGGAACCAATACCAGCTGTAATGGCAAGTTTTAAATTTTTTGCTTTTGCGAGTCGCTCTGCTGTTAAATATGCCGGCCAAAATGGCTGAGAGATAACAACGTCAGCATCTGCTAATTCCTTTTCAAAGACTGAATGAGGACCATCTTTATCAGACGTAACAATAAAGGTATGTCCTTGCTCTTCGAGAAATTTACGAAGCCCAAGTTCACCAGAAATACTTCCTAATAACACACCTGGTTTAAAATCAATCTTCTTTGGTGTTGGTAAAGTTGTATCATCAGGATATTGATTCAGTTTAGGGATGTCATCACGAGCATAGGATTTTGGATACCCAGCAATAGGGTCCTCATAAAGTACACAAAGAACTCTAGCCATAACGCCTCTCGTCAAAGATAGCAAATTCTTATTTTAAGTTATTATGATCTTCGGGGGTTCCTAGGATCATCGAGGTGGCTTTCTATAAGCCATTCTGCAAAGCGAAGGTCAAACTTTCTTGGTTCTTCCTTTGAAGAATAAAAATACACTTTCCGGACAATTTCTAAATATGTATCGACAGAGACGGTTCCACTTTTTTCAGTTAGAAGAGCCAGCACCTTTTTCATACAATCCACCATAAGGTCAGGATAGTCGAGAGAAGGGCTTTTTCTCATCTTCCATTCAACAGCTTGAGAAAAACCATCAGCCATTCCGGGTGAGTTATTCATCAAATCAATTATTGAGCACTCCAAAGCTTCGGCAATCGCCTGAAGAGACTGGGCGCTAGGCTTTTTAATTCTTCCCTTAAGTATATTCCTAACTGAATGTATGCTTAAGCCTGCACGTCTTTCCAATTCTGCAATGGAAAGGTTTTTAGCTTCCATACGTTCGATAATTTTTTCTTTTAATGCAGATGTCATACGCTTCTTTAACCTGTAACCATATTTCTGTCGTTATTAGTATAATACATATTTATATTTGTGATAAGCCTAAAATTACACCTTCACAAAAAAAGCTGGTCATTGTAAAGTTTCTGGTATACAAAATACCAAAAATGGTTAACCTAAAAATAAAAAGAAAGCTAGGAGTGCAATATCCAACTTTCTTAAATACCTCAAGCGCCTGAGAAGCCAGTATCAGAGAGTCATAGGTGCTTGTAAAATATAGAGAACCTACAAAAGGCCTATACTATAGGAAGTATACATCAATTTTTTTTAAAAGTCTACATTCCTGGTTTGGCCTTTTGCTGGATAAAATTTCAATAAAAGCAGCAGGAGGCGCTTATGCTTAAGTTTGATATTATCGAATCACAGGAAGAACTCTTTAAGAACCAGTCTATTAAATTAATAGAGAAAGAAATAAATTTTCTTCAGGGAATGGACCTTCCCTTGAAGGATCGTAATAAAACAACTTTTATTATTGCAGAAGGATGGGAGAGAGGAATTGTTGGAGGAGCTTGCATTCTTAAAAAAAAGCTAAACGATATTCAAGAAGATGTGGCAGAGCTTATAACAACTCTCACTATTTATGAGAGTTATGTTTGGGAGTGCTCGAGTGTTTACCTTGGAGGGCCATCCCAAGTACCTATTCCTGGAACATATGAATCCTTGACATTTTTGCGAAACTTCTATCGGGGCCTTTATGAAGGACTTGTAGAATTTGGGAACAAAAACAAAACAGGGTTTATGATTATGAAGCTTACCTCAGAAATCTACATAGCTTCAAAAGAATTTGGCTTGTGGCCTTATGTAGTTGAGCTCAAACCTCATCATTCTCAAGATGGGCTTTTTCATGGCATTTTGCCTTTAACCGGAAGCCAATATCAATCATATCAACAAACGTGGGAGAATTTAGACAAGTCCTGAGAGGAGAGAATAATCGATAACCATACGTACCCCTGTTAATTCTGTTTCTATTCAAAACAAGGCGTACGTATGGCTTTATCGTTTTAGATTTGGGATTGATTTTCTGCGACAGACGCGTTTTTCTTAATTTCCTCTATTTTACATTCCATAGTATTGGGCTTAGCCTTATTGATAATGATAAATTGAAGCGAGGGGCTCTTCCCATGAGGTAAAAACTCACAACTTACTGATTTTAATGGGCCTTTTCCATCTTCCTTGTATTGAATTTTACCCTCAATTTTGTCTGGCTCTGTAAGATGAGAGCTTTTGGATTTACTTGCGGTTTGGTATTTAGGAATCTCATGTTTGTCAAAAGTGATCCGTTCATGACTCCAAAATCCTTTTGATACATTGACAAATCCATCCTCAACTTCAACAAAAGGGGCCTTACTTGGATCAAAATCATTCACAAGAGTGATGCGAGTCTTTGCCTCAAGCTCATAAAGCGTAAAGAGCCACATAAAACTGGTCATAAGCACTATTTTTTTCATGTTTTCTCCCTTCAATAAGAATGTTACATTATAATAAAATTGTGAGAAATTCTCTGGATTCATTCTACATAAAAAATTTTAATATCCATTTCAAAAGGTAAGCGAGAACTAGGGTACAACATAAGCTCCCCGACCATAAAATAATAAACCAGACCCAAGGTCTTAATTTTTGTTGATTTCGCATCTCCTCAATATTCATGTTGATACGTCGATTTTCCTCGAAAAATATAATAAGAATAAACCGTATACCCTAAAACAATAGGGAGAAAAGCAACCACCCCAATGATCATTAAAGATAGGGATTTTGAGTCAGCTGCCGCTTGGTAAAAAGAGATTTGATAAGGAACAATCCATGGCCATAAACTTATAGCAAGTCCCACATAACCAAGTGAAAAGAGGCTCATTGACAAAATGAAAGGCAAAATTTCCCTTTTTTTATAAAGGGCTCGATAAAGACATATAAAAGAGAGGGCAGTAATCAAAGGAATAGGAAAGAGATACATTAAATTTGACAATGCAAACCATCTTTCAAAAATTTGATCCTTCAAAAAAGGAACCCATAAACTTACAAGACCCATAAATAAGGCAACATAAATAAGGATATATTTTGCGGACTGGCGTGCCCATTCTTGGGTCTTATTTTCCGTTTTCATAATCGTCCAGGTTGATCCTAAGAGAGCGTAACCAAAAACAAGAGCAATGCCTGTCATCATTGAAAATGCGCTCAGCCAATCAAAGCTACCTCCTCCAAAAGATCGTCCTTCAACCGTAATCCCCTCAACAAAAGAGCCCAAAATTATACCCTGAAAGAGGGACGCGCTTAGAGATCCAAAGTGAAAAGAATAATCCCATACTTTCTGCATCTTTCCTTTTGCTTTAAAACGAAATTCAAAAGCAATCCCCCTAAAAATAAGTCCTAAGAGCATCAAGATAATAGGAATGTAAAAAGCAGGCATAAGAATAGCGTAGGCTAACGGAAAAGCTGCAAAAAGCCCTCCTCCCCCTAAGACAAGCCACGTTTCATTTCCATCCCAAAAAGGGGCAATAGAGCTCATCATTCGATTGCGGCAATCATCGCTGGGTGCGAAGGGAAAGAGAATGCCAACGCCTAAGTCAAATCCATCTAAAAGAACGTAAAGAAAAATAGCAAGGGCTATAATCCCAGCCCAAAGAAGGGGCAAATCAAGAAAGGAAGAAAAATCAAACATGTTTACGTCTCCAGGTTGAGACCAGGGAACCCATAAACTTCCTCTTTATTAAGCGAAGCAGTTGGCCCTTTATCAATCAATTTAAAAATATAATAAACGCCTGCACCAAAAACAAAGGCATAAACAACAATAAACGCGATAAGGGAGAGAAAGATATGCTGTCCCAATACAGGAGAAACAGCTTCAGAAGTTCTCATCAGACCATAGACAATATAAGGTTGACGTCCAATTTCCGTAACAAACCAACCCGCAAGAATGGCTATAAATCCGGAAGGCGTCATAACAAGACACCATCGTTGAAACCATGGTTTTGAAAAGAGTCCTCCCTTAAAATAAAGCCAAATGGACATCAGACCTGTTAACAGCATTAGAAGTCCGATTCCAACCATAATTCTAAACGACCAGAAGACCTGGAGCACAGGAGGCCGTTGATCTTTTGGCCATTCCTTTAAGCCCTGAACTTTTCCTTGTACATCATGGGTAAGAATTAAACTCGCAAGGGAGGGAATTTTGATAGAATATAGAGTTTCTTCCCTATAGGAATCAGGCCAACCGAAAAGTATCAAGGATGATCCCCTTTCCGTCTCCCAAATTCCTTCCATAGCCGAAACTTTCAACGGTTGATGTTTTAACGTATTAAGACCATGAAGGTCTCCCAAAAAAATTTGGAGGGGCGTCACAAAAATTGCCATAAGCATTGCCATTCCTACCATAATTCTTGCCTGAGGAATGAATCGCTTCTTTAAAAGATACCAAGACCCCACTCCTCCTACAAAGAATGCTGTAGTCAAGTATGCTGCCGTAACCATATGCATAAAGCGATAGGGGAAAGAGGGATTAAAAATAATATCAACCCAATCTGCGGGGTGGAAAATATGTGTTGCGGAGATTTCATAACCTGTTGGTGTTTGCATCCAACTATTCGCTGCTAAAATCCAAAAAGCAGAAATCACCGTCCCTAAAGCGACGATTAGTGTGGAAACAAAATGCATACTCTCTGTAACTCTACCCCATCCAAAAATCATAATACCTAAGAAAGAGGCCTCGAGAAAGAACGCTGTTAAAACTTCAAAGGCCAACAATGGACCCAAAACATTTCCCGTTCTATCTGAAAATACAGACCAATTGGTGCCAAACTGATAGGACATAACGACCCCTGAAACAACACCCATCCCAAATGCAACCGCGAAGATCTTCACCCATAATTTATAAATATCTTGATAAGTATCATCTCTCGTTTTTAACCAAAGACCTTCAACAACAACCAGCCAACTCGCAAGACCGATAGTTAAAGAAGGAAAAATAATATGAAAGCTAATCGTAAAGGCAAATTGAATACGTGAAAGGAAGATAGGGTCAAATTCCATTCTCTTATCCCTATTAACATTTTTGAACATTTTGTCAGAAGAGTTAAAAAAATAAAAGAACAATTCGATATTTTAAGAATTGAAATAAAAAATACTTGACATCATATAAAATGATATTACTTCATAATATGAAAAGTTATAATTGTCACAGAAAATTTGGAGTATTTATGTTTAATTTAAATAAATTATTTATTGTAGCAACCGCACTTGCAGTATCTCTCACTTCATTTGAACTTCAAGCCATGGATGAGCCAGAAGGCCATAGGCCTCCCATTGCTAAAAAGAAACGTGGGGTACAAAAACATTTTGAGCCTCATGTGATTAAAGATCTCATTGAAGAATGTGAGCATTTAAGAGGCAGAGCAACACAAGAACAACACTTGGTGAGAGCCATTCAACTTTTAATTCCCCATGTTGAAAATTCTGATGATGTTATGACATGCTTAGGCTCCATTTACCTGATAGAAGGGGAAGACGGAGATCACCCTATCTTAGATCTTTTTGAGCCCGTTCATTTAGATCTATGTACTCCCAGACATTTTCTCTCATTGAATAAATGGATTCTTGAGCAAGCTCTTTCACCCGAAAGCCCTCATCATCGTAGGGCTAAAGAAGAAATTGACCATCTTATGGAAGTTGAGGATAAGGCCCGACTTATAGAAGGAGTTGGTCCTATTTTTCTTCCCCATATTATTCGTGAAGCCAATCAGAGAGATAATCATTCCCGAAGAATATTAGTTGAAGAATGTATGCACCTTCATGCAGAGGGGAAGCAGGAATTACCCCTTCTTCCTTGTATTGCTACAATTGAAAAATGGGTTGAAGGACAGGTAAGAGCTTCTCAGCCTGATGTTCTTGAGGAGCTTTATACTCGTGTTCTTTTAGCTCATTTCCGATCCAATGCAGAACAGTTTCACGAGTTTTTCCATCTTGACCAACTTTATTCAATAGGAGCCAAAGATATTTTGCGGACATATGCTAAAACAATTGATCCATCAATTTTGGATGCCTTTCAATATGATAATTGTTTAAACGTTAATGGGCTTTTCATTCCTATCACGAAAGAACAAGCCTTCTTAACCCTGCACAAACTTATCTTCGGCCCAGAAAATCAGTCAGATATAGAATAAATTATTTACTAACTTATTCAAGGGGCTGAAAGAACATTTAGAGATTTAAAAAGTAAGGTGATACCTCGTGGAAGCCCCTTGACCATATTTTTGTATGAGATGAATGAGCGACGCTCTTCGAGGTCTGTATTTTTGAGTCTAGCATACGTTCTCGCATACTCATTATCGAGCATTTGCAAGGCATTGATGAGGTCAGAAGTAAGATTAAAAGAAAGATCTATATTTTCATCATGCAAAATTGTGCAGGATTGTGCAATAATAATGTTCATATATTGCGCAATCCACCTAACTGAGGAGAATGTCTCCGAGAGCATAAACTTTCTCCCATAATCCGATAAAATGTGTTAATATAAGGATAAGAAATGTGTAAGGAGAGTTTAATCTATTTGGAAAAGGATATAAGTCTCAATGAGCATCACTTCCCTTAATCCTTTTACGGGAGAGCTTATATCAACTTACGCAGAGCTCTCTTTGAAAGAAGCTCAAGGAGTTGTTCAAAAAAGTCATGAAGTTTTCCAGACATGGAGGAAAGTATCTTTTGATGAAAGAGCTTCTTTACTAAAGGAAGTTGGAAAAAGGCTTCTTTCTCAAAAGCAACATCTCGCTCGATTAATTACACAAGAAATGGGAAAACCTCTTCTGCAGGCCCTGGCGGAAATTGAAAAATGTGCCTTGGCATGTAGTTATTTTGCAGAAAATGGGGAGCTTTTTTTAAAACCAGAGCCCATCAAAACAGATGCGGATAAAAGTTATATTGCTTATGAGCCACTAGGCGTAATTCTTGCAATCATGCCATGGAACTTCCCATTTTGGCAGGCCTTTAGAGCAGCAGCCCCAGCAATAATGGCGGGAAATGGGGTGGTGTTAAAACACGCATCAAATGTCCCAGGATGTGCAGTCGCCATCGAAGACATTTTTTTAAAGTCAGGTTTTCCTAAGGACCTCTTTAAGACCCTATTGATTTCAAGTCAAACAGCCCTTTCTTTAATCGAATCTCCTTATATTCGAGGCGTTACTCTTACAGGGAGTACATCTGCAGGACAAAGTGTTGCTTCTAAGGCAGGTCAATGGATTAAAAAGTGTGTTCTTGAACTCGGAGGAAGCGATGCTTACATTATACTCGAAGATGCCTCTATAGAAAAAGCGGCAAAAATATGTGCAACAAGTCGCCTCTTAAACGCTGGGCAAAGTTGTATTGCTGCAAAACGTTTTATTATCGTTGAAAGCCAACAAGATCATTTTACAAACTTCTTTACACAGCATATGGAATCAGCCGTAATGGGTGATCCTTTAGATGCAAAAACGACCTTAGGTCCCCTTGCTCGACTTGATCTCAGGGAGAAGCTTCATGAGCAGGTTTCTCTGAGTCTTGAAAGGGGAGCTAAATGTCTTTTAGGCGGCTATATTCCTAAAGGACCAGGTGCATTTTATCCTCCCACGATATTATCAGGTGTAAAAAAAGGAATGCCTGCCTACGATGAAGAATTGTTCGGGCCTGTAGCCTCTCTAATTACGGTAAAAGACAAGGAGGAAGCCATTCAGATTGCCAATGATACACCCTATGGCCTTGGTGCAGCTATATTTACACAAAATTATGATCTTGGTGAAAAACTAGCTTTACACGACCTTATCGCAGGCAATTGCTTTATAAATGATATGGTCAAATCTGACGTCCGACTTCCCTTCGGGGGTGTTAAAGAAAGTGGGTTTGGACGAGAGTTATCCCATATGGGTATTAAAGAATTTGTTAATATCAAGACTATTTTCATAAACAAATGAAGAAATAAATTATAAAATAGAAATTCTTACAATGATATATTGCTCAATATTTCAATTTCTTTTGCATTAAGAAATATAAAAAGACGTAAACCTCGTATACTCAAAGGATCTCAATTTACCTGGCAGGCGAACGATGGCGAGCCCCGTGAGGCAACGTACCTGAAACTTGAAAGGCGAAGAGCATATTTAAGAACCATTGAAATCTTAGAATTTAGGAGATATAAGTGAATATTGATTTAACAAATGTGGTCGGAACAGATGACAATTTTATCAACTTTAACTTTAAAAACAGATGATTCTTCATTTCAGTTCTTAAAAAATAAAATACTTGAGAAAAAAGCTAAAATTGGTATCTTAGGACTTGGGTATGTAGGGCTCCCTCTCCTCAAGACCTTTTGTGAGAAAGGTTACGAAACGATTGGCTTTGATATTGATACTTCAAAAATTGACGCCTTAAAGGAAAAAAAGTCATACATTCGTCATATACCTCACGAAGGCATCGCAAAAATTGTAGATTCTGGTCGATTTACAGCAACCACGGACTTTTCTAGAGCAGATGAGGCAGATGTTCTTATCATGTGCGTTCCCACACCTTTAACCATTCACCGCGATCCTGACATGAGTTATATTGTTTCAACAGCCGGATCAGTGGCTCCTTATATAAGAGAAGGCCATTTGGTTATCTTAGAGTCAACAACATATCCAGGGACACTTAAAGAGGTTGTTCAGCCAATCATAGAAAAAGCAGGTTTCATAGCAGGGGAAAATTACTTTCTCGCTTATTCTCCTGAGCGAGAAGATCCAGGAAACCCCAATTTTGAAACATCTACGATTCCTAAAGTTGTAGGTGCAGACGATGATGGCTCCCTTGAACTTTCGAGGATTCTGTATGAACAAGCCGTGTGTAAAGTCGTCAGCGTATCATCATCTGCAACCGCCGAAGCTGTAAAATTGACAGAGAACATTTTTAGATCCGTCAACATTGCCCTAGTAAACGAATTAAAAGTGATTTTTGACAAAATGAATATTGATGTGTGGGAGGTTATTGAAGCTGCCAAGTCAAAACCTTTCGGTTTTATGCCCTTTTATCCGGGTCCAGGGCTTGGTGGTCATTGCATCCCCATTGATCCTTTTTATTTGACATGGAAAGCAAGAGAATATGGGGTCACAACCCGGTTTATTGAGCTTGCAGGTCAAATTAACACTCACATGCCGGATTACGTTATACACAAGTTATTAGAGGCCTTAGATCAAAAATTTGCGCGAGGATTAAACCAGTCCAAAATACTTGTTTTAGGTATTGCTTATAAGAAAAATATAGACGACATGCGTGAAAGCCCCTCTTTAATTTTACTTGAAAAACTTGAAAAGCACGGAGCCCATGTCGATTATTATGACCCTTTTATCCCGGAAATCCCCATGACACGTGAACATGCTCATCTAGCAGGAAAAAAATCCGTAAAATTTGATGGCAATCATCTTTCTTCTTATGATGCGGTTTTAATTTGTACAGACCATGATGACATTGATTATGAGGCAATCGTCACCCATAGTAAGCTTGTCGTTGACTCAAGGAATGCGACCCAACACGTTAAGCATGACCGTCATAAAATTGTAAAAGCGTAAGAAACGAGAAAAAAATGTCAAATACTCGTATTGCTGTCGTAGGGTGTGGATACTGGGGGAAAAATCTTATCCGTACCTTTTATGAATTGGGGTGTTTAGAAGCCGTCAGTGATCTTAATATGGAACTCGCCCGTGAATTTAGCCAGAAATACAATGTCTCTCCTTTATCTCTCGAAGAGGTCTTAGAAAGTAGCCAGATTAACGCTGTTATTATCGCCGTACCCGCTGAACATCATACCTCAGTAGCGCTTGCTTGTTTAAAGGCAGGAAAACATATTTTTGTTGAAAAACCCTTGGCCTTAAAAGTTGAAGATGCAGAAACCATTATAGAAATGGCTAAAAAGGTTAATAAGAAAGTGATGGTTGGTCACTTACTCCAATATCATCCCGTTTTTCTTAAATTAAAAGAAATTATCTCAAAAGGCGAACTGGGCCGCCTCCAATATATATACTCTAATCGACTTAATTTGGGCAAAATTCGTCGGGAAGAAAATGTATTTTGGAGTTTTGCACCCCATGATATCTCTATGATTTTATCTTTAGCTGGTGATTTACCTGAAAAAATTCATACATCCGGAAGCTCTTATCTTCATCATACAATAGACGACGTTACAGTTACATCACTTCAATTTAAAAATGGGATCCATGGGCATATTTTCGTCTCCTGGCTCCATCCTTTTAAAGAGCAGAAACTGATCGTTATTGGTGATAAGGGCATGGCTGTTTTTGATGATCAAGCTCTTTGGCCTGATAAACTTTCCTTATATCCCCATCAGGTACTGTGGAAAGAAGGCTTTCCTGATCCCTCAAAAGCTGAAAAAATAGCCGTTGCTGTTAATCAAGAAGAGCCCCTTAAAAATGAATGTCTCCATTTTTTGGATTGCATCGCAAGAAACGAAACACCTAGGACAGATGGGTACGAAGGCTTAAGAGTTTTAAAGGTTCTTGAAGCCTCTGAACGTTCACGACAAACCAATGCAGCCATTACCTTAAGTGAGGTAAAAGAAAGAAAGTATTTCTGTCATGAGTCCGCCTATATTGATGAAGGGTGTGAAATTGGAGAAGGTGCAAAAATTTGGCATTTTTCTCATATCATGAAGGGGAGTAAAATTGGGAAAAAGGTAATTATTGGCCAAAATGTGATGATTGCAGACGATGTAATCGTAGGCGACGGGTGTAAAATTCAAAATAATGTGAGTCTTTATAAAGGGGTTGTCTTAGAAGAAGGTGTTTTCTGTGGACCTTCCTGTGTTTTTACGAATGTTAATACGCCAAGAGCAAAGATTGAAAGAAAAAATGAATACCGAAAAACCCGCGTGGGAAAGGATGTTACAATTGGTGCCAATGCAACAATTGTATGCGGGCATCAACTCGGAGAATATAGTTTTATTGCAGCAGGCGCTGTTGTCACATCCGATGTAAAACCTCATGCTCTCATGGCGGGTGTTCCTGCGCGACAAATTGGATGGATGAGTCATGCAGGTGAAAAACTTGGAAACGATTTGACTTGCCCTCGCGAAGGAACAAAGTATGTTATTAATGAAGCACAAATGTTGTGTGCCCTACCTTTAGCTTCTTAAGATATGTATATAGATATGACTCAATTAACTTTAAAAAAGAGGACTCCTATAAACAACCTGAAAGAAAATATCACATTGGACTTTTATAGTTTTATTTTTCTATTTTTTTATTTCTTCATTTGTGAGTTTTCATGAAAATTGTAACGATTATAGGGGCAAGACCACAGTTCATTAAAGCCGCTTCAGTATCTAAAGTTTTTAGGAAAAAAGGTATTGAAGAATTTATTCTCCATACAGGCCAACATTATGACTCTGAAATGTCAGGGATTTTTTTTAAAGAATTAGATCTTAAATCTCCAGATCTAAACCTTCATATTCATGGCGGTTTACATGGACAACAAACAGGGCGGATGTTAGAAGCTATTGAAAATGTTTTACTTCAAGAAAAACCTGATCGTGTTTTAGTATATGGAGATACAAATTCTACGCTAGCAGGTGCCTTAGCTGCGAGTAAATTACACATTCCTCTTGATCACGTGGAAGCAGGAATGCGGTGCTTTAATAAAAAAACACCTGAAGAAGTAAATCGGGTTCTTACAGATCATCTTTCAACTTTACTTTTTTCACCAACGACAACAGCAACTTATAACTTAAAACAAGAAGGATTAGGGGAAGATCATATTAAAGAAGTTGGTGATGTCATGTATGATGCGGTTCTCCATTTTAAACCCCTAGCTGCAGCAAAAGAAGAAAGCATTCTTGACCTATTAAAGCTTCAGAAGAAGTCTTATTACCTTGCAACTATCCATCGTGCAGAAAACACAAATACTCCTAAGCTCCTCATAGAAATATTTCGAGCTTTTGAGACTCTGAGCAAAGATGTTCCGATTGTTTTGCCTCTACATCCGAGAACAAAAGAAAAAATAGAAAGTTTAAATATAACAACAAAAAACATTACAATAATAAATCCTGTTGGATATTTGGATATGCTTTGGTTGACTCATTATGCCTCTCTTGTTTTAACTGATTCGGGAGGACTTCAAAAAGAATCATATTTTGCTGGGGTTCCTTGCCTGACACTACGAGATGAAACAGAGTGGATAGAGTTGATAGAGGCGGGATGGAATAAACTTATTCCTGTAACAAAAAATCTTACAGACGTTTTACCAGTATATGTTAACGAGATGATTACAAATACGCCTAAAGGGCAACTCTTTTTATACGGAAAGGGAGATGCCTCTGAAAAAATTGTTGATTGCATTATAAGTCAGTAGTTCTTTAGTTTAATTTTTTTTGAAAGAAAATAGAAATTGGAATTAATAAAATGTCTTCCTCAATAATCGCTCATATAAGCACCGTTCATCCACCTTTTGACACCCGTATTTTTCACAAAGAATGTAAGTCTCTGGCAAAAGATGGATTTGATGTTAAACTCATCATTACTCATCCTCAAGAAGAAATAGTAGATAATATTCATATTATTCCTCTTCCTTTATATAAAGGGAGAATAAGGCGCATTGTGTGTAAGCCCTTTCAAGCTTTTTCTAAGGCTTTAAAAACAAAAGCGGACATATTTCATTTTCATGATCCGGAATTAATTCCTGTAGGACTTTTGTTAAAGCTATGCGGGAAAAAAGTTATTTATGATGTTCATGAAGACCTGCCTGCGCAAATAAAAAGTAAGCATTGGATCCCTCCCTTTTTAAGATCAGGAATATCTTATGTTTCCCATTGTATAGAATCTATAGGAGCAAAATTCTTTGATGGAATTATTTGTACAACACCTCATATTACAAATATATTTTTAAAGAAAAATCCTAATACAATTAACGTAAATAATTATCCTTTATTAGACGAAATTTTAAAGACGGACCCAAGTATGTCTTTGAATAAAAAAGAAGAAAAAGCGATCTGTTATACAGGGGCAATTACAGAACTTAGGGGAATTTATAGTATTTTAGACGCTATAGAAGGAACAAATATAAAATTATACTTGGCAGGGAATGCCTCCCCTGGGCATCTTTTAACATCTTTGCAGCAACATAAGGGATGGAAAAATGTCACTTTTTTTGGCCATGTTAATAGAGAAAAACTCTATTCTATTTTAGAAAAGTCTCATATTGGAATTCTTCTTTTTCATCCCGCCCCAAATCATTTGAATTGCATACCTAATAAATTATTTGAGTATATGGGGGCAGGGTTGCCTATTATTGCTTCTGATTTTCCTTTTTGGAGGGAGTTGACAAAGGATTTAGATAATATGCTTTTTGTCAATCCTTTCGATCCTAAAATGATACGTGATTCCATAGAAGACCTCCTTTCAGATAAAGAAAAATGGCATACTAAAGGCCTTAAAGGCCTCCAAGCCGTAAAAGAAAAATACAATTGGGAAATCGAAGAAACAAAGCTTATTACTTTCTATAACAAATTAGGTGTTAAAGCATCATAAAGGAAACATTATGTCTGTTATTGTTCGCTTTGCTCCATCTCCCACAGGTTATCTTCATATAGGAAGTGCGAGAACCGCTCTTTTCAATTGGCTTTTTGCGCGCCATCACGGTGGGACTATGTTATTACGAATCGAGGATACAGATCGTGCCCGCTCCACATTCGAAGCGGTTGAAGCCATATATAAGGGACTTGAATGGCTAGGAATTGATTGGGATGAAACGCCTGTTCATCAATTTTCTCATATAGAACGCCATGTGGAGATTGCTCAATACCTTTTAGAAAAAGACTTGGCATATTATTGCTATTGTACGCCAGAAGAACTGGAAGTCATGAGAAAAGAGGCCCGTGCTCATAACCTGCCCCCCCGCTATGATGGTCGATGGCGCGATCGTGATCCTTCAGAAGCACCAAAAGGAATCAAACCTGTCATTCGCTTTAAATCTCCTCAAACGGGAATGACAGTTATTCATGACTTGGTTCAAGGAGAAGTTAAGGTTTCGAATGAACAACTTGATGATATGATTCTTCTGAGGGCAGACGGAACACCCACCTTTAACCTTTCCGTTGTTGTCGATGACCATGATATGGCCATTACCCATGTTATTCGAGGTGATGATCATCTCACCAATACATTTCGTCAGTTCCAGATTTACAAAGCCATGGATTGGAAAATTCCCTACTTTGCTCACATCCCCCTAATCCATGGTGCAGATGGGACGAAATTGTCAAAACGTCATGGGGCATTGGGCGTTGAAGCTTATCGTGATATGGGCTACTTGCCAGAAGCATTAAGAAATTACCTTTTGCGCCTAGGATGGAGCCATGGTGATGCGGAAATTATTTCAACAAAAGAAGCTATTGAATGGTTTGATTTAGACCATGTAGGAAAGTCTCCTGCTCGGTTTGATTTTGTGAAACTGAGGAACTTAAATGCTCACTATATACGTGATGCGGACAATGGATATCTTGTCGATCTTCTCGTTCCCATCCTTGAAAACCAAGGCTTTCTCGTGAATTCAGAAAGCAGAAATCTATTGAAACGAGGGATGCTTGGCTTGAAGCAGCGCGCTAAAACCATAGATGAGCTAGCAGAAAATGCTTTATTTTATATTTCTCCTCCTTCATTGGACGAATCTGCGCAAGAACTGTTAACTCCAGAGGAACTTGAAATTTTAAGACTTATGGAGGGCTATCTTGCAGCCCTTCCTGAAAGTCAATGGGCAGAGCATCAACTTGAAAGCTATGGCCGAGAAATCGCTGAAGAGAATAACTTAAAACTTGGTAGACTTGCCCAACCTTTACGAATTGCTCTTACAGGTAAAACTATTTCTCCAAGTGTCTTCGAAATCCTCCATGTCTTAGGCAAAGATCAGAGCTTAGAGAGGATAAAATTCATTTTGGGTAAACACAAATAAAATGATCCAAAGTATATTAAGAAATGTAAATTGATTCTTAAGGAAGGCAAGGTTACAATTAAAACAGGACAAGCAATTAGGGACTATATTATGGCACCACGTTTTCTAGACGAAGACAACGACTTAGCATGCCTTGAAGTTACACCGGGAGAACCAGGAGGTTCAAAATCAGTTAACTTACCCATTCTACATGGAACTATAGGGCCATCTGTTTTTGATATTCGTACACTTTACAAGGAAACAAGCTGCTTTACTTTTGATCCTGGTTATACTTCAACAGCCAGCTGTGAATCTAAAATCACTTATATTGATGGTGAACAAGGAATTTTATTACATCGAGGCTACCCAATAGAAGAGCTGGCAGAAAATGCAAGTTTTCTTGAGATAGCTTACCTCCTTATGGAAGGAGAATTGCCAAATCAAGAAGACTATGAAGCCTTTCTCCAAAACATTACGCTTCATAGTATGCTTCATGAACAATTACGGAATTTTTATAGTGGCTTCAGGCGAGATGCCCATCCCATGGCTGTGATGGTAGGCGTTGTAGGAGCACTTTCTGCATTTTACCATGATAGTCTTGATATTCGCGATCCTCAACAAAGGATGATAGCTTCTCACAGATTAATTGCTAAGATGCCCACAATTGCAGCCATGGCCTATAAATATTCTGTGGGACAGCCTTTTGTTTACCCAAAAAATGAACTTGGTTATGCAGAGAACTTCTTATATATGATGTTTTCTTTACCAGTCACCCCTTACCTCGTTAACCCCGTTGTGGCAAGGGCTTTAAATAAAATCCTTATTCTTCATGCTGACCATGAACAAAATGCTTCTACATCTACTGTTCGGCTTGCTGGATCCAGTGGTGCAAATCCCTTTGCTTGTATTGCAGCGGGCATTGCTTGCCTATGGGGACCTGCCCATGGAGGGGCTAATGAAGCTGTTATTAATATGTTAAAGGAAATAGGCCATAAGGATCGCATTCCAGAATTTATTAAACGAGCAAAGGACAAAAATGATCCTTTCCGACTCATGGGATTTGGGCACCGCGTGTATAAAAACTACGATCCTCGGGCTGCTGTCCTTCGCACAACCTGCCAAGAAGTTCTGGACGAGCTAGGCTATCAAGGTGAACCTCTTCTGGAACTTGCAAAAGAACTTGAAAAAATTGCTCTTGAAGATCCCTATTTTGTTGAGAAAAAACTTTACCCTAATGTGGACTTTTATTCAGGAATTATTCTAAAAGCGATGGGCATTCCCCCCTCTATGTTCACGGTGTTATTTGCTGTAGCACGTACGGTCGGCTGGATCGCTCAATGGATGGAAATGATTGCTGATCCAACTCAAAAAATCGGTCGTCCGCGCCAGCTTTACACCGGACATACCTTGCGTCACTTTATTCCTTTTTCTGCACGGAACTCATAAGTAATGATAAGACCTATAAGAAAAATTTTCTCTCAAACCAAGACCTCCCTTCACTCATTTACCAAAATTGCCAATGACAACAATCCTCCTCAGCCCAGAGAATGTGGGTTAATTTTATTAGGGGTGGGGCTCTTCGTCTTGTTAGGAACCTTATGGCTGATATAATCAAACTCAAAGCTGTGGTTGATCGGATTGATCCGTCTCATGTGCCTTCAAACTGACTAATGGATGTTGAGAATAACTTGCCCATCTACTGCTCGAAGGGAGAGGAATTGACGGTAAGGGATCAGTCTTCTTAACCGGGATCGAAAGAGAGCGTGACCGAGGAGGAAGGGACGGCGGGACAGGTGGATGTATAGAGCTATCACCAAAAGGAGGTGATGATGATGGAATTGAAGAGGAGCTAAAAGGCTTGGGAGGCACTGGTAGAGGCCTAGAGTTTCCATTATTCAGCCTTGGAAGACGAGGGGAGGTAGGGGTAGAAGATGAAGAGCATCTCACAGCAGAGTTCGGAGGTATTGGCAAAGGCCTATATGATGAAGAACTTCCATTTTGTAGTCGTTGCAAATGGGTCCTTCTCTCAAAAAGCCGCAAGGGACGGGGAGGGACGGAGGATGAAAGAGAAAGTCCTTCAGATAATAGACCTTCTTCTGTTCTCTCTTTTGAGGACAATGGAGCATCTAAAGGTAAAGAACTACTTGTAATTACTTGGTTATGCTCTGTTGCTATCACAGTAGTCTCAGTACTTCCTGCAATTTTATTTCTTTGTATGACACCGATAGTAGCCCGTCTCTTTACATAAAAACGTCGTTGCATTTCCTCAGGAATAGATTGGTAATCGGGATTAAAATTTCGGTAACTTTTTTCCACATCCCTAAAAGAAGAAAGAAGCTGTTGAAAATCCTTATTTTGTTTTTTCGTCAATTTCTCACGGTTAACCCTATTAAACCTATCAGAAAATTCACGAAGACGATCTGGAAGCTCTTTCTCAAAATCCTGAACAGACTTCGTTTCCATGCTGGAAGATGGGCTCGAAATTTCAAAAATGTCCCTTTCTCCCCTAATTCCTATATGTCTTTCTTTTTTTCTAGGACTTGAACTTGGATTCTCAAAGGTAGGTAGGAGTGCGCCAATAGGGCCTAAGCGTGCCGAAACATCTTCAAGTACCTCCTTCCTCTCTTTCAATGCTTGTGATGAGGAAGGTAACGCTGGGTCTTCGAGAAACTCGGCCGAAGGCGCTATATGGTTTCCTGTTGTTTCATGATCTATTCTTTCTTCTGAACCATTCATCATAGCATAAACATTATAAGAAGATAAAATGAATCCAGACGAAAACAGGGCTAGTTTGATTTTCCTAAAATTATGCATTATTCACACCATACATTTATTTACAATTCCATATTACTAATATAGTATAGAAATAAAAAGAGCAATTTTTTAATTTAGTAAAATTTAATCAATCTTAAAAAATGTTACCACGTTGCTTTTGAATTTAAAAAAGAATAATAGAGATTTTCATTAATTTTTCATACTTGCTCTTTGCTGAATCTCATATAAAAGTAAATATATGTATTAAAATAAAGGTTAATCCATTTTATGCGTCCTGAAAGTCTATTTCCTTTATTTTCACCTCTTGAGAATTTAAAAGGTGTTGGACCTGCACTCATCAAGACCCTTAAAAGATTAGAAATCAACCGGGTTGTGGACCTGCTCTGGCATTTGCCAGTAGGAGTAGCTCATTTCCCTTTAAAGCCTTCATTAAAAGCATGCCGAACGGGAGAGTCCGTTGCTTTAGTGGTAACTGTTCTCAATCATGAACCTCCTCTTCAAGGTCGACGTAAGCCTTATAAAGTTGTCTGTGAGATGGTAGGAGAGCTCCTTGATTTGACCTTTTTTAATGCTTACCCAAAAACACTCGAAACGCGATTGCCTGTGGGTCAAAAGCGTCTTATTTGTGGGACCTTAGAGCGATTCTTAAATATGTGGCAAATGGCTCATCCTGAAAGGATTGCACCTGCTGAGGTTGCGACTTATTGGCAAGAGAAAATTCCTTTATACCCCTTAACGGCGGGTTTTTTTCAAAGCCAAGCTCAAAAATTGACACAACTCGCTTTAAAGAGGACACCTGATTTGCCTGAATGGATCCCTCCATCATATGGCGAGGGATGGCCTAAGTGGCGAAAAGCTCTTGAAGCCGTCCATGCCCCACAGTCTGAGGCTGAGCTTCATCCCCATCACCCTGTAAGAGAAAGGCTTGCTTTCGATGAGCTTTTTGCCGATCAATTAGCACTTGGCCTTGTTCGACGTCTTCAGCCACACGGAAAATCCATTATTTCAAAGGGAATTCTAAAGGACAAAATTCTTAAGGCCTTTGGTTATCCCTTAACGCCCGGACAGGCCCAAGCTCTTACTGAAATTGAAGAAGACTTAGCTTCCCCAACGCGCATGATTCGGCTGCTTCAAGGAGATGTTGGTTCGGGAAAGACTCTTGTCGCTTTTTTAGCTATTGCACATGCTATTGAAGCTGGGTATCAAGCTGCTTTTCTTGTCCCCACAGAAATCTTGGCAAATCAACATGCTAAGACCTTAATCCCTTTAGGACAACAAGCAGGGATTGACGTATCCCTTCTTACGAGCCGGCAAAAGAAAAAAACCGCTCTCTATGATGAGCTTAACAGTGGAAAAATCCAATTGATTGTCGGGACCCACGCCCTTTTGCAAGATACTGTTCAGTTTTCAAACTTGGGACTTGTTGTTATTGATGAACAACATCGGTTTGGCGTTGACCAACGGGTCAACTTAACCTCAAAAGGCGAAGCGGTTGATGTCCTCGTCATGACAGCAACACCTATTCCGCGGACTTTACGTTTAACAGCTTATGGTGACTTAGAAGTTTCCCGTATTCCTGATAAGCCACAGGGTAGAAAGCCTATCCAAACCCGTGTGTTAGGATTAAATCGTTTGGAAGAAGTCTCCGCAGGTCTCAAGCGACTCCTTGATCAAGGGAGTAAGATTTATTGGGTATGTCCCCTTGTAGAAGAATCAGAGACTCTTGACCTTGCCGCAGCTACCGATCGATATGAGCATCTTAAAGGCCTCTTTGGGGAAGAAAAAGTAGGACTTGTTCATGGCCAGCAAAAAGGAGATGAGAAGGATTCTGTCATGACCTCTTTTAAGGACGGTCCCTGCCAAGTACTCGTCGCAACGACCGTTATTGAAGTGGGTATTGATGTAAAGGCAGCTAACGTCATGATCATTGAACACGCAGAACGTTTCGGTCTTGCCCAACTTCACCAGTTAAGAGGACGAGTAGGACGGGGAGATCAGGAATCTCATTGTCTTTTACTTTATGGCTACCCTATTTCAGACATCGGCAAGAGACGCTTACAAATCATGAAAGAGACAGAAGATGGTTTCCGTATCGCGGAAGAAGATTTAGCCTTACGTGGTGGGGGTGACATCCTGGGCACAAAACAAAGCGGCTTGCCGTCCTACAAACTGGTTGATCCCTTTACATGTGGTCCTCTTCTTGAAAAAGCTTACCAAGCTGCCACACACCTCTTAAAAGAAGATCCCCATCTTCTCTCGCCTCAAGGTCAAGCAGCTCGCCTTCTTCTCTATTTATTTGGACAGGAAAAGGCCGTTCATCTGTTGACGTCTGGGTAGAGTGGTTTATATATCATCCTATGAAAGCCATGGAAGTTGTCTGTGGGGAAAGAACCATTCCCTTAACTTATAAGCCTAACCCTCGGTCAAAGAGGCTTTCATTAAGATTTTCCTCAAAAGAAGCCAAGTTAATTTTAACAACCCCTCCCTTCACTACCGATTCTCAGATTAAGGCCTTCTTACAGAGGTGTAAGCCTTGGCTTGAAAGTCAATTAAAGAAAGTCCCCGAAAGCTGTTCTATTCAGCCAGGAGAACACATATCCCTTTATGGAACGATCTTTAAATGTGCCCTTGATCCCCTACGTCGAAAACCTGCTCTCTGTAAGATAACCCAAACCTTACACCTTCCCCCTCGTTATACGCAAAAAGATGTCTATGACGTTTTTAAAAAGGTAGCGATGGATTTTTTAATCCCTCTGTTGGAAAGTGCCCTTCGTACTTTAGGTCAAGAAATTAAAAAGGTAACTATTCGAGATACTACCTCCCGTTGGGGTAGTTGCTCCGCTCGAAAAACGATTTCTTTAAATTGGCGTCTTATTTTAGCACCCCCTGAAGTTGCCGAGTATGTCTGTATTCATGAGGCTGTACACCTCATCCACATGAATCACAGCAAAGATTTTTGGGCAACTGTAGGAAAACTCTGTCCTTCATATAAATCTCATCGGAAATGGCTTAAAACCAATGGTCAACGTTTAATGAGAGTATAAATTAAAATTCGTTTATTATCTTACTACACAAGAACAGGACATACTCCGGGCTGCTCTTAAACCAACTTTATTGGATACGATTTATCCTTCCACCGATGACGGAAGGGTTGTTGGAAAGCCTGTAAATTCTAAAAATCAAGTTGAATATATAAGATATAATACAGCGGTAGGACGGGAATCTTTATTCTGTGCCCTTCAAGTTTCTCAGAAAAATTTTATTGACAGTCTTTCCAATCACTCAAACCTTTATAGATATGAGGGCCCCTCTGATGTTCTTTTACCGGGTGCATGGCGAGAGTTCACACTTTATCTAGATCCTAAGCAACTTCATGAATGGTGTCCGCGAGCTAACTACTTCAGTGAACAGAATGTAAGAAACCTAAATGCCTATACTTACACTTGGGGTCGCGTATACAAAGAAGCTGTAAACAAATACTTAAAAACTTTTTCTCCTTCTTTGGGTAATAATCGACATGCGTCTCTAGAATTAGCTCTCAGTGCCTATGCTGTCCTTCCCACAAATGCTCCGAATGACATTTCCATTTTTGTTCTAGGTAATGATAATTCATTGTTAGAAGTAGGATCTACTCATCAACAGCTACCGAACGCCTCAGGTCTGGACCTATTTAGGAAAATTAGGCTTTTATAT
This sequence comes from Alphaproteobacteria bacterium, assembly GCA_019752515.1. Classification (GTDB taxonomy): domain Bacteria; phylum Pseudomonadota; class Alphaproteobacteria; order UBA9655; family UBA9655; genus UBA9655. The sequence goes on along the minus strand of JAIEMB010000011.1, from coordinate 125,191 downwards.
ACAAACCATCAGTTCCAGATTTTACTCGAAGAAGATGCTCCTTTATATTTAAAAATGTATTATGCTGCAATTGAAGAGAAAGCTAAGAAATATATTGAAACTTCTTCAACAAATGCTGAGGACTTATTGCTCACAAAGGCTGAAGTGACTGCTGTTCAAAAAGAATACTTGGAAACATACGCCACAAGCGATGAAGAGAGAAAGCTAGCCAGTGAATACAATGTTTTTGCAAGGTTTAAAATGTCTCTTGCGCATTTATTTTCTTTAGATAATCCTCTCTTCTCGAAGGTAAGCGAGGACATCCAAAAGACGTGCAATGAGTTTTCAAAACTTACGAATCCGAGCTTAGAAAAGATTTCAGAGATTGCTCAAAAGTTGAAAGTAGATGTTAAAATTTGGGCATTCAATCCAATGGATATGAGACTTTCATTGAAGGGACGTGGGGGAGCTGAGCATACTACATCTGATTATTTAGGTGGCTTAGATCTCTTAGAGGATCAAGCCGACGGTTATCAAATTTTACTTGATCTTTCATCGAAGGATAAGGGGGACTTTATTAAGAGTCGCCATGCATTCTATAGCAAAGGTGAAGCAGAAGAAAAAAAGCCGTCAACACTGTCTAAAGTTGATCCATCTCCTCTGTCAGCAATCGACTCAAATAGCCCTACTTTATCTGTTGACCCAACTCCAAACACCCAGAACGGAGCTCCGGCTACTCAAGCGCAAGAAATACAGGAAGTTGCGGAAGAAACGCCTCCTCCTTTTACATTTAACTCTACTTTTGTGGGTGCACACGTAGGTATTCCTTCCGGCTATCAATTTGTAATAGATCCAGCTCAAGGCGGAAGAAAATGGGGTGTCCGTAGTATTGCTAAGATGGGAGATGGGCATGTTTCTGTTGGAGGTGATGGATATGTTTTTTATTATCAGCTACCAACAGCAGAAATGAAACTGCTTCATGGTAAACAGTTTAGGCTTGAAGTTGATGTTCTAAGTCAGACAGCAGGAGCATATACCCAGTATTGGGGTTACCTTAATGCACGTTCTGAAAAAATAAAGTCTGCTGTTCATCCGGGAGATGGTTTATGGCAAACGCTTCGCCTAGACTTTACAGTAGATAAAAATGATACATTGCATTACATATATCCCGTCATTTTGCCTGCTGTAAGTGAAGGTTCAGAGGCACCTGTTGTTGAAGTTAAGAACGTAAGGGTTAAACATCCTTAAATAAACCTTATAGAAAAGCTCTTCTTAGGAGACCAAGGAGAGCTTTTTCTTTCTTATTAATCTAATGAAAATGGCCTAAAATCAATGACCAATGCTTGATGAGGGTGTAATACCTGGTCAATTCAACTATAGACGGCTTTCCCATAAAGCTGGGTATAATATTTACGATTGCATAGACCCTTTCATTATCTGATTTTTGATTAACTCTTTTTTATTTATTTCTACTATCTAATGTAACGATGATATTACAGTTTATTATGATGTTATTGTGATGAAAATGAATCTTTTATATTTGACTGTTATAAGTATGACGGCGATTAACAGTCTAGCACTTGCAGAATCAGGAGATTTCCTTGAAGAAGGAAAAAGCGGAAGTATAAATTCTGTTAAAATTCAAAAAGCTTTAGAGAATCCAGACAAAACTTTTGAAGAGAGGGGGCATACTTATAAAGTATTTGATGAACATATCCCTCCAGGTCTTCTGCAAGAGATGGCTCAAAGGGGTGAGAGTATTCAAGGTAGAGCTCATCAGACTTACGGGCCAAATGGGATAGGATGGGAATTTCACTATGGTGTTCCAGCAACCTATGATGAGGAAGGAAATCTTATGTGGAGCTCACATCCTAATTTTGCCGGCACTGCTCTAAATTTTCAACTCGAAGATGTTACGCCTAACATGTCTCCTGCTTGGTATGAATTTTGGAAATAGGGCTTTTCTTTCGCTTGGCGATATTGGAAATACATCTTAAGCTTACGCAACCTTACGCGCGTAGGCTTCTGCCTTTGATGACAGTATACGAAAAGCAAGGAATGACAGAAACTTCTGAACCCATCCTTGAGGATTGACGCCAATAGCCTTACAAAACATGGCCATACTACGGGACACATGATCCTTTCGATAGTAGCTATAAATAGCCTTCCCATAAAGCTGCGTATAATATTTCCGATTATAAGGAGCTGTTTCAGCATTAGCCGTATAATAAGCAAAGGCAAGCTCATCGTCTTCATTTTCAAATAAGCGGTCTACAGCAACTTTAAATCGTTTATAAAGAGTAAGCTTTTCTTTCGCTTGGTGACGTTTAAAGTGCTTATAGAAAAGCTTATAATGACGATATTCATCTGCAGCGATCTTTGCACAGATTTCCTTCAGAAGAGGCTCATCCGATGCATCCTTAAGAGCTGAGTAAACAGAACTCGTTCCTATTTCGACCATACAGCGGGTTAAAAGCTCAGCAGCACACGACCCACGGATCGATTCTTGAGAATTAACCGGGATAGGGAATCCTTCAACGTAAGCCTTAAACCGTTCATCAAAATCGTAGGTAGGATCAGCTAGTTTGATCCACGCGGAAAGAACTTTCCCATGTTTAATTTCATCTTGGGACCAATGATCAATTTCTTTCAGGAAAATCTCATCCTTAGCAAAAACACTTTTTAAATAAAGGCCATAATCAGAGCCATTATGCTCAACAACACTTCCTGCCTTAATGACACGAAGTATTTCAGAATTGACTTTTGTCGAATCAAATAAAGACCAATTTATATCTTCAAAATTCCACTTATCTGACATCGTTTTATTTCTCAACTTGCTTTTTGATACGCCATAATTTCTAAAAGTTTTGCCCGGGAAATTTCTAGGTTTCGATCTGCTTCTTTTCGTTCCTCTGCAGTCTGGCTATCGTTAAGATCCTCAAGCAAATTCTTAATTTCAATCTCGAGTGATGCTTTATCAAGTGATTCAAGAGGTATCCCTTCCGTTACAAGTGTCATACACCGTTCAGGGGTGATTTCTGAGAATCCACCATCTACAAAAATCTTCACAAGAATTTTCTCTTCTTCATATACCTTGACAACACCTGGACGCAAGAGAGTAAGAAGAGGAGCATGTCCAGGCAACACACCAATATCTCCTTCAAGACCAGGAATCACAACCATGCTTACATCCTGCTCGAGAAGCACTTTTTCGGGAGATACGAGGCTAAAAGAGAAAGTGCCCATCCTTATGCTGCCTCTTTAGCTAAATGCTGGGCTTTTTGAATTGCTTCATCGATCGTACCTACCATATAAAAAGCCATTTCGGGAAGATGATCGTAGCTTCCATCTGCAATACCCTTAAAACCGGAAATAGTCTCTTCCATACGCACAAAAACCCCTGGTGTCCCTGTAAAAACTTCTGCTACATGAAAGGGTTGAGAAAGGAAGCGTTGAATTTTACGTGCTCTTGCCACAACGAGTTTATCATCTTCAGAAAGTTCATCCATGCCTAAAATAGCTATGATATCTTGTAACGATTTGTATGTCTGAAGGATTTTCTGCACATCACGAGCAACCGAATAGTGTTCCTCCCCCACAATACGAGGATCCAGAATACGTGACGTAGAATCAAGCGGATCCACTGCAGGGTAAATTCCGATCTCAGCAATTTGCCGGCTTAAAACAGTGGTTGCATCAAGGTGGGAAAAAGCAGTTGCAGGAGCAGGATCGGTAAGGTCATCGGCCGGAACGTAAATAGCTTGGACGCTCGTTATGGATCCTTTCGTTGTTGAGGTAATCCGTTCCTGAAGCTCTCCCATTTCCGCCGAAAGTGTGGGTTGGTAACCCACGGCTGAAGGAATACGACCTAAAAGAGCAGAAACTTCAGCACCTGCTTGTGTAAAGCGGAAGATATTATCAACAAAGAAAAGAACATCTTGACCTTCTTGATCCCGAAAGTACTCAGCCACCGTAAGACCTGAAAGCGCAACCCGTGCACGTGCCCCCGGAGGCTCATTCATCTGCCCATAAATAAGAGCTGCTTTAGAATTGCCCTTTTCGAGATCAATAACACCCGACTCAATCATTTCATGATAGAGGTCATTACCTTCACGTGTTCTCTCTCCTACACCCGCAAAAACCGAATACCCTCCGTGAGCCTTCGCAATATTATTAATGAGCTCCATAATGAGAACGGTTTTACCTACACCAGCACCGCCAAAAAGACCTACTTTTCCTCCCCGAGAATAAGGGGCCAAAAGGTCAACAACCTTAATCCCTGTGACAAGAACTTCTGTTTCTGTGGACTGATCTATAAATTTAGGAGCTTCCCGGTGAATAGGCAGGTACTCTTTAGCTTTAATGGGGCCAAGTTCATCAACGGGCTCTCCGATCACATTCATAATTCGCCCCAACGTTCCCGGACCAACAGGAACACGGATGGGATAGCCCGTATCCGTAACAACTTGTCCTCTCACAAGACCTTCCGTCGCATCCATAGCAATTGCACGAACAGTTTGTTCTCCTAAATGTTGAGCAACCTCCAAAACAAGACGTTTTCCTTGGTTCTCTGTTTCCAAAGCATTGAGAATTTCTGGCAGTTTACCTTCAAATTGCACATCTACAACTGCACCAATAATCTGGGTAATATGGCCCTTTGAGCCATGAGATGCTTTTTTTGCCATAATGTTCTCCTCTTTTTCAGTGTAGGGCTTCAGCCCCTGAAATAATTTCAATAAGCTCGCGTGTAATATGAGCTTGACGCGTCCGGTTATAAGCCAATGTCAATTTTCGAATCATATCTCCTGCATTACGGTTAGCACTATCCATAGCCGTCATCCGAGCTCCTTGTTCACTGGCGGCATTCTCTAAAAGAGCATTATAGACTTGCACAGCGATGTTTTGAGGAAGGAGTTGATCTAAAATTGTACTTTCTGATGGTTCATACTCATAAATGGCTTTTAAAGGCGAGAAAGATGGTTTTTTTTCAGGAGAGTCTACCCTTACGGGAATAAGTTGCTGCGTCGTAACTTCTTGTATCATCGCTGACTTAAAATGATTAAATATAATTGTGCACATATCAAACAGACCGTCTTCATACATATTTAACAAACTATCTGCAATTCGTTGAGCCTCTGAAAAACGAAGGCGAGGGTGACCAATTTCTGTAAAGGATTCAACAATAAGATCTTTATACTCCCGTGAAAGCACTTCCTTTCCTTTTCGACCCACACAAAAGAGCTTCACACGTTGGCCCTGCCCCTGAAAAGAGGTGATAAGTTTACGACTGTGGCGAATAAGAGAAGAGTTAAAAGGACCACAAAGTCCTCGGTCAGACGTCGCTATAACAATCAAGTGAGTATCTGTTTTTCCTGTGCCTATTAGTAAAGGCTGAGGAGATTCTAAAGCTTGGGTATTTTCGGCTAAATCTCTTAGCATTTCTCTCATACGAAAGGCATAAGGCCTGCTTGCTTCAACCTGTTCTTGCGCGCGTCTTAGCTTAGCACCCGCTACCATTTTCATGGCCATCGTGATCTTTTGCGTAGATAGGACTGATTTTCTGCGGTCGCGCAGTGCCTTAAGGGTCGCCATTATACAAAAATTTTCAGAAAATTCTTAAAGAAAGAATGGAGTTTTTCGTCTGTCTTTTCAGAAATCGCTTTTTCTTCTCGGATGGATTCTAATATTTGAGGGTCATCATGATGTATAGCTTTTAAGGCCGCTTTTTCAAAGCGGTTCACATCATTAATGGCAAGCCCATCCAAATAGCCCTTGACGCCAGCAAAAATAGCGACGACTTGTTCTTCAACAGGAAGCGGTGAAAACTGATGTTGTTTGAGAAGTTCGGTTAACCGACTTCCTCTGTTCAAGAGTTTTTGAGTAGCTACATCGAGATCGGAAGCAAATTGAGCAAACGCTGCCATTTCACGATATTGAGCAAGTTCAAGTTTAATAGACCCTGCAACTTGCTTCATAGCTTTAATTTGAGCGGCCGACCCTACACGACTCACCGAGAGACCTACATTTATGGCAGGGCGAATGCCTTTATAGAAAAGGTCTGTCTCCAAAAAGATTTGGCCATCTGTAATTGAAATAACATTGGTTGGAATATAGGCAGAAACATCTCCCGCTTGAGTCTCAATGATGGGAAGAGCTGTCAAGGATCCTCCACCGTATTCGGCATTTAATTTTGCAGCTCGCTCTAAGAGGCGTGAATGCAAATAGAAAACGTCACCTGGATAGGCTTCCCGTCCGGGAGGTCGCCTCAAAAGCAGAGACATTTGCCTATAGGCAACCGCCTGTTTTGAAAGATCATCATAAACAATAAGAGCATGACTCGAATTATCCCGGAAATATTCACCCATCGTACATCCCGTATAAGGTGCAAGATATTGCATAGGCGCGGGATCAGAGGCCGTAGCAGCCACGACTATGCTGTATTCCATTGCCCCTCTTTCCTCGAGGATTTTGACGATCTGAGCTACAGTAGAGCGCTTTTGACCTATGGCGACATACACACAATAGAGCTTTTTAAATTCATCATCTCCACTATTAATGTCCCTTTGATTGAGAATGGCATCTATGGCAATAGCTGTTTTCCCCGTTTGTCGATCACCAATAATCAGCTCCCGCTGCCCCCTTCCAATAGGAACAAGAGCGTCAATAGCTTTTAGACCCGTTTGCATAGGCTCATGAACAGACTGTCTTGTAATAATACCAGGAGCCTTTTTTTCAACCCGAGAGGTTGTAACGTTTTTAAGAGGCCCCTTCCCATCAATAGGATTACCTAATGCATCGACAACACGCCCTAAGAGGCCACGTCCAATAGGGACTTCTACAATTTGTCCTGTTCGCTTAACCGTATCGCCTTCGCGAATCTCTCGATCTTCACCAAATATCACGATACCAACATTATCTGGTTCCAGGTTAAGAGCCATTCCTTTTATTCCGCAAGAAAACTCAACCATTTCCCCAGCTTGAACCTGATCAAGTCCCCAAGCACGGGCAATACCGTCACCAACAGAGAGAACTTGTCCCACCTCTGCCACTTCAGCTTGCTCATTAAAATTTGCAATTTGTTCTTTTAATATTGATGAAATTTCCGCAGCTCGTAGTTCCATCTGTTACCCCTTCAATACCTGTCGAAATTTGATTAATTGCGTCCGAAGTGAAACGTCAATCATAAGAGAACCTACACGTAAAATAACACCTCCTAAAAGGGCTTCATCAATACGTTGGTGTAAGGAAATCGCTTTACCCAACTGGGCTTTTAAAGATTTTTGAAGCTTCTCAATTTGTTTTGATGAAAGCTCTTCTGCCGTTTCTAAAACGCCTTCTACAACACCTTCAGCAAGTTGGGTCCTGTCTATAAAATTTCTCAAAATAAAAATTAAATCCTGAAGCCGGCGGTTCTGGCATACAATGTCTAAGAACCGTTTCATGAGACTTCCTAAATGCAATAAAGAAGCTAGTTTTTCAATCATCTGACATTGAGCTCGAAGAGGTACAACAGGACTCGTAACTTGGGACCAAAGTTGAGATTCTTCTTCAAGGCATTTAAGAAGAAAGGTGGCTTCTTTAAGCACTTTTTTCAGAGACCTACTTTCTTGAGAAAGATCAAATAAGACGCCCCCATACCTCTTTGCAATTTTGTCGCGTCTTACTTCGTTCACCGACACAGAACTTGTCCTATTAATTATTTATACTTTTTTTATTGTAGTACCATACTGCTAGCAGCCTGACAACAGAGTTTAGGTGGGAAAAGAATGCTGGTTCGAATTATATTCTAGAGTCATTGAGATTCCCACTGTTTTTCACAAACAGAGGAAGAACTCTACTCTTTCAGTAACTTATTATATATAAGTTTAGTTTTTATTTCAAATAAACATGTATTTTGAATGAATTATAGTAAATAAGTATTTAATTATATATAAACCCTACTTTCCCAGTTTGTGTGTCAATGCACATTACAGCCATTGGGGTCACCTCTGAGAAATATATTGGAGGTGTTGTACTTTTATCCACATATCTATTAAATTCTGTCTTTGTTGTCTCCATAGCTGCCTTAGGAATGCTTATCCCAGATATAGGAAATCCATATGATTGCATTATTTCGATCATCTCCAACGTATCTTTGGTCCAGTAAGAGGAGACAATATTAACAGTTGTTTTTGACGGATCTGTAATTTTACTCATGAGGGGGACTATGAAATGGTCTTTAAAAATCGAGCTATTGGCTCCTAGCTCCATCTTGGTAACATGTTTCAAAGATGCAACCTCGTTTAATGGATCCCATACTGATAAACCAATACAATCTACTAAACCACTCGTATAGAGAATTTTATTTTCGCTCTGACTTATGCGCTGTTCCGACATACCAAACATATCATAGCCTGCTTTCGTGCACTCAGAAAAATTCTGAGCGAACTCAAGTTGATTTTCAACAGGATTAACATGCTGGAAAGGCTGGGAAAATGATTCTATTTTCTGAGGATCATGAATAAGTCGACTTGTATGTTTATAATTTCCGTCCATGAGACATTCAATTTCTCGAGTTTCTTCATGTAGAATGTGTCCAGCTTGTATATTGGAGTTACTAGCTGAAAATAATAAAAATAGAATTACAAAATTAAATTTCATAAAAAACCTCTTCTAAAAATACAAAATAAATATAACTTATGATATAATTAATCTGCTCTTAAGTATTTGTCAACAAAAAGCCTCTAGCTAAGGAAAAGTTATGTGGAATGCAGAATAAACCACTTAACGTAACTTATCATCATTGACGCATCTCCTTATCTTTATGTCAAAAGAGAGTATGTCTCAACCTTATGAATTTATTAATTCTTCTCTTTAACCACAACTTGAGTTATAGAGTAATAAAAGGAGTTAACTACGCAGACCTAAAAATGAACATCGAAATTACACACGACAAAGCAAATCATCAATTTACAGCCGTCGTTGACAACAAAGTAGCTGTATTAAAATACGCGATTTCCCCGGATGGGAAAACCTTAGATTATTATAGTACGTTTGTACCCCCTGAACTCCGTGGTAGGAACATTGGTCAAGAAATTGTTAAATTTGCTTTGGATTATGCTGAAGAAAATGGGTACCAAGTCATACCAAGCTGCCCTTTCGTTGAACGGTTTATAAAACGACGGGGAAAGAACAAAAATTAATAGAATTAGTTATGTCATTGAAAAACTTTAGCTATTTCCTCCTCATAGTCTTGAATCCACTTTCGTTCCTTCTCCGTAAGAAGAGAATCTTCAATCAGCTTCTTGTCTAAAGGCACGAGAGTAAGAGTCTCAAAACCATAAAAGCCCTTGGGGTTGGAAAGCTCAACAACCCTTACCAAATTCTCAATACGAATTCCATACTCACCTTCTTTGTAGTATCCCGGCTCATTAGAGAGAATCATTCCAGGCCTTAGAGGAATATCTGTCCCTCTTTTTGAAACACCTTGAGGGCCTTCATGAACATTTAAATAACTCCCAACACCATGACCTGTACCATGGTCGTAATCATATCCAGCCTCCCACAAAAACTGGCGAGCGAGAACATCTAACTGAGCCCCTGTCGTTCCTACTGGAAACCTAATTGTTGCAAGAGCAATATGGCCTTTTAGTACACGCGTGTAACGATCTTTTTGCTCAATCGTGGGCGTGCCTAGTGCAATTGTACGCGTTACGTCCGTTGTCCCGCCTAAATACTGTCCCCCAGAGTCCAAAAGGTAAATCCCCTCTCGGGTCAAAGAAACATTCGAGTCTGGCGTGACACGATAATGAATAATAGCTCCATGGGATCCAAAGCCAGAAATCGTCTCAAAGCTTAAGCCCTTAAAATGCTCACCTGTTTTCCGAAACGCATAAAGCTTTTCAGCTGCAGAAATCTCCGTGGTTTCCCCCTTTAAAGGCTGTCCCTCCAACCACTTTAAGAACTGGCTAAGGGCCCTACCGTCTTGGATATGAGCCTCAATTACTCCCTTAAGCTCTACCTCATTTTTTATAGATTTTGCTAAAATGCAGGGATCTCTTTCTCGGACGGCCCTTTCTTTCAAGATGTCTAGAAGAACAATAGGAGTTACCTGAGGATCAACCTGACAGGTTCCCTCCAGCCTACTGAGATGTTCTTCTACCCGCTGGATATCTATAGCCCGGCCTCCCCCCTGACGAAGATAATTAAAAACTTCCCCTGTCACCTTGTTTAAATCCACAAAAAAATCATAGGATCCATCTCTATGAAGCAAACACATACTATGAACAATGGGGGTATAAGGTAAGTCACTTCCTCGGATATTTAAAAGCCAGGCTATGGAATCACAAGCCGTAATCAGGGCATGATCTGCTTTTAAAGCCTTTCCCATGCGCTTGCGTTTACTTTCATCACTTTCGCCCGCATATTTTAAGGGATACAGTCTAATAAAATCTTGTGGAGGATGGGGTCTATCTGTCCAAAAGATATCAATTGGATTCTTCTCTAAGGAAAGAAGAGGTTGATTGTATCGTTGGAGTTGGTTTTCCGTAAATAGCCAAGGATCATATCCTATTATCTGACCTTCGGTAAGGTTCTCAGATACCCACTCCCAAGGTGTTTTATCCGCACTATTATAACGTTCATAAAACGAAGGAACTTCTTCTTCTGCTTGTAAGATATAGCGTCCATCCGTAAAAAAAGCAGCATTCCTCTCAGTGAGAATGACAAACCCTGCCGAACCCGTAAAGCCAGTGAGCCATCTAAGCCTTTCCGCGTAAGGGGCTATATATTCACCTTGAAATTCATCGGTACGGGGAATCAAAAGAGCTGAAAGTCCTTTGTCTCTTATATGTTCTCTTAAGACCTCTAGTTTATTCATGACTTTCTTTCCGCATAATCAATGTGGACCAATCGCCTACAAAAAGCTGTTCAACAAGTTTCATCCCCCAGCTCCGATAAGCATCAATCACATCTTCTGCTTGACGATTCAAGAGACCCGCAAGGACAATGTAGCCTCCAGGAACCAAACTCCGCACCGCATCTCCCGCCATATGGCAAAGAGGGCCCGCAAGGATATTTGCCGTAATAAGGTCAAAGGTCTTATCTTTAATCGCTTCAAACCCTTGACTTACATAAGCCTCAACATACTTTTCGTAATGATTGATTTTCCCGTTCTCCACCGTCACTCGAATAGCTTCAGGATCATTATCGCACGCTAGTACGGGAACTTTCCACAGAGACGCCATCGCAAGAGCTAAAATCCCTGACCCGCATCCCATATCTAAAGGGCATTGAAAAGAATGATGGTCTACAAGAAGAGATAGGGCCTTCAAACATCCCTCAGTCGATTCATGTTGGCCAGATCCAAAAGCTGTCGCCGCATCAATGCACAAAGGGAGCAGACCCTTTGGCAGATTGTCCCGAATATGAGACCCATATATATAAAATCGTCCAATTGTGAGCGGAGGAAAATCGCGATAAACAGCCGCCACCCAATTTTCCTGAGGAAGAGGACTAATTTTTATAGAAGGAAAAGGTATTTTTTTTTCCTTAAAAAACCTTTTGAGGGTCTCCTTAATTGAAACTTCATAAGAGGGATCGAACACAACCTGAAGGGCCCATTGATCCGGCGTCTTCTCATACCAACTTACAGAAAAGGCATCCTCTTCTAAACAAGAAGGAAGATCATCGGCAACAAGCAAATCTATAGGGCACTCAAGTTGACTTAAATTCATTCTGCGCTCTTTACAAAACATTTCATTATTTTCTTTACGCCCGTATGATCAAAATCAATCTCAAGCTTATCGCCTTCAATAGCCATCACACAACCATAACCAAATTTTATATGAAAGACCCGCTGCCTTAAATGAAAGTCTTTCCCTTCCGCAAGTTGAGGTTCAAAGGATGAAAGTTTTGGTGTAGGTTGCGGACGCCTATAAGAGAGAGTTCGCTTCCCCACATTCACACGTTCCGTATGCTCAATCGGTAGTTCCTCAATAAAACGAGAAGGCATACTCGATTGCCATTGATTGTGTACACGACGGTTTGCAGCAAATGTAATAATGGCCCTTTCACGCGCCCGTGTGAGACCCACATAAGCTAAGCGGCGCTCCTCTTCTAAACCCGCTCCTCCTGCTTCCCCTAAAGCACGTGGATGAGGGAAAAGCCCTTCCTCCCATCCTGCCAAAAACACGTTGTTAAATTCGAGACCTTTTGCACTGTGAAGTGTCATAATGCTAACCATCTCTGTGCCAGTTCCGCTTGCATTTTCCATAACAAGACTTACGTGCTCCAAAAAGGCCTGTAAGCTCTCAAACTCATCTATTGCATTTACAAATTCTTTCAAGTTCTCAAGACGCCCGGGAGCTTCAGGAGATTTATCTGCTTGCCACATAGCCGTATAGCCCGATTCATCCAAAACCAAACGAGCAAGCTCTCCATGGGCCATCGTCTCAAGCTGTTTCCGCCATCGTCCCATATCGTACAAAAGTCCTTGAAGAGCCGTCTTAGCTTTCCCTCGCAATTCATCTGTTTCCATCAAACGAAGAGTTGCTTCTGTAAGTGAGATCTCTTCATAACGTGCGTATTGGTGAAGTATTTGAAGCGTACTTGTACCAATTCCTCTTTTGGGCGTATTGATGATACGTTCAAAAGCCAGGCTATCGTTAGGCTGCACAACAATTCGCATGTAGGCTAAGGCGTCTCTTATTTCAAGCCGCTCATAAAAGCGGGGACCTCCAATGACCCGATAAGGCACGCCGAGGGTAATAAACCGTTCTTCAAATTCTCGTGTTTGAAAACCAGCGCGAACAAGAATGGCCATTTGATTAAGGGACTGGCTTTTACGGTGAAGATTCTCCACGTGATCTGCAACAACCCTTGCTTCTTCTTCTCCATCCCATACCCCTTGGATGTGAACTTTTTCTCCTCCATCTTGTTCCGTCCATAAGGTTTTCCCAAAACGACCCTTATTCTGAGAAATAAGGCCAGACGCTGCTCCTAAGATATGGGAATTGGAACGATAGTTTTGCTCCAGTCGAATAATAACGGCCCCCGGAAAATCCTTTTCAAACCGAAGTATATTTCCAACTTCTGCTCCCCGCCACCCATAGATAGATTGATCGTCATCTCCTACACAACAAATGTTACCAGAACCTTGCGCTAAAAGGCGCAGCCAAAGATACTGGGCCACATTTGTATCTTGATACTCATCCACAAGAATGTAATGAAATTGGGTTGTATAGTGGGCTAGAACATCGCTATGTTCTGTAAAGAGCTTTAAACACAAGAGAATCAGATCTCCAAAATCAACCGCATTCAATACCTTAAGACGGGCTTGATACAAACCATAAACATGAAAAGCGACCTTTTCAAATTCCGTTGAAGGAGATGTAATTTTCTCTGGCATCAGAGCCCGATCTTTCCATCGACTAATAATGGAGGCTAGAACACGCGGTGGAAATTTCTTGTCATCAATCTCTTCAGCCTTTATAATTTGCTTGATCAAGCGAAGTTGGTCGTCCGTATCCAAAATCGTAAATGAATTTTGAAGCCCTAGCAGTTCGGCGTGGCGTCTTAAAATCCGCACGCAAACGGAATGAAAAGTCCCAAGCCATAATCCTTCTGCCGGCCCCCCTATAAGACTTGCAACCCGCTCTCGCATTTCATGGGCTGCCTTGTTGGTAAATGTAACAGCCAAAACCTGGGAAGGCCAGGCCTTACGGCTTAAAAGAATAGCTGCAAGACGTGTTGTAAGGACACGCGTTTTTCCCGTTCCTGCTCCAGCTAAAACCAACAAGGACCCTTCCGTCATCTCGATAGCTTGACGTTGAGCTGGATTCAAAGAGCTCAACTGCTCTAAAAATTCAGGATTTGTAATATCTTGGCCCTCTACGGACATATTTTTGTGCTGCACCAATGTCATTATGAGGCTTATACCACGCTCTTAAGGAAGGGGGAAGAGCATCAAATTTTCTTTATCTATTGAATTGCTGAAAATGAAAGGTGTAGATATTTCTTTCCAACAAATCAGTTGAACTCTTTACAATAAATGTCTACCTTGAAGCTATATATTCCTCTAGGGCGCCTTTTCTTGGTTGTTTTTTTTAGATATTTTATTGCAATTAACATTTTTTTTACTTTTCTTCCTTTCGCTTTTGAGGCAAGAGGGGATCGTGTTCATGCTCCTTCCTATGTCTTCGAAGATCATTTGAGTGGGCGAAAGGCTTTAAATCCCGTCAGAGCAACAAATGCCGCGTTCTGTCATCTTAATAGTATTAAAGGACGTACAAAAACAGGGAAACGTCTTTTAGCTGCAGTACTAGACTACTCTATTAACAGCAACTTACATCATATGAGAAATCTTAAACGTCAGGGACTTATTCATCCAGCTGCTCTTAAGCCAAATAACCCCTACATGGTTAACCCCGAAGAAGACTTTGACAAGTATGAGAAAATTGAAAATGAACTTCGGGAAAAATACTGGGATTTATTCGGAAAAGAGATGTGGGCTGAATCTGCTGAAGAGAAGCTTTTATTAAAACAACAACTCCAAGAAGTTGAGGCTTCTCGTGAGGCTAATCAGAAAAAAGTAGAGGAAATACGGCCCAGAAAATGGAGATGGGAATGGAATAACCAGCAAGACGCATGCAATCATGGAGCAGGCGTCATACATGCTCTTCATAAAATAGCTCCTGAAGCTTCAATTTTACCTATAGATCTTAGTGTAATGTCGCTTCAGAAAAAGAATAATATAGAATTAACATCCACAGAAGCTCTATCCCGGGGTATTCGTGAAGCAATATATCATAAAGTAGACGTCATTAATTTGAGTCTAAAGCTAATAGACTTAGACCAAGACGGCCTTGAAGCTATGGCCGAAGCTGTACAAAAAGGAATTACAATTGTCAATTCGGCGGGAAATGATTCATTTCCTGGAATAATGTATCGCATTCGTGAAGCCTATGATAATGTAAAGGGATTATTTGTTAAATCCACCAAGCAAAAACTTTTCGAAAAATTAAAAGGAAAAGGAATAATTTTTGCCGGCTCAACAGGGGTTGATCCCTTTGGAAAAGAAACAGTTTCCGACTATTCTCAGCATCCTGAAGAGGATACGAGAAGAAATTTTATATTAGCCCCTGGAGAACACTTAAATATTCAAGCAAATAATAACCCTCGTGAACTTGTATGTGGAACGTCTTTTTCTTCTCCTGTAATCGCTGGTGCTTTCCTTAATCTTAAACAATACTGTTTGGATAAGGGATATAAGGTAACACAAGAAGATTTAATCAACATGCTCCATGAATCAGGACAAGATATTGTCTATGAAGGAGGATGGCTTTATGGTAACAAAACCTATAAGTCTCTCGATGTCTGGAAAGCATGCCAATATGCAGACCAAAAATTTAACCCAAAACCAATACCTACCGTTACAAAGAAGCTGCCTCCTAAAGAAGTGCGACCTCATAAGAAATCTGTTGTAGTAAAGAAAACACTTCCAACAAAGACTCTCAAGAAAATCGTTGTAAGTAAGAGAGCAAATACAGCTAAACCAAGCATTCCCCCCAAGAAATTAGCAACACCTAAAAAAATCACAAAGAAAACCAAACCAAAGGCGGCACCTAAGAGGTTAATTGTACGTAAAAAAGCAACCAAGAAAACCAAACCAAAAGCTGTTACGACACGGGCCATAAATAACAAAAAAGCTGTCAAGAGAAGCAGATCAAAAACAACCCTCAAAAGAACCGCTACACCTAAAAAAGCAGCTTTAAGAAAGTCTCAAAGGAAAAATAGGGCTTTAAAACGGGCCCAAAGATCCACAAGGAAAAAAAAGAAATAAGAAGAACCCCTAACTTAAATCTACTGTGCTGTGAATCCTCCATCCACGACCAGTTCAGAACCCGTCATGTACGAGCTATCCTCACTTGCGAGAAAGAGAACAGCTTTTGCAACTTCTATAGCTTGTCCGGGTCTTCCTAAAAGAGTTTTTGACAGAAACCATTCTTTTTCTCGTGGATCATGCAAAATACCTTCGGTCATTGGGGTTTCAATAAGACCAGGATGAACTGAGTTTACGCGTATTTTATCCTTGGCATAATCGACTGAAACGGCTTTTGTTAGCAATCTCACGGCCCCTTTTGCTGCTTGATAGGCTGCCGCGGATGGTGCGCCAATCAAACCGTAAATTGAAGAGATATTGACAATCGACCCACCACCTGCTTTTCGCATTGCTGGAGCCACGTATTTACAACCATAAAAAACACTTTTTGCATTGACATTAAAGATCTTATCCCACTCTTCAGACGTTGTTTGCTCAACGGCTTTTTGAAGCAAAACACCTGCATTATTGACAAGAATATCAATTTTTCCGTAAAGTTTGAGGGTTTCTTCAATAACCCTTTTCCAATCCTCTTCACTTGCCACATCATGCTTTAAGAAAAGCGCTTTACCTCCAAATGCATTTATTTCTTGAGTTGTTTTTTCTCCCTCAGAAACATTAATATCCGTAATAATAACAGTTGCTCCTTCTTGGGCAAACAAATGAGCTTCACTGCGTCCCATTCCCATGCTTGCTCCCGTAATGATAGCAACTTTACCCCTAAGCTTCCCCATATCATTTTCCTTATCTAAGTTACTTTAACAAATTTTATCCTAGCCATCCCCCAACATTTGATCAAATCTCTCTTTGTTTTCAGAAGAAAGCTTGACCTTAAGATGGGCATAGACCTCGTCATCTGCTCGACTTAAAACCTGGCCATGGGCATAAACCCAGGCAATTTTTTTGCCTTCCGTAAGAGATATTTGAAAGTCATAGGTTTTTTCTTTGCTTGCCAAAAATTGATCAATTTTTGTTAATAGAGTTTCGACTCCCTCCCCATCAAGAGCTGAGATAACACATTGAGCTGGGTGGGTCATACGGACGCTTTGGGCTCTTAAACGTGTTACTTCATCATCTTCTAAAAGGTCACATTTATTCAAGACCTCGATACCGTGGCCTTCATAAATGGCTGCCAAGCCTAAGTCCTTCAGAACTTCGAAAACGTCCTGACTTTGAGCGTGTGATTCGGGATGAGAAATATCTCTTACATGAAGGATAAGGTCAGCTTCAACCACCTCTTCCAAAGTTGCCCGAAAGGCAGCAATGAGGAGTGTAGGAAGATCGGAAATAAATCCAACCGTATCAGAAAGAATAATCTCTCTTCCAGAAGGAAGTTCAACCCGCCTCATCGTAGGATCAAGGGTTGCAAAAAGCATATGTTCAGCCATGACATTTGCATGCGTCAAGCGATTAAAAAGTGTTGATTTCCCTGCATTCGTATAACCAACAAGGGCAACAATGGGGTAAGGAACGCGCTTGCGGGCCTTGCGATGAAGAGCACGGGTACGTTTGACGTCTTCTAGTTCATTTTTTATACGGCCCAGACGTTCATCGATAAGACGGCGATCAAGCTCGAGTTGCGTTTCACCAGGTCCCCCGATGAACCCAAGTCCACCTCTTTGTCTTTCAAGGTGGGTCCAAGAACGTACCAAGCGGCTTCTTTGATAGGTTAAGGCTGCAAGCTCAACTTGAAGACGTCCTTCTGCGGTCCGAGCTCTTTCTCCAAAAATTTCTAAAATGAGACTTGTGCGATCAATAACTTTACAATTCCATGCTTTTTCGAGATTACGCTGTTGTACAGGCGAAATAGGGGCATCAATAAAGACAACATTAATTTGGGCTTCTTTTATGAGACCTATGAAATCTTCGACATGGCCTTTGCTTATATAAGTAGCAGGCCGGATAACATGTTGCTTAAAAAATTCGGCACCTTTTATATCCAATTGAATAGCTTCCGCAAGCCCTTTTGCTTCTTCAAGACGAGCTTTTGGATCCATGACCCGATGAGGGCCCCTGACAATATAAGGACAAATAATAAAAACGGCCCCGGATGACTTTTTCTCCGAGGCCCTTAAATCTTGATCAGTCACAGAGAATTACGTCTCTTGTTGTTCTGTTGTTTCTTCCCCTTCAAATAATTGAATAGGATTGATGGGCATCACAGTTGAGATAGCATGCTTATAGACAAGTTGAGAATGGTTATCCCTGCGTAGCAAAACGGAAAAGCTGTCGAACCATGTGACAATCCCTTGAAGTTTTACCCCATTTACCAAAAAAAGGGTCACAGGAGCCTTTGTTTTACGAAGCTGATTCAAGAAAACATCTTGTAAATTATTTTGTTTCTCAATTGCAGACATGGGTTCATCCCTTTGCTTTTTCATTAAAATTTAATTCAATTCAGTTAGAAGAGTGGTCTTTGTAAGACGATTCTTCTTTCACTGTTCTCTCTTTTAAGTAATAACAGGTGGGTCGTTAAAATTTCGTTAGCATTATCTTAAAATTTAACAACAGGGTATTATCTTACAGTTTTGCTAGGAGTTGCGCAAGCCCATCACAATCTTTTGCGTGAATGATATCTTCTTGCTGAGATGCTTCTCCATGACCCACCACAACCGGAACGCATCCACTAGCGCGAGCACAGTGAACATCAACAATAGAATCACCCACAAACCACACCTCATGGCTTGGAATAACCATACTGTCCTGTAGAGCTACCAAAACAGGAACGGGAGAGGGTTTATCTTCTTCCGTATCTTGTGCCCCAATAATTTGTCGAAAGTGAGGTTTCCAACCCAAGTGCTCTACTTCTTTACGAAGGTAGCTGCCTTCTTTATTGCTCACAATACCTGTGTAGATACTCCGAGTTTTTAAGTTCTTTAAAAGTGATTCCGCCCCTTGAAGAGCTACGATATTGTGAAGATGAAGCTTTTCAACTGTTTCATAAAAAATGCGACGTCCTTTCTCATGATATTCTCCAAAAAGATCATGCGCCGCATCCCGCATCGAATGATGAGGACGACTCCAGAATTCATCAACCGTAATAGAATTACGCCCAACTGCCTCAAGGGCAATATTCATGGCGTCAAAAGCAACACGCCACGTATTAACGAGCGTATTGTCCCAATCAAATAAAATTGCTTTTGGCAACTTTCGCGGATAAAGTTCTGGAATCATTTTTAGTCCTTAGGGTTCAACAACAAGACAACCTTCAAAAAGAAGCTCCTCCTAGCATTTTTAACAGATTTGGGCGCTCAAAAGCAAGACATCCTTGGAAGCGCCTTCAGAAAAGCTTTACTCCCTTCCACTATACTCAAAGGATTTCAAGTTACCGGGCAGGTGCCGAGGGTGAACCCCCAGAGACAACTTACCCGGAACTTGAAAGGCAAAGAGCATGCATCCAAGTATAAGAATTATATCATATTCGCGATTGCTTTGATATCTCCAATAAGCCTTATTCTAAATTCTCCTGGCTTTTGGGAAGAGTTTTTTTTAGAATCGCCCTCACGATTGGAGGATATGTATGACCAAGTCTGTTGTATTATGTATTTTAGATGGATGGGGTCATCGAGATAATGGGCCAGATAACGCTATCGCTCACGCAAAAACCCCTTTTTGGGATCAACTTTTAACGCATTGTCCCCACACACTTCTTGAAGCTTCAGAGAACTATGTTGGTCTTCCAGATGGGCAAATGGGTAATTCAGAAGTGGGTCACATGAATATTGGAGCTGGCCGAGTAATTCTTCAGGATCTCCCTCAAATTAATGAGGCCATTAAACACCACACCCTTGGAAAAGTAACAGCATTTCTTGATTTCATAAAAGTCCTTCGCCAAAGAGGGGGAACCTGTCATCTATTAGGATTGTTATCTCCGGGAGGAATCCATTCCCATGACCAGCACATTAAAACCCTTGCAACGCTTCTTGCCAACCAAAACATTCCTGTAGCCATTCATGCTTTTCTTGATGGACGAGATACGCCTCCGAAAAGTGCTGAAGCTTATTTATCCTCTCTTTTAGAATGTATTCAGAGTTATCCCAACATTACGCTCGCAACGATTGCTGGACGCTACTACGGTATGGATCGCGATAAAAGATGGGACAGAATTCAAAAAGCCTATGAACCAATGGTTATAGGATCCCCCCAAACCAAAGACGCTTTAACCTATCTCCAAGAAAGTTATGAAAAAGGAATTACAGACGA
Source organism: Alphaproteobacteria bacterium (assembly GCA_019752515.1). Taxonomy (GTDB): domain Bacteria; phylum Pseudomonadota; class Alphaproteobacteria; order UBA9655; family UBA9655; genus UBA9655. The sequence goes on along the minus strand of JAIEMB010000011.1, from coordinate 105,150 downwards.
ATTTGTACTTCCCGTTGCCATTGGCTCATATGGGGGAATGAAAGAGGGAGATGGGTTGTTTATGGCAAATTTTAGAGCTGATCGTGCTCGACAGATCTTAATGGCCCTTCTGGATCCTAACTTCAATGGTTTTAAACGAACTCAAATTCCTCATTTTGCAGCAGCACTAGGTCTTACGGAATATTCTGAAACACTTAACCAATGGATGAAAACCCTTTTTCCCCCTTCCTTACCACATGATGTTTTAGGTGAAATCATTTCCCGTGAAGGATTGAAGCAGTTAAGGATTGCCGAAACGGAAAAATATGCCCATGTAACTTTTTTCTTCAATGGGGGCAGAGAAGGTGTTTTTCCAGGAGAAGATCGGATTCTTATTCCTTCTCCTTCCGTTGCCACTTATGATCTACAACCAGAAATGTCTGCTTTTGAGCTTACGGATCGTTTAGAGAACTGTATTAACGGCCAAAAATATACCCTCATTGTAGCCAATTATGCAAATACAGACATGGTGGGCCATACAGGAAATCTTAAAGCAACTCAAAAAGCGGTTGAGACAATAGATACGTGTCTAGGAAGACTTAAAGAAGCCGTTGAGAAAACAGGGGCTTGTCTTCTCATTACCTCTGATCATGGAAACGCAGAGATGATGTATGATGAAAAGCTTAGATCGCCTCACACTGCCCATACGTTGAATCCTGTTCCTTTTGTCATGTGTAATGGGCCCAAAAAACAACTTCACCACGGAAGTCTCTCAGATATCGCACCGACTATTTTGGAAATTTTAAATTTAGCTCAACCTTCAATCATGGCCGGAAATTCCCTTTTGGAGGACACTTATGAGTAAGCGATTCTTATTTGTGAGTTTTTTTCTTTTAAGCACACCCGGGTTTTGTATTGAGCTTCGACAAGAAGTTACTGAAATTCAAACAAAAAAATTAGCTCTTTTGCTTGAACAGAAACGTCTTCAAGAGGAAGCAGCTGTCCTCGGAAAAAAAATTGAAGACCTGGTGATCCAAAAGGAAAAACGTGAAAAGGAAGCTCTACTCCATCAAAATGAAATTTCAACAAACCTTCCTTTTTTAGCCCGTCTCGGTCGCATGAGTCCTCTTCGTATCCTTATAGATCCTATGGCTGGTCAGAACACGCTCAAAGGAATTATCCTTATTCGCATCTTTACGCGCTCCCTCAAACACCAAATTCAGCGTGTTCAAGCTGAACTTAATGAAATCGAAGCCCTTTCAAAGGATTTTGAATGGAAAACCCAGAATCATTTACACCTTCTTCAAACGATCGAAATCCAAAAAAGTGAGCTAAAATCTTTGGAAATACAGAAAATTGAAGATTGGAAACAAAGCGAGATTGATCGCCTAACAGGTGAAGAAGATGTGAATGTTCTCCTCGATGAAGTTCGCGGTGTTGTTTCTAAAGCTGAAAAGAAAGCAAATACCGCAGCAGCCCTTCAAGGATTACCTTTTCGTCGCCTTGGTTTGCCAGTTATCGGTAAGGTGATTGAAGATTCAGCTCTTCAAGATAAGTTTGCTCCGCATAGCCAAGGGATTATTTTTGAAACGCGTAAAAATGCAGAGGTTGTCTCTCCTTCTCAAGGTAGGGTTGTTTTTAAAGGCCCTTTTCAAAATCAAGGAGAAATATTGATTATTGATCATGGTGACAAAGTCCATAGTGTCTTTATAGGAATGCATAAAATTGATGCACAAATTGGGCAAACCGTATATGCTGGAGAGAGATTAGGAATGATGGCAGGATATGGCTCGAGTCCTCCAAAACTCTATTTTGAGTTGAGACAAAAAGGAAAAGCCATTGATCCTAAGCCATTTTTTGCAGATTATTAAGGAGTGAGGAATGACATCTCGCGTATTGGGGTTATTTGGTTTTGTTCTACTTTCAACAATCACCCTTTCTACTTTTTACTTGAGCGCTGCTTCTAAAGAAGAAAAAAAACAAGCTCCCATTGAGAATAGTACAGCTCCAACACCTCAATTAGATTCTCACATGTTTGATAGCATCCTTGAGCGTATTAAAGAAGACTATGTGGAAAATGTCACAGATGACAAACTTCTTGCAGGTGCTTTAAATGGTATGCTTTCAGCCCTTGATCCTCACTCTGCCTACTTAGATCCCAAAACTTATTTAGAATTGAAGTCACAAACAAAGGGGGAGTTTGGTGGTCTGGGCATGGAAGTAACCATGGAAAATGGCCTTGTTAAAATTATTTCTCCTATTGATGACACACCAGCCCAAAAAGAAGGTTTGGAAGCAGGAGATCTTATTGTTGCAATTGATAAAAAACCAGTTTTTGGTATGACGCTTCAAGAAGCTGTTGACTTGCTTCGAGGTGAGCCAGGAACGAAAGTTCGCCTCCATATTAAAAGGGAAGGCAAAGATGTATTTGAAAAGAGTCTTAGTCGTGCTCTCATTCAAGTCAAGGCCATTAAATGGCGACTGGAAGGAAATGTGGGGTATATTCGTATTTCTACTTTTAATGAAAATACACTTCCCCTTTTAAAAGAGGCAATAACGGCTATTAAAACACAGCTCGGAAGCAAGCTTGAGGGTATCGTGATTGACGTACGAAACGATCCCGGTGGGCTTCTTGACGCAGCAATTGGTACCTCCAATCTATTCCTTACAAAAGGACAAGAAATTGTTTCAACACGAGGACGAAACCCCCAAACCATTTCTCGTGTATATGCTGACGGTAGTGACATGGTAGCAGGCATTCCCATCGTTGTTCTTGTCAATGGAGGATCTGCTTCAGCATCTGAAATTCTGGCTGGTGCAATTCAAGATAATCATCGCGGTATTGTGGTAGGTACCAAATCTTTTGGAAAGGGATCTGTTCAAGTCTTACTTCCGCTTACCAATGGAGGGGCCATTAAGTTGACAACCGCGAGGTATTTCACTCCTTCAGGGCGCTCCATTCAGGCAAAGGGTATTGAACCTGACATTGTGATTGAGCAAGAACACACAGCCCTCGAAAAAGTAAACGAAGAAGATCGCATTCGCGAGGAAGATATTATGAATGCGCTTGATACTTCTCAAGAGAAGAAAAGCCTTCCTTCAGACAAACCAAAAACGGAAGAGCAAAAGAAGAAAGAGGAAGAAGAAAACTTAGATCCTGAAAAAAAGAAAAAGAAAAAAGAAGTTGAAGACTATCAACTTAAAAGAGCCCTGGATATTGTTCGAGCTATTGCTATTAAGCAAAAATACGATACAGAAACAAAAAAGTAAGCATCTCCAAACTGAAGGGGCTCTTATGCCCCTTTTTCTTGAAGCCCAAAGAGCTAACTTTTAGATTGGGCCTGGGTATCTCATTTAAAACCTTTAAACTTTACTTTTCTTTTGGCATACTTAGCGGGAATATTAAATTTTCTCACCCCTTCGATGTTTGAAAGGCGTCACGAAAGTTTGACAAAAAAAGTGAGTGTCTATGCAGTTTTTAGAGATGGACTTTGGAGACCCCTTATACCGCCCTGCTGTGGGGATGATGATCCTCAATGGCGAGGATAAAATTTTTGTGGGCCAACGTCTCGATAGCAAAGATCCAGCCTGGCAAATGCCTCAGGGAGGAATTGGACCTCATGAAGACACGGATCAAGCCATGCTTCGAGAACTTCAAGAAGAAATTGGCACACGTGATGTAGAAATTATTGTCAAATCCAAAAGGTGGTATAAATATGATCTACCTCCCACTCTTGCCAAACGTTTATGGAATGGAAAATACAAAGGACAAAAACAACTCTGGTACGTTTTACGTTTTAGAGGAAGGGATGAGGACATTGATATTCATACCTACCACCCTGAATTTCGAACATGGAAATGGGTTGACAAAGAAGAATTACTCGAGATTATTGTCCCTTTTAAACGAGAACTTTACACATGGGTTTTTAAGGATTTATGGACTTACGTCTTAGAGCGAAAATGAAGATCACTGAAGCAAGCGAACGATAGTTAAATTGAATTAACTACAGTATTTCCCCCACTTACGTTCAGAAAGGGAGAATACAAGAAAAAAGTTGTCTTTTTCTTCCTTTAAAAGAAAGCATTCTCAAAACACTTCTCTTGTGAAAAAATGATTTTTGTGACTAAATATATGCCATGGAGGCCTTTAAGAATTTAATAAAAAACATAGTCTTATTTCTCTTTATTGGAGCTGTCCCATCTGTTTGTTGGGCAATAGGACTGTTTGCTGCCTTTTCATGGCCTTCTCTTTTCCTTCTTCTTGGGAGCATTTTTTGTATTTTATGGCTTAAAGCGAGGGAATCTTCTCTAATCCTCAGGAAGATTCTATTGGCACGGGAGGAAGAATGGGCAATATGTGAAGGTGATCAGATCATTGACCATTCACCTTATTTTCCAGCTAACACTCTCTCTTCCTTTAAAGCCTTTTTGCATCCCAACTCTCATTTAAAAGTAGAAACTGCACTTGCTGAATTAATTCATGATGAAGTTGCCTTTCAAATGCGAGTTCATACCTCTGAAAGTGAGGCCATCTATGCTTTTGAAGGAGAGCCCTTTGAAGGTAAAATTATCCTTTGGTTGAAGAATGTAACCGAAACCATTCATAAAGAGCGTCTTCTCCTAGAAACCCTTCAAAAGAATGAAACACTCATTGCCAACCTTAAAACAAATATGGACTTACTCCCCATACTTGTTTGGCACCGCGATCAAAACCAAAAAATTACTTACTGTAACCTTACTTATGTAAAGGCAGTCCAAGCAAGCTCTGAAAAGGTGTATGAGGAAAGCATTGAACTTATCCAATCACGATTTGCCAGAACTCTCGCGCGAAAGGCATTGAATGTTCTTGAACCGCAGTCTCTCGAAAGTGCAGCAATTGCTGAAGGAGAGAGACGGTATTTTCGAATTTGTGAGACCCCAACTTTGAATGGACAAGGAACCATAGGCGTTGCCTATGATATGACAGAGCTCAGCGAAGCACGAGCTGAAATTAAACATTTAATAGAAGCCCATGACGAGGTTCTTGACCATCTTTCAACAGCAATTGCTGTTTATAATGCTGATGGAACCTTACAATATCATAACCATGCTTATGTTAACTTACACCATTTTGAAGAAGATTTTCTAAAAACCCATCCACGCCTAGATGAAGTTCTTGAAGAGTTAAGACACATGCGTCAGCTTCCTGAGTATGCTGACTTTCCTGCTTATAAGAAAAGACGTCTTCAACAACTTAAAGAACAAGTTATTCCTCAAGAAGAACTGATGCATCTTCCTGATGAGCGTACATTACGTATCTTCAGTGCACCTCACCCCATGGGGGGGCTTTTATTTATGTACGAAGATGTTACCGATTATTTAGCTTTGGAAAGAAAAAATAAAACACTATTAGATGCCTATCAGACAACGCTCGACAATCTCTTTGAGGGGGTCATTGTTATCGGAAGTGATAACCGTCTCAAAATTTTTAATCCGAGTTTTTCCCGCTTATGGAATTTTGCTCCTGATGAAATTCAACCTAATCATCATCTAGGCTATATTGTAGAAAAAATAAAAGACTTCTTCGAATATGAAGGAGAATGGGAACCTTATAAGGCTCAAATTATAGAAAATATTACGGACCGCATCCCAAAAACAGGGCAACTAAAACGCAAAGATGGTACGGTTTTAAATTTTGGATATGTTCCTCTTCCTAATGGAGATCATCTCTTAAGTTATACGGATGCAACAGATACATGCCGCGTCCAACAGGCCTTACAAGAACGAAATGAAGCTCTTGAAACAGCTGACCGTTTAAAATCAGAATTTATTGCTAACGTATCCTGTGAATTAAGGTCCCCTTTAAATACTATCATTGGATTCACCGAAATTTTATCACATCAATATTTTGGCGAACTCAATGAGAGACAAATTGATTATGTAAATGGTGTCCTCGAATCATCGAGTAAATTACTACACCTTGTAAATGATATTCTCGACTTAGCTTCTATAGAGGCCGGCTACCTCATTCTCCAACCTCGTCTTGTTCATATTCCTAATCTATTGCAAGAAGTTGTTGATTTTATTTCAAAAAGAGCTGAAATTAATAGACAAACCCTCATCTTACTTTCAGATAAAAACGTTCATGAATGGGTTGTAGATGAACGACGCCTCAAGCAAGCTCTCTTTAACCTCTTAAGCAATGCTATCAAATTCACACCAGCAGAAGGAAAGGTCATTTTAGAAGCTAGACTCTCACAAAATGAACTTGAAATCTCTGTAACAGATACAGGTATTGGAATCGCATTTGAAGAACAAGCCCGCATCTTTGAAAAATTTGAACGCGGCAAGGGAGACATTCAGACTGGAGCAGGGCTAGGCCTCTCTCTTGTCAAGAGCCTCATTGAACTCCACGGCGGGCGCATTCAAATTGATTCCGAATTAAACCAGGGAACAACGATCCGTTGTATTTTGCCTCAACTCTCCCATCACATTCAACAACGAAATAAGGACAAAGACTCAAGCCTCAGCCCTCCGTCCTTAAGCATTTAAAACAGGTACACCACTCGTTGTAGAGTATTCAAAATGATAAACCTCTCCAGGATGCAAAACCGATCGAATCGCATGGGCAGCTTGGGCAGCTTCCGCAAATCCTGTCAAAATAAGTTTGAGCTTATGAGGATATGTCGCAATATCTCCAATTGCAAAAATGCCGGATACATTAGTCGAACAATCTTTGGGGTCTACCATAATATGGGTTGTATTGAGTTGAAGACCCCAATGAGCAATGGGGCCTAGATTCATAGCAAGGCCGTAAAAAGGAAGAAGAATATCTGCAGGAATTTTTTTTACATCCCCCTCCAGTGACTTAACAATAACGGCTTCAAGATGACCTTGTTGACCATCAAGCCCTTCCAGTTGATAGGGGATTGCAAGATCGATAAGTCCTTCCTCAGCAAGTTTTTTAAGGCGATCCTCGCTCTCTGGTGCTGCTCTAAATTTAGGACGTCGATGAACAACTGTTATTTTTTTTGCAATGTTGACGAGAGAAAGGGACCAATCCACTGCGGAATCTCCCCCGCCTGCAATCACAATATGTTTATCTCTAAAATCATCCTTATTTTTTACATAATAAAAGATGCTTTTCCCTTCAAATTCCTCAATACCCTCAAGAGGAGGCCGATTAGGCCCAAAGGCTCCAACACCTGCAGCAATAAGTACAACTTTCGAGACAATGGTCACATCCCCTGATGTCGTCAATCGAAAATAGCCCTTCTCTATTTTCTCTAGACTCACAACCTGCTGACCTAAATGATAAACAGGTTCAAAAGGATCAGCTTGTTTTTTCAAATTATCAATCAAATCGACTGCTAAGATTTTAGGAAAGCCAGGGATATCATAAATAGGCTTTTCAGGGTAGAGGGCCGTACATTGACCCCCAATCATGTCAAGCGAATCTATAACATGACACTTAAGACGCATCATACCACACTCAAATACGGCAAAAAGTCCGATCGGCCCTGCACCAATAATGGCTACATCTGTTTGCTGAATAACCATGATACGTTTTTCCTCTTCTACACATTGCTAGCAAAAATCACTAAGTTTCCCGTAAAAATCAAGAAAAATAATCTAAAGTGACCTTATCTGGGATTCACTCCTTTTAAATCCTCCACTTTGATCTAAAAAGGCTCCGCCTGGTATTACATTTGCCATACCCAATACACCAAAGGCTTTCTAAAGGTTGGCTTGCATGCCTTTGCCGTAAAGAGGAGAGCTAAAAGGATTCCTAAGGTCCATGCTTTTCAAAGACCTCTTGTCTTTCTTTTCTCAAAGAATCATATATGGTAGGATCGTATTTAAGGAGAAAAGACATGAGTTACCTCATTATTCCCGATGAACTAGATAAGCGTTTGGCAACGCTTGCTGCCAAAGCCCAAGTTTCCAAAGATGAATATACGCTTCATGCTCTAGAAGAATATCTTGAGGACCAGGAAGATTATTTACAGGCGCTTGAAATTTCCCAACGTATAGAAAAAGGAGAAGAAAAAACCATTCCGTATGAAGAAGTAATAAGGCAATACGAGAATGACCACTCTTCCCACTAAGTGGTCTTTGGAGTTTACCGAAAAGGCTCGTAAAGAATTCAAAAAGCTCGATCCCGAAGTCTACCGCAGAATTAGAAATTTTATTGATAAGAACCTTCTCACGAGTGAAGATCCACGAGTGTTGGGTAAAGCTCTTACCGGAAATCTGAAGGAGTTTTGGAGATATAGGATTGGTGATTACCGGTTGGTTTGCGAAATTATTGACCACAAGTTGATTATAATCGTCATAAAGATAGACCATCGCAGCAAAGTTTATAAAAATGTTCATTTTTTGAAATCTCCAGCTTGAATGCGCACTAAGAGCTCAATTCTTTCCTTAATCCCGTTCTCTGAAACCATTCCATAAGCCAGTGGAATAAATTTACCTGACCTCGGATGGAGAGCAATAAACGCTGGAACATGAGTAATGCCCAAACGCCCAGAAATTCCATTATTTTTCCTGAAAAAGCTCTTTAAAACATAAGGAAATACGAATATTATAATAACTCTGAAAAATCTCAGTTATGGCATCAACCTAAAGAAAACTAATGGGATCAAAGACAACACAATCCACAACTTATTTAGAGTTTGAAGACAATTCTCTTTTAATTGAACTTTTTGGAAGCAATGAAAGTCACCTCAAGCTTCTTGAAAAAGAACTGCCTGTCTTAATTACAACACGAGGAAATCAAGTTGTGATTCAAGGGGAAGAAGAAAACACACGCATTGTGGGTCGAACCTTAGGGGCTCTATATGAACGTCTTGAAGAAGGCAAACAAATAGATCCAACTGATGTCATATCAGCTTTACGAAGTGCAAGCGATAAAGAGCCCCATGATGAAGTTTTTCTTACAACCAGACGACGCGTCATTGCAGCACGATCACAACAACAAGCCGCCTACATTAAAGCTCTCAAAGATAATGAATTGGTTCTTGCAGAAGGCCCTGCAGGAACAGGAAAAACTTACCTTGCCGTTGCTTTTGGAGTCGAAATGATGATGACAGGCCAGATGGATCGCCTGATTCTTTCACGCCCTGCCGTAGAAGCTGGAGAGCGGCTAGGATTTTTACCTGGAGACATTAGAGAAAAAATAGATCCTTATCTACGTCCTCTCTATGATGCACTCCATGATATGCTCCCTCTTGAACATGTGACTAAAAAGATAGCCCTTGGAGAAATTGAAGTTGCTCCTTTAGCCTTCATGCGAGGACGAACCCTCTCTGACTCCGTCATTATCTTAGATGAAGCTCAAAATACAACAGAAGTTCAGATGAAAATGTTTCTAACTCGTTTAGGAAGCAATTCCCGTATGATTATAACAGGAGATTTGAGTCAAATTGATTTGCCCAAAGGCACCCCGTCCGGCTTACAAGATGCTCTGAACACGCTTCAAGGCATAAGAGGAATAAGCACCATTCATTTTACCGAACGGGATGTGGTTCGCCATCCTCTCGTTTCAAGAATTGTAAGGGCCTATGAAAACAAAAACACCGGTCATTAATTTCATTTTTCTGGATCAACGCTGGACAACGTATCTTCCCTCTTGGAATAAGGAGGTGACTCAAGCTCTAGAAAAAGCAACACACCTTTTGGAAAAAGATTTATCCAACGTTGAGTTAAGTGTTGTTCTAGCTAACGCTCACGAAGTGCAAAACTTAAATAAAAGCTTTCGCCATAAAGACAAGGCGACAAACGTTCTTTCTTTTCCCTCTGCAGAAGAAAGTGAGCTTGGAGATATTATTCTTGCTTATGAAGTTATTGAGAAGGAAGCAGAAAAGGAAGAGATTTCTCTTCTTGACCATACCCTTCATCTGATTATCCATGGTTTTTTGCATCTTTTAGGGTATGATCATGAAAGAGATGATGAAGCCTATCTTATGGAAAATATGGAAATTAAAATTTTAAAAGATTTAAATATTGCGAACCCTTATGAGGATCTATGAAAGGGTGGCTAAATTTCATTCGAACTTTCTTTAAAAAGAAAGAAGGAGAGGGCTCTTTAAGAGAAACCTTAGAAGAGCTTATTGAGGAAGAAGAAGTCGCAGATACGTCTCTTGCTCCGGATGAGCGAGAAATGCTTACAAATATTCTTAATTTGCGTGATCTGACAGCAATAGACGTTATGATAGCGCGCGCCGAAATAATTGGTGTTCCCTATGAAAGCTCCCTCGATGAAGTCAAAAATACTTTTAAAACAAGCCAAGTCATGCGCCTTCCTGTTTACCGCCAAACCCTTGATGACATTTTGGGTTACATTCATTTGAGGGACCTTCTCGATGTTCATCCTAAGACATTTAAGTTACAGGATCATCTGCATAAAATTGATTTTATTTCACCGTCCATGCGTGTTTTGGATCTCCTTCTTAAAATGAGATCTACGGGAGAAAAACTTGCCCTTGTCGTTGATGAGTATGGCGGTGTAGATGGGCTTGTAACCATGGGCGATTTGGTTGAGGAAATTGTCGGCGATATTCAAGATGTTGCTCAAATGACGACCCCTCTTCACTTTTTCCGAAGGCCAGATGGCGTCGTGATTGTCGATGGAAGAATGGACATTGAGAGCCTAGAAGATAAAATTGGATCTATTCGAACGAAGGAAGAAGAAGCCGAAGATATAGACACCATAGGAGGTCTCGTCCTCCATCTCACAGATCGAGTGCCTCAACGAGGAGAGCTTATTTCTCATTCTTCTGGCATTGAGTTTGAAATTATTGAAGCTGATTCAAGACGAATTAAGCGTGTAGGCATCCATGGACTTCCCTCACATACTTCTTAAACCATGGCCACAAAGAGGAATTGCCTTCCTCCTAGGTGGAATAGGGGCTCTTGCCTTTGCTCCTACTTTTGTGCTCCCTGCCCTTCTTTTAGCCTTAAGTGGAATTTGGTTTTTGCTCGAGCAAGAAATAGAGCATGACTCATCTTTCTTTAGAATTTTCTGGTTAGGTTGGTGGTTCGGACTTGGTCATTTTACAGTTGGCCTTTATTGGATTGCTAATGCCTTAACTGTGGATTTAGAAGCTTTTTGGTGGCTTATTCCCTTTGCCCTTCTTGGAATACCCGCCATTCTAGGCATTTTTACTGGCTTATCCTTTGCTCTCACAAAGATTTGGCCTTTTGGTGGACTGAGTCGAGGGTTTGCCTTTGCTGCCATTTGGGTGGGCGTAGAATGGCTCAGAGGCCACCTTTTCACAGGATTTCCTTGGAATCTTGCCGGATATGCGTGGGCCTTTAGCCCAGAGATGATGCAAGCCGTTTCCTTTTCAGGTGTCTATGGACTAAGTCTTCTAACGCTCCTGATGGCCATTTCTCTAAGCTACTTTGTTGGAAAAGGAGTATTTGAAAGAAATATTTCTTTTACCATTTACCTCATTGCAACCCTTATTTGGGTTTGGGGGAAAGTCCGCCTTGACCATCCGGATGTTCTCCCCTCTCAACCCATGGCCATACGACTTGTCCAACCCAATATTCCTCAAACTTTAAAATGGGACCCCCAGCAAAAAGAAGCCCATTTTCAGAAACTCCTTGAAATGTCTGAAAAACCTTCAATTTACCCTCTGAAAGCCATCATTTGGCCGGAATCTGCGGTGTCATACTTCTTAGAATATGATGCGATCCATCGCTTTACGATGGCTAAAACTCTCCCTCAAGGCGCTCTTTTATTCACAGGAGCTCCTCGCAGAAGCGCAAACGGCGTGATTCCTTTCCAGATTTGGAATAGTCTTTTGGTTATAAATGATGAAGGAAACATTGTCGCCCACTATGATAAATCTCATCTGGTCCCTTTTGGTGAATATCTTCCCTTTAGAAGCGTGCTTGACAGTTTTTTTGGAAAAGGAACGATTAAAAAAATCACAGCTGGAACTCTAGATTTTACGCCTGGATCTGGGCCTACGTCCGTTTCTCTCCCAAACGATTTTCCTCCTTTTAGCGGTCTTGTCTGCTATGAAGTCATCTTTCCAGGAGCCGTTGTTAATTCCAAACAGATACGTCCAGGATGGATGATTAATCTTACAAACGATGCGTGGTATGGAAATTCCTCAGGCCCTTACCAACATTTCGAAATTGCCCGGTTTAGGGCTGTTGAAGAGGGCTTACCCCTTGTCCGTGTGGCTAACTCAGGAATCTCAGCCGTATTTGATAGTTATGGTCGTATAATTGGAATTATAGGCCTTGATCAGAAAGGTATTTTAGATGTTTTCCTTCCCGCACCCACACGTCTTATTCCCTTCTATGGCCGATGGGGAGATTTGATCACACTCACTTTCATTCTTGGAATTTTAGCTCTTGCCTGGCTTTTTTCATTGAGAAAAAGAAATGATCAGTGATTTTATATTTACCAGTGATTCTGTCTCAGAAGGTCATCCTGATAAGATATGTGATCAAATTTCAGACGCCATTTTGGATGCCTATTTAAGAGAGGACCCAACATCCCGCACAGCCATTGAAACTGTTGTGATGCCTAACCGTATCATTGTGTTTGGAAAGGCAAAGGGTCCCTCTACTCTTACACGCAAACATATAGATGAAATTGTGCGAGAGCGCATCCGAAATATCGGTTATGATAGCCCCACTTTTGACTGGCGCACAGTAGCCATTGAGACCGATCTCAAAACTCAACCCCTCGAGGACAGCGAGAAAGGAGAAGAAGATCGCGTGGCCAGTGCCCAAGGCGTCATGTTTGGCTATGCATGCCTTGAAAATGAAGCTCTTATGCCTACACCTCTTTATTTGGCTCAAACGCTCATGCGTCATCTAGCAGAGGATCGAAAGAAGGGCCTTCTCCCTCAACTTCGTCCTGATGGAAAATGCCAGTTTTCTGTGAAATACAGGGACAATCAACCTGTGAGCGTCACGACCATCGTAATTTCAGTGCAACATAGGGAAGATGTGAATGAGGAAGATGTAAAAGCACTGATCTGGCCCTATGTTGAAAAGCTTATCCCTGAAGGTTTGTTAAATGAGCATACTTCTTTTTTTGTAAATCCAACGGGGAGATTTGTCATTGGAGGACCTGAAAGAAATACAGGACTTACGGGCCGCAAAATCATTGTTGATACATATGGAGGCATGGCTCCCCATGGAGGGGGCGCTTTTTCAGGGAAAGATCCCACGAAAATTGACAGGTCTGGTGCCTACATGGCTCGTTATATAGCAAAAAATGTTGTAGCTGCAGGCCTTTCTAAACGGTGCACGTTGCAGCTTTCCTATTATGCGATTGGAAAGACAGACCCTACCTCTTTTTACATCAACACCCATGGAACAGGACTGGTTGCAGATGATCGCCTAGCCCATGTGTTAAGAGATATGTTAGATTTAACCCCTCGAGGGATTCAAGAGAAACTCGCCCTTAACCGACCTATCTATACCCGTACAGCTGCTTATGGTCACTTCGGTCGAAAAGTTGAAGCGGATGGAGGCTTTTCTTGGGAAAAAACGGATTTGAGTGAGGCATTAAAAGGGGCCTTTTTATGACCTCTTTTACGCCCTAATTAACTTCTAAGCTTAAGTAATTTCTAAGCATAATGAAGGCTTTGCTTTTTCGGTTTCTCTTTTTATCTTTTTGCTTCTTGTCGCTTTGTTGCATAAAACTCTCGTTTTTGATCATCTGATAATTCTACAAACGCTTCTCTTTCGCTTCTTGAAAGATCATAAAAACGAAGGCCCGTAGCATATTCATATTCCATTTTCTCGATCCTATGTACTAAAGCCCATTCTGCATCCTGATTTGAAACAGGTACTTTATAATACTGATGAGCCGCAGTTCGACCAAAGCTATCCCGTTCTTCATCTCTAGTTATTCCATAGGAAGGAATGGAGAAAAAAATAAAAGAAAGTGTCACTAATAAAATTTTTCTATCTATTTTAAGCATTTTGATCGCCTCTAATTACATTGATTAATGAATATTTTACAAATACAATATAAATGTTAAGAAATTTTATTCTTCGAAGTTTTTTTGAGCAAAGTCCCAATTGGCAAGATTTTTAAGAAAAACATCCACATAATCTGGACGCCGATTTTGATAATCAAGGTAATAAGCATGTTCCCATATATCGCATGTCAAAAGAGCATGCTCGCCATGAATGAGAGGTAAATCTGCATTTGCAGTTTTTGTGACTTTTAAGTGACCGTCTTTGGCTAAAACAAGCCATGCCCAACCACTCCCGAATTGGCCAACACCCGCCTGCTTAAAGAGTTTTGCAAATTCCTCAAAGCTTCCAAAATCTTTATTAATTTTTTCACGTAAACTTCCCTGAGGCTCTCCTCCTCCGTTAGGGGCCATGGAATGCCAATAAAACGTGTGGTTCCACACCTGAGCTGCATTATTAAAAATGCCCACTTTAGTCGTGTCACTCACGGTTGAACGGATAATGTCTTCTAAGGAGCGAGTCTCAAGATCTGTTCCTTCGATGAGATTATTTAAGTTTGTTACATAAGCTTGATGGTGCTTTCCATAATGAAAGCTCATGGTACGCGCAGAAATGTGGGGTTCAAGGGCGTTTTCTGAATAGGGAAGAGGAGGAAGTTTAAAAGCCATGTGCTACTCCTTATTATCGTTCTTTTTAAGTTAATGAGTTTTTAGGTCTTTGAAAAGAGGCTGAATGGAGATGGGCAAATAATCTTAGCAAAAAGCTTTTGGATCGAAATAAAAACAGTTATCGGCAGATCCCCTAACCATCTCTTAAAAATAGTACTGGCCGGCTCGTTGCCTCACACTTAGCCAATTTCAACGCGTTTCTATGTTCTGGGGAAAAAAGGACTTAAAAACGTCAGGAAAGGAATCAGATCCTGTTATGATCCCAGCTTGGGAAATAGCTTGTTGTGATTATGACTCCCTTTATTTTTAAAATTAAGTATATTTGTATATACATAGGAGATATGAACATGTATGCAAATGTAACGAAATGGGGAATAGCCTAGGAGTGAGAATTCCTCGCGTTGTAGCTGATAAAATTGGTCTTCACGCAGGAACCCCTGTAGAAGTCTCTGTTCAAGGCCATCAGATTATTATTAGAAAAGGATATTCTCTTGAATCTATGCTTGAACGGATAACACCACAAAATACACATGAAGAAGTACAAGTGGTGCCCTTACGTGGCAAAGAAGCTTGGTAAAGAGGAGCTGTATATTCCTGAGAGAGGAGATATTGTTTGGATAGATCCTGACCCTAGGCGAGGTGCAGAGATAAAAAAGACGAGACCTGCTTTAGTTATTTCTCCTCTTAGCTATAATAGGAAAGTAGGGTTAGCTTTATTGTGTCCAATAACGAGTTACGAAAAAGGATATCCATTCGAAGTAACATTAAGGGTAGTCACTGAAGTTATTGAAAAGCTTTCTACTCTTATTGACCTCTCTTAAAATAAGAGGCTAAATTTTTTTTGTTTTGCATCTCACACATCTTTTTGTAGAATTTATCTAGGTCTGTCATTTTTGACTTCAAAATCCTTAAAAGACTCAAGTTCTTAAGCTGCCCAGGCTTTAAGATTAGCATTCTCAGAAGTTGCTGTTTTCTTTAGTTCTATAAAAGAATTTTGTACAGTATTTGAAATTATTAAAGAAAAACGTTACCCTCCCCCTATGAAAGAAATTTGCTCCCATTCCTTATCGGAAAAACGTTGGATTTTAAGAGCTTGTGATGAAAATCACATCCAAACGTTTATACAAAAATTTGAGGTTTCCCCAATAGTTGCCCGGCTTCTCGCAATGCGTGGTCATGACGTTCACTCTATTCCTCTTTTTTTAGAACCAAGCCTTCGCCATCATCTCCCCGATCCTCTTCTATTAAAGGATATGAATAAGGCCGTAGCGCGGATACTTAAGGCTATCCAATCTCATGAGAAAACTCTCATCTGGGGGGATTATGATGTTGATGGAGCAACCTCAAGTGCTCTTCTTTCTCGCTTTTTCAAATCCATCAACCATCCTTTTGCTGTTTATATTCCTGACAGGATTAAAGAAGGCTATGGCCCTAATACTCCTGGTATTCAAAAATTCATCAAACAAGACTATCGTGTTATGATAACAGTCGACTGCGGAACCACATCCTTTGAGGTTTTAGAAGCTGCTCAGGAACTTGATGTTATTATCCTCGATCACCATGCTCCAGAAGCCAAATTACCGCGAGCCTATGCGCTCGTCAATCCTAACCGCCTTGATGAGGATGAAGATATTACACAAAATCTTGGTCATCTTGCAGCCGTGGGGATCACCTTTTTGTTTGTAGTGGCCCTCAATCGAAGCTTAAGAGATGCTGGTTTTTATAAAAAACAAAAAGAGTCAGACCTCATGGCCCTTCTTGATTTAGTTGCCCTTGGGACTGTTTGCGATGTGATGCCTTTAACCGGCCTCAACCGAACGTTTGTGGCTCAAGGGCTCAAAGTCATGGCTCAACGAAAGAATGTAGGCCTAAGGGCTCTTTCCGACATGGGCAAGCTAGATGAGACCCCCACACCCTATCACTTAGGATTTGTATTAGGGCCTCGCATCAACGCGGGAGGGCGTGTCGGAGAATCCTTTCTAGGCAGTCGCCTTCTTTCGACTGAAAGCATCACTGAAGCCTCTGAAATTGCTCAAAAATTGGAAATTTACAATCAAGAGCGCCGCGATCTCGAGGCAGAAGCTCTTGAACAAGCTTTTTTACAAGTAGATCCAGCCGCATCCGCTATTATCGTCGATCGTGACGGATGGCATGAAGGTGTTATCGGAATTGTGGCCGGACGCCTCAAAGAAAAATACCACAAACCGACAGCCGTCATCACATGGAATGAAAGTGGGGTGGGAAAAGCTTCTGCCCGTTCCATACCCGGGTTCGATTTTGGTCGATTTATCCATAAAGCCCACCACTTAGGCTTTATACTTGGCGGAGGCGGACATGCCATGGCTGCGGGATTTTCTCTTACCAAAGACCATCTTCCTCTTTTAAAACATTTTCTTGAAAGTGAACTAACCCGGCTCGGAAATGAGATAGATCTACGCCCCTCTCTTAAATGTGATGGATACTTGGATTTGCGCTCCTTAACACCCACTCTCATGGAAAAGATTGAAAATTTAGCCCCCTTTGGTACAGGAAATCCCTCTCCGAAATTTATTTTTTCCAATGTTATGGTTGAAAGTTACCAACTTATCAAAGATCAACACATCCGTTGCCGATTTTCACAAGGAGATGGAATTGTGGTTGATGGGATTGGATTTCGCTTAAAAGATACAGCTTTGGGGAGCATCCTTATGGATCGAAGCCACCGTCCTCTTGATCTTTTAGCCTCTCCTAAACTTGATAAATGGGGTGGAATGCCTAAAATCAGCTTATTGGTGGAAGATGGGGCTTTTGTCTCAGCACAACTCAAAAAGGTGGGATAAATAAACGTGTTATAAGATAATTCCAATTTTACTTGTTCGCTTCCAAGCTAGAAAACTGAAGAAAAGGAAGAGGACGCCCAGAGAAACAATAAAGATATTATAACTTGAGAAGTAGTCATTATAGTGAATCATGTCACTAACTCCCCAAAAAGCAAAAAGGATCCCAAGGCAGAAAAACAAGAGGACACTCAATGAAAGACGCGGCCTTTTTGCATATTTGCCCACCCCATAGATATTTTTAGCCCGCTCATTCATTTCTTCAACTTCATATACCTTTTGCGCACAGTTTTCACTACACGCAAGATAGTCCTCACTTTTTTGACAGCACTCTTGGCACAGTCCTTTAAAACAGTTACGGCATAGCCCTATAGCTTCCTTCTTCTGATGATTATAGCAATGCATCGTAACCTCCTTTAAATGACTGCGTTTTACTTAGGAGAACCGAGAGTCGCTGGAACGCCAACGGTAACATGATTTAGGCCATCGAAGTAATGGGATTCACGTATAGCATCTGGTCTTTTCTCTCCATTTAGGTTCACAATGATGAGCTGACCGTTCCCATATCCATAATCATTTCGAAAATCATAGACTGCCCCTATGATAGCAAGCTTGCCTTCCTTCATTTTTCCTTTGAAGTCTGCGAGTGCTTTTCCAACTTGTTGATGAACATTCAAAATAACACCTTGTTTGTCATCCTTAGCTGATTTCACATCAAGGGTTTGTAGTTCTTTTTTAATGGCAGGAGCAATATGGCTTATATCCCCCATCGCAGCTTTTATCGCCCCGCAATGGGAATGGCCCACAAAAATAAGGACGGGTGTGTTGAGGACGTCAACACCATACTCAATTGATCCTTGTGTTGTGACGAACTGATTTCCTATATTTCTTGCCACAAAAATATCATTCTCAGCACCTTGGGAGAAGTTATCCACTTGTACCCGTGAATCTGAACACATCACCATTGTGACACGAGGATTTTGGATATCAAGAAACTCATGAAAATGCTCCGCAGGCTTTAATTCTGTAAAAGCAGCATTATCCTCAGTCAAATCGCTAATGGCCGCTCTAATAGTTTGGGCGAGAGGTTGTTTCTCAAGAGAAGGGGCTGCTTGCAGCTCATTCATACAAAAGAAACTCAACATAATCACTAAGTGTATAATTAACTTTCTCATGGGTGGGTTCTCCTTTTTTCTTTCTTTTAACAAAAGAAGCTTAAAGATGTCTTAAGGATGAAATAAACGAGGGTCCCACACGACCTCCTGTGGCTCAGAAGCTTTAATCATCGAAAACTGAGGATGTTCGGGGTTAATTAATATGTTTTTCTCTTCAACGGCAATAACTGCAGGAACCATAAGAACAGCTGTTCTTTTCTCTTGGATCCATCTATCTCCATACTGTCGACTCTTTATAAGATCAGGAAGTTTCCACCCTTTGATGTCTTCGTCTTTGACCTCTTCGATTTGAACAGCTTCTGGAATAAAAATCTTTATAGCTTGATGGGTTTTGGGAATATCCCCAACACGACCAGATTGAGCAAGTTTTTCAAGCATAGCACCCGCATAGGAAAGGGCCGCATAAATAACACGTAATCCTGGGGAATTCCAACGTGCACCTAAAAGAGCCGCCCCTATACCGTCAAAGAGGGAGTGCCTCTTATCCGCAATTCGAAATGCCGTAAGCGATCCTTTAAACTGGCAAGCCATAATACATACCCCAAAGAAGTTCTTCTACTTGTCTTGCTCCTAACTCAGTAAATGCAACTTCTATAGGAGATCGATTTTTAAAGAAAGGGTGGGGTGACGCTAAGAAGGTCTTTGCTTTATCCGAATCATCCCACACATGAAGAGCTGTTGCAATCACCCTGGCGAGCCTTTCTGTTCTTTCACTTTCTTCAAGACTTAAGTGAGTGCGTCTTCGTTTGTATGTTCCCTCGGGAACAACGCGGTAAATAAAGGGATAGAGCGTCTTTGCGGTTGACATAAAATTCGCAACGTTCTTGAGGGCCATCTTTGGAAGTCCTTCTTCCACAGCTTGTTCTAAATCAAACAGCGACCGGATAGGTCCATGTAAAACCTTTTCTCCTCCCATTACGGCAGCAATTTTAGTGGGTGCAATCATGATATTCTCCATCATATGATACATCATTACTGTATCATATGATACTTAAATAGAGAAGTTCTACTTTTGAATTGCTTTATCGATCCTTAAAATAACGATTTCATCAGGGTGAGAATAACCAAGGTTTAAACGCACTTGTTGATCAAGGAGATCTCGATTAATACTTTCTGGACGGAGGGCTTGAACCCTTTCCTCTAGGTCTTGGCGTTCTTTAATAACTGCACTTAATTGGCTTAAGGACTGGGCAAGATGGTCCTGGAGTTGCACCCATGCAAGAATACCCCTATCTCCCTGAATAGAGTGGTAAATAAAGTAACCCACGACAGAGAGGGCCATAAAAGGAGCTGCCGCTTTCTGACTGAGCCTTTGAAGGTTGCGAGACTTAAAATTCATGGGATGCATTTTAGACTCATTTTATTAATATTGCCAAGCAAAAGCTGGGGCTAACTTCAAAAAAAGCAATTAAAGTGTTCCAAAAAGCCTATCTCCCGCATCTCCAAGACCAGGAAGAATATAGGCCTTTTCATTAAGTCGCTCATCAAGGGCTGCCGTATAAATAGGAATATGAGCATATTTTTTATTAAATATACGAACCCCTTCAGGCGCAGCTACAAGAGCCAATAACTTAATTTTTGAAATATCAGCTCCATATTTTATAAGCGTTTCTACAGCGGCCACCGCAGAGTTACCCGTTGCAAGCATGGGGTCCACTAAAAAAAATGTTCGTCCTTTAGCTTCGGGAAGCTTAACTAAATACTCAATGGGAAGATGGGTTTTTGGATCACGGTACATTCCAATATGACCTTCATCAGCCTCTGGCATAAGTTCTAAAAGCCCATCCGCCATCCCGAGTCCCGCCCTCAAAATAGGTACAATAGCTGGATTTGGGCCTGCAATAACAGGAGCTTCCATCTCAGTGAGAGGTGTTTGAATTTTCTCGGTTGTAAGAGAAAAATCTCGCGTAATTTCATATCCCATGAGGAGAGAAATCTCACGCAAAAGCTGCCGAAATTCATGTTTAAGTGTTTTGACCTTCCTCATTTGTGTCAGCTTATGCTGAATCAAAGGATGATTAAGGATATGAAGGTTGGGAAATTCGGGATGAATCATGATCTTCTACCACTCCATATTTTGTCCGAAAGATACGTGATCATCCCTTCCCGAATCAAGAATAAAATGAGGAACTGAGTTAGCTCTTTTCTAAATCTCTTAAAGTAGCCTCAAAGGTATCGAGTCCAAAATCGAGCTCTTCTCGCGTTATCGTGAGAGGAGGTGCAAAACGAACAACGCTTTTATGCGTATCTTTAGAAAGAACACCTTTAGCGAGCATTCTCTTGCACACCTCCCACGCGGTAATCAAATGTTTATGAAAATCTACACCATACCAGAGTCCTTTCCCCCGAACTTCTTTAATAAGGGGGGAAGAGATAGAGCAAAGGCGTTCCTTCATATAAGCACCGAGCTCGGCAGCACGCTCGTCAAGATGCTCTTCTTCTAGAAGACAGAGCGCTTCATGAGCAACAGCACAAGCTAAGGGATTGCCTCCAAATGTCGAGCCATGACTCCCTGGCCCCATGAGAGAGAGAATGTCTTTACGGCTAAGAAAGAGGGAAATAGGAAGAATCCCTCCTCCCAAACCTTTTCCGAGAATAATCCCATCAGGCATAATATTTTCATGCTGAAAAGCAAACATTTTACCTGTACGCCCAAGACCAGATTGAACTTCATCAAGAATAAGAAGAACATTCTTTTCCGTACAAATTCGCCTTACTTCCTTAAGCCATCCTTCCGGTGGCACGATAATCCCAGCTTCACCTTGTATGGGCTCAACAAGAAAAGCACAGGTATGGGGTGTAATAGCATCTTCTAAAGCTTGCGCATCTCCAAAAGCTATGGATTTAAACCCAGGTGTAAGCGGGCCAAAATCTCTCTGGTACTCAAGCTCTGAAGAACAACTAATAATAGTTGTTGTTCGCCCGTGAAAGTTATTTTTTGCAACGATAATTTCAGCTTTATCGGTTGGAATCCTCTTAACTTCATACCCCCAACGCCGTACAACTTTTATGGCGGTTTCTACTCCTTCTGCTCCGGAATTCATAGTAATTCCCATATCAAAGCCCGAAAGAGCACAAGCTTTTTCTAAAAAGGGCGCGAGCTGGTCAGAATAGAAAGCACGAGACGTCACCGCAACCTTTTGAGCTTGGTTTATCAAAACTTTTGTAAGGCGCTCATTACAATGACCAAAACTAATGGCCGAATAAGCCGTCATCATATCGAGATATTTATTTCCTTCAACATCCCAAACCCAAGACCCTTTTCCTTTGCACAAGACAACAGGAAGGGGATGATATGTGGGAGCGCAAACCCTATCTTCTCGATCGATATAATCTTGAGCATTCATGCTTTGTCTCCAACTAAAGGTAAAAGATGTAAAAATAAGTTTCTCATAAGGCACAGCGTTTTTCCATCCTTATCCCTATCAGGGTTATATTCAACAATCTCGAGGGCTTTAAAGGATGAATCCCTTTGAATTTGAGACAGAGTTGGAAGGACGTCTTGCACTCTTAACCCATCTGACTCAGGTGTTCCTACACCAGGAGCATCCTCAGGATCAAAACCATCCAAATCAATGGAGAGACCAAATCCTATTGTCCCTTTTTTCACGATCTCAAGAGCTTCTTGAAGAACGACTTGGAATCCTCTCTCTTGCACTTCTTTCATAAAATAGATACGGACACCCAGTTGTTTAAGAAGTTTATCTTCTCCTTCCTCATAACTCCGAACGCCAATGAGACAAATATGCTGAGGATTTAAAACAGGGCTTTTTTCGAGAAGTTCAACAAGCGGCGCTTCTCCATAACCAAGCAAAGCAGCTAAGGGCATACCATGAAAAGCCTTAGAAGGGGTTGTCTCCATCGTATGAGCATCCATATGGGCATCTATCCAAATCAAACCAAATTTCTCGAAAGCTTTGTAGTGACGCGCTACACTTGCCCATGTGCCAACAGCCATGGAATGATCTCCTCCAATGACTGCAGGAAAATGTCCTTTATTAAGAACTTCTTCAACAGAAGAGGCTAAGCGTCCGCAAATATCTTCAATATAAGGTAACGTTAAAAGGCCAGAGGGAAGCGTAATCTCTTGAGCAGATTTAAGAGGATAGAGCGTTTCTTTCCAAACACAAGGGTAGGAACAGGAGGAGAGAAATTCTGCGTTGTGAAAGGCATCAGGACCTTTTTCTGTTTCACGAACTTGAGCTCCCCACCCCGAAGCTACTCCAATAAATGATATATTATGCATGTTAATAATCCCTATGACTCACATGGAATCTTCATATAATGATATGGATAAAAAGTTAATGGATTTTTACAGGAGAAGACCCCACTGTAAAAGGGGCATAAGAAATTACCCCCTACCTTAACGGCTACGAGGTCGCTTATAGAGAAAACAGGGATTCTGAGTGAACTTACTTAACGTCATGATATAATATTAAAAAAGGGCCTCTAAAAAATCAAGAAAAAAATTTGGGTGTAAGAGCAATTTAATAATATCCCGATGCTGCAATTTAGAAATATCCGGCGCTCGAATTGCGCCTAGTCAAGAGATATCTCCTTCTTTTTTTCTCTGACTTTTTCTTTTTGCTTTTTTGGGGACGGCCTTGTACTTTTTGGCATGCTATTTCCTTTTTGTAAGAATGGAAGAAGGATAGCTCGTGCAGCGGGAGAGCGAAAATCAGCATTCTCCTAAAGCGGAATCACACTATGTTATGAATTCTACGCCGAAAACTTGCAACGGATTAACTTTTTCTGAGTCTTTCAGCGATCTCAAGGGCTCCTTTCAAGTTAAACATTCCTTGGCCATGTAAGTCCGCATTATAACCATGAAAGGTACGATTCGCTCCTTCTAAAATGGCCTGCTTAATTTGTAAGTGATCTAACATGGGATAAAATCCTCGAATCACGCTAGTAAGGCTACTCAAGATAGCCGTCGCAGAAGAATGACCCCCAAGCATGAAATAAGGGAGAGACTCTTCACCTCCTTCATTCACAACTACATAAGCAGAAGGAATGACGACAGCCATATCTTTATACTCACCAGCAGAATAAGAGTCTTCTTGTAAGGCTTGCGTGGTAAAATTGTAATTTAAAGCCACTAAAGCATGCTCTTGGGTGACCTCTTCATTCAGTAGCTTTAATCCAACCCGTATGAAATCCCTTTTTCATTAAGGGGCCTGGATCATTCGTAGGGCTAGCAACAACAAGGTGGGTTTTACTTCCGTCGGGTCCTGTTACTAATTTCTTGAGACGGAAGGGGGCTTCTGCGCTCTTTCGATTGCTAAGGTATAAAGAAAGAGCTTGCAAAGCTGGGGAAAACTTTTTATCCCCAGCTTCACGCACTCTCTCAATGATCAAAACCCTTTTCTTTATTGCGTAAAAGCGCAGATCCCCGTATTTTACTTTCAACAACTTTAGGAAAGATAAAAAATGACTGCAACAACGCATAAAGCAAAAGATACGCTTTGGGACAATGTTAAGGCACTTATTTATGCCGTCCTCTTAGCTGTTCTTATCCGTACTCTCTGGCTTCAGCCTTTTCATATTCCCTCAGGATCAATGATCCCTACACTTCTTATTGGGGATAACCTTTTTGTATCTAAAACAGCCTATGGGTACAGTCGTTATTCGATTCCTTTCGGAGGGTACATTAATTATTTTTCAGGACGCATTTGGGGAGCAGAACCAAAACTCGGTGAAATTGCTGTCTTCCGCCCCGTTATAGATCCAGACACAGATTTTATTAAACGCGTTGTTGGACTACCTGGAGATCGAGTGCAAATGAAGGAAGGTATTCTCCATATTAATGATATACCTTGCCCTGTAGAACCTCATGGCGAATGCATCACTGTTAATGATGATGGTTCAATATTAAGAGCGGCTCAATTTATTGAAACTCTTCCAAATGGACTCAAGCATTTGATTATAAAACAAGAACTTCCCTTTGGAAAAGGGACCTATGATAACACTCCCGTCTATGTTGTACCGCCTGGACATTACTTTATGGTAGGTGATAACCGGGATGGATCAAACGATAGTCGAGCTCAGGGTATTGTTGGCTATATTCCTTATGAAAATCTTGTAGGGCGGGCGAGCTTTATCTTCTTTTCAACCGGTGGTCACATTGCCCTATGGGAAATTTGGAAATGGCCATTTACGGCACACTATAATCGGATTTTAAAAGGGATTCATTAATGAACGATTTTGAGAAGAACATCGGTTATACTTTTAAAGACGCTTCTCTTCTCAAACAAGCTTTAACCCATCCAAGTGCTCTTGTCTCCGGACAAGGTGTTGATTTTGAACGTCTTGAGTTTCTTGGAGACCGCGTTTTAGGTCTGGTCATAGCGAGCTGGCTATTTAAAAAATTCCCAACAGAAAAAGAAGGGGACATGGCCAAGCGCTATACAGGATTTGTTCGAAAAGAAACTTTAGTAGAAGTTGCCAAACTTATTGATCTAAAAGCTGTTTTGGTCATGAAAAGAGAGAATAGCTTCACTCAAGAAAAGCGCCTTGAGACACTTCTTGCCGATGGGTGCGAAGCCCTTATTGGAGCCCTTTACTTAGATGGAGGTTTTGAGGCGGCCCAATCTTTTATCCATGAACAGTGGCAAACCTATCTCGAAAGCACGTCTGAGCCTCCTCGAGATTCAAAGTCTGCTCTTCAAGAATGGGCCCAAGGACAGGGAAAAACCCATCCTCTTTATGTTATCCTCAATTCTTCCGGACCCGCTCATGCACCTCATTTTATTGTTGAAGTAAGAGTTGATGGGCTTGCCACCGTCCAAGGAGAAGGGTCCTCAAAAAGACATGCTGAAAAGGATGCGGCTCAAAAAATGTTGAATATGATTTTTTCCCATGACTAGGTGCGGATTTGTTGCGGTTGTTGGGGCTCCCAATGCGGGAAAATCTACCCTCATTAATGCTCTTGTCGAAAGTAAAGTTACGATCGTTTCCCCAAAGGTTCAAACAACGCGTAATCGGATTTTAGGAGTTACTCTTCAGGAACAAACACAAATCATCCTTGTCGATACCCCTGGAATTTTTAAGGATCCAAAAAGACGTTTAGAAAAAGCCATGGTAAGGAGTGCTTGGGATAGCCTAGGCGACGCTGATGGGGTTATGGTTCTTGTGGACGTCAGTCGTAAAAAATTTGAGGATACGGAATCTATTTTAGAACGACTTAGGCAGATTCAAAAAAAAGCTGTCATTATTCTTAATAAAATTGATCTTATCCCAAGAGACGATCTTCTCGCTTTAGCCCAACAATTTTCAAGACAGGAAGTTAACCAAATCTTTATGGTCTCAGCCCTTAAGGGAGATGGCATCCAAGACATTAAATCTTACTGGGCTCCCATCCTTCCAAAGGGTCCCTGGCTTTTCCCAGAGGACCAACTCAGTGATCTTTCTGAACGACTTCTTGCTGCAGAAATTACGCGAGAAGAGATTTTCCATCGCCTTCATGAAGAACTTCCTTATTCTATTTGGGTTGAGACCGAATCTTGGGAAGAATTTCAAAACGGAAGTGTTAAAATTACCCAAGTCATTTTTGTTCAAAGAGAAAGTCAACGACCTATCGTCTTAGGCAAAGGAGGGGGGCAGATTAAAACCATCGGACAAGCTGCTCGAAAGCAGTTGGTTGAGATTCTTGAAAGACCTGTTCATCTTTTTTTATCTGTAAAGGTAAAAAAGGGATGGATGGATAACCCCCGCCTTTATAAAAGCATTGGTCTTGATTTTAAGTAATTTATTCCTAAAACCCCACTGACGCTACGGCATCCAATAGCCTTCTTTACAATTCAGAAGAATTTGAGGTGAATTAGAGTCTTCTTCTAATTTTTGGCGCAATCGATAGATATGGGTCTCAAGTGTATGAGTTTCGGTTGTGGGGTGATATTCCCAAATTTCCTTTAAAAGTGTTTCTTTGGAGAGCTCCACTCCTCTATTTTGATAAAAAAAATGTAAGAGATGGCACTCCTTTTCTGTAAGACGTTCTATATGCTGCGTTTCAATATTTTTAAGAAATCTCTCACGCAAATCAAGTGAAAAATGGGAAAACATGACTTCTTGTCTATAAGGTAAGCTCTCTAAAGCAGAAAGGATATCTAAAAAGCGTACTGGTTTAGCCATACTCCAAAAGTTAAAAGAAGGAAGGGAACTGTTTAAGGCAGGTGGTGTGAACAGAATCCCGGTGGATTCATTTTCTTCCTGACTTATAAAAATCCCCGCTTGCGGCAAAAGCTCTTCTAAGGTTTCTCGAAGAGTCTTTTCATGTATGCGTAGATATAGTTTTATCATATTAAACTGTGACATGAGTGACACATGCTCTCCAAAAAAAATTGCATAGAGATAGTTTATCATTGAGTCTATTTCTTTCAAGTGATCTTTTATTACTTGTGTGGTTTACCCTCTTCATAGTTACATAATCGCACATAAACACCCTACACCTGGAGGAACAAATGATACGCTACCTTCTTGGCTCAACAGCCCTTTTAGGTGTTGTGGTATTCGGTGCATCTGTTAATGCCGCCACCAATACGCCAACACCGACCATGGCAACTCCACAATTTAAAATTAGTGGTCAAACTTCCTTTAACTCTTGGTTCTTTAGAAATAAAAGCATTTATTTGCCAGGAGATGAAAAGAATTTGCCTTGTAAAAGACAGACATATGGTCGAGGACAGCTTTTTACGATGGACGATGCCCGACTTAAATTTAACGTTGATGGCAAAACAGACCGCGGTATGGAATATGGTCTTGTCTTTACTCTCGATGCAGGTTCTTTTGCTGAACGAAATGTTCGGGAAGACTACCTTTATTTTGGTGGCTCATGGGGCCGTCTCTATATAGGTGATACTTACGGCGTTGAAGATACAATGGCCTTTGGTGGTTTCGATCAGCTAGGAGGCACGGGCGGATTTAACGGAGACTTTGACAGGGTGGTTAACTTTACCACAGGAGCTCCTCGTTCCGTTAATCTCGTTGGAGAGACGAGCCGTGACACAAAATTTACATATCTTACACCTCGGTGGAATGGCATTCAGATAGGTGCTAGCTACACGCCACGTATGGAACATCGCGGTGAAATGGAAATTAACTCTGCTACCAGTGTGTTGCCTAAGAAAAAGCCATTCGGTACGGATAACATTGCAAGCGGTATTAACTTCATTCATAAGTTTGCAAGCGGCTTTGAAATGGCTTTGTCCGGAACATCTATTTTTGCAGAAGCTCATCCTGAATTTAAGACTAGTAAAGCTAAAGAAGTTCGGGGAAGAAAGAACATTGCATCTTTTGCATTCGGAGGAAGGTTTACTTATCAAAATTTCGGGTTCAGTGCTGAGTATGGTAACAATGGAAAATCTTTAGAATTTAAAGGACAAAATAAATCGAATGCGGGTCAATTTGTGGACTTTGGTCTTTCCTACATTTGGGGCGCAACCAAGTTTAGCACTGGATACTATTATGGGTGGAGAAATGCCTTAGGCGCTCATAATAAAGATGATTTGTTTAGTAACTATAAGCGTGTAAAAGCACATACTAATATCGTTACAGCTGCCATTGATCAAAAATTGGCTCCTGGTTTGGGTGTATATCTTGAATATGCTTATTACGACATGCATAACAAAGCTGCAAAAATTGAAGCAAAACGTCGAAATGATAATGTGGGTGATTGTGGTGGCTTTATTGGTGGTGTTCCAACCAACAAAGCAAATGCCTTTGTTATAGGTTCACGACTCGTATTCTAAGTGAGTTTTCGTAAGACAAAAGAAAGGAGAGAGAAATCTCTCCTTTTTTAAGAGCCTTACCTCATATTAGGTCTTATATAAAGCTCTGGTTTTTTCTCCCCTTGACGTATATCTTTCCAAAGAGCATATCATAGCATGAATTAATGTCATTTAGAGGGTACATATGAGGTTTAGACGTTTCTCAGCCTTATTTTTGGCAGTAGGTCTTGGGGCCTGTTCGTCAGATTATACTCAAGAAGAAACAAAGACAGGAGCTACCGAAGATAGGCTCAATACGGGAATGGGGAAATTCCTTGGGGAAGATACGCTTATCTTTGGAGGACCTAAAAAAAGAGAGCATGAAGATACAGGACTTGGTGTGAACAGTTATTTATGGCGTGCAAGCCTGGATACCATTTCTTTCATGCCTATTGCATCCGCAGATCCATTTGGAGGAGTTATTATTACAGACTGGTACTCTCCTCCTCAAAGCCCTCAGGAGCGGCTCAAAATGAATATTTTTATCCTCGACAGACAACTCCGCTCCGATGGACTCAGAGTGAGTATTTTTCGCCAAGAACGAGAAAAATCTGGCCATTGGGCTGACCGTCCCATCGATCCACAAACCATAAAGGATCTTGAGAATACCATTTTTGCTCGAGCGCGCCACTTCCGCACAACAGCAGCAAAATAAAAGGACCATTATGGGTACTAGATATAACTTTCGTGAAAATGAGGAGAAATGGCAGAAAGCATGGCGTCAAGCTTCGCTCTTTAAGGCAAAGGAAGAAAGTCCTAAGTATTATGTCTTAGAAATGCTTCCTTACCCTTCTGGTCGTCTTCACGTTGGGCATGCACGAAATTATACAATTGGAGATGTTATAGCTCGCTATAAGCATGCGTGTGGATTTTCCATTCTTCATCCTATGGGATGGGATGCTTTTGGACTTCCTGCTGAAAATGCCGCTATTCAACATGGAGTTCATCCAAAAACATGGACTCTCGAAAATGTTCGCTTGATGAAGGAAGAGCTCCTTTCCTTAGGGTTTTCCTATGATTGGGACCGAGAAATTTTAACCTGCTCTCCTGATTACTATCGCAATGAACAGAAAATATTCTTGGATTTCTTAAAACAAGGAATTGCTTATCGCAAAAAATCTTTTGTCAATTGGGATCCTATTGAAGGAACGGTTTTAGCGAATGAGCAGGTGATTGATGGTAAAGGTTGGCGCTCAGGAGCTCCCGTTGAACGTCGTCAGCTTTTTCAATGGTTCCTAAAAATTACTGATTTTGCAGAAGAATTGCTGGATGATTTGTCTAACCTGGATCATTGGCCTGAGAAGGTTAAAACCATGCAGGCTAAATGGATCGGAAAATCAGAGGGTGCACGAATCCTTTTTCCTCTCATTGAAAAAAATGAAACACTAGAGGTGTTTACAACTTGTCCTGAAACCCTTTTTGGAGCTTCCTTTCTCGGTATCTCGCCAGATCACCCTTTCGTTGAAGGTCTTGCAAAATCAATTCCTGCCCTTCAAACCTTTGTCGTCGAATGTCGGGCGAGTGGGACAAGCCAAAAGGACATTGAAATGGCTGAAAAGAAAGGATTTAATACGGGTCTTACGGTTCAACATCCTTTTATAAAAGATCTTACCCTTCCCTTATATGTGGCAAATTTCGTCTTTGCAGACTATGGTACTGGCATCATTTTTGGGTGTCCTGCTCACGACTCGCGTGATTATGAATTTGCCGTAAAATATAAACTTCCCATTTTACCTGTTATTAAAGCCTCGCACGATGAAAACCTTCCTTATGAAGGCGAAGGCATACTTATTAATTCGGATTTTATGAATGGTATGACTGTTAATGAGGCTAAAAAGGAAATCATAGGCCGTCTTGAATCTAAGAAGCTAGGTTCAAAAGAAACAAGTTATAAGCTCAGAGATTGGGGTATTTCTCGCCAACGTTATTGGGGTTGTCCTATCCCCATCATTCATTGCCCTGACTGTGGGGTTGTTCCTGTTCCAGAAGATCAACTTCCTGTCATTCTTCCCCAAGACGTGACGTTTGATCAACCTGGGAATCCTTTAGATGCTCATCCAACATGGAAATATGTCGTCTGCCCGAAATGCAATGGAGCAGCTGAAAGAGAAACAGATACTTTCGATACATTTATGGATTCATCTTGGTATTTTGCCCGTTATTGTTCTCCTCACTCTTCTCAGCCCTTTGTTAAGGAAGAGGCAGAATTTTGGCTATCCGTTGATCAGTACATAGGTGGGATTGAACATGCAATTCTTCACCTTCTTTATGCTCGATTTTTTACGAAAGCTTTACGTCAGTGTGGGTATTGGGATCTCAAAGAGCCTTTCCAAAATCTTCTTACCCAGGGAATGGTGTGTCATGAAACCTATCGCGACCTGGCTGGAACATGGCTTTATCCTGATGAAGTTGAAAAACGAAATGGTTTTTTTGTAAAAGTTTCTGATGGAACTCCTATAAAAATTGGACGTTCAGAAAAGATGAGTAAATCGAAGTGTAATGTCGTTGCGACTGAGAAAATTGTACAAGAATATGGTGCTGATACCATTCGTCTTTTTATGCTCTCAGATAGCCCTCCTGAACGTGATTTTGAATGGACAGACGCAGGAATTGAGGGCAGCTGGCGTTATATAAATAAGCTCTGGCGCCTTGTGACCTCTCGCTTGTCTGATTTAAATTCTATAAAAAAATCTGAAATTCCACAAGATTTTACTGATAAAGCTAAAGAAATCCGGAAATTAACCCACAAAACAATCGCCGAAGTTACACAAGACATTGAACGTTTTCATTTAAATCGTTATATTGCTCGCTTAAGAGAGTTTTCTAATGCACTTGAAGACTTTCTCCCTTCTGATTCTTCTGAATACTGGGTACTTAATGAGGCTCTTCACACCCTCGTTCTCCTCTTTGCACCTGCCCTTCCCCACTTGGCGGAGGCATTGTGGGCTGAACTCGGCCAAGCTCCCTTTATTTATGACCAGCCTTGGCCGCAATCAGATCCTATGTGGGTTCAGGAAGAAACAATAACTCTTGCTATACAAGTTAACGGGAAAATGCGAGGAACCGTTGAAATTCAACCCCACCTTAAAGAAGAAGAAATAAAGGCATTGATTCTAAGTGTCCCTACCGTAAAAGCTCAAATAAAAGAAAAGATAATTAAAAAGTTTATCTACGTTCCAGGAAAGGTAGCTAATGTTGTTTTATAGGCTTATTTTATCCTTTTGCCTTTGTTTGTTTCTTGAGTCCTGTGGCTTTAGGCCTCTTTATATGGCTTCTGAAAATATTTCAAATATATGTTATCCTATCAAAATAAAAACAATTAAAGAACGTAATGGCCAGATCTTAAGAAATCAGCTTCTTGACCTCTTAACCCCTGAAGGACAACCTGAGAAACCAAAATATGTCCTCGGAATTATTCTTACGGAAACTATTAAAGCTATCGGGGTTAATAAAGATGAAACGACAAGTCGAAAGGAAGCCGTTTTAACAGCTGCTATGAGTCTTTCCGATGCGAAATCGGGAAAAATTTTGTATACCCACTCTGTCAGATCTATAAATTCATTTGAGGTTATTTCTCAGGATTATTATTCTGACGTCGTCGCTCAAGATTATGCTAAAGTAGAGGCCCTACGTCTTCTCGCTGAAAAAATTAAACTTACGATAAGCATTTATTTAGATAATCAAAATGAAAATTAATTTTCCTGTTCTTTTTAATACTTCAATTTCAAGATATAAATATTTTTTTATTTTTGGCAATGACGTAACTATTTTTGAACGAACTTATTTTTTTTTGCAAAATAAGTTTTCTTTAGTTCCACAAGAGTTATCTGAATCAGAACTTTTAACATCTAATTTTTCTCAACCCTCACTTTTTGATGATCCTTCAAAAAGAACTTTATACCTTGTGCCAAACGTATCCGATAAAATTTTGTCCAAATTAGAGGAATTTAAAAAAGGGATATTTATTTTTACTTCACTAAAAGCCCGCTCACAGTCAAAACTTGTTATGCATTTTACTCAATCTCCTGATGCTCTAGCCATTTCAGCTTATGCCTCTCCCATAACGACCTCTGAATTTGAGTTTTTAGTTCAGGGAATGAGATTGCCCGTATCTTTTAAAGCGAATCTATTTAAGTCCTACCAAAACGATTATACGGGGCTTTTAAGTACGTTAGATAAAATTCGTCTTTATGGAGATGTAACTGAAGACCAAAATGAAGTTTTTTTGAAGAAACAAGTTTCTTCGGACGAATTTTTACCTTTTATTCATGCTATCTTATTACGTGATATAAAAAAATCTACTGAATTGAGTCCATTTTTACTTGCGGCTGACATTATTCCACTCCTTAGAACATTAATGCGGTCATTCCTGATCTTACTCGAGCTAATCCCTTTTAAAGAAGCTTCAAAGAGTATTCCCTGGTATTCTTTAAAATCGTCTGTTTTTTTCAAAGATCAACCCGTTTATGAAACCGCTCTATCACGTTGGAAGCCAAAGGAAATTTACATACTTTTAGAAAAACTACTAAATCTTGAAAAGAGTGTTAAGTACCGTTTTTTCCAAAATTCTTCTGTAATATCAACCCTATTTTTAGAAATGAAAAGGAGCTCCTTATAGACCCCATATATTAGGTGTCGTATCATTCGGTAATTTCTTCTTTGGACTTCCCTCATTCAATTTGTGTAAAAGGTGGTCTAGTTCTGTTGGGTTTTTAAAGGAAATAACAATTTTTCCACCCGATCCTTTAAGGATTAAGTCAACCGGAATCTCCAAAAGATCGGAAAGATGCTGTCGAAGAATCTCCTTTTCAGGGTCAGGATGATGAGCAGATTTATCTGAACCTTCAAAAAAATATCTCTTTTTAGCCATTAATTCAGATTGGCGAACACTTAACCCCTTTTCCACGATGAGATCAGCTAGTTCTTCTGATTTTTCAGCACTAATAAGAGCTCGCCCATGCCCAGCGGTTAGTTTTCCTTCAGCAAGGTATTTTTTAACAGATTGAGGAAGGGTCAACAGTCTCAAAGTATTTGCAATATGGCTTCTACTTTTTCCTAAAATTCGAGATAAGGATTCTTGTGTATGATTGAATTCCTCAGCTAACCGTCGATAACCATCAGCTTCTTCGATGGGGTTTAAATCCTGTCGTTGAATATTTTCTAAAAGTCCAACCTCAAGAGATTCAGCGTCTGAAAATTCTTTAATAAGAGCAGGTATATGTTCAAACCCCGCCATTTTTGCTGCACGCCAACGTCTTTCCCCTGCAATAATTTCAAATTTATCTTTATCTTGTGGATGGGGTCGAACAAGAATAGGTTGTAATACTCCCTTTTCCTTAATAGATACAGAGAGCGCCACTAAATCATCCTCTGGAAAGAAGTGCCGAGGTTGATGAATTCCTTTCATAATCAATTCAATGGGTATGTGTAAGGCATCAGACCCATTCAGAGTCCCTTCTTCGGTTTCTGAAGCAGAAAACAAAGACGATAACCCTCGTCCTAAAACTTGCTTCTTGATTTCACTCATGTGGCTCGTTCTCCTTCTTGAGATAAGATTTCTTTTGCTAACGCTAGGTAAGCTTGAGACCCTTGGCACTTTAAGTCATAAATAACAACGGGTTTTCCAAATGAGGGGGCCTCTGCAACTCGAACATTACGAGGAATCAATGTTTTATAAACTTTATCTTTCAAATGGTGTCTCACATCATTGGCAACTTGAGTACTTAAGCTACTTCTTGTATCAAACATCGTTAAGACAACGCCTTGGAGTTCAAGGTGAGGATTCAAGTTTTTACGAACTTGAGCAATCGTAAAGAGAAGTTGGCTTAATCCTTCCAATGCATAAAATTCGCATTGAAGAGGAACAAGGACTTGATCGGCTGCAACGAGAGCATTAAGTGTCAGGAGTCCCAGAGAAGGGGGACAATCAATAAAAATAAAGTCAAATGAAGCTTTCAGATTTTCTATATTTTTAGAAAGAAGCTTTTCTCTACCTTTAAGGCCTACCATTTCAATTTCAGCGCCAGATAAATGGAGACTGGCTGGCATTAAAAAAAGATGAGGAATCGTTGTCTTATAAAAAGCTTTGTCCGCTTTCACCTCACCAATTAAAACTTCGTAACTTCCGACAATATTGTTTTTATCTGTAATTCCAAGACCTGTTGTCGCATTCCCTTGGGGATCAAAATCTATAACAAGAATATTCTTCCCAATGGTGGAAAGTGCCGTTGCCAGATTTAAAGTTGTCGTTGTTTTTCCAACTCCGCCTTTTTGATTAACAACCGCAATGATTTTAGACATCAGAAGGGATCCTTCTTAAATTGGTTATTTTTAAAATATTGCCTTTAGAATCTGTTAAACTGGGAAAAATTTCAAGAATAAATTCCCATTCTTTTTGAGCTTCCTCAATTTCGTCTTCGACTCCCTTTCCTTTTAAAAAAAGACACATACTCTCTTTTTTCATATAAGGAAGTGCATACTTTAACAATTGAGGAAGGGGAGCTAAAGCCCGAGAAGTGATGATGTCACCGTAGATTCCCTCAAAACTCTCAATTCGTGAGTTCAATATGTTTACCCTCGTTTTTGTTTCACGTGAAACATTTTCAATGAAAAAACATTTCTTTCGATCCGATTCAATAAGGGTAACGTCAAGTGTTTCAGGTTGTGAAATGGCTAACACAAGACCTGGAAAACCAGCCCCACTGCCAAGATCAATAAGTTTTTGCTTTTTTGTAGAGATATAAGAAAGGAGCTGTAAGGAATCTTCAAAATGCCGTTTCCATAGATGCGGAACTGTTGATGAAGCAATCAAATTGATCGATTTTTGCCAGTGTTCAAGTTCTCTTTTGTAAATCTCTAAACGATGAATTGTTTCACGTGAAACATTCACAGCTTTAAGAATTCATTGATTCAAAAAAATCACTATTGTTTTTTGTATTTCTAAGCTTTTCAAGTAAAAACTCCATAGCATCTGTTGTTCCCATAGGATTGAGAACTCGTCTAAGAACCCACATTTTTTGAAGTAAGTCTTTTCCAACCAATAATTCCTCTTTTCGTGTTCCGGACTTTGTTATGTCAATAGCTGGAAAAGTTCGCTTGTCAGATAATTTGCGGTCCAAAATAATTTCAGAATTTCCTGTTCCTTTAAATTCCTCAAAAATAACTTCATCCATTCTTGAGCCTGTTTCAACCAAGGCTGTTGAAATAATCGTTAATGAACCACCTTCTTCTATATTTCGAGCAGCACCAAAAAAACGCTTTGGACGTTGCAGCGCATTTGCATCTACACCTCCTGTTAAAACCTTGCCTGATGAGGGAACAACCGTGTTATATGCTCTTGCAAGACGTGTAATGTTGTCGAGCAAGATGACAACATCGCGTTTGAGTTCGACAAGTCGTTTGGCTTTTTCAATAACCATTTCAGCCACTTGGACGTGTCGCGATGCGGGTTCATCAAAAGTAGAACTAATAACTTCACCCTTAACGGAACGAGCCATATCCGTTACCTCTTCCGGACGTTCATCAATAAGAAGAACGATAAGGGTCACTTCTGGATGGTTTACAGCAATAGAATGAGCAATATTTTGCATCATTACGGTTTTACCAGAACGAGGAGGGGCAACAATCAAAGCCCGTTGTCCTTTCCCAATCGGCGCTACTAACTCGATAACCCGTTGGGTCAAATCTTTATTCGTGGGATCATCTGTTTCTAAATTTAGTTTTTCTTCTGGATACAAAGGGGTCAAATTGTCAAAGTTGATACGGTGCTTTATGGCCTCAGGAGGTTGCCCATCGATGGTATTAACCTTCAAAAGCGCAAAATAACGTTCACCATCTTTAGGAGCGCGAATTTCACCTTCAACCGTGTCTCCAGTACGAAGTCCAAACTTGCGGACTTGACTGGGGGATACGTAAATATCATCAGGTCCCGGAAGATAGTTTGCTTCTGGAGAGCGTAAGAAAGCAAACCCATCTTGCAAAATTTCGACAACACCCCCTCCATATATGGCCTCACCTTTTTCAGCCATACGTTTCAAAATCGCAAACATCATATCTTGTTTACGAAGAGTACTTGCATTTTCAATTTCGAGTTCTTCGGCGTGCTTAAGAAGCTCAGCAGGTGATTTAGATTTTAACGTTTTTAAATTCATGAATTTTCACTGGGAAATTAAGTAAGGATGGCATTATCAATGACAAAATTTTTCGAAAGTTTCAAGCCTTATTTTAAAAAGGTTTTAATACAGCAAGGAAGACAATAAGAATTGCAAGCAAAAACGGCAATTCATTTAAAAAACAGAGGCTTTTTTTCGAAAGAGATGGTAGTTTTCCTTGTGAAAAATTTTTGGCTATTTTCGAAAAATAACCATGTAATGCCGCTAAAAAGAGAACAAACATAAGCTTCATATGAAACCAAGGTAGCAACCAAGCATGGGTTGCAAAAGCTAACAGAACTCCAAAAAGAAACGTGAGAAGGATTGTGGGAAGCATTATTATTTTCAAGAGGCGCCGCTCCATTATACAAAACGTTTCATAAGGCTTTGACCCGACTTCAAACTCTAAATGGTAAATAAAGAGACGCGGTAAGTATAGAAGACCGGCCATCCATCCAATCATAGCTAAAAGATGAAGGGCCTTTAGATAAAGGTAATAATCAGAAAGCATCTGTTTCTCCCTCCTGAAGGGGGGATGAGCCTCTTACGAGTTGAGCAAGCCCCTTTATAAAAAGGGGATGAGCTTTTACTGTATTCACCCGATAATAGGCCGGACACCCTTCTTGAAGGGCAAGCTTACGGTAAGTCACATCAAGTTCAACCAAGGTTTCCGAATGTTCAGAAACAAATGATAAGGGAACAACAATAAGGGGTCTGTTCTCTCTTGATGCTTTAATAATTTCACTGTCCGTATAAGGCCCTAACCAAGTTAGCGGCCCAACTCGACTTTGATAACATAAAACAAAATCAGCATTTAAATGTGAGAGATTTTTAATAACGCTCTCAGCTGTTTGTTCAACGTGTTGTTGATAAGGATCACCTTTTTGAACCGTTTTTTTTGGGAGGCCATGGGCCGTCAACAGAATCTTTGGATGCCCCTTTCTTCGGGCGTTTTTGTAATGGGTTTGAGTCAGCATACACATAACATTTATAAACCCTGGCAAGGTAGGATAGGATCTAATAAAGCGTGTGGGGATTTTCCAACCTCTTGTTTCCTTTATCCAGGCTTTGAGAGAGGATTTTGTCGTTGTTGTCGAGTATTGAGGGTAAAGGGGAAGAAGAACCACTTCATCAGGACCATAAGCTTTTACCTCTTCAAAAGTATGGGGTGTTAAGGGAGGAGCATGGCGCATTGCAACAAATACCTGATACCCATCCCCAAGTTCCTTATTTAAGGCGATGGCTTGAGCTTTTGTGTTTTCTAAAAGAGGGGACCTTCCTCCAAGAAGAGAGTAAATGTGTTGCGCTTCACGTAAGCGTCGTTTTGTAATCAGGAAAGCCAGCATGTAACGAAAAGGATTAGGGAGGGAAATAATATCAGGGTCTGAAAAAAGGCTAAAGAGAAATGATTCAACCCCCTCGAGAGAAGAAGGACCTCCCAAATTAAAAAGGACAACAGCTGTTTTTTTCACCGTAGACGTCTTACCCACTTGATACAGTCTTCAACATTTTTTATTGGTGTACGAGGAAGGATACCATGCCCTAAATTAAAAATGTAAGGTCTTTTATTCATTTGTTCATGAATGACTTGAACTGTATTCTCTAAAGCATACCCACCAGAGACAAGCATAACAGGATCCATATTTCCTTGCAACACAAGCTCTTGAGGAAGAACCTTTGCAGCCCAAGAAAGAGGGGTAACCGCATCAAGACTTAAAGCCGATACACCTGAAAACCTCCCATAATCAACAAGATTTTGTCCAATACCTTTTGGAAACCCTATGATCGGGACATGGGGATATGATTTTTTAATAAGGGTTATTAATTTTGAGGTGGGCTGGAGAATCCATTTCTCAAAATGAGTTGCTGGACAAAGTCCTGCCCACGTATCAAAGAGTTGAAGAACATTCACCCCATAGGTAACTTGCGCGATAAGATGGGAAGATACAGCCTCCACTAACTTGTCTAGGAATTGGGTGAATTTGTCTTCTTGTTCGAAGGCTTGTTGTTTTGCTTTTGCAAAATCACGACTTCCTTGACCCTCCAGCATATATAAGGCAAGCGTCCAAGGAGCCCCCGCAAAACCAATAAACGCTGTTGTTGAGGGAAGTTTCTCTTTAACAAGTTCGATGGTTTCATAGGTAGGTTTTAAATTTTGAGTAATCTGCTCAAAATTTAAACTCTCCTGGTAAGAAGAAAGAGAAAGGGAAGATAAAAGAGGACCTTTCGTTTCTTCAAAAGAAACATGCTGACCCAGAGCATGAGGAACGACAAGAATGTCTGAAAACAAAATAGCGGCGTCTAAATCAAAACGATCAAGGGGTTGAAGAGTTACTTTTGCGGCAAGGTCAGGTGTGTAACATAAGTCTAAAAAAGATTGGCAGATTTTCCGAACATCTCTGTATTCCGGTAAATAACGCCCAGCCTGACGCATGAACCAAAGGGGAGGACTTGAGGGATACTGGTCCTGAAAGAGGTTTAAAATGGTGGACATATTCCCCTTTCCTTCTCTTACTCTTTATAATTTATTAAGAATTGTTGTAGTAGTATATACATTTGAATGATGGGGATAAATCTTTATCTTTCCCTTATGCACATCCTTTTTCTTTCCACAGCTCCCTTTACCTCAAAGTGTGAATTATGTGGAAAAACTTATAAAATGTCGTATCCTCAATCATGTGAAAATAAATGAATTGGGGAGTAAATAAGATATAGAATGAGGAAAACAAATTATCAATTCTTTGATTCACACCCTTTGATAAAAGAACCCCCAAGGGAATGGTTTTGCGTATATCTTCTTTTTACCCCCAAGAAGGGAAAATCTATGAAAAAATCCCTATTCTGTACCCAATTTACACACACCTTATACACAGAAGGAATGAACTTGTGTGGGTTTTAGGTTTGACAGGCCTCATGGGATCTGGAAAATCGACGATTGCAACCTTTTTAAGAAGGGAAGGGGTTCCTGTACAGTGTGCCGATGAAGAAATTCATGAGTTGTTAAATTCTGATAAAGATATTCACCAGAAAATAAAAAGAATGTGGCCGGATGTTTTCGAAAACGGAAAGATAAATCGAATCGTATTAGGTGATAAAATTCTATTTTATCACCATGGTTTAGAAAAGTTAGAAGAAATTCTTTACCCTAAGCTTATTCTACGTCAAAAAAAGTTTCTTCAAAAAAATCAAAAAGATAGGTCCCCTGTTGTTGCTCTTGACATCCCCCTCCTTTTTGAAGTTGGTCTTGACCGTTATTGCCACCGTATTATCCTAGCTCACGCCCCCCTCTTTTTGCGAAAGCAGCGTGTTTTGCGAAGAAAAGGCATGACACTCGAGAAATTTCTTTATTTTGATTCCCACCATATGGGAGAAGAAGAAAAAATCAGAAAGGCTAATTTTATTATTCTTTGTGGACGGGACAAAGGGAGTGTTTTAAGAAAGGTGCAAGAGATCCTTCACAGCCTTTACCAAGAGCCCATCCCAAAATGGGGAGGGCTATGGCCGACACAGTTATTAAGGAAGTCATATGGCAAGAGAAATTGTTTTAGATACAGAAACAACAGGGTTTGAGCCGACACAAGGCCATCGTTTAGTGGAAATCGGTTGTTTGGAACTCATTAACCATGTTCCTTCTGGCCGGATTTTTCACACCTACATTAATCCAGAAAGGGATGTCCCAGAAGAGGCTTTTGGAGTTCATGGACTTTCCTACGATTTTTTAAAAAACCATCCCCCTTTTCGGGAGGTTTGTACTCTTTTTTTAGAGTTTATTGAGGATTCTCCTTTAGTTATTCATAATGCTAAGTTTGATATGAAGTTCTTAAATGCAGAATTAAAAAATCACAATTGGCCTGAACTTTCCTTTACACGAGCTATTGATACCTTAATGATTGCGAGGCAAAAATTTCCTGGATCTCCAGCCAGTCTTGATGCCTTGTGCAAGCGATTTGGAGTAGATAACAAAGCTCGAGACAAGCATGGAGCTCTTCTGGATGCAGAGCTACTAGCTCAGGTCTATTTAGAACTTTTGGGTGGTAAGCAACCGTCTCTTTCTTTTCACTTCTCCTCAGAACAAAGAGAAACACAAATAGGCAAAAAAAAAGAAATAAAGATCCGTGAGCTGAGACCTCATAGCCCAACTCCTGAAGAAATCGAAGGTCACAAAAAACTTATTGCAAATTTGAAAAATCCCTTGTGGAATCAATAAGATATTTACGATTTTCTTACAAGACCATGACGTTTTTTACCAGCAGAGAGCTTAAGAAGAGGCTGATTTCCAAAAGAGGAAAGAGTAAGTTTTAAAAGCTCATCTGTAATTAGGGCATCATTAAGGCGAGCCCCTCCTCCTTCAATTAAGCGACGGACTTCTCCTTTCGAATTGGCCAAGTTTAATCGGCAAAATACATCGATGATGGAAACACCATTTTCAATTTCCTCAGAAGAGAGAATAAGGGTAGGAAGAGTTGTTTCATCAAGATGTGCATTTTGGGATTCAAACACTTTATGGGCGGTTTCCCGAGCCTTATGAACTGCGTCTTTTCCATGAAGGAAAGCTGTTGCTTGATCCGCTAAAACCTTCTTAGCTTCATTTATTTCTGCCCCTTCTAGTTTTTCAAGGCGCTTTATTTCTTCAAGGGGGAGAATTGTGAAAAGCCTTAAAAAGCGCCCTACGTCGAGATCATCCACATTCCTCCAAAACTGCCAGTAGTCATAGGGAGAAAGGAGATCCGCATCAAGCCAAACAGCCCCCTTTTCAGTCTTTCCCATCTTTGCCCCACCAGCTGTTGTGATGAGAGGTGTGGTTACACCATAAACAGTTTTGTGAGCAATTCGGCGCACAAGTTCAACGCCATTAATAATGTTACCCCATTGGTCTGCACCCCCAATTTGAAGACAACATTCGTATTTTTTATAGAGTTCTAAGAAATCGTAGGCTTGGAGGATCATGTAGTTAAATTCAAGGAAAGTCATGGGATGTTCACGCTCCAAACGGAGGCGGACACTCTCAAATGTGAGCATGCGGTTAATCGTAAAATGAACCCCATAATCTCTTAAAAAGGAAGGATAATTAAGGGGATCAATCCAACTCGCATTATTTAACAAAATGGCATCGCTTGGCCCTTCTCCAAAAGATAAAGCACGACAAAATACGCGAGAAAGGCTGTCTATGTTTTTCTTAATCTCTGTGTCGTTTAAAAGCTTGCGAGATTCGTCCTTTCCTGTGGGATCACCGATTTTTGTTGTTCCTCCTCCCATGAGGACAAGAGGTTTGTTTCCCAGCTGCTGGAGCCAATACAACACCATAATTTGAACGAGGCTTCCCACATGAAAACTACGCGCTGTTGCATCAAAGCCAATATACGCGGTTAAAGGCCCTTCACATAAACGAGCATCTAGGTCTTCAAAATTTGTTCCTTGATGAATAAATCCACGTTCTTGGAGGATATTTAAAAGTTCAGACTTCATCTTCATTTCTTAATTTATCATTTTCTTTAAAAGGTTTACCCGTAACCATGGTATAGACAGCTTCTGCAATATTTGTTGATTGGTCACCAATGCGTTCAATATTCTTAGCAGCGAACAAAAGATGTGTGCAGGCACTAATATTATTGGAGTCCGCAATCATTCCATCAAACAGTTCGCGTAGGTAAGCATTATATTGTTCATCAACTTCATAATCCATATGCCAGACATGAAGGGCTAAACTAACATCATTTGTGGCAAATGCAGAAAGGGCACGCTCAAGCATTCTCTTTGGGATTTTGACAAGAGTTGAGAGCCCATTCACAGCAGGAAAAGGGGGTATCTCATTCAGCAGAAGGGCACGTTTAGCTATATTGCTTGCATAATCCGCAATACGTTCAACTTGATTTGAAATTTTAAGAGCTGCTACCACTGTGCGGAGGTCAGAGGCAACGGGTTGGCGGAGGGCAAGAATTCTGACGGCAAGTTCATCTACTTTTATTTCGAGAAGATCAATTTTATAATCTTCATCAATAACTTCGTGTGCAAGTTTTTTATCGCGTTTTAAGATAGATTGGGTGGCCTTCTTAATTTGCTCTATCGTAAGGTCTCCCATATGCTGAATAAGTGCATGAAGCGTTTTAAGATCTTCATCATAGGCTTTAACAATATGTTCGCTCATCCGTATCGTCCTGTAATATACCCTTGTGTGCGTTCATCTTCCGGCATGGTAAAGAGAGCTCCTGTCTCGCCAGCTTCCACGAGGTAACCGCTGTGAAAGAAGGCAGTTTGTTGAGAAACACGAGCAGCTTGTTGTAAATTGTGCGTTACAATAACAATTGTAAATTTTTCACGCAACTCATCGATTAACTCTTCTACTTTTGCGGTGGCAATAGGATCAAGAGCGGAACACGGTTCATCCATAAGAATAACTTCAGGGTTCACAGCAATAGCGCGGGCTATACACAGTCTTTGCTGTTGGCCTCCAGAAAGGCGCGTAGCCGGTTGGGAAAGTCGGTCCTTAACTTCCCCCCATAACCCAGCTCGAATCAGGCTGTTTTCAACGATATTATCTAGCTGTGCTTTCGTTTTGAAAAGGGAATGAATACGAGGACCATAGGCCACATTTTCGTAAATTGAGCGAGGAAAAGGGTTGGGTTTTTGAAAAACCATTCCGACACGTGTTCTGAGAGCGACAACATCCACAGAAGGTGCGTAAATATCCTGACCTTCTAATAAAACCTGTCCTTCGAGGTGGATATTAGGAATGATGTCATTCATTCGGTTGAGACACCTTAAAAAAGAACTTTTTCCACATCCTGAAGGACCGATTAAAGCCGTTGTTTGAAAGGCTGGGAGAGTCAAACTCACATTAAAAAGAGCTTGTTTATCCCCATAAAAAAGATTCAACTGTTTAATATTTATTTTAGGAGCCATATTAGGTTTCAAACCTCTTCCTAATGAAAACAGCGATACAATTTAAAAGCATTAACATTACGAGCAAAATTAAAATAGCACCTGATGTATTTTCCACAAAACCCAATTCCGGACTTCGAGACCAATTAAAAATTTGAACAGGAAGGACGGTTGTGGGGTCGAGAATACCTGATGGGGGTGTTGCAATAAAGGCAACCATGCCAATCATAAGCAAAGGAGCTGTTTCCCCAAGAGCCCTTGCTAAGCTTAGAATCACCCCTGTCATTATACCTGGAAGAGCAGCTGGTATCACATGGTGAAAGAGGACTTGAAGATGGGTAGCTCCCAAACCTAATGCGGCTTCCTTTAATGTTTGTTGAACTGAGGAAAGAGCAACCCTTGTTGTGACAACAATGACAGGTAAGCTCATAAGCCCTAAGGTGAGTCCACCTACGAGGGCAGATGGCCTAGGAAGCCCCATAAAATGAATAAAAAAAACAAGCCCTAAAAGACCAAATAAAATAGAAGGAACAGCGGCTAAATTATTAATGTTAGCTTCAACCCAGTGAGTTAGGCGATTACGAGGAGCAAACTCTTCTAAATAGAGGGCTGTACCGACGCCTAAGGGAAAGGCTGTTATAAAGGTGATAAGAAGGGTTAGAAAGGATCCAATAATCCCTCCCCAAATTCCAGCAAGTTCGGGTTCTCGAGAATCAGAAGCTAAAAAAAAGTTTGTATTGAAGGAAAGGCGGATTTGGTTTTGCCTCTCTAATTCTTTGATCATCTGAATTTGTTTTGGAGTAAGCTTGCCCTTATGGCCGCTCTTAAAATAGAGATCAACATCGTCTGAAGCCACAACCCACGGCTTTTCCGTGTGATATGAAGCATGGGGGTTTAAGAAAAGGGAATATCCTACGTTTGATGCAATTTCCGTACGAAAAAAGGCGGGGTACCCTTTATAAATAATATCCGCAAGAACACACCCTAAAAAAAGAAGGGCAAAGCAAAGACTTATCAATCCTGCACGCTTGAACCAACGTTCTTTCAAATGACGCATTTTTAGAGAAGGAATCATGAAATCTTCCTAAGAAGAAATAAAAAAATATTAATGATAATGCCAATAATTAAAAGAACACTCGCGATAATTAAGAAACCAAACGCAAACAAAATTCCAACCGCAAGGAGAAGGGCAATTGCAAGCCAGTGTTTCCAGGTTAGACGACGTGATGGCGTTTCCCACTGCCAACTTTCAACCTTTATATGGACTTCATCGTCATTCTTTATTTTGTGGGGTAACTTTTTATCCATAAATCCTCTTGTATCTTTTTATGCCATATAGGGCGAGTATATTTAAGAAAAGAGTAAGAATAAACAAAACAAATCCCAATCCAAATGCGGCAAGGGTTTTAGCGTTATCAAACTCTTGATCTCCCGTCAAAAGATTAACAATTTGAACCGTAACTGTTGTGACCGCTGATAGGGGATTGAACGTTAGGTTTGCAGAAAGACCTGCGGCCATAACAA
Organism: Alphaproteobacteria bacterium; assembly: GCA_019752515.1. GTDB lineage: Bacteria > Pseudomonadota > Alphaproteobacteria > UBA9655 > UBA9655 > UBA9655. Next base: position 60,260 of record JAIEMB010000011.1, on the reverse strand, counting down.
CAATCATTGTCTCTCCAATGGCACGGGAAAGGGAGAGCAAAAAAGCAGCCATAAGATTTGGGAAGGCTGCAGGAAGCAAAACCCTGAGAATTGTTTCTGAAGATGTCGCTCCCAAACCCATCGATCCTTCTCGCAAATTGAATGGTAAGTGATGAAGGGCATCTTCAGCAAGAGAGGACATATAGGGTAAAATCATAATTCCCATAACAAGACCAGCATTAAGAGCGCTTTCACTTGAGAGGGAAATATGAAAAAACTCTGCAAAATTTTTTAGAAAAGGTGCAAGAGTCGTTGCTGCAAAAAATCCATAAACGAGAGTAGGAATACCAGCTAAGGTTTCAAGAAGAGGTTTAAGGATTTGGCGTGTAGAAGATGATGCATATTCGGATAGGTAGATAGCAACCAAGGTACCACACGGAACAGCTACAATCATAGCAATAAGGGTAATAAGTGCTGTACCTATGAAAAGCGGTATAATTCCAAATCCTTTCGCTTCCCCTGTTGAAAGAGTATGAGGCGCCCACGTAAGACCGAAAAGAAAGTCAAAGATAGAGACGCGTGCAAAAAAACGAAAAGCTTCTCCAATTAAAGAAACAACAATTCCAATTGTGACAATGATAGCTGCAAGTGCACAAATAAGAAGGAAAATATGCACGATCCGTTCGAGAAAAAGAGATCTCACAACTCTTCTCCTTTTTTAAGAACTTGGATCCTATTATTAAGTTCTTTTTGTTCTTGTTGTGTGAGGGGAATCAAACCCTTTTCATTCAAGTATCCTTTCTCACCAATAGCAGCAGGGGATGTGAATTCTATGAGGTAAGCTAGACGTGTGGAATCATTCTTTAAATTATTCGCTTTAATATAAAGATAAAGAGGTCTGCTCAAAGGATAAGTTCCGTCTTGGATGGATTCAAAAGAGGGGAAAACATCACCAACTGAAAAGGCGTGAAGACGGTTTCTATTTTGGTCATAAAAGCTAAAGGTGACAACACCAATTATATGAGGAGCAAGGAGAGCTTTTTGAACAATTAAATTTTCATTAGCAGGAGCTTCAATATAAGCACCATCTCTCCTCAGGGAGGGGCCACAGGAACCCATAATTTTTTCAATTAAAACATCATACGTACCCGATGTAGGTGCAGGTCCTAATATTTGGATAGGATAAGGGGGGAAGTCGTCTTGAATATCTCTCCAATTTTTATAAGGATTTTCAATACATTTTTCTTGATATAAAATTTTTTCGTGAAGAGCATGATCAAGGTTTTTAAGGGAGAGGGAAAAAAGCTCTTCTTGGTTGTTTTGTATGAAGACAAGTCCATCTTGACCAAGTTTAAATTCTTTAAAAACAACACCATTTTCTTGACATTTTTTTTGCTCACTTTCCGTTAAAGGCCGGGAGGTCATTACCCCATCAGGGCCACCAGGATCTTTACAGAAAAGCTTAATTCCGGCTCCTGTACCTGTTGCTTCAATAAGGGGAGTTGGTTCATGGGTTTTATAATGAAAGTGTTCGGCAACAGTTGCGGCAAATGGAAAAACAGCAGATGACCCTACGAAACGAAGGGGGGACACCGCACAAGCACTATGAATTATGGAATAGATAAAGAGAAGGAACGCTAGATTTCTGTATCTTTTTCTATTTTTAACCATCTATCCTTATATTATATATTTTATGAGGGTTGTAAATAAAAGACTTGGAAGGTGATAATTTACTGAATCCGCTTCAAAAGTAAAGCGATGAGAAGGCCCTTGACGCTTGATTCACATTTCTATACTTGGTGAAGAATGCGGATGGGTGGCCGAGCGGTTGAAGGCACCGGTCTTGAAAACCGGCAGACGTGCAAGCGTCTCGTGGGTTCGAATCCCACCCCATCCGCCATTTTTCAAGGATTTTTAGATTGGCTTTTTCTCTTCATGGGACACATAATTGGAACGACGCCACGTGTGTTAGTGAGAAATAGATGGCAGGAGATTCAAAGTTAAATTTTCTAGAACCTTAGAAAACAGACTTGCAAAACCCCGAGGGGTTGCAAGAGAACATTGAAAAAAACGAGCATGACTATAACACCACTTACAATCACAGAAAGCTTAGCGCGTCAGCTCATACAAGAGCAATTTTCCGCCTGGGCGCATTTACCCATTAACGCTGTCGAGAATGGGGGTGTTGATAATCGAACGTTCCATTTGGGGCATGACATGTCCATAAGGATGCCAAGTGCTGAGAGATATGTTAGGCAGGTTCTCAAAGAGCATCAATGGCTGCCCTTGCTTGCCCCACATTTGCCTCTTCCTATCCCTCAACCTCTTGCGATGGGTGAGCCCTCCAAAGACTATCCATGGCATTGGTCAGTCTATAAATGGTTAGAGGGCACAAGTGCTAATTCTATAGACTTGGAGGAGGAGAACCTAGAAGTGATTGCATTGCAGCTTGCGCAATTTTTAGCTGAATTGCATAAGTTTGACGCTGCCGGCGCTCCGACTCCAGGACTTCATAATTGGTGGCGTGCAGCTCATACATCCGTGTATGACGCGGAGACAAGGTCGCTTATCACAAAACTCGCGCTTCTCATTGACTCTGAGAAAGCGACCTCTCTTTGGGAAAGAGCTATAAGATCGAAGTGGGAACAAGAGCACGTATGGGTGCATGGTGACGTGGCAAGTGGAAATATGCTCGTGAAAGATAATAAACTAAGTGCGATCATTGATTTTGGATGCATGGGTATTGGAGATCCTGCTTGCGACCTTACCATCGCCTGGACCTTCTTTAAGAATAAAAGCAGACAGGCCTTTAGAAACGGCTTTAGACTTGATTCCGAGACATGGGCCCGCGCCCGCGGCTGGGCTTTATGGAAAGCACTTTATGAACTTTCTGAGCAGACAGACAAGACAAATCCTAAATCTCTAGAGCAGTTGCGCATAATCGAAGATGTTTTAGGGGAGCACAGTATGGAGGGGAGATAAGTTTTGTTGTAAATAGCCTCAATTGTTCATAAAAAAATTAGATTTTCATTGAGACTTTCTCAATCTATCCTTTTTGTGATAAGGCTTTTCGCTATGCATTACCTTCTAAAGAAATTTCAACATTTTCATGCTTCAGTTCATCTTTAAAATGCTGCGATACATTTTCTAATCCTTGTTTGGTATAAGACTCACACCGAGCCACCAGAACATCTTGTGTATTAGAGGCCCTTAATAACCACCAACCTTCATCAAGTTGAACACGAATACCATCAATATCATTGAAAGAATAACCTTGGGACAATAAGCGAGATTTTATATTATTTGGGATTTCAAATTTTCTCTCGGATGGGCAAGAAATACGAAGTTCAGGCGTAGAGTAAAGAAGAGGAAAGTCTTCATAAATCTCTGCAAGACTTTCTGAAGAATGACATAAATAGTGAACAAGACGAAGGGCTGCATAAATGCCATCATCAAATCCATAATAATTTTCTTTGAAAAAGAAATGTCCGCTCACTTCTCCTGCAAGCAAAGCGCCAGACTCTGCCATCTTAGCTTTGATGTGAGAATGCCCCGTTTTCCACATTAAGGCATTTCCGCCTAAGCTTTTAATTTTATCAAAAAATCCTTGGCTTGTTTTAATATCTGCGATGATTGAGGCGTGGGGTTCACGCTTCATAAGATCACAAGCAAATAAAAGTAATAATTGGTCACCCCATAAAATGTTACCTTGCCCATCGATAGCTGCAAGACGGTCTCCATCTCCATCAAAGGCAATTCCAAGATCACACTTATTTGTAAGAACAGCTTCTTGAAGTTGGACGAGATTTTTTGGGTCAGAAGGATCGGGGGGATGGGAGGGGAAGGTCCCATCCATTTTTGCATTCAACAGAACATGTTTTCCTGGAAGTTTTTGAATAATGTTATTGAGAACATCGACTGTTGCACCATGACAAGGATCCCATGCAACCGTAAGCTCTCGTTCAAAATTTAACCCTTGAAAAATACGCTCTATGTATTGAGACATAAGGTTTGTTTCATAAATACTCCCCTTCCCTTCACAAAGCTTTTTTTGGATCAAATCAGAAAAAAATTGAATATCCTTCCCAAAAAAAGGCTTGCGCTGAAAGCTCATTTTAAACCCATTGTGAGCCGGGGGGTTATGAGAGCCTGTAACCATAACAGCACTCTGCACAGGAAGGGTATATTCAGCAAAATAAAGCATAGGTGTTGGGACAACTCCTAAAGAATATACATCTAGTCCTGCCTCACAAAGGCCTTGGATCAAGGCCGATGATAACTGTGGGGAACTAACTCTAACGTCCTCTCCTACAGCTATAGCTGAACCACCGGATTCCCGTGTAAGGTGACCAAAACACCTGCCAATCCAGTAAGCATCTTTCTCAAAAAGAGTTTGATCAACAATACCACGGATATCATATTCTTTAAGAATACTTGGATTGAAAGCGATTTTTTCCACTTTTTAATTGTCCTACAAACTTTAAAATGATGAGCTATGATAATCCCACACTTCAGTTAAGTGTCAAGAAAGATTCATTATTTAGATAAGAGTTGATTCTACAACCTTACTCATATAATAACCTATTGAAACAATCAATATTTTTTTACTTTAAGAAAGTTTATTTTTATGTCTTCACTTATTTACAATATTTTAAAGAAATATATGCCTGAAATCCTTTCAAGAAATATATCTGAAGAAATGATAAGATTTATAATTTGGAGCCTTCTTTGTAATGTAACTGCAATAGTAACATACCAACTCCTCTTGTTTTTTATGAATTATAAGTTATCCGCTCTTTTTGTCTATGCGATCGGATTTTTTCTTACATTTTATTCAAATGCTATTCTGGTTTTTAATAATTCAAATATAAATTACAAGCATGGTTTAAAATATATTTTATTATATTTATTTAACTGTTTCATTGCATATTATGGGCTCATTTTCCTCGTAAGTACTATAAGCATGAATCCTCGTATTGGCGTCATTATTACAACATTTTTGTCAGCCGCTTTGAGTTTTATTCTATCTAAAAGAATTTTTAAGAATTCTTCAAATTAATGTCTATTTAATTAATGAAAGTACTCTTTTAAGTTGACTTTTTACTTTAAAAAAAATAGACATAGATGAACTCTAAAGGCTTGGGATTAGTCATGAAAAACGCATCACTCCTAACTAAATTAAAAGACCAAGAAGAATTTACCCCTTTTGTTAAACCTTATATTTCTAAAAAAACCCTAGATTATCTAAAAGAGTCCTTAGACACACATCATCTTCATGGCGATGGCTATTTTACTCGTAAGTGTCATGATTTTATTGAAAATTTAACCAGAACCCATAAAGCTCTGTTGACTCATTCTTGCACAGGCGCTTTGGAAATGGCGATTCTTCTTATTGATCTCAAAGAAGGTGATGAAGTTATTATGCCTTCTTATACTTTTTCTTCTACTGCGAATGCAGTAGCCTTGAGAGGGGGGGTGCCCTGTTTCATTGATATTCGTGAAGATACACTTAACATGGACGAAGACCTTATAGAAAAAGCGCTAACACCAAAAACCAAGGCTATACTTGCCGTTCATTATGCAGGCGTTTCTGCAAACATGGAAAAAATCAATCAAATAGCCAGTAAAAACAATCTTTTTGTCATAGAAGATGCGGCTCAGGGAGTAGGTTGTTCCTTTCAGAATAAATCGCTAGGCACTCTAGGTCATTTAGGGGCCTATAGCTTTCATGCAACAAAGAATATCATTTCGGGTGAGGGGGGAGCGTTACTTATCAATGATCCCAGGTTTGTTGAACGTGCTGAAGTTATCCGCGAGAAGGGAACAAATCGAAGCCAATTTATCCGAGGAGAAGTTGATAAGTATACTTGGCAAGACATTGGTTCTTCTTATTTACCTAGTGATTTAACAGCGGCCCTTCTTCTATCTCAGCTGGAAGAAATAGAACATATTAATAAAGAAAGAATCTTAATTTGGGATAGGTATCATGAAGCTTTTAAGTGGCTTGAAGAGGCTAATTTAGCCAGACGTCCTTTTGTTCCTATTGATTGCATTCATAATGCACATATTTATTATCTTATTGTAAGAACATCTGAAATTCGGAATGATTTTCTTCAATTTGCCAAGAGTTGTGGTATTCAGTGCACTTCCCATTATGTTCCCTTACATAGTTCTCCTGCTGGTCTTAAATTTGGAAGGGTTGGAAGTCATATGAAAGTAACTGATGAAGTTGCAGATCAAATCCTTCGCTTGCCTTTAGGATCTCATTTAACACAAAAAGATGTTGATAATGTAATAGAAACGGTTAACTCATATTTTAGGACGATTTAATGACTTATCCAAAAAGAATTTTTATGACAGGTGGCTGTGGGTTTATAGGTTCTCATTTTGTTCGCCTTTGTTTATCACAGGGGTATCAAGTGCTCAATTTAGATGCACTCACTTATGCAGCTTCACCGAGCACCCTCAAGGATATTGAGGGAAATACCAATTATCATTTTGAGCACGGATATATTCAAAATCATGATTTGGTTAGATCTTTGCTTCCTAAATTTAAACCTGATTTTGTTGTCAATTTTGCAGCAGAAACACATGTTGATCGTTCAATTGATTCCCCAGCTCAATTTATAGAGAGCAATGTTTTAGGCGCTTTTACCATACTAAACGAAAGCCGAAGTTATTATAACACTTTAACACATGATCAAAAAAAGAGTTTTCGTTTTTTACACATTTCAACAGATGAGGTTTTTGGCACGTGTGAAGAAGATCCTTATAGGGAAAATGCATCCTATAATCCCAGTTCTCCCTATTCTTCAAGTAAGGCAGCAGCTGACCTTATCGTTCGCTCTTATTATCACACCTATAAATTTCCCATTCTTATTACCAATTGTACGAATAACTATGGACCTTTCCAATTTCCTGAAAAATTGATCCCATTAATGATTATTAGAGCCTTGAATAACGAATCACTGCCCATTTATGGCAATGGCTTGCAAATTAGGGATTGGCTTTACGTTGAAGATCATGTCGAGGCAATTCTAAAAGTCTTAACGTTAGGACAGCTTGGAGAGACATACAACATTGCAGGGCTTAATGGTGAAATGGCAAATAAGACGGTTGTAAAAATAATTTGTAATACGATGGATGAAGTTTTACCTCGTAAAAACAATATGTCTTATGAACAATTAATTACCCATGTAACTGATCGTCCCGGCCATGATTTTCGATACGCATTGAATATTGACAAAATTAAGAAGGAACTTAATTGGTCTCCTACAACTCGTTTTGAAGAGGGAATGCGCAAAACCATTAGTTGGTATATTGAAAACAAATGGTGGTGGGAAGAAATTCTTACCCGGGGATACGAAGCAAAAAGAATAGGACTTGGAAAATAATGGAACGTAAAGGAATAATTTTAGCTGGTGGCAAAGGAACCCGTCTTTATCCTCTAACAAAAGTTATTAGTAAACAACTTTTGCATGTTTATGATAAGCCAATGATTTATTATCCTCTTTCCCTTCTCATGCTTGCGAATATTCGAGAGATTTTAATTATTTCTACACCTCATGATCTTCCAAAATACCAAGAGTTACTCGGAAATGGCTCTCAAATTGGATTAAATTTATCATACAAAATCCAAGAAGCTCCTCGTGGACTTCCTGAAGCTTTTATTCTAGCTCAAGACTTTTTAAAGGGGTCACCTTCTGCTCTCATTTTAGGAGATAATATATTTTTTGGTTTTGGTCTTCAAACCTTACTTGCAAATGCTTCTCAAAATCAAAAGGGGATGGGAGTTTTTACGTATGCTGTTCGCGACCCACGCGAATACGGTGTGATTGAAGTAGATCCTCAAGGCAAAGTTCTATCTATTGAGGAAAAGCCCCAACATCCAAAATCTAACTTAGCTCTTACAGGGCTTTATTTTTGTGATGGGCAAGCTTCTACGTTTTCAAATAATCTCAAGCCTTCTGCTCGAGGAGAACTTGAAATTATTGACCTGATGCGTGAGTATCATATCCAAGATCAATTAAAGATGTATAGTTTTGGTCGTGGATCAGCATGGCTAGATACAGGTAACCCGGATAGCCTTTTAGATGCCTCCAATTTTATTGCAACTATTGAACGTCGTCAGGGCTTCAAAGTTGCGTGTTTGGAAGAAATCGCATTTGATAAAAAATGGATTGATGAAGCAGCTTTAAAAAAGAGCATTGAATATCAGGGCAATTCATCTTATGGAAAATATCTTTGTAGCTTGTTAGGAAAATAACATGAAAAGTGCTCTTAAGCTCAACCAAGATTTTAAATGTTATGCCCCCTCTTTTCTACAAGATCCCTCCTATTTTCCTAAGGAGAATTTTAAAGAAATTTATGAATTAGAGAAGGGTCATTTTTGGTTCGAATCCCGCAACACTATCATTAATCATTTTATTCATAAATACTTAGGAAATAGAAACACTCCAAAATGTCTTGAAGTAGGTTGTGGAACTGGATTTGTTCTTGAAAGTATAGCCAATGCGAATCCTACTTTTGAACTTGAGGGCACGGAGCTTTATCTCGAAGGATTACGATTTGCCCATTCGAGATCTCCTCATTTGAATTTTTTTCAATCCGATGCGCGTAATTTGCCATTTAAGAATGAATATGATGCAATTTTTGCATTTGATGTTATTGAACACATTGAAGAAGATATTGATACTTTAAAAAGTATTTATAAGAACTTAAAGCCAGGGGGATATTTAATTGCCACAATCCCTCAACATATGTGGTTGTGGAGCAAACATGATGAGTATGCTTGTCATAAACGTCGGTATACTCGAAAGGAATTGCTTCAAAAGCTTACCAGTTGTCAGCTTACCCCTAAGGCAATAACTTCTTTTGTTTTTACACTCTTACCTGCAATGTTGTTGAGCCGTCTAAATAACACTGAGCCTTCTGAAATGAGTGAATTCAAGATTAGTAAAATAACAAATCAAATTATGAAATTTGGAATGAAGTGTGATGAATTTCTGATTAAAGCAGGTATTTCCCTACCTATAGGTGGCTCTTTAATCGCAGTGGCTCAAAAAAATGTCTAAAGTCGTTGCCATACTTCAGTCGAATTATATCCCCTGGAAAGGGTATTTTGATATTATCAATAAGGTGGATGAATTCATCTTATATGATGACGTTCAGTATACAAAAAGAGATTGGCGAAATCGCAATCTTATAAAAACACAGCAGGGGCTGCACTGGCTTACGATCCCCGTTGAAACGAAAGGTAAGTATAATCAAACGATTTGGGAAACCCAAATAACTGAACCTTATTGGGCAAAAAAGCATTGGGAGACCATTAAAAGAGCCTATAGCAAATCTCCTTTCTTTGAAATTCATTTGGATACACTTAACGCGTTTTTTTTAAAAGAAGCGTCAGAAATTAAACAGCTTAGCGCCCTTAATCGAAGACTTATCGAAATGGTCAATAAAATGTTAAATATCTCAACTCCCCTTTCCTGGTCTCATGAATATGACACACCCGGTGAAAAATCGGATAAGCTTTTGGGAATATGCCTTAAGGCAGGAGCCACCCATTATCTTTCAGGTCCAGCAGCAAAATGTTATTTAGATGAAAAACTTTTCAATGATCATAATATAGAGGTACTATGGATGGATTATTCAGGGTATCCTGAATATAATCAGAGTTTTCCTCCTTTTGAACATGGTGTTTCTATCCTTGATCTTATTTTTAATCAGGGAAACAATGCAAAAAGTTTCATGAAGAGCTTTATAATCGAGAAAACTTCATAAAAGGATATATAATAAATGAATCATATACTTAAGAAAATTGATGAATATTATACAGAAAAACTCTTGGCTCACGGACCGACTCCTGCGGGTGTAGACTGGAATGGAGAAGAAGGTCAGAATTTACGCTTTACTCAGTTATTGAAGATTATTCCTCAAAAGGAACCTTTCAGTCTTACGGATCTAGGGTGTGGTTATGCGCAGTTGTATCCTTTTCTTATAACCAATGGATATGCTGATTTCTCTTATACAGGTATTGATATTTCGAAAGAAATGATCCAGCAATCTGAGCACCTCTATAACAATGCAGAAAATTGTCAGTTTCTTGTAGGATCCGCTTGCATAGAACCAACAGATTATTGTGTAGCAAGCGGCCTCTTTAACGTGAAATTAGATAATAGCGTTGAACATTGGGAATCTTTTATTATTGAAACACTTGAAAATATGGATAGGTTTAGCAAAAAGGGCTTTTCCTGTAATTTTCTTACTAGCTATTCAGACAAACATTTGATGAAAGACTATCTTTATTACGCTGACCCTTCTTTTTATTTTGATTATTGCAAAAAAAATCTTTCACGACATGTTGCTTTGCTTCATGATTATGGATTATACGAATTTACACTGCTCGTTAGAAAGTAAAAACAAGGATAGGAAGATAAATAATATGAAAAAAATAATAATATTTGGAAGTGGACAAATTGCTGAAGTCGCACATTTTTATTTTACTCATGACAGTGACTTAGAAGTTGTGGGCTTTACTCTTGATAGTTCTTATTTACAAACAAGTCGATTTTTGGGACTCCCTTGTATGCCTTTTGAAACAGTTCAAGATGACTTTCCGCCAAATGAATATGGGTTATTCATAGCCCTAAGCTATGCCCAGCTTAACACGCTTAGAACACAAAAATATATGGAAGCAAAAGCCAAAGGTTATAAACTTGTAAATTATATTAGTTCAAAAGCAACCATTTGGCCAAAATTAGAAGGACAAGAAAACTGTTTTATCCTTGAGGATAATACGATTCAACCTTTTGTGACTATTGGTAATAACGTTACCTTATGGAGTGGAAATCATATAGGGCATCATGCAACAATTGGTGATAATTGCTTTATTTCATCCCATGTTGTTATTTCAGGTGATGTTAAAGTCGGGAGAAACTGCTTTATAGGGGTTAATTCAACCATTCGAAACGGTATATCCATAGGAGACTATAATGTTATTGGAGCGAGTTCATTAATAATGGGTGATACGGAAGATAATAGTGTTTATATAGCAAGCCCTACACCCGTCTCAAAAGTGCCAAGTCAAAGATTGAAAAAGATTTAAGCGGGAAAAAGCTGTGACTTGGAATAAATTAGGCTTGGTTTTCTGCCCCAACAATAATTATGAGTGGATGCAAAGTCATGCAGCCAATCCTGTTGCTGAGCATTTAGAAAATGATATTTTTCGCATTTACTTTAGTACTCGCAATAAGAATAACATTTCAAGTTTAGGATTTGTAGATATTGATATTAAATATCCAAGTGAAGTTATAAATATTTCCAACACACCGATCTTATCTCCCGGTGAATTAGGAACCTTTGATACGGATGGTGTTTCATTAGCATGCATTACTCACAATCAGGGCAAGAAATACCTTTATTATTTAGGATGGAATCTCTGCAAAAGCGTCCCTTGGAACAACAGTATTGGCCTTGCCACACAGACTATAGGTTCAAATTTTGAGCGTTACTCAAAAGGACCGATCATGGGGAGAGACATCCATGATCCTTATACAATTTCTTATCCTTGGGTTATGAAAGATGAAGATAAATGGAAAATGTGGTATGGAACCCATCTCCAATGGAATCGGCCCGAAGAACGAGAGAGCTTTTTACATGCGTTAAAATATGCAGAATCTAATGATGGTATCCATTGGAAAAAGCACACAGAAATTGTTCTACCTATTGACTCTTCAAAAGGGGAATATGCAATTGCAAAACCCTGCGTGATCAAGGAAAATGATATTTATAAAATGTGGTACGCTCATAGAGGCGACAAATATCGGATTGGTTATGCTGAGTCAAAAGATGGCATCCAGTGGACTCGAAAAGACTCGGAAGTTTTCATTAACGTTTCAGATTCTGGCTGGGATTCGGAAAGCATTGAATATCCCTTTGTTTTTAAACATCAGAAGAGCAAATTCATGTTGTATAACGGAAATGAGTATGGAAGAACGGGTTTTGGTCTTGCGGTATGGAAGGATCAACAATGGTGAACAACCTCATGTTACAGATGGTTGAAAAAGAATAGAACAATGCTTCAGATGCTTGGAAAACAATGGATATATTAAAAAAAAACTCGACCGAAATAAGCATTATTATTCCTGTTTATGGGTGCAAAGACTGTTTAACTGAACTCCATCGTCAGCTAACAGAAACACTCCAGCCCTCTTTTTCAACCTATGAAATTCTCTTTATAGATGATTGCTCTAAAGACTATGCTTGGGATCTGATTAGTGACCTCGCAAAAAAAGATCCCCATATTAAAGGCGTAAAATTTAGTAGGAATTTTGGTCAGCATGCAGCCATTACCGCAGGTCTTGCAGAATGTACAGGAAATTATGCTATTGTAATGGATTGCGATCTTCAGGACCCACCTCAAGAAATTCCTTATCTTTATCAAAAAGCACGCGAAGGATATGATATTGTTTTTGCAAAACGACAATTGAAAAAACACTCATTTTTTAGAAGAATGACCTCAAGCTTTTTCTTTAAGATAATGAATAAAACAAATGAACAGGTTACCCCATTTGATAGTGCAATCGGTGGGTTTTCTATAATTTCAAGAAAAGTAATAGAGTCCTTTTTAAGATTTTCAGATAGAGATAGGCAGTATATTTTCATTTTACGCTGGCTAGGATTTAAAACCGCCTTCATTGATTATGAGCATGCTCCTAGATACTGTGGTTCTAGCTCCTATAGTTTTATGAGCTTACTTAGATTCTCTCTTGTAGGAATTTGCTCCCAAACAACAATTTTATTAAATATCATTATAGGGTTAGGTTTTTTTATCTCTTTTATAGGTTTTGGATGTGCAATTTTCTTTATTATTAGCTATTTTTTCCATGGAGCTCCCACTGGATGGACAAGCCTTATAACCGCTATTTTTATAATGAGCGGTATTATAGTCTCGAGCATCGGTATAGTTGGTCTCTATATTGGAAAGATATTTGAGCAAGTTAAGGGCAGGCCCTTATATGTTATTGATGAACAAACAAAGTGTAGTTTTGTAGACTCAAAAACAAAGAAAATTAGTTATAAAGTTACTAATTGAAATAACTTTAATACTCAACACGATATATGAATTGCCTCTTATACGCCACGTCGTGATAAAAGTGCTGCCGAAAGTGTCCCTTCATCCAGGTAATCAAGCTCACCTCCCACAGGAACACCTCGTGCCAAGCTAGAAATATGTGTAATTCCAACTTCCCTCAGTCGTTCCGTAATGTAATGGCTCGTTGTTTGGCCTTCCACCGTTGCATTAAGGGCAAGAATAATCTCGTGAACTCCCCCCCTCTGGCAGCGATGAAGAAGGGAGGTAAGTCGTAAGTCTTCTGGCCCTACCCCATCAAGAGCCGAAAGAACGCCCCCTAAAACATGGTAGTGCCCCTTGAATGAAGCTGTTCGTTCAAGAGCCCACAAGTCAGCCACGCTTTCTACCACACAGATAAACGAGGTATCACGACGAGGGTCTTGACAGAGAAAGCACGGGTCTTGTGAGTCTAAATTTCCACAAACTGTACACTCTTTTACTTTAACTTTCACAATCTGTAAGGATTCAGCAAGAGCCGAAAGTGTGGTGGTACGATTCTGCAGCAAATGAAGAGCAACCCTCTTTCCTGACCTCGGTCCTAGGCCAGGAAGTTTAGAGAGAAGGTGAATAAGGGTCTTCAACTCGTCACTGATCATCTTAAAAGGGTAGCTTCATGCCCCCAGGGAGCTTAAGACCTCCCGTGACCTTACCCATTTCTTCTGCTGCTTTCTCTTTTGCCTTCATTTGAGCATCATGGATTGCTGCAATCAAAAGATCTTCCAAAACCTCAACTTCTTGAGGATCTAAAAGACTAGAGTCTATTGTAATGCCCTTAATTGTTCCTTCTCCATCCGCCGTCGCTTTTACAATACCGCCACCAGCAGACCCTTCAACTTCAAGGGTCGTTAATTTTTCTTGGACTTCTGCCATCTTAGCTTGCATTTTTTGGGCTTGCTTCATCATGTCGCCAATATTACCAAACATAGCTTCTCTCTTTCTTTACACGTCTTCAATCTGAACAAGGGTTGTCCCAGGAAAGGCTTCTACCATCATTTTTACAAGCGGTGCTTGTAAAATTGTGTTCCTGCGCTCTTCCCGAAGGGATTCTGCCTTCTCTTTAAGAGTAGGGTGACCGATTTCATCGGAAATTGCAATCATCCACGTCTCTCCAGTCTTCTTTTTTAAAAGGGACTGAAGTTGCTGAGGAAGATTCTGTGGAACTTTTTGGGACAACCTAAAAGTTAAATTCGGGGGAGAAAAGCTGACCAAGTGGGCGCCATATAAAAGATGAGCATGTAAAATGCCTTCTCGCTGATGGCCCACCCAATCAACCAAGTCCTCAAAAGTAGAAAATGACAGTTTTTCCTCAGTTAAAACTTTTTTTTTACAGGAATAGATTCAGGAAGCCCTTCTAAAAGCTCATTTAAAGAAGGGAGAGGCGCCATATGCGTTAAACGGATCATAACCACTTCCAGAGCTTTTTGAGGTGAGGGCGAACGCCTGACTTCTTCAAGTCCTTTCAAAAGCATCTGCCAGACTCTAGTAAGGGTTGGAATAGAAAGAGACGTTGCCAACTCAAGACCTTTCTGACGTTTTTCAGTTGGTAAAGTGATGTCTTGAGCAAGATTGGGGCTTATTTTTAAGCACTGCAGCCAGTGAGCTAAATCAAGGAGATCTTCAAGCATACGCTGAGGGTCTGCTCCTTCCTTATAAAAAGTCCGCAATTTTTCAAAAGCAATGAGAATATTTCCTTCCATTATAATCTGAAATAACTCTAATAAACTCCCTTGATCGGAAAATCCCAACATTTGTCTTACCTGCTCAGCAGTAATGCGAGATGTTCCATAAGTCATGGCTTGGTCTAGGAGGGAAAGCCCATCTCTTACTGATCCTTCTGCTGCTTTTGCAATCAAAGCTAAGGCTTCTGGTTCGCTATCGACACTTTCTTGATCACAGAGGGTCTTAAAGTAGGTCGTCAAAGTGGAACTTTCAATGCGTTTAAGGTCAAATCGTACACAGCGAGATAAGATTGTTGCAGGAACTTTATGAATTTCTGTTGTCGCAAAAATAAATTTTACATGGGCTGGAGGCTCTTCTAATGTTTTTAAAAGCGCATTAAAAGCACTTTTAGAAAGCATATGAACCTCATCAATAATATAGATTTTATAGTGGGCTGAAACGGCCTTATAACGGGAAGCTTCAATGATTTCCCGAATGTCATCCACACTCGTTCGACTCGCAGCGTCAATTTCGATGACATCCATCGAACGATCTAATCCAATAGCTGTGCAGGATGAGCACGTCCCACACGGTTCAGGTGTGGGTCCTTTTTCACAATTGAGAGAGCGAGCAATAATGCGGGCTGTCGTTGTTTTTCCTGTCCCCCGAATACCCGTTAAAATGAAAGCATGTCCAAGCCTTCCCCCCTCAATCCCCCGTCTCAAAGTATCCACAAGAAAATCTTGACCTATAATTTGACTTAACTTTGTCGGACGATATTTACGTGCAAGAACACGGTAGCCTTCAAGGGAAGGAGGTGGTTGGCTAGGAGTTTGTACAAGTTTCAGGGCAGTTTCCACGGGTATCTATCCTTTATAGGTGAGGGACTGGCCGGATGTGACCCACAAGGATCTCACGACGGCTGCTTCCTTCCGGACCTGACCGGGTTTGCAAGACTTGCGTCCACAGACCAGTCCCCCTTTCCTTATAGCAAATAAAGAGGGGGAGAAGGCAAGAAGAATATGGTCAATGGCTTTTAAAAAACTTTACTCGCATTTTCTATTCGCCAGCCTCAAAGAGAGCGTTTTAATGTGATTCCCGCTTCAATCAATGAATGCTTTATTTTGATCAAATCTAACCAAACTTCTCGCTTCTGAGCTGGTGAGCGGAGCAAGTAAGCAGGATGGAAGATGGCAATGACCTTCATCTTCTTTCCAGCTTCTGATGTATAGTCTTTCCAGACCCCTCGAAGTCGCATGATCCCTTCTCGGCCACCAAGAAGGGTTTTTGCTGCTGTTCCTCCCACTAAAATGAGAAAATCAGGATTCACGAGATCAATATGGCGGTTCACAAAAGGAAGACATGCGTCTGTTTCAGCCGGTGTGGGTTGACGATTGCCAGGGGGACGCCAAGGAATAATGTTCGTTATATAATAATTTTCTCGTGTGAGACCAACTGTGGCGAGGGCTTTATCTAAAAGCTGTCCACTTTGCCCCACGAAGGGGAGCCCTTCTCTGTCCTCATCTGCTCCTGGCGCTTCACCTATAAACATGACGCGAGCGTTTGGGTTCCCGTCTCCAAAAACAAGATTCGTAGCTGTATACTTAAGCACACATCCTTCAAAGGCCATCAATGCTCCCTTTAACTCTGCTAATGTTTGAGCAGCTTGCGCTGCTGCATGAGCGGAACTATGCGCTGCCTTCGGTGAGACAAGTGGTGCTACTTCAAATGCTTCCTTCTGAAGAGGAGGCGGAGAAGAGGGTAGCATAAGAGTCTCTTCAATCTCTTTAAAACGATTATGAGAAGTCTCTGAGATCACTTCATCCAGACCACATTCTTTATAAATTGATAAAAGAGTTTTTAAGTTATGAGAGTCAACCATGCTTTTTTATTAACATACTTGTTATCACATGACGACCCTATGAGAGAGTAGAATGTGATTTTTTAAGAATAAACTGAATATTATGAACTTAATATGATAAAATTCATATCATAAAAATTTAACTAATTTTTAAAAAATATCTTTACCTACATGCAAAATATAATCAATATAGGTTAAAATCCCAAAGGGAGGGGCTGTGAAAAAAGACAATAAAAACAATTGTCAGGCTGGGTTTAGCCTTATTGAACTAGCTATTGTTCTCATCATCATGGGTCTCTTAATAGCTGGCATTTTGAAAGGGAGTGATTTGATTGAAAGTGCTCGTCTAAAACGTGTCATCTCCCAGCTTAATGAGTTTAGAATGGCAACAGGTTCTTTTCTTGATAAATATGATGCACTTCCAGGAGATTTTAACAAAGCATCCTCACTTATAAAACCCGATCTCCGCGATGGAAATGGGAATGGTTTAATTGAAGGAGGAGGCCTTGCCCAAGGAAGTGAGGCCCTTTCCTTTTGGGCTCATCTTGCTGCAGCGGGGTTCATTGGGACACCTGGCGCACCCGAAGATCTAAATAAGGGGGAATTTGGTAAAGGGGCTCCTGAATCTTCCATAGGGGGAGGATTCACAGTCGAACATAATCCAAATGGGCTGAAGGGTTTATGGTTTATCCTTGGGAAAAAGCAGGGAGACCATGGAACCGGTGGTCTTCTCACACCCTCCCAGGCTATGACAATCGATAAAAAAATGGACTCTGGTAATCCCACTTCAGGGAAAGTAAGAGCCATAGATGGAACGGATAAGGGAGCTCACGCGTGTGTAACAGAAAGGGGAACGTATAATGTTGAGAACAATGAGCCTGCGTGCGTTCTTCTCTTCCAGCTTTAATCCATCTTCTGAAGCAGGGTTCTCTCTTCTTGAAATGGCCATTGTTATGCTAATCGTTGGCCTCGTAGGAGGGTTAAGCTTACCTCTCCTTACCGCGCAAATAAATCGTGCAGCACTTGTAAAAACACGAGCCAACCAAGAGTACGTTCTTAATGCCATCGCTACTTATGTGGAAAAGAATAGAATTTTTCCTTGCCCTGCAGACCCTCATGTTTCCGGACCAGACTATGGGCTTGAACAGAAAGAATGCCAAGGAAAGAAAGGTGAGGGGATCCTTCCCTTTAAAACCCTAGGTATTAGTGAAGTATATGCAAAGGATGGTTTTAAACATTTAATGACCTATGTCGTAGATCCTGGACTTACGAACCGAAAAAATCAGAACCTCCTGCAAACAGTCGAAGGAGGTCAAATTACAGTTAAAAACGAAGAAGGTGACTCTATTTTACCTCAAAGAGAAAAAAGAAGAGGGGCCATCTCGCCAAATTTTATTGCGTTCCTCCTCATCAGTCATGGTGAAAGTGGTGTGGGGGCTTTTGGAGGAAAAGGACAATCAACAAAACTTTCTGGCAAAGCGAGCCCTCAGAAAAAAGAAAATTGTGATGGAAATTTCATTTTTATAGAAAGTCACCAATCCGATGATATTCTTCGGTGGGAAACAAGAGACTTGTTTTTAAAACATTATGTTAGGTTGTAGAAAAAAAGGTTAAGTTTTCTCCTTTATTTTGACACTAAAATAAAATTTATAATAAGTCACTTTCTATTTTAAATAAATTAAACATATTACAGTATAATTATAGATTTTTTTGCTTGCTTTCTTGTTAGTTTGATTTTCATAAGGAGTTTATAAATTGAATTAAATTTATATTGATTTTCATTTCTTTTGGACTTATTATTTTTATAAAAATTAAGCTCGTTTTTTTATTTAAATTAAAAGAACAGCAATATCTTAATATAATTTAGTTTAACCTAAACGGGAGTAAATAAAATGAATTCTCATAATGCTCAATTGCTAACAATATTAAGAAGCACAATGATGATCACTCTCTTTTGTCTCTCTTCCACATCACTCCATGCAATGGAGGAAGATGATATAGAATCTAACCTTCCTCTGATATTACCAAGAACAGAGCAGTCTGAAGACGAAGAAGCTGTAAAGTTAAAAAAGAGTATCGAAATTGCTCAACTACAACAACAATTGTTTGAAGAACAAAGACGTGTCCTGGCTGCACAAAAAGAACTTGAAGATTACAAAGCTAAGAATTTGACTCATCCTTCCTCTCAAACGAGCACAAAAGAGGACCTAGGTTCAGCATTGTCAGGTGGACGCTCAAGAGAACAGGTTAAGCATAATATTGATACAGAATTTTCTAGATTAGGAGAAAGCTTTAGTAACCTTTTAAATAAGGGAAAGTTTAAACATGACAAGCGATTGAAAAAACAAGAAAAGAAAAAACAGAAAAGAGTCGTATCTTCTCCTTCTCTTGAGCCAAATTCTCATCCAAAGAGAACCTCATCCCTATCACAAAGAGAAGAGGAGGCTCTTCCTCATCAACAAGATGTTCTATTATCATTTAACACTTCTTTTAAAACAACGTCGTCAGAGGTTATTCCACAAGGGTATCAATTTGTTGTGGACCCTTCTCAAATAAGAAGAAATTGGGGGACTGTGAGTATTCTTCATGATGAAGGAGGGCAAGTGAAGCTTACAGGAGATGGGTATGTTTTTTATTATAAATTAACAAAAGAAGAGATAGTGAAATTTCATGACCAAGAACTTATTTTTTCGGCTGATATTAAAAGTAATACACCGGGCGCTTATATGCAGTACTGGGATTATCCGAACCCAGATAAAACTCAATCTTCTCCTAATAAGGGAAAGGGTGAGTGGGAAACACTAAAATTAAAATTTAAGGTAGACGCTAGTAGACAACAGTTTTTACTCTACCCTGCCATTTTGCCAGCTGTAGAAGGAACAGAAGCTCCTGAGGTTGAAGTTAAGAATGTGAGACTTCGTCATAATGCAGAAATTTCAAAAACAAGTGTGGCAGTCAGCCCCTAAAAAACTGACTCCTTCCCTCTAACTTTTGTGTACTAGGAGCATATGAAGAAAAGCAGGTAACAAACCGATATTTGTTTTTAAAACATTATGGTAGGTTGTAGGAAAAAAGCCTAAGCTTTACTACCCACATTAGATTATTAAACAAAACTTCTAAAAAAATCATTTTATATTATACAATAATACGTTTTTATTTTTTTATAAAAATTGTTCAATATTTATTTTGAATTTCGCAAGAAGCTTTAAAAAATTGAGGGACACTTAATTAAAGAATGATAAGATGGGTTTTAAGAGGGAATCGAGAGCTTCAGGAGACTGTAGATGGTGGAAAAGCAGGAGAGAAGCTTCCACCATTTCAGAATTTCGAGATGTTGTTTTAGATCTACGATGAAACCGGGCAAGTCTATGCCTTATATCACTATTCGTTCCTTCAATAGGAAAGGTTAGATCTTTTCCATAAAAATGCCTCTCCTCTGGCAAAAGCCTAAAGAAACCACCCCATTCATCCGTCACAAATGAACATGTTCCTGTGTCTATACGTGAGATAAGTTTTTTGGCGCTGGCATCGCCACGATGGCCCAATTCCCATCCAAGAGGTCGACGCGATACCCCGTCAATGGCCCGCCAAATCCATACTTTGTTTTTTTCCCATTCACAAAGTGCCAAACTTCATCGATCATAACAATATCAGAGGTGCAAGTTGAGTTGAAGGGGGCTACATCTAGAGCTGCTGCACGTACCCATTTTAAGACAGCGGCGGTACTTATCTTATAGAGTCGAGCAATTTTCCCTATGGATACACCGCAATAGGCATAAAGAACGATTGCGAATGACTTTAACGCTGGATGCACTTCTATGCGCTTAGTGTCTGTGAATTGGCAGCCACAATCCTTACATTTATACTTTTGATGGCCTCTTGTGTGACCACTTTTAACATGTCTCTCAGATTGGCAGGTCTTGCAGGTTATTTGGGACATCTTACTCTCCTTCTTTTTGGTGAGAAGAAGTCCATATAGATTGAATTAAATAATCCTTGCTTATCATTTCGGTTAGTGTTATTTTCTTAGTACCCTCTCAGATTTCTTTTTGACTTAATTTAGAAAATATAGTAATAATATAATATACATTGTTGTTAATTAAAGTTAGAGTAAGTAAAATGCGAATAAATACATCTCAATTGTTATTAATTTTAAGAAATACAACAATAACAACCCTTGTTTGTCTCTCTTCCACGTTAGTTCACGCAATGGAAGAGGATTATTCTAAATCTAAAACTCCTTCAATTCTTCCTCAATTCGAAGAAACAGCGCCACAGGGATTTTCTCCCCCCTCAACTTCAGTTCCTTTAGCTCTGCCTAAAGACGAAAAAATTATTGAGTTAGAAAGGGAACTAGCGCTTGCTCGACTCCAGCGGCAAATAGCGGAAGAAAGACGAAAGGCTCTAGCTGAAGAAGAACTGCTTGCTGCAGAATCATCTGCCAGAAGTACGGGTGCACAACAATCATCACCTCCTCCAGTGGACCCCTTCGTATCTCTGCTCACAGCATTTGGAGGTGGACATTCACAAGCGCAAGTTACTCATAATATTAATACAGAGTTGTCTAGATTAGGAGAAAGCTTTAGTAACCTTCTAAATAAGGGAAAATTTAAACATAATAAGAGGCTGGAAAAAGAAACAAAGAAAAAACAACAGAAAGCCGCATCTACTTCCTCTCCTTCTATAGTTCGACCTTCTCCGTCTATTGAGCCAAATAGCTCTCATCCAATCAGAACCTCATCCCTATCACAACTAGAAGAGGACGCTCTTCCTCAACAAGAAGATGTTCCATTATCATTTAACCCTTCTTTTCAAACAACATCCCCAGGAGCTATTCCTAAAGGATATCAATTTGTTGCGGACCCTGCTCAAGAAAATAGAAAGTGGGGGCCTCGGAGTACTCTTCAGGATAAAAAAGGGAAGGTGAAGCTTGAAGGGGATGGGTATGTTTTTTATTATAAATTAACAAAAGAAGAGATAGCTAAATTTGCTGGTCAAGAACTTATTTTTTCAGCTAAAATTAAAAGTAATATACCGGGTGCTTATATCCAGTACTGGGATTATCCAAACCCAGTTAAAACTCTATCTGCTCCTAATAAAGAAAAGGATAAGTGGGAAACACTAAAATTAAAATTTAAGGTAGACCCTAATCAACAACAGTATTTCCTCTACCCCGCCATTTTGCCAGCTATAGAAGGATCAGAAGTTCCTAAGGTTGAAGTTAAGGATGTAAGGCTTCGCCATAATATAATCCCTAAATAAAAATGAGATAGTCATCCTCCAGAAAAGCTGATCAGACAATAAACAGAGATTTGTTTTTTAAAAAGTACGTTAGATTGTAGGGAGAAAGCTTAAGCTTTCTCTCCTATTTGTGAGCCATTTTGCACCAAGATAAGATCATTTTCGATGAGATCACGAAAATCAGAAGGCATTAAGTTCCAATCCATCACATCCACTTTAAAAGGCAAATCTGATTCTTCAAAATCCTCATCCATGTGAGCTTGAACATTTATGGGAATAGGATCTTTGAAACAAATATCTAAATCTGAAAAACGCTTTTGACCGCCTTTCACGCGGGAACCAAAAGCATAAAACGTGTAAGGATATTGTCTTAATATCTCCTGAACAATTTTCCAATGCCTTTCCTCTATGTGGATCATATCAGATTCTGCAGCCTATCGATAAGTGTGTTTAGTTCTTTAGAAAAAACATCAAAAACAGAGACAACGATTTCTAAGTCTTCCTTATTATACGTATGTACAGTTAAGTCCCTCATTTTTTGGAAAGCAAACCATATTTCAGGATCATCGATTAGTTTTTCAAGTGCGGCTTTACGAAAAGTATCTTTAGGAGACCCCACCTCTAATCCGCGTGATTCCAAGACACGTCGCATCACTTTCCAAGATAGTTCATAGGAAAATTCAAAAGCTTTTACAGCGCCAGCTTTATCACGATCCGTTTTCATGTCCTTTCGAAAGCTCTCAAAAACTTTTCTTGCCTTGAGAACGTTACTGATATCAATTTTTTCCGAGGCATTCATTATACATTTCCTTAAAAGGAGAATCTATTACCACAACTCTCAACATACACTCTCAAGAAATATCCATCAAATATTTGTTTCATTTTTTGATAGGGTAAGAAAATAGAGTGGATTTATTAAATTGTTAAGGTTTTGATGGAAAAAGGAAGGGTTGCACTCTTCCCTTTCTTAACTTCACTCTTCATTATATTCTATTCTGGATTACTATTCGAAAAGGTAAGAGGAACGACAACAAATTTTAATTCTTCTTGTTGCGAGACAAATTTAGGTCGTGTCCACCTCATGCCTAAGTACCAGCTCATTGCACTATCATCAAATGCCATGGCTCTGGAAAACAACCATTTACGTTCCAGATCATATTCAGCGATGTGTCCTTTGTCCGCATGTTGATAGATCCAGTCAGGGTGTTTATTATAAAAAGCTCCAGGTAAGGCGGGCCTTTCTAAAAGCCACCGTTGAGAGGCCCTATTTCCATAGTGGGCAAACTTTAATACATAATCAAAGGCTTCTTCATGGCCAGCCTCAGCAGCAAGAATGAAAAAATGATTTGCTTTAAGAAGATCATTTTCTTGCCTTGATACTTGCGCTAATCCAAATAAGTGCCTTGCAAAATTGAAGGAAGCGTCAGCCTTAGCCTCATTCATCCCCCCTTTTGCAGCTTTAAAATAAAAGCGAGAGGCTTTCAAAAAAAGCTCCTTTTCCTCATATTTGATCCCAAGTTGATAGTAATCTTGGGATGATCTCTGTCTTATAGATTTGATGCCTTGGTTAGAATTTTTTAACGTGCGTTCTGTTACAGGTTTTTTTGTAACACGTCTAGCTTCTTCCCCCGAAACAGCAACAATGGTGTTTAAAGGCTCAGACGACGAGACTGAATTTGTTGGTAGGGGAATCATACGCTTTACACCGCGTCTTTCTGCTTTGGGCCCTAGTAACCTATCTTTTGGGAAACCTGCTTGCAACTCAAGGGGAACCATTAAAGCTGAAAGGGTTAAAAAAGAAAGAAAACCTTTCTTCAAGAAATACGAATTTGACATAAAATCACCTCAATATAGAAAACAATAAAAATTAAGTAGTGATAAAAATTTTTATTACAATAGGTGAGTAAAATTTATTTTATAAACTAATCGGGTAAAGTAAAAAAACAAGCAAATAGTAGTATGGTATTTTGGCTGAGAAAAAGGCTAAGAGGTTTCTTCTTCTAGAGCTCTGGCTTCTTCTGCTAACATCACAGGCACACCGTCTCTTATAGGATATGCAAGCTTAGCACGAAGGCTGATAAGTTCGTTCTTTTCAGGATCATACCGGAGAGGTCCTTTCGTAACAGGACAGACAAGCATCTCAAATAGTTTTGGATTCAAAGAAGGCTCTTTCTTCATTCTAATTCTCCTAGTGGAGCATCAAGGGTTTTGCCTTTAAATGAGGGTTTGCCCTTTCCATAAAGGCAATCATCATATCACATCTTTCTGAAAGAGAGGATGTTTCTAAAAGAGCTTGCTTTTCAATAGGTTCAAATGGACAAGCCATGGTTAGAGAGCTAATGATAAGTTCATCACTAGCGTGATCAATTTCTTCCCAATTAGCAATGATATCTTGATCTTCTAAATAATCCTTGAGAAGACCTAAAAGTCGAGGGCGGTTCACAAAAGGATCAAGTGAAAAATCTTCCATATCTTTTTCATACCCTTCATAATTTACGCGAACCATTTTTATGAAGTCATTCTCAATAACTTCTTCAACCTTAAAACGACAGAGACCGCCTAACATAATAAAAAAATGCGTGGTTTCTTGGAAATTAATAATTCGTCCTACACATCCCATTTGAAAATGTCCACCATCAGGGGTGGGCTGCACAACACCCATCAAACGAGATGGATTTTTTAATGCTGAGTCAACAAGAGACCTTCCCTCTTTTTCCTGAAAAACGAGAGGAAGTTGAGCTCGGGGCAATAAAACTGTTCCTTCAGATGCATACATGGGGAGAAGAGAAGGAAGATCTTGAACTTTCATGCGGACGCCCTTTTTTTACTCTTTAAATTGTATATAGGAAGTTAACATTAACATTGCAACTTAACTTTACCTTACACAAACCTATGCAACCATTTTAGAAACAATTTTTGTAGTGCTTTCACCATCTACCAGGTCAACAAGAATCACTTCTCCTCCATAACTTTGAACAAAAGAAGCCCCTACAACCTGATCAACCGTATAATCTGCCCCTTTCACAAGCACATCTGGTTTTAAAGTTTGAATAAGCTCAAAAGGAGTATCTTCTTCAAACATTACAACGAGATCAACGGCTTCAAGAGATGACAGAACAAACGCTCTCGAAATCTCATGTTGAAGAGGTCGCGTTGGCCCCTTAAGACGTTGAACAGAGTGATCTGTATTAAGTCCCACAATGAGACGGTCACCCGTTTTTTTTGCTTCTTTTAAAAGAGAAATATGACCAGGGTGGAGGAGATCAAAACATCCATTGGTAAAAACAATACGTTGTCCACGTCTTTTCCATTTGAGAATCTTATCTTGAGCTTTTTGCCAAGAAACAATTTTGTGTTCATGATCTTGAATTTCCTGATGATGAAGAGTCGTTAAAAGCTCATCTTGATGAACGACTGCCGTACCAATTTTGGCAACGACAATCCCTGCAGCCATATTTGCAAAAAACATAGCTTCGGATAAAGAAGCACCTGCAGCGAGGCTTACAGCAAGGGTCGCAATGACAGTATCTCCGGCACCTGATACGTCAAATACTTCAAGGGCCTGTGTCCGAAGATGCTCAATGCCACCTGAAGCTTCCACGAGAGTCATACCTTCCGAACCTCGTGTTATAATCATCGCAGAAAAATTGCAGTCTTTTATCATATTTTGAGCAACGGTAACAACTTCTTCCTGACTTTGGGTGGGGGAATGGGCTGCAAGAGCAAGTTCGTTTCGATTAGGTGTTAAAAGGGTTGCACCCTTATAACGTGTGTAATCGTATCCTTTTGGATCAACCAGGATGGGTTTTCCGTGAGCTAAAGCTTCTTTAATAAGAGATTGTAGCCCTTTTGGTGAAAAAATTCCCTTGGCATAATCAGAAAGAATGACCAAATCATGGAAAGCGACCTGCTCTTTAAAAAGTTTTATAAGTTTAGCTTCAAGAACTTTATTTAAATGAAAAGTTTGTTCTTGATCTGTTCTCAAAATTTGTTGACTAGAAGCAATAAAACGCGTTTTTGTTGTCGTTTTTCGAGCTTCATCAATGATTAAATAAGCTTTAACTTTGTTAAAAGCTTTAAGGAGAGTGTGAATAAGTTCACCTTCACCATCTTGTCCAATGGAAGAAATAAAAGTAACTTCAGCTCCTAACGCCTCAAGATTTCGAACAACGTTTCCGGCTCCTCCCAAAACCGAAAATTCTTCCTGAATACGAAGGATAGGAACAGGTGCTTCTGGAGAGATACGTGCAATGTCTCCTCGGATAAATCGATCGAGCATAACGTCACCCACACATAAGACACGTGTCGATGAAAAAGCCTCTATCACATAACCGTCTTTCATTTTCACCTAAACTAAACCTAAACGATATTCTAGAGCTCCACAAAACATTTGCCCGAGAGCAATATGCATTTCTTGTATACGAGCAACAATGGGAGAAGGAACAGTTAGCAAAATATCAACATGTCCAGGGAAGTCTCCGCTATCTCCTCCCGTAAGACCAACTGTAACAAGCCCTCGTTTGCGTGCTTCAAGAAATCCATTCAGCACGTTCGGGCTCTTACCGGATGTGGAAATCCCTATCGCTACATCTCCTTCGTAAGCTAAAGCTTCAATTTGGCGAGAAAATAGGTTTTCAAAACCTAAATCATTTCCAATCGCTGTGAGTATAGACGTATCTGTTGTCAGAGCAAGGGCAGCGAGAGCCTTTCGATTCGTTTTATAACGGACTGTTAGTTCAGCTGCAAGATGTTGGGCATCTGAAGCACTACCCCCATTACCAAAAAAAAGGATTTTTTTTCCATGTTGAATAGCATAAGCTGAAATCTCTACCCATTCGGCAAAAGCTTTAAAAAGCATGTTACTGGTGTTTTCAGCAACACGACAATGTTCGATCCATTCATTCTCATAGAAGGAACGAAGATCAAATGTGGGCATGGGGATAAGATGGGTCATTCTCTAAAACTCAATACTAATATGATGAGTGCCCTCTGATTTAGGTCGAGGGGCTGTTTCAAAATGAATTTGTTCGCCAGGCAACAAGGAACTTTCTGAAAGACGGTGTTCCCAATAATCCAAAACGCATTCTTTTCCTTGGGTATTATCAGAACATTTTGGATGTGAATTCTCCCCCATAAATTTGATCTTGAGAGGAGGGATAGATCGAACACGCTTAGAGATATTAACCACATCTCCTGTTACAGTAACCATCTCAATATCTCCTTCTTTATGAACCTTCGATTCTGTATTGGAAAGAGAGAGACCTGAACCCGGAAGATTCACATGCAAACCAACAAGATCATAAAATCGCTCACTATGAGGCCAAAAGGTCAAAATCACATTTCTGCCAAAAATAAAAATGCTCATAAGAGAAAGAATAATGGCAAGAAAAATGACTGATCCAAGCCATGAAAATCTTTTTCTTGCAGGAGGGCGAGCCTCGATCGCCATATCTCCAAGTCCTAAAAGGGGAGGAGCGGTTATTAATGAGGAGGTATCCGGCATTTGACGCCAAATATGGTGGCAAGAAATACACCTCACTTGCCGCCCATCTTGGGGAAGTAAAGCTTCATCAAGCATGTACCTCTTTGAGCACTGGGAACATGTGACAATCATAAACTGCAACCTTCTTACATATCTTCTTCATTCGGTTATAGGCTCTTTGAAAGAATGGTGCAAGCTAGACGACGATATCATTTTGTGCCATTTTGAAATGATGATTGTTAAAGAGGATGGGTCATTGTGTCAGAATATATCGCTCAACTTGTAGATCTTGGCCATCAATATGATGAAGGATCTGAGATATTTAAAGGAGTTACCTTTAATATTGAAAAGGGATCCTTCCATTTTCTTACGGGGCCGAGTGGCTCGGGTAAGTCTTCTTTGCTTCGCATTCTTTACTTGGGATTAAAGCCTACATGGGGAAATATTCGGCTTTTTGGTGAAGACCCCTTAAGAATGAAGCCTGCAACACTTCCTCTTTTGCGTCAGAGGCTGGGTGTTGTTTTTCAGGAATTTAAACTTTTGGACCATTTAAAAATTATAGATAATGTGTCTCTTCCTTTAAGGGTACGAGGTGTTGAAGCCAAACGCGGATATAAGCAAGCTCAAGAACTCTTAGATTGGGTAGGTCTAGGAGATTGCCTCATGTCTTACCCTTCAGCACTTTCAGGAGGACAAAAACAAAGAGCAGCGATTGCTCGAGCTGTTATTACACGTCCACAGCTTCTCTTAGCCGATGAACCAACGGGCAACGTAGATGATGAGCTAGCCATGAAGCTTCTTCATCTCTTTGAGGAGTTGAATAAGATGGGTACTGCTGTCATTATTGCAACACATAATCCGCGACTCTTAGAAAGGTCTCCTTATCCCCAACTTCAGATAAAAGAGGCTACCATTAATGTCATACCAAATCATAGGATAGGCGAATGAATAATCAACAAGACCTTCCTTTAAAAAAGGACATTGCTGCTCGCTTCGTCCCTAAAGTTGTAGCCTTAATGGTTTATTTGGGAACGCTTTGCTTTGTTTTTACGCTTTTTATGATTCATTCGACTAAATTATGGGAAGGACAGCTTTCCACTCAATTAACTCTTGAGATTCCAACAACTCACGGACATCCCTCCGCTGATCTTCAGTCTCGGGTCCTTCATCTCTTGAATCGAACGCCTGGAATTCAAAGTGCCACAGCCGTTCCTCAAAAAGAGATTGCAAGCCTGCTGCATTCGCTCTTAGGAGAAAAGGTCGATGAAACACTCCTCTCCTTACCTATTATAATTGATATCTCACTTAATAATAACGAAATAGTGGACATACCCAGTCTCGAAACTCACTTAAAGAATATATCGTCAGATATTCAATTGACAGATCATCGTAGCTGGCAGGCCCATGTATCTGATGTAATTCATATGAGTGTCCTTATAGCTCTTGTTGTTACGGCTCTCGTCTTATTTGTAGCTCTAGCAACAACAACCTTTGCTACTCGGACGAGCCTTCTTATTCATCGTCAAGTTATTGAAGTTTTGAGTTTAATAGGAGCAACTCCTTCTTATATTGCAAAACAATTTCAAATGAATGCCCTTAAACAAGGACTTTTCTCAAGTACGATAGGCTCCCTTTTTGCCTTTTTAACATTTATGGGTGTGGGGGTCCTTTTGGAGAAAATTGGGCTTCCTTTTTCTATAGATTCAACTTTCTTTTCTCAGGCGCTTTGCGTTTTTGTGCTCGCTCCTTTTCTTACAGCTCTTTTGATGATGCTATCGGCTCGTTTTGCCGTTCTCATAACGTTACGATCATGAAACTTGCTCTTTTAGACAGAGATGGGGTTATCAATGTTGATCGCCCAGATTCAGTAAAATCAAAGGAAGAATTTTCCTTGTTACCGGGTGTTATTACGGCCATTAAACTCTTAAATGAAGCCTCTATTCCTGTTGCCATTGTTACCAATCAAGCCGTTGTTGGACGGGGCATTTTATCACCTGAAGGTCTTAAAGGCATACATGATTATTTAGAAGACCTTTTAAAAGCAGAAGGTGCGTTCCTTGATCGAATTTATGTATGTTCTTCAGCAGATCCAGAAGATCCACGACGCAAGCCTAATCCTGGACTTCTTCTGGACGCACTTACAGATTTTAAGGTAAGTCCAGAAGAAGCTATAGTTGTTGGTGATGATTTAAGAGATCTGCAAGCCGCAGGAGCAATAGGATGTTCCCGCGTCCTTGTAAAAACAGGAAAAGGAGCAGAAAATTTACGCAAGGGGCTTCCCTCATCTGTTCTCCCTGTTCATATATTTGACGACCTTTATCAAGCTGTATTTTGTCTTCTTAACGAGCAGATATGTTGACGCGCATTTTTCTATATACTTTAAGACTTCTTATGATAATCGGCATAGGGGGAATCCTTTGGTTTTGCGGACTCATCCTTTTCACCCGTATTATCCCTTCTTCCCCCATAGATATCGCTTCTCCAACAGACGGAATTGTAATTTTTACGGGCGGGAAAACACGTCTTCAAGTGGCATTAACTTTATTTCAACAGAAGAAAGGTCGATATCTTCTTATTTCAGGTGTTAGCCCTGAATCAACTCTTCCTGAAATGATAGATCAAATACCCTTTAGTTCTCAAATTACACTAGGATATGAAGCTCTTGATACGGTTGGAAATGCTGAAGAAACGGCTGCATGGGTTCATACACATCACTTAAAGTCTCTAAGGTTGATCACATCTAACTATCACATGCCGCGTAGTCTGTTCGAACTCCGCCGTTTACTTCCGGAAGTTGATATTATCCCTTATCCAGTTGTAGAAAAAAGTTTTCTAAAACAAAAATGGTGGCTTGATACCCATACATTACATCTTGTTGTCCAAGAATATAATAAATTTCTATTTGCGCTCATTTGCCGTCCTTTTAAAGATCTACAAGGTACTCCAAGACCTAAGGAAAGTACCCCATGACATGGCTGAGATCAGTTGCCTTTAATGTTGTTTTTTATGGCTGGGGAACTCTTTGTACCTTTCTCTTTCTTCCTGTTCTTTTTCTTCCCCGTCCATACATTTTAAAAATTGCAAAGATTTGGGCTAAGGGTGTGATTTGGATTTGTGAATATGTCTTAGGGCTTCAAATAAAAATTGTGGGAAAGGAAAGATTGCCTGATACACCTATTATTCTAGCATCTAAGCACCAATCTGCATGGGAAACTCTTATTTTCCATCATTTGGTTAAAGATCCAGCCATTGTCCTAAAGAAAGAGCTTACATGGATCCCTTTTTTTGGTTGGTATCTCAAAAAATTATCTATGCTCCCTCTCTCTCGTTCAAAAAGAAAAGGAGCACAGGAACTTAAAAAGCTCTTACAAAAAGCAGATCAGGCGATGGCGAAAGGTCAGTCCATTCTTATTTTTCCTGAGGGAACTCGCTCTCGCCCCGATCAAAAAGGCACATATCATTCGGGAGTAGCAAGTCTCTACCAACATCTTAAAGTACCTGTAATTCCTGTAGCCCACAATGCAGGTCTTTTTTGGCCCCGGCGAGGGTTCATAAAATATCCTGGGCGGATTACATTAGAGTTTCTTGATCCTATTGCACCAGGACTTCCCCGCCAAGAATTTATGCGTATATTAGAAAACACCATTGAATTAAAAACGAATGAACTTGTCCGCGAGGGAATGACAGATGTTTCAAAATCGTAAAAAACTCTTTGCAAGCCTTCTTATTCTTGTTGCAATTGGAATAATAGGCTGGTTTTTCCTTTTCGAGCACAGTGTTCGTTGGTTCGAAAAGGAATTAGAGGCCGGTATTACAGACCTAAAGCAAAAAGGATATATCGTTTCCTATTCTAAAGTTGAGTTTAAAGGAAATCCTTTTTTTGTTAATGTCACTTTCCATGACGTTCAGTTTAAAGATCCTCACAGTTTTATAGAATGGCAGGGTCAAGAAGTAAATGTGAGCATAAAACCTTGGAACCCTTATACTTTGAGTTATTCTCTTCCAGGTAGCCAAACCGTGATCATTTCGCAGAATATCTCCCCACAACTTGGTACTTTAAAAGTAGAAGGCGCACAAGGCATTGTTAAAACTACAACTCAAGGTAAACTCGAAAGTGCTTCCTTTTATGCAGATCGTGTTCTTTCTCTCATAAATAATCAAACTCAACCTCTTTCTCTTCAAGCTTTATCTCTCACAACAACAAATCTTACTGACCCATTGAATCTTAACCTAGCCTTTAAAACTGATCTCATTGGAGTCGAAACACTTCTTAAGATTCCACCGCTTGACTATCCTCTAACCCTAACGGTAGAAACTCATTTTTCAGGTTACGAACCTAAAGAAACCTTCCCAAAAACAGTTGCTGATTGGCGCGATGGAGGCGGTGTTTTAGAGATCAGTCATTTGGAAATCAATTGGCCTCCTATATTAGCAGATGCAGAAGGAACCTTAACCTTAGATAAGGAGATGTATCCCCTCGGTTCTTTTTCAAGCAAAATCGTAGGATATCAGAACGTTCTAAATTATATGGTGGAATTAGGGTGGATAAAGAAAAAAAATGCTTCTACAGCTAATTTTATGCTCAATCTTTTTAGCGCAGCTGATGACGCAGGAACACAGCATTTAACCGTACCGATCACACTCCAAAATAAGCGACTATCTATAGGACCCGCGACTCTCTTAAAACTTAAGCCATTGGCTTTGTAACAGAAAGTTTTTACCATTTATCACTTAGAGAACTTTCTCCTAAATATTCCGCTATGCGGTTTTTTGTGCCAAGTGTTATATCGGGTGGTAAACTCTCTAAAGGGAACCACTTGGCTTCTAAAATTTCTCTTGATTTTACATTTTTCCTCTTGAAGCTGGTACACACATAAACGATTATATAATCGTCTCTTCTATTTAAAATATTATAATAAAATCCCAAAATTTGAGGATTTTCTAAAAGATTAATACCTACTTCTTCTTTTAGTTCCCTTTTTACGGCTTGAAGCCCTGTTTCTCCACCCTCGATACCTCCTCCTGGATGATGCCACCCGGGTGTATAGGTATGTTTGACTAATAAAATTTGCCCTTCTTGCACGACGAGAGCTCTAACTCCTATCGTTTTCCGAGAAAAAAGAGATAAAATAAAATTCTTAAGCTCATAACAAAGTTTAATCATTTAATATCTTTCTTTAAGATCTTATAAAGATAAGGAATCAAATTAGCCCCAATAAAGGGCTGGCGGAGGGAGTGGGATTCGAACCCACGGTACGTTTGCACGTACAACGGTTTTCGAGACCGCCCCGTTCGACCGCTCCGGCATCCCTCCATAGAAATTGAAGCTACTTGAGGGGACAAAAAGGTTCAAGGGTGAATTATAGAAGCTGTTCCTCGTAGGCTCTCTTTAAAATCTGTGCAACTCGCTGTGTTTCTTGGAGAGGGGGGAGTATGAATTGAGGAAATAAAGATACATCCGTCAATAGAAGAGCAGCGGATCCCCTTTGAATGAGGGCTTGAGAAAATGAGGTTAAGGGAAGAGAAGGATAAATAAAGATAGGTTGTCCGACTGAGTTTGCCTCTGCAAGCATGAGAGAAGAAGCGTTGTTAAGAATAATGGCATTACTATGGGCTAAGAATCCTAAATAGGGATCTTCCCCTTGACCCTCCCAAAGGAAATGAGGAATGTTATTTAACGCTGTAGCAAGATATTTGACAGCATCATTAGATAGGCTATCGCCATAAATCATAAGACTAAAGGGATTTTTCTTGTGAAGAAATTTTAAAGTGTTTACCAGAGTATCAAGACCCTCTTCTCTTCCTATGAGCAGCGTTACACGAGGTTTAGGAAGATGATCAATTGTTCGATAAAATGTCTGTCGTGCTTTTATCAATGATTCTGGATGGATTCGGTGAAGGGGCCCTAATGTATGGATTTTATTTTTCTGTTCCCCTTGAAAATGACTTTCCAGGATGATTTTATGAAAGGAAGAGGATGCTGGTCCAAAGCCAACCGTAAAGGCATGATGTTTTTTTCTCAAATTCGCACCCAGGATTAAACCCACCTCTCCCCCGCACACAACAAAAGAAGGCAATAGAGATGTAAGAGGCTTTTGGGTTACACTAACCTTAGCCATAATATCCGGTATCAACCATAAAGGAATGTATTTCCAATACCAATCCATCGAAACACGATAGAGGTGGGCCGGAATGTCCATTGCCTCAGCAACAGCTAAACACTGCGTTTCAAGAAAAGAGTTACCCTCATCAACAAGTATCCAGGCTTTTGTTGGGTTACTTGTAGACAACCTTGATGATTTCATATGATTTGTGACCTTTTCCTGGCGTTGTAATGTCGCAGGTATCACCCGTTGCTTTTCCAATTAGCGCACGGGCAAGAGGAGAACTAATGGATAAGAGGCCTTTTTTAATGTCTGCTTCATCTACGCCAACAATTTGATAAGTCATGCGTTCTTCCGTATCATCGTCAACTAAAGTCACCCGCGCACCGAATTTAATGTCCTTACCCGATAACTGAGAGACATCAATGACTTCAGCACGAGCAATCTTGTCCTCTAATTCTTTAATTCTCCCCTCAATAAATCCTTGCCTTTCGCGGGCAGAATGATACTCAGCATTTTCAGAAAGATCACCATGTTCGCGCGCTTCTGAAATAGCCTTGATGACCGCATGTCGTTCCACATTCTTTAAATGCTTCAATTCTTCTTGTAAACTCTGGAGACCTCCAGCTGTCATTGGCAATTTTTCCATAAAAACTCTACCTATTTGTTATCCATAGACGAAGTTTAGCATAAGCTCTTGGGGATGCAACCCCCACCCTCGGAGGTATCCTCCTTATCTTTCTATAATCGAGTGTTAAAATTGCAACGGGACTACCATCCCATAAAATACAGAAATAATTTCCACGCATTCATAAGGAATATTAGGGGAATCATTTTTGAGGAATTGGGTTTTTTAATTCAACAAATAACAAAGTAACTGACGACATTATCAATAATTATGTCGACCAGCAACCCAATACTCACAAAATAGAAAATCTTTTAAATCTTCTTTAGAGTAATCGCGATTCCCAATCTAGGTTCCGATCTACCTTGCTTCAGTTGGTTGTTATTGAGCTCGTCGACGATTTTCCTATGCGTCTCGCCAACAGACCCACTGTTCTCAAAGGCCTTAACCCCGAACTCTCTCTCTGCATTTTCTCTCCCATGACAAAGATTTGGAGCCTATATCGGTCAACTCGGATGCTAACTAATTCAGTCACTTTCAAGTGCTATTGACACATTATTGTTTTTTAAAGACTGAGCTAAAAGCTCATGTTAAATTAGAAAATAAAGTAGTAGGGTTGGCAATATAATTTGATCTAACCTTTAAAAGGGACAAATCATGCGTTTATATTTTTCTTTTGGACTAATAGCTTTCATGAATTTACCTTTGAAGGCGGCTTTACCAGAAAATATCGACTCGCTCATGAAAGCCGAGCAATACGAAAAAGCTATACCTTTATTAGAACCTTTGGCTGCCCAGGGAAATGCTGAAGCTCAAAATCGAATGGGGGAAGCTTACCACTTTAGTGACTCCCATCTTAGAAATTATGAAAAAGCCAAAGAATGGTATTTGAAAGCTGTTGAAAATGGAAATGGTGAGGCTGCAAACCATCTTGGAAGAATTTATCTAAATGGCGAGGGTGTGAAGAAAGATCCTGCTAAAGCTGAATAGTGGTATAAAAAAGGAATGGATCTTGGGTATATACCTGCCGAAATTAATTATTACAGTTCAAAAGATAATGCCTTCTTTTACGTTCTAAAGAAGGCTTACGAGGGGGACCCCGAAGCATGCCAAATCGTAGCCCGACTTTATCGTACAGGTAGCATGGGAGTTACAAAGGACCAGAAAAAAGCCGAGTATTGGAAACATCAATATGAAAAATTCTCTAAGAGCTCCCCTGAGAAAAAGTAGTAGAGAATGCCCCACACAAACATGGGGCAGCTCAAAATCCTCACGGCTTGGTACTTAGCTGAAGGTTTCTCTAATCATTTCATGTACTCTTTTGGAGGAAAAATAACATATATATAACCCAACTCAAAAATAACAGTATTAAAACAGAATGATTTTCAACACGAACTTTTTCCAGATAGAAAGGAAAATAGAGAGCAAGGAGTTCGATAAAAACTCTCCCCCAGATTGCTTCCCCAACACGCATCCATCGAAGCTATTTTTCTTATACCGATCTATTTCCTAAATAAGCTCTCAAAAGAGGGTGGGTTGGTGCTTTTAGGAGATGAAGGGGTTTGCCTTCCTCTATAATTTTTCCTTCTTCAAGAAAGAGCATATGATCAGTAAGGCTCATGGCTTCTTCTGGTTGGTGAGTTGTGAGGATCAGAGTCAGCTGAAACTCATCACAGACAGTGGAAAGCAAATCTAACATATCTTTTCTAAGTCCTGGTCCTAGAGGACCTAGGGGTTCATCCAACAGCAAGAGTGGCGTTTCGCGCAAAAGACTACGGGCCAAGGCTACGCGTTGCCTTTCTCCCCCTGAAAGTTCGTGAGGATATCTTTCTCTTAGGGTATAAATTCCGACCTTTTCTAAAATATCCTGAATCTTATCTTTCTCTTCAGCGTTGACTTTTAAAGAAGGTTTAAGTCCCAATGCAACGTTGTTCCATGCGGATAGATGAGGAAAAAGGTTATGATCTTGAAAAAGAAGAGTCAGGGGACGTTTTTGGGGTGGGAGATCTTCTATATTACGTCCCTCCCAGACAATCTGTCCCCTTTTTGGCATAAGGAAGCCTGCCAGTAAGGATAAAAGTGTACTTTTGCCGGCGCCACTCGCGCCAACAAGAAGAGTTCTGGATCCTTTAGGAAGGACTGTAGAAAGCTCTAAAGAAAACCCTTGGCGCTCAAAGGTGAGATTATGCAGATGCAGTTCGGTCATGTGTCTTTAAAATCCATTGGGGAAGTTGATAAAGGAAATAACAAAAAATGAGTAAAAGGAAAGCTGTTACCATCCCCTCATTAAAATGACGCCCCATTTGCTCATAAAGGAGTTTTGTAAGTCCTGGAGCACCAGAGTTTTCAAAAAAAGCAAGAGAGGCAAAATTACCAATAGAAAGGGCACAACTCATTCCTAAAGCCGTTGCAATAGGTTTTTTTAATAAGGGCCATTCCACAAGTAAAAAGGATTGAAGTCGAGATAAACCTAAACTCAGAGCTATGGGACCATAGGTTTCTTTTACGGAACGATGGGGGGATACAAGCAGGCTATAGGAAAACGGAAGAATATAAAGAATTTGCATAACGCCTAAGAAAAAAGTCGAGGGAATATAAGGCGTTTTAAGTGAAAGGAAAAACAATAAGGTTCCTATCAAAGTTGGGGGGAGCAAAAAATAAAGGGTAGCGAGTGGCTTTCCGAAAACACTTTGAGTGGAGACAAGCGCCATGGCTAATAAAACACTTAAGGGCCCAACCCAAATACTTGTGCTCAGGCTTGCTCCTAAAGATTGCCATAGGAGAGGATTTTGAAGAGCCATAGGTGCTGCTTTAAACGAAGGAAAAATAACCGCAACTATCGGAGAAAAAATAAGGAGAAGAGCTGCCCATACCAAAGGCCTTTGGAAAGGTGCTGTGAGAGGGGGAAAAGACGGTGTTTTTAGAGACTTTCCTGAAGGGCGGACCTTAAAAAGACAGGTGAGGAAAATAAGACTTAAAGTTAAAAGAAACTGAAGGGAGCCAAATTTAAACCCCTCCTCAGGATCATAGAAAAAGAAAAGAGACTGATAGATTGCCATGCTTAGAGTTGTCTTTTGAGGGCCTCCTCCTAATACCATAATCAAAGTAAAACTATTTAAGAAAAGACAAAAGCAGATCCAACTTACCTCAAGAAGAGCTTTGCGAAGTTGCGGAAGTTCAACGAAATATAATATGTGGGCTGATGAAAAATGAAGCTGGGAAGCTAAACGGTAATGCTCTTCTGGAATAAATCGCCATGCGTTGATCATATAATGGGCCACAAAGGGACTAAAAAAAACCACATGGGCCATAATAATGCCAGACAAACTATAGACATTAAAGAAAGCGCTAAAAAGGGCGATAAATCCTAAAATTCCAACCAAAGCTGGCGTAATAAAGGGGAGACCTAAAACCTTTAAACAGAGGCGAGCAGGCAACCAAGTATGATTCCACACAAGAGCTCTTGCAATAAGTCCTCCTATAGGAACGGTGAAAAGAACAGATAAAATGGACTGTTTAACCGTAAACCAAAAAACGTAGAAGGCATAACTCATTCAATTAACCCATCAATCCATTCTTGAACCCATGCTTTTTTAAAATCCCTAATTTCTTCAGGTGTATAGGCAATCCCAGTGGGGGAAGGCTGGTAGTTCTCAGCCTTAAACCATTTATCAGGTATGCAATCATCTTTAATAGGATAAATCCACCCATAGGTTGCGATAAGATTTTGAGCTTCTGGTGTAAGAAGAAAATCTATAAATTGATCAGCAAGCTTGGAATGTTGTGTTGCTTTTGTTCTTCCTGCATAAAGGGGAGAACACAAATGTCCTTCTGGAAAATGCATAGCCTTAATATGAGGGTTTCCCTTAGCAAGTTCATTATAGAGAGCATCTGTTGTATAGCTAAAAACGATAGAAGCAGCCCCTCTTTTGAAAAGAGCAAAAGCTTCTGTCCATCCTCTCGTAAAAGTAAGGACATGTGAGGACAATTCCTTCCATTTCTGTACGGCATTATCTCCATACACCTTTTTCATCCACACCAAAAAACCAAAACCTGTGATACTCATGCGCGGATCCTGAAGAATGACCTGATAGGAGGAATTGATAAGTTCCTCCAATGACTTAGGAGGATGAGGGATTTTCTGAGAATCATAAACAAATGCCAAACAATGGGACGCGTAAGGAACGAGTTTATCAATACGAGAAACGTCTAACCCAATATTCTCAAGCCCAAGAATCAAATCCGCTTTCGTTCTTTCTCCTTCAAGGTTCAAACGATTTACAATGAGCGGGACCGTATCCAAAACAACATATTCAATTTCGCATTGACACGTTTTCTCAAAGACTTCTTTAAGCGGAAGTCCAGGTCCAAAGTTTGCGGAAATAAAGGGGGCATGTGTGTAAACCGTAAGGACTTCTTTCCCATACAGAGAAGACGTACTCATGCACAGCACAAAGATAAGTCGTCGAAACATCTCAATTTCCTCCGCCGGTATAATCCGGATCAGGTTCACGGGTATAATCTCAGCTCTTCTGATAAGAACACCCCGATGAGGTAATCTTTTTTAGCTTAGAGAAACAGAAAACTCAAGGTTCTTTTTTTCAAATGGCCTTTCAAAAAATTTGATTTTAGAAAAAAGATGCCTAAACTCATAAATATATACTCACGGAA
The DNA here is from genome assembly GCA_019752515.1 of Alphaproteobacteria bacterium. Lineage (GTDB taxonomy): Bacteria > Pseudomonadota > Alphaproteobacteria > UBA9655 > UBA9655 > UBA9655. The sequence goes on along the minus strand of JAIEMB010000011.1, from coordinate 21,503 downwards.
GTATGCTTGCTAGGGTCTATATTCCTCAACTGATGCAGGATAAAAGCCTGCAGCTTCAACAAGAGAAGCGGTTTGGCTCATTGTGGCTTCAATGGCCAACTGACATCCTCGTAATCGTAGATAAACGTCGCTGTGACTCATAGCAAAGTCCTTTTTAAGCCTCTCCAGTTTAGCTCCTTTGGCCTCTTTCAAACTTTCATTCAGCAAACCATATCGAAGGCAGGCAATTTCGGCATCCGTACAGATTGGGGTAACTTGAGAATTGGGATAAGGCCAACTATGAGCAACGAGCACCTTGCAATCAAGAACACCTTTAGGATTAGAAGGATTTTTATTTCCAAAGAGCTGCGACGCAACTTCCGGAGAGAAATGAACATAAGGCATCTCATCAGCATTAACAGGGAAATTCCCACAAAAAAGACAAAAGGCCAAGGTAAAAAAAACGCATTTCATGGGATTTCTCTCTCTAAAAAGGTTGAACTTTGACGTATGACACTTTAAACAAAAAGATACCACTCTTCGTGAAGAGAGGAAATACTTGCTGTTATCTTTTTTTTAAGTTACATAAGCAAGCGAAGATTCATGAGAACGATAGGTAGTAACAATGGCAGTTCCTAAGAAGAAAACATCACCCTCCCGCCAAAAAATGAGGCGTGCTCATCATGCACTTAAACCTGTAGCAAGTATTGAGTGTTCTAACTGCGGAGATCGCAAGCTTCCTCACCACTTATGTCCTTCCTGTGGTTATTATAAAGGACGTCAAGTGCATGGAAAGATCGCAGAAACCTCTGTTGCTTAAAGCATCTTCCACAAAGAGGGAGAAATTTGCGTGACGATAACCTTATCTGTCGATGCGATGGGCGGAGACAAAGCACCTACAATGGTCATCCAAGGGCTTGTCATTGCTATACAGCGTTATCCCACTCTTCATTTTCTCCTATATGGGGAAGCAGATGCTGTTGAACCTCTGTTAAAGCAGGAAAAATCGTTGACCGGTAAAGTCACATTTTTTCCCTGCACAGAAACCATTACACCTGATACAAAGCCAGGTGCCGCTATGAGAGGTTTTCCCGACTCTAGCATGCGTCAAGCTATAAGGGCGGTGGCAAACGGAGAGGCTCAAGGCGTCATTTCTGCTGGCAATACGGGGGCTTATATGGCATTGGCAAAAATGCTCTTAAAAACCATGCCAGGTATTGATAGACCTGCTCTGGCCAGTCTTGCACCAACCTTAAGAGGAGAATCGGTTATTTTGGATTTAGGTGCGAATGTTGAGTGTTCCTCAAAGAACCTTCAACAGTTTGCAATTATGGGAGAGATCTTTGCTCGTCATGTCCTTCATCTCCCAAAACCTTTGGTTGGACTTATTAATGTAGGATCAGAAGATATAAAAGGGAGTTCAATTGTTAAGGAAGCAGCCGATCTTATTCGCACTTCCTCTATCAAGGATAATTTTTATGGATTTATTGAAGGCGATGATGTTACGCGAGGAACGGTTGATGTCGCTGTTACAGATGGATTTACAGGAAATGTGCTTCTCAAATCCGGCGAAGGCGTTATGCAACTTGCCCTACAGTATTTTAAGGAAGCCTTTAAAAGTTCCTGGACTGCTCGACTTGGATATCTTCTAGCAGGTTCCATGCTGCGCAAACTATCCATGCGCCTTGATTACCGCCGCTATAATGGAGGAATTTGGTTAGGCTTAAATGGAATTGCAATTAAAAGTCATGGTGGGGCAGATGCTTTTGGCTTTGCTCATGCTATTGATCTTGCGGTGGATATGGTTGCTTCTCACATGATGAAGCATCTTCAAGTCGAGTTTTCTTCAGAAGAAATTCTTCATAAGGCAGCAAGTCTATGACATTACATTCTGTTATTGTAGGAACAGGAAGCTATCTTCCCAAAAAAAGAGTAAGCAATGATGATCTTTCTAAGACTCTGGAGACATCACATGAGTGGATTGTAGAAAGAACAGGAATTTGTGCTCGCCATCTTGCAGCGCCTGATGAATTGACATCTGATATGGCAGTAGCAGCCTCAAATAAGGCTTTAGAGGCTGCAAGCCTTGCTCCGCAAGATATCGACATGATCATTTTGGCAACCTCTACACCTGACCATACATTTCCCTCTACCGCAACGCGAATTCAATCTAAGTTAGGAATATCAACGGGCTTTGCTTTTGACCAAGCAGCCGTGTGTAGTGGTTTTGTATTTGCTCTTGCAACGGCTGACGCTTTACTTAAACAAGGAATGGCAAAGAGAGCGCTTGTTATTGGTGCGGAAGCCATGAGCCGGATTCTTGATTGGAATGATCGCTCAACAGCTGTTTTATTTGGAGATGGTGCTGGTGCCGTTATTCTCGAGGCTCAAACAGATACCCATCGTGGTATTATCGGAAGTTTGTTACGTACAGATGGTTGTGGATATGATCATCTTTATGTTGATGGAGGTCCCAGCACTTCACAAAGAACAGGTATTATTAAAATGAATGGACGAGAAGTTTTCCGTAACGCCGTACATCGCTTAGGTGAAGCTGTTGATGATATTTTAAAAATTCATGGAATTTCCCAAGAGGAAATCGATTGGCTCGTTCCTCACCAAGCAAATAAACGCATTATTGATGCAACGGCAAAAAAATTAGGCCTACCTGATGAAAAAGTCATTCATACGGGCGCAGATCAAGCTAACACTTCTGCCGCCTCTATTCCCTTAGCTTTAGATCAAGCTATAAGAGATGGCCGCATTCGACGTGACGATTTAGTCTTATGTGAAGCATTTGGGGGAGGGTTTGCATGGGGATCAAATATAATTCGAATATAGGAGAATAAAATGGGGTATCGGGTTGCCGTCATCGGTGCCACTGGAAATGTGGGACGAGAAGTATTAAATACGCTCGCTGAACGTAAATTCCCCATCGATGAAATTCAGGCTGTTGCCTCTACAACCACGCTTGGGCAGAAGGTTTCGTTTGGGGAAGATCACGTTTTAAATGTTATTCCCATAACTGAATTTGATTTTACTGGGTTTGATTTTGCCCTTTTTTGCGCGGGAAGTCTCGTATCAGCTGAATTTGGGCCTATTGCTGCTGAAGCTGGCTGTATTGTCATTGATAACTCCTCTCATTTTCGTCAGGAACTAGAAATTCCTTTGATTGTTCCTGAAGTTAATCCTCAAGCACTGGCTTGTTTTCGTGACTGCAACATTATTGCTAACCCAAATTGTGTGGCGCTTCCTTTAACAATGGTTTTGAAACCCTTACTTGATGAAGGAGGTTTAAAACGGGTTGTCGTTTCAACATATCAATCTGTCTCAGGCGCCGGAAGAGCAGCTATGGATGAACTTTTTAACCAGACTCGTGCCATTTTCATGAATCAGCCTGTGACGAAAGAAGAACTCCCAAAACAAATTGCATTCAATGTTATTCCGCAAGTTGATATTTTCTTACCCGATGGAAGTACGTTTGAAGAGACAAAAGTTGCTAATGAAACTAAAAAAATACTTGGCGTCGATATAGGAATTGCAATCACCTGTGTGAGAGTACCTGTGTTTATTGGTCATTCTATGGCCGTTGCCGTTGAGCTTGAGCGTCCTATATCTGTAGGAGAAGCACGAGCTTTGTGGCGAGCATTTCCGGGTCTTTCTATTGTTGACTACCGTCAGGAAGATGGGTATGTAACGCCCGTAGAAGTGGTTGGAGAAGACTCTGTTTACATTAGTCGTATTCGTGCTGATAAATCTGTAAAAAATGGCCTTCTTTTTTGGCTTGTTAGCGACAATTTAAGAAAAGGAGCCGCCTTAAATGCTGTTCAAATTGCTGAGAAAATTGTAAGTGATTATCTTGATCCTAACTTCGCACATAATGTGAATTAAAACGAAGCCGTTTTATTTTCTGCGTTTTCCCATCTCTCAACTATACCTTCCCAAACTTGGGGAATTGTAAGGGAAGTCATATAGCAATTCGTGTCTTTACTTGTTTGTTTAATATGCTTAACAAAAGGGTCACCTCGAAGTGTACGATGGGGTGAAGGGTTTTGACCCGACCAAGGGCCATAAATCTTTTCATTTGAAGGACCAAAAAGAGCAATGGTAGGTGTCCCTACGGAAGCGCTCAAATGCATGAGACCTGAGTCATTTCCAAGGAAGAGACGCGAAGACTGAATCATTGCTGCGCTATCGAGAAGATTGCCACCAATCGTATTAAAGCATTGATCCTTAGGAAGCGCTTTAAGAAGAGGCTCAACTTGGCCCTGTTCGTGTGGAGCTGCATAAACAGCAACTTGTGCTTCAGGGTAGGTTTCACAGAAGTTATTTAGGAGACTAATATATCTGTCAAGCGGCCATTGTTTCCCGCGCCAATTGGCAACCGGAGCCACAGAAAGAGTGGGGCGGTTTAAAGTATTACGGGCTTGTTCCAACCTCATGGGTGAGATCCAAAGCTTTGGGGAAAGTGTTTCTTTAAATCCTAGGCATTGACTGATATGAACAACTTTAGGAATAGATCCATCAGGTTGACTCCAAAGGCGTTTTTGACGTGCTTTCAGAAAAAAAGGAAGAGCGGATCCTTTAAAATCAATAAGAGTATTCCATTGTTTTCCCTTCAGCTCTTTCCATAAATCAACCCAATGACCATTCCATGGCTTTTTCTTTGTAATGATTAATTGCTTAACATTAGGCGTATCTTGAAAAAGTGGAGCTGTAACTTTGTTTACAACGAGAACAGCAGGCTCATCCTTCATAAAATCGATAATACCCGTCGTTAAAATGGTATCGCCTAAAAAATTGGGAAGAATGAAAAGATTCATCATGATTCTACCTTGTTTAAAAAAACATTCCGCAAAGAGGCTTTTATTTCGATGGCTTTTACAAAATCTTCTTTGCCCCAACAGTACCGCTCTATATCATTTTGGGACTCTAAGACAAGTTTTTTTTTAAGTTCAGAATAGGCAAATGCATCTTCCGCATGATTTTTTAAATAATCCCGAAACAAAAGATGTCGCAAAATATCCGGATGTCCTTTTTCAAAAATGTGAACATTAACATGACGTTTTCCTGCAACAGTTTTCATAAAAAACCGCCGACCAGGCATCCCAAATTCTCCTCTTCCTTCATATCCTAAAGTTTGGAGTGCATCTGTCAAGTGATCAATCGCTTGAATATCTTTAACAACAGGAAGAATATCCAGAATAGGTTTAGCTACAATCCCTGGAATGGCTGTGCTCCCAATATGATGGAGAGTTACAAGGGTTTCGCCCAAAGTCTCTGAGAGGATTTCAGCTTCCTCTTTAAAAAGAGACTCCCATTCTGTTGTATAAGGTACAAGTTCAATTTCTACTCTCTCAGGTTCTCGAATAAAGGAGGAAAAATCAGGATGAAAGCGAGAAGGATCAAAGGCAATAACTTCATAATCAACAAGACCTGATTTCATGAAAGGATCATGCCTTAATATATCGTCGAAATCGCCTCGCCGAGTCAGGGGAGAGAGAATAACTCCACCTTTGTTGGTCAACATCCGTCCTGATACGATAAAATCACCCTTCGCATATCCTTCTTCTAAAAAAGTAGCATGCCCAGGTATGTAAGGCTCTAGTTCGTCTCGAGGTACCTTATAGCGTAAAATAGCAAGGTACATATTAGATTGATTTGAGCCACTCGAGAAGAGCTGATTTTGATTGAACCCCAACTTTAGTTCCTACCATTTTCCCTTCCTTAAAAGCCATCAGTGTGGGAATGGATCGAATACCTAAGAGGGAAGGAGTTTCTGGGTTTTCATCGATGTTCATTTTAGCAATAACAGCCTCATCACCAACTTCTTGTGCTAATTCTTCCAAAACAGGAGCAATCATGCGGCAAGGGCCACACCACTCTGCCCAAAAATCAAGAAGTACCGGCTTTTTTGCTTCCATAACTTCTTTTTTAAATGACCCATCTGTTACTTTCAAAATTTCCATGAATTCACTTCCTTTGCATTAGGCTAAATTTTTCTTAGTGTAAACTTCTACAGGCTTAACGTCAATTATAGGCGTAAGATTTTTCAACACCGAATCGGGTATGAGGTCTAACCGAGGAATATGTGTCCATAACAAAGCACAGAAAATATCTTTTTGAGGATAAATATGAGAAAGAGCAATCTTATAATGCGCCATTTGCTTCAAATAAACGAGCGGAATTTCCTTTATTGTACCAGGAGGAGAGATATAGGTCTTAAAATCAACAATCAAAATATGATCTTCATGAATGATGAGCCTATCAATTTGACCTGAAAAGAATGAATCTCCTAGCATTCCTATCACTGGCACTTCGCTTTGTGACCCAGTTCCAAAGAGGTCAGGATAAGTATTTAAAACATGGATTGCACTCGCGGCCATCTCACGGGCTACATCCGCTGGAATTTGTTCTTTTTCAAGAAAACGGAGCGCAATACGTTCTTGATCATTATTTGGAGTTAGAGGAAGGGTTTGTAAAAGTCTATGAATAAGAATTCCTTTCTTTGTTCCAAAAGGGTCATAGGAAGAAGGTATAAAAGAAGCTAAATCCTCCTTTTCTTGCGAAGGTCTTATATATTTAGGAGCTTCTTCTGAGAAAGGACGTGTTCTCAACCAGGGAGGAACAAGAAATGATGTGGGTTTAACGATCACTGGAGAGGTCAATTGACCCTCATTAGTTGAGGAAAGGCGCCACCCTTTTCCTTGAAACTCAAGATACGGAGAAAAATCAAATGTAACTTCCTCACCAACCTTCTTCATTCCTTGTAAAGCAAGATCATACCAAGTCTCTTGGCTATTACCTTCCCAACCGCAGATATAGAGAGCGTCTTCTGCTCGTGTAAGGGCGACATACAAAAGACGTCTATATTCTTCTTGTTGTTTCTCTCTTAAGTTGTCCTTAAGAGCCTTTGTGAGGGGAATATCTTTTGCAGAAGGGGGTAGCCAAAGAAGAGCTTTCTTATAGAATTCAAAGGAAGGAAGATCTAGTGGTGTCTGTGTCGTATCAGGGAGGAACACAATGGGGGCTTGAAGACCTTTGGATCCATGGACAGTCATAACGCGTACTTGATTACTCTGATCAAGGTCGCGCTTTAATTCAAGGGTTTCTTGAGAGATCCAATAAAGAAAACTTTGAAGAGAGGGCGTGTTTTCTTCTTGAAAATTTAAGCAGAGATTCAAAAATTCATCTAGTGAGTCAATAATTTCGGGCCCCAAGCAAGCTTGCCATTTTTTCCGTCCCTCAAGGGGACCTAAGATATAACTAAAAAGCGAAAATGGTGTAAAAAAATCAACGCGGGAGAGGAGATCTTTTAGAAGAGAGGTTACGTTCTCAAATCGCTTTTGCTTTTGTAAACGGTGCCAAAGAGAGTTGCTCTCACGCCCATAGGAAAGGTCAAAAAGATCTTCTTCAGAAAGACTAAAGAGAGGGCCCTTAAGGACAGTTGCAAGTGTAAGATCATCTTCTGGAAGAAGAAGAAATTCGGCAATTTTAAGAAGATCTTGGATCGCAATCCCATCCAACAGCCATAGTCGATCAATACCCGCAACAGGAACTTCACATTCCTTTAGGGAGCGGATAAGTGTATCCACAAAGACCGTTCGGCGTCGTACAAGAATAAGAATATCTCTAGGTAGAATAGGCCTCAAAAGTGGTCCCTTTTGGCTTAGCCATCCTTGGATCGTCTTTGCAATAAGTTTTGCAAGACGATTTTGAGGCAGATCCTGCACTTCACGAAGACAAGTCAGCTGCCACGGTTTAAGTGCTTTTTCTTCTTCTTTTTTTAAAAGTGGCCAAAGTTCTACATGACCAGGAGCCTCCTTCCGAAAGGGCAAGTGATGCACGCCGTGAGGAGAAAGAGAATTTGAAGTAAAAATAGCATCCACAACTTTCAGAACTTCAGGAGTCGAACGAAAAGAAATATTCAGATCTATATCTTGCCACGTTTTTCCTGATTGGTGAGCAAATGCTCTCAATTCTTTTTGCATTTGAGAAAAGACGTTGGGATCAGCTCCTTGAAAACTATAAATCGATTGCTTATCATCACCGACAATAAACAGGGTGCGATTGCGGGGATCTGTGGTTGCATTTGCATAAAACTCTTCTGCAATCGCGCGAATGACAGCCCATTGGGTGGGGCTTGTATCTTGAGCTTCATCAACAAGGATATGATCAAGACCCCCATCAAGTTTATAAAGAACCCAGTGACAGCCAGGGTTTTTTAAAAGGTCAACAGTTTTAAGAATTAAATCCTCATAATCCAAAAGAGACTGAGATTTTTTAAGTGTTTCATAAGCTTTTAAAAAAGCACAGCTATAGGTTAAGAAAGCTTTTGAAGTTTTGGCTATATCAAGTGTATTTCGCGTTTGAACCCACCTTTCGAGGCGAGACGCTTCTTCTACCAATTGTTCCATAAAACAAGGAAATTTGAGAGCTAGTTTTTGCGTTAAAAGACGCGCTCTCTTTTCGCCTTTTTGGGTGAGGAAAAAAGAAAGATAGGTCTCATAATTCAGATACTTTTCTGTATCAGACAGAGACAAAAATTCGGAAAGTGTTACACCCCGCTCTTGATCAGTCGAGCTACCCTCTTCAAAGTTTGACAGGTTTTTTTTCAGCACTTCTAGGGGAATAAAATCAAGAAGAGATCTTAAATGTTCTTTTTCCGTGATGCCCTCTGTATGAAGTACCTTGTCAATCTCTTTGAGATGAAGACTTGCAAATGAAGCACGTTCTTGCAAAATAAAATTATTAAATTCTTCAAAGGTTGTTTCACTAAAACGAAAAATAAGAGTTTCAAGTGTTTCTTGAAGGTTCAGCTCTTCCATGACTTGGTGGGCTGCTTTTTTTAGAAGGGATTTTTTTTGAGAATCATCGATGACTTCAAAAAACGGAGAAAGGCCAGCTTCTAAAGGAAAGCGTTTTAAAAGAGATTGGCAAAAGCTATGAATTGTAAGGATTTTAAGCCCCCCTGGAGCATCGAGTGTCAGTCCAAAGAGTGTGCGAGCATAGGATATTTTCTCAGGAGATGGTAAGGAGCCTAAGAGACTCTGTAAAGACGTCTGAAGTTCATTTTCGGGCAAAATAGCCCACTCTCCAAGCCGGACACGAAGACGGTTTGCCATCTCTGCAGCAGCAGCCTTCGTAAACGTCAGACATAAAATACGCTCAGGAGAATACCCCTCTAGAAGAAGGTTAAGAACCCTATCCGTTAATACCTTTGTTTTTCCAGAACCTGCAGAAGCTGCCACCCAAGCTGAATGATAAGGGTGGGCTGCTAATCTTTGGGAATGGGCAGCAATCTGGAGGGGCATTATTGTCTTCCCCATTCTTGAAGTCGAGCCAGGTGAGCATAGTCGTTATACTTAAGACCTTTCATAGGCGTGGGCTGAGCTGGATAAGGAGTTTTTTCATTTTCGAACACGTGAATCATATGTTCGAGACCTCTTAAAGCCTTTGACGAAAGGTCATGGGGATCTCCGGGAAGTGTCTTGATCACTCCCCCCTTTGAATCCCCTTTAAGCCACCAATATTGAAGACTTTCAATCTCTGTAGAAGAAATCCCTTCAAATCCCTGGCTCATCGCGATAGCCCCTTCTAAAGGCAACTGTGGAGAAAAACCGAGATTCACATCTTCATCCGTAGGTGGCGCTCCTGTTTTATAATCAAGGATACGAAGGCGTCCATCAGGTAAAACATCAATGCGATCAGCCTTAGCAGTACACTCAAAGGAACCAAGTGACGAATTAAGAATTAAGCTACCTTTTACCTCCGTAAACGTTCTCGTTCCAGGCAGGCGCATGATGCGCTCATTTTCAATAAACCATTTTGCCAGCTGACAAAATCTAGGCCACCAAAAAAGACGAAGAGAGGCATCTTCCTCATAAGGCTCAAAGAGTGTTTTACCTATCATCAACAAAACTTCTAAGCTTTTCTTATGAAGAGGATCTGGACATACCTTAAAAAATTGATCCAACGCATTATGAATGAGGATCCCTCTATCAGCAAAATCGACTTGAACATTTAAAAGCCCAACGGGAGATAGGGAGAGAATCATACGGGCGTAATGTGCGTAAGGATCCCGCCTCCACGTCTCAATTTGTGTTACAGAAAGCCGGCGTGGACGCGTATGGACAGGAGGGGAAGGAAAAGGAGGTAATAAAGTTTTTTGGTGCAAAGATTGGTCAAGACCTTGTGCCCATTCAAGAACACGTGACTCTTTAGGTAGTTCAAGATTCCAAGCTTTTAAATAAACCTCAAGGCGCTCTAGCCACCGACAAGCCATCGTGGGAGTCCCATCTCTCTTTAAAGCTCGCGTAAGATAGACTTTAGAGCTTGAAAAAGCTTGCCCAAAATCATGAGCTGAAAGTCCAATACGCCTTTCGGGAGGAGGGAAACCCATTTCTTGGCGCATAGGGCGGTTAAGCCAGGGATCCATGCTTATATCTGGAGGCCATGTTCCTTCATTTAATCCTCCCAATATCATTACATCGGCATGGAAAAGACGGGCCTCTATAGGTCCTAAGATGGAAAGACGAGGATGTTTTTGGGGGCGAATCCGAACGCTTTGACCTCGAAGCAACTCGGTTAAAAAAGAAGGGTATGCTTCAAGGGATAGATTTGGAAAATCCACAGATGATTCCACCAAACTTTTGAAAAAAGCTTGAACGGCTTCTCCCTTAGGTCCTTTCCACAGCTGGCATATACCTTCTTCGTCTGTAGAAAGAACTTCAGCTATTTCACGATGGCACATGAGGAATTTTTCAAGAGAAGCCTCAGTCATTTCTCTGAGAGGACGTACAAGACTCTTAAAGTTCTCAAGCCAAGAGGGAACGTCAATAAAGTCCCCTCTTAGGCATTTCTTCTCAAACTGACGAATCTCAGATCGGAGAACGCCTGCAGAGTGTCCAAGGCGAAAAAGGGGATGCTTAAGAAGAGAAAGAAGAGCAACCTGATCGTAAGGTTTAACCAGAAATTCCGCACAAAGCTTTAAGAAAACCCCTGATGGAGTATGCTCAAGCAGTTCTCCAGAAGAGCTATCGATCTCAATTCCCCATCTTTTAAGCTCCCATGTAACTCTTTCAGCAAGTTTTAAATCAGATGTGATGAGAACCGCACGAAGTTTTGGGGTTTCTAATTGTTGACGTAAGAGAATAGCGATGGCAAGGGCTTCTTCCTGTGGAGACATACACGGAACCAAATACACACCTTCAAGGGCTTTATGGGGGGGTTCCTTGTCAAAAGAAAAAGATGGTTTTAAGGCTTCGGCAAACAATTGAGCACGCGCATAACAAGTTTCTTCCTGTTTTTCGAGCCTAGGCCAAAGAGGTATAGCTTGAGGCTCTAGATTCATTTTTTGTAAAAACTGGGCTAAAGAATATTGAGGATGGCAAGGCGAAAGGGTTTGAGCTTCTTCCCCACTTAATGTCCTATCCAATCCCGGTAAGATGACAGAGCCTTGCGGAAGGCTTGCGATCGCTCTGAGAAGACGGGAAGTTGCAGGCATGGTACCTGTCGAGCCAGCAGCTAATATGGGAAACTCCGGAGGAGTTCTCTCCCATCGTTTTGTCAAAGATTCAACAAGAAGGTGGTGGCGAAGATAAGGCTCTATGCAACCTTTTTCTTCAAGGATGCGAGGCCAATGTGTGCTAATGATGTCAAGAAAATTGAGCGTTAACTGCCAATGACCTGCAAACTCAGAGGGTACCAAATGCATAAGGCCTTCCCAAGGAACATTTTCGATAGAGGCTTGATCCATGATTTTTACAAGACTCTTGGCAAGTTTAAGGGTTAAGGAGGAAGATCTTGGAAGGCCTGTATTTTGAATATAATCTTCAATAAGGTGAGTCAAAAGACCGAGACGTTGAAAAGGAGGAATGAGAGGCTTGAGATCAAATTCATCAAGAGGAGAACTCAGCAATTCTTCATCTTCATCTAAATCACCCAAGGGCAATAACTTAGGGAGAAGCAAAAATCGTCCTTGCCCCTGACGAATAAGTGCTTGCTTAATTTCAACGCAAGCACGACGGGTTGGAAGATAAATTTCCATCTGACAAAAACGAAAAGAGTCTTCTTCCTCAATTCGTAATAACCCCACAGCAAGACTTTCTAAAAACGAATATCCTGAGGGAATTGTATAAACATTTGCCATAATTGGATCTCTCTGATGATCAAAAAAGACTATAGCGGGGAACGAGATATTAAGCAGTCCCTAATTTGGAGAAATTGTAGATTTTGAGCAAATTTTTTAAAAATTTGTGTATCGTGAGCAATTAACTTTATATATTCTTTAGTATTTGTTTTTCATGGTAAATTACCGAGATCTGGACTTATTAATCCATAACGGGCATTGGTCCGGTGAGTAAAAAAACGCTCAAATATTTTTTTAATACAAGAAGGAAATGCGTGGTGTGGATCTAAAAATTCAGAAACTGTACATCCATATGCTTCAGATTGCCCTGCATCTAGTATTTGGATTTTATTATCAACAGCAAAGTCATTTAAAGTCTTTTTAATATTTAAAAGCTTTTCTTTTTGAGAAGTTTTTAATATTTCCTTTTCAAATCCAGGAAGTAATGGGGGTATGAAGAAAAACACCTCTCCATTTTTATTTTTTATTTTGGCAATAATTTTACCTAATCTTTCTAAATAGATTTTACTAATGCCATTTGATTTTGATAACGTACGGATATATTGGGATTCTACTATAACAGCTTGCTGAATACTCTCCTGTCCTTTTTCTTCAGTTAAAGGAGCATGGACTAAAAAATCTGTACTACCATCATAACAAAACCCCGCACATCTTTGTGGGCGGGCTGTATTAAAGTCCCTTGCAACTTTGCCATTAGAACACACATACTCTTGCTGCGTTAACAAGAATACTTTTTGAAAAGTGTCTAGTTTATTATTAGCAGACAAAATCATCCAAATTTTATTAAAAAAATATTTAACTTTACTTGTTGTTAAAGCATCTCTTATCAAATCTATCCATGAAACCTCTTCTTCGTTTGGTAGGGTCTTTTGGAAATTGGGAATTTCTTCCAAATCCATCGGAAACCCCAAAGCCCAGTCAAGGGCAACTACAAAATAAAATAAATTGTCTTGAGCGACAAAATATTCTAATTCAGAGATGAGATGATGGGTAGGATTATCATTTTGAGAGAAATTATATGCTTTTTGATTTTTAGGGAACATATACCCTTTTATACCCATAACAGTTGATGAACCATGAACAATAGTATCAACCTCATTCTGTTTTAACATATTATGAATACGAAAACTTTTAAAGGTTCTGTTTGTTGTATCTGATATGCATGCAATACCGTGGGTTTTATTTTGCCAACAGGAAGCCTCAAACTCACTATCTTTTTTCGAAAAAAAATTTACGTAATTGAAGTATAGATTTCCTATAAACACAGGAAAAAATAAAATTGAAAAACTAACAAAAAAACAAAATAAATATACTTTATGTTTTTTATTACGTAAAAGTACATCATTCATAAAGTAGTTAGATGTAGCTATCAAAGAAATATCCTCTTTATTCATAGCTAAAACTGAAAATAAAGAAATTCTGACTTTTTATTAATATTGAATATACAAATTAAGAACATCATTGAGAAAAAAAATGCATAGAATAAATTTGCATTCCATCTTACGGATTCGATAATTTTTAAAATTCTTGTTAATCTAATTTTTATTTTCATTTTTTAATTATACCATAATAATTAATAACTTCATGCCGCTTGTTGATAAATATTCTTCATTTCATCATTAAGATTTTTTTCACGGTATTGATATAAATGTAACTTCATAAACTCTTGAGTATTGGGAAGCAATAAAGAAATTGTTCCTAGAAGCATAATTAAGTACCACGCTTCTGAGGTAATAATGGTATTTTCAAATAGGCTTTCATTTATATGAAGGAATAACATACTTTTAGTTATTAAAATCGCAGAACTTACAGAATGTGCTCTAAAAAAAACCCAGCCTATTACAACTGCCGTTAATGTTAATACCCAACTTATAGAACTCCCAATCATAGGAGGTATCCAAAAGCTAAAACGTTCCTTCATATGCCTAAATCCATGATTTAATAATAGGAACATCCCATGCATCACTCCCCATAGAAAAAAAGTCAGACCTGCTCCATGCCATATACCAGAAACACACATTACAATGAATATATTAATATATTTTACTAGATTTCCATGCTTGCTACCACCTAACGGAATATAGAGATAATCCTTTAAAAAGCTAGATAAAGAAATATGCCATCTTTTCCAAAAATCAATTATATTTTTAGCTTTGTAAGGAGAATCAAAATTAAGGGGAAGGTCTATGTTAAAGATTCTAGAAATACCAATTGCCATGTCTGAATACCCAGAGAAATCAAAGTACAATTGTAAGGTATAGGCCAAAGCTCCTCCCCAAGCATCAAGTGGGTTATGAGGTTGGTCCGATCCAAAAACAGGTTCAACAAAGGGCATAATACTATCAGCTAAAATTACTTTTTTAAACAGGCCGATTACAAAAATAGTTAGCCCAAGATTTATATTTGTAAAGTTAAATTTAATAATTTCAGAATTTCTAAATTGAGATATCATATCTTTATGATGAAGAACTGGTCCTGCAATGAGATGGGGGAAATACGTAACAAATAAGGCGTAATCTAAAAATTTATTTGACGAGATTTTACCTTTATAGCAATCAACAAGATAAGATATTTGAGTAAATGTAAAAAAGGATATACCCAATGGTAAGATAATTTCGAAAATTTCACCTAGACCCGTGAATGACTTAAATAAATTAAAATATTTATAATAAAACAAGGTCGATATATTTAATGCAATAGAAAAAAATAAAAATTTTAAATTTCTTTTTTTAATTAACCATATGCCACATAAATAATTAAAACAAACCGAACTGATTAAAATAATCAGAAATTCCCATCGCCAAAAACCATAAAAAAGAAGAGATGCTGATAGTAAACACAAAATACTTAGGGTATTGCTTTTAAAAAAAGACAAAGCCCAATAAGAAAAAATGACAGTTGGCAAGAAAACAAAGATAAATACATGAGAATTAAATAACATTGAATTCTTGTCGTTTAATATAGATGATGATGTTATATAACATCATCATCATAAAAAAATCAAACATTTGCCATAACTGGATCTCTCTGATGATCAAAAAAGACTATAGCGGGGAACGAGATATTAAGCAGTCCCTCAATTCACTCCTTAGGCAATAATAGGGAAAATACAAAAATAACGTAGTCTAGCCGTGCTTATCCGAAAATGTTATGCTTATTAACTCTCTATTAAGGAAGATGATAGAAAGTGTGTTAGAAGGAGTTCCGCTTGCCTTGATCGTGCTCCAAAAAGGAACCTAACTTATTAAGGAAAAGTTATTATGAGTAGAAATTTTCTCCCCCTCTTATTATGGAGTACCCTTGCATACCTTTCATTATCTGAGACTCTCTGTGCTTCTTACGTTGCTTGTCTCTCCGCTAAGCACTCTCGTTGCCATGACGATTGTTGGGATACATGTGATGACCTGCATTACTCGAATCACCAGGATACATGGGAAAGTACGCCTTGTGATTCATATAATCATTATTGTTTGTGCTTTTGTTCAAATAACCAAAATCTAAGATAATTTTAAACCCACAGATATTATTTTAACAATAACATCTTTTAACGTTCTCTTTAATATTTGTTAATCATTTAATGACAGAATTAAAATGAGGGGGTCTTATTTGGTCGCCCTACCAATAACTCCTCATAAAAATGATAAATTTTTAGGGGAGTTTATTATGAGATATCATTCTACACCAGATCTATTTCTCGAACTCCAAGGCTATCGGTTAACCACTGTGGAAATTTTGTATTCTTTACCAGATTATCCAGAATTACTTCAAACCTTTATTTGGCAAAATCTTGATCTTTCACCAGATTTTCCACGACTGCATGCTTTCTTAAGCTATTGGCAAAAAAATATTGAAGGCAAGCTTTACAGCGTGAACGTTGCTCAAGCAGAAGCCATCAATATAGCCATACCTCGCTTTGCAAAAGAAGAATTTCACCTTCATTAAGAAGGGTTAAATTTCATCTCTTAACATATTAACGAAATCAGCAAGTCCAAATTGTCGTCTTCTCCTGAGTCTTTCTGCTTGAATAATAGATTTAACCGCACAAACACTTTCTTCCAGATTGTTATTGATCACAATGTAATCGTATTCAGCCCAATGACTCATTTCTTCTGCAGCCTTATTCATACGTTTTTGAATGACTTCTTCACGATCTTCTGCTCTTTTGTGCAAGCGCTCTGCAAGGGCCCCCATGGTTGGAGGAAGAAGAAAAACACTGACCAAATCACCCGTAGAAACTTGTTTAAGTTGTTGTGTTCCTTGCCAATCTATATCGAATAAAATGTCTTTACCCTTTTTTAAGTGTTTTTCAATGGATGCTTTTGGTGTCCCATAATGATGCCCATAAACTTGGGCATGCTCCAAAAACTGATTTGTTTTTACAAGTTGAATAAATTCGGCCTCACTTACAAAAAAGTAATCTTTACCTTCTTTTTCTGAAGCACGCTGAGGGCGAGTTGTGACAGAAATTGAAAGCTCAAGATCTATTCCTGCCTCCAAAACATGTCGAGCAAGCGTCGTTTTTCCCGCGCCTGACGGAGAGGAAAGAACAAGCATAAATCCACGGCGAGAAATAGAAAGAGGGGAGGCTTTCTTCATCATTTTCTTTACTCAAGTTAAGATAATTTTGTATGCTATCCTATTACAGGAGAAACGCCTATGACGACAGTGCGAATTTATCAACCTTCTAAAGTGGCTATGCAATCAGGCAAAGGAAAGACAAAAAAATGGTGCATGAAATTTGAAACTAAGGACCCCGTGCTTGCTGAACCATTGACAGGGTGGATATCGTCTCAAGATACCTCTCAACAACTTTATCTTTCCTTCCCTTCCCTAGAAGAAGCCCTTCGTTTTGCAAAGGAAAAGGGGTTTCATTATACGGTCTATAATCCAACTCTGGTTCTTACTCTTCCAAAAAATTATGCACTCAATTTTATGTGCCCACGCATAAGGGGGAGCTAAACATCTTGCGCCTCTAATAGATCACGTGTATACCAAATTTAGACTCTAAGTTAGGGACAAAACCTACCCTGATCAAGGGCTGTTTAAGACCTGAAATGGGCGTATAGCTCAGCGGGAGAGCACTACGTTGACATCGTAGGGGTCACTGGTTCAAATCCAGTTACGCCCACCATTTCTTAAAAATCTTTTTGCTGGGACTACTTTATACGCAATGCTTATATCGAACTCAATTTCTCCCCCTCTCAAGGAGGGCTTGCTGAAGCATGTTCTCCCACAAATTTATGAATCCTTGACGACGTTGCCTCATCATGCTCAGTCAACCAAGGCGAATCCTTTAGAGCCTCCGTCATATCTTTATACCCGTGTTTAGCCCTATCCATTAGAGAAGTTTTTGAAAATTCGCAATCGCAAGTTGAAACTTCATAGGGGGGTTTGTTATAAGATAGGTGAATAATATCAAAAAGCGTATTATCAGACGCCTTTTCCTCAATTTCCTTAGCAATAGGACTATTTTTTACATTACTTGGAAGCTGCTTTAACAGAAAATTGATATAGGCTTTAAGGTTCTTTCTATTAGAAATATGTTCTAAATGATGTGTTGTCCGTGAAGAAAATTGTATGTTCTTAAGTGTCAAATCGACATCAGTCATATCTTCAGGGAGATGATTACTTGGAGCAAACAAATCTATCATAAAACACAGTGTATCCATTTTAGGTTCCGCATTAAGAATCCCCTCAAGAGGCGTATTACTTGCACAACCTCCATCCCAATAGAGTTCACCATCTATTTCAATACCAGGGAATCCTGGGGGCATTGCTCCAGAAGCCATAACGTGCTCTGGTCCAAGTGGCATTTTTGCACTATCAAAGAAAACCAGACTCCCATCCTTTACATGAGTTACACCTAAAATTAATCGGGCTAATTTTCCTGAGTTGATACCTTCAAAATCAACAAACTCGAGGAGAGTCTCACGCAATGGCGAAGTATCATAATAACTTGTTGCACCCGGTGTCCCTTTAAGACGGTGGGTTGGAGAAGGAATTCTTGGCGTAAAAAATGCCGGTTGGCCAAACACAAACCCCTGTAAAGAAGCTATTTTATTAAGAACTTTACGAACATCTCCTGTACTTTCTGGAAAACCAAAAATATCTGGCCATGTTATTTTTTCAAAAAACTTTGTTAACATCTCAATACGATTTTCAGGCTTATTTCCAGCAATGATTGAGCCTATAAAAGCACCAATTGAAATCCCTGCTACAAGATTTGGAACGTAGCCATTTTCTTGCATCGCTTTTAAAGCTCCAATATGGTATCCGCCGAGGGAGCCTCCTCCCTGACAAGCCATTGCAATACGCTTGTATTTTGTCTGCCCTTTTTTTTCCATTTCAAACTCCATTCATATTAGGGTTTAGAATAACGCATAAAACTAAACGACTCGTTAATTTTAGAAAAAGGAGTTGAATTCTTTCTATCGAACAAAGAATCTCAAAATAATAAAGGATGTATGCAGTGTCCGCTGCCTGACTCGAACTGGCATGACCGGAAGTCAACAGATTTAAAATCTGTTCTTAAATAGATTCATATTAAATTTTATCAAAAATAGTTGATTTTAAAATGGCTTGTTCTTTATTGTCATCTAATTGTTATCATATGAATTTATTTGGTATTCTTAAATTAACGTTTTGCCTTTGAAAGCCCGTTTAGAGTGAAATTAGCATTTGCCGCAAGTCGTTTTTAATCTCTATTTATAACACTGAGAACTCTTATATACATATATTCCTCATGAAATCCCTCTGCTGAGGAAGGAACGAACGTGGTTCATGGATCGTTTGTCCCTTGAAACCCCTTTGCTGAGGGGGAATCAACCTTTGTTTGCCGCATGTTTGTTTTACAATCAACTCAATATACTGAGGGATGGGTGAGTGTTTTCTGTAGTGACTCATCCTCCACCGGCTCTTTCGAGGAGCTCGAGGGCTTTGTCGGCACGGATGATGCCACGGCCATAGGTTGCCACATCAGGGCGCCTTTCAGCCGTGTCCTTGAGGGCCTGAACAGCCCTTTTTGGCGAAATCTTCCGATGGGATGTCAGATTCGCGATCGCCGCACAAATATAAGGAGCAGCAAAGGAAGTCCCGATAGCAACATCATTATCAAAACTTGTTGCATAGTGTCCTGGCGCTAACAGAAAAGCCTCTTGAGCATTTTTAAGAGCACCCGGTTTATTGGAATACGCAGCGATTTTTCGTTCCTCTAAGTCGCAGCTCCCTGCAAGTATAATAGACTTCCGTGTTTCAGGATCGAGTTCTTGCATGAGATATCCAACTAATTCATGGGTCCCTATTTGTCCTTCAGGGAAAAATCGGGGGGTGTCGATGGGCTTTCCATCATTACGCGCTGCAATTATTACCACCTTTCCAGCTTTAGCTACAGCTTTAAAGGCTTCCGTCAATTTTGGGGGATAGATACGCTTAGCTAATTCTTCTTCTCTGCCACTTTTATTGCGTATCTTTTTTAGAGTCACATTAAATTTTGTAAAACCACTTGACATATTGATAATACTCACATCCGGCCTTCGAGATAAATCCATCAAGGCATCTGCTGTATCGTAAAATTGAGAAGATCCATAGGTATTGTACGTACTTACAGGCAGAACTTTTGCTTGAGGAGCCATATCTAAAATAACAGATGCAACAGACGATCCGTGAGAAAGATTACCACAGTCTCTTATCCATTCATTCATTTGTTCTGGATGTAGTCCTGGCCCTCCAATTGGAGCTAAGAAGTTTGATTTATAATTAGCTTTAAGTGAGGGGGATAGCGGCCCCTTATTATCATTTATGGCATCTTTGAGATCTTTCCAGACACCCGAAAGTTCAATCACAGCTACAGTTTGTCCTTGGCCTTTCATGTCCTTAGTCAGAAGCTTATCGAGACCCCCGTCTTTTGCTCTTTGCTGATCATGATAAGGCAAAAGAGATAAATAGTCTGCCTTCT
Source organism: Alphaproteobacteria bacterium (assembly GCA_019752515.1). Classification (GTDB taxonomy): domain Bacteria; phylum Pseudomonadota; class Alphaproteobacteria; order UBA9655; family UBA9655; genus UBA9655. The sequence goes on along the minus strand of JAIEMB010000011.1, from coordinate 1,419 downwards.
TCTGAGGAATATTGCGATGTGCAGAGGTTTTTTGCTGAAGATGTTGCTTAGCTTGAGTTCTTTTAAATGCAATTTGAGAGGTCTGCTTTTTTTGTACTAGGGAAGCTTTTCGCTGATGTTGAGATACTGGGCTTGCGGATAAACGTCTTGTTCTTTTATGAGGAATAGCTTTTGAAGAGGGGCTCTTCCTTCTTTGTAAGGCAACTCTTTTAAGCTGAGGTTTTTGTTTTAACTGCGTAAGACGGCTTGGGCTTCTCTTTGTCACAACTGTTTTTTGAGGGCGTTTCTTTAGAGCGATCGCCCGTCGCGAGCGAAGCTGTTTAACGGTAGTGACACGTGTAGGCCTTTTTCGTTCAACTTGGTGTTGTTTTTTTTGAGTAATATGGCTCAGTACTTGAGTTTTTTTCTTAGTGGTTTGCGCATGATGACGCGTTGAAGAGTGACTCCGTCCTTCAAGGGGAGATGAAATCGTCAAACAAAAAAGAGCTATAATACTGAGGATTCTTATATACATGCTTCCTTCCTTATGCTTTTCTTGTAAAGAAGGATATAGGAGTCTTTGCTATATTTTTCATCCCTTTAATTTTCCTTACTTATTGTTTGAGTCTTTTATTTTATAATTTGGCATGTTTTTTTCATTTTTTAAAGTTTTTTATATTTTTGGCCTATATAGAAGTAAATTAACACTCATTTTAATATAACTTTTTCTTCCCAAGCAGACATCCTTTTTGTCGTTCCTCCTCTTGAGAAAAGAAGAATCCTTTTCAAAAGAGGAAGTCACTTCAAATCCTATGAAGTTGGCAAGGTAAACTTATAATAAAAATGCGTAGGACCGGATGTGCGTAAGCCCTTAAGTTTAAGGTGCCTTAAGCGATCATTATATTTAGCCTTTGTAATCTCTTTTTCCCCTTCATAATACTTAACATTTGGGTTGGGAATGGACCTTATAAAAGTACTTCCTGCTGCTTTTAATCGATGATATTCGTCAAATCCTATTTCGACCGTTTTTGCTTCAAATTGACGTTTTGCAGCTATTTTTATTGCCTCTATCTGAACAACTTTCTCTGATTTCACATAAGCAACGATCTCATCATCTGCCTTTTGACGTTTCGTGGTCATGCCATTTAAGGCAGCTGTCTCTGCTTTAATTTTTTCTGCTAAGTCACTAAGAGTGGTGGTTGCAGCTTTTTGATCGGTTGTCAGTTTTAGAAGAACACCCTCCTGTGCCTTTATTTTAATACCTAGATCATTAAGCGCAGCCTCCTTCGCTTTCTTCAGATTTGCGATCTCCAGATCAAGGGCTGCTATTTTTGTTGTTCTGAGAGCTGCGATCTCTCCATCGAGTGCAGTGAGCTTTGCTTTTTTAAGATTTGCGATCTCGAGGTCGAGAGCGGCAAGTTTGGTTTTTTTGAGCTCAGC
>JAIEMB010000006.1 GCA_019752515.1 Alphaproteobacteria bacterium | reverse complement strand
AAAATCACTATAGCTTCCTATAACGCTCCCAGATCTCTTAAGAATACTCAGATACGCAGGAATTCTCTCTCCTCATGACTTCAATCGCTATAGCTCCTAACCATATCAACTTACAATCATAATTCAATCAATCCTCAACTCGCTACCGCAAGCCGCTCCCCGCGTATCCCTTCTCTCTCTTCACTTGTCAATGATCAACACAAAGCATGGACACGCTATACATGCCTTTGCTTATCTACATGCTGTGGTGCGGATTTTTAATAATAGCATATTTCGCTAAAATTTTCAAACTTTACCCTCAGCGCGTCAGTCCTTATACGCATGCGCTTCCTTCTCGTCAACACATATTATCAGAAGAATATATAAGAAAAAGAAACCTCATAGGTATATACCCATGAGGTTCCTCAGAATAATCACTTATTCCCTCAACACAAAAGTTCGAGAGAATTGAGGCCTAATTATTGTTTATCTTCATCAGACTTCGCCACAATAATAATGTGTTTTTCATTATCATTGAGGTGTTCCTTGAAAGCACCTTCGGCCAATTTTTCTTTTAAATCTGATTTTTTCAAATTCTCAGGAATTTTCCCTTCTAATACAAACACATCAAAGTTAGACTCAGGATACTTTTTTCTAAAATCCTTAAAGTTGTCTATTTTTTCTGCTAGAGGCTTCACACCTTCTTTTTCTATTATGAGTAGATCACCCCAAGCAGGAGCAGTCATCATTCCACAACCGACTATGGAAAGTGTAAGGGCTAGTTTTGTAAGTTTTTTCATAATGTTCACCTTTTTTATTTTTGCTTGTGAAAGGCACACGTTTGCCTTTATCGAAAATACATTATCTTACTTTTATAGAAAAAAACAGTCCTCTTGTTTTTTTAGAATGAATACCCACATTCTTAAAGAGAAAAGGATCAGATAATTTCAATGATACAGCGGCTTATTTATGGTATATGTTGCCTTTCTCTTGTAACCTATATAGGTTACAAGATCTGGCAAGATGTGACTATTTCGCCACAAAATTTGGTAGATGCCCCCCATGCCCATGAACATAAGCTTGAGGGAAGGGGGGTCATTACCGCTGTTATTGATGAAGGATTTGATACATCTCATGCATCTCTGAAGGAGCATTTTTCCACCCACCGGTATAATACAGATAATACCACAAGAGATATATCAGAAACGATGGTTTTTGAAAATGGAGCCTATAAATTTGAAAGCCATGGCACGCACGTCACTGGTATTATTTCGAGCATCGCTCCTCAAGCTAAAATCATTCCCATCAAAATGGGGATGTTTGGTGGAGATCAATCCTTCGTAAAAGCTCTTCAAATGGCAACTTCGAGTCCTGCTCATATCGTTAATATTTCAATGCGACTTAGCCACACAGGGCGGGAAATCAGCCCTAATGTACGAACAGCTCTTATTCAACTCGCAAAAGCAGGAAAACTCATTGTGATTGCGGCTGGCAATGAAAGTTCTCCTATGATGAGTCAGGCTTACACGGCAAGTCTCATTGAACTTGCTCAGGATCCCTTAATGGAAGGTTGCCTTCTTATCGTAGGAGCTTCCACATATAAGAATGGCAAAGAAACCTTAGCTGAGTTTAGTAATTATCCTGGGAAAGGTTCTTTTGGAATTACTCAGACCTATTTCATTACAGCCCCTGGAGATAAAATCAGATCAACTCTCACGGGAGGGCTATTCGGCGAAAAATCAGGCACTTCCATGGCAACTCCGATGGTTGTTGGAGCTGCAAGTCTTATCAAAGAAGCTTTTCCCCAGTTGCAAGCCAATATGATTGTTGAGCTTCTTCTCAAATCTGCTCGAAAAACGTCTTTGGATGGTAAAGAGCTTCCAAATGCCCAATTTGGAGCTGGCATTGTAAATATTAAATCAGCCCTTGCTGAAGGAAAGACCCTCTAACCAAAAGTTGCTATTGGCTTCAAAAAGACGTATAAGGAAAAATAATTTCTAAGGGATCCAATGTCCGATTTTACATTGATGCGCCAAAACATGGTAAAAGGTCAGGTATTACCTGAGGAGGTTACTCATCCTTATGTGATTGAAGCTCTTACTCATATTCCGCGGGAGCGATTTGTACCCCGCCAACTTGCTCGTATTGCTTATATGGATGCAAATTTTCCTTACAGTAAAGGACGTGTTCTTTTAAGACCCGCAACTCTTGCTCATCTTTTGGAAGAGCTGAATCCTTCTCCGAACGATAAAATTCTATACATTGGAGGAGGGACAGGTTATGGACCTGCGCTTTTAGGCTACATGGGAGCTCATGTCATTGCCCTTGATTCAGAGGAAACTTTAACACAAAAAGCTGAGCAGCTTCTTGAAGATTTGAAGTTATCTTTAGTACATATTGTTTTAGGTCCTCTGACAGAAGGGTGGAAAAATGAAGCTCCTTATCATAAAATTATAATTGAGGGATGTATTGACTTTATTCCCAAATCACTCTTTTCTCAGCTTCGAGAAGATGGCATTATGGTAACTCTAAGACACTCAAAATCGGGAAAAATTGAAGCTATAAAACTTGTGCAAAACGAAGGAATGTTCACGGAAATTCCCCTGTTTGATGCATTTGCGCCACGCCTTGAGACCTTTCGAAAGCGTAAAGCATTTGATTTTTAGTGAAAAAAGGAATAACACCGTGTATGGTAGAGGCTAGACTGTAAAAATGTTACTTATGAACATGCAACAAAATAAGAATTTTACGTTTTTAACTTTATTAATTTCAAGCACTTTTTTGTGTGATCCTATTTTTGGGGAGTCCTGTCAGCCTGCTTTGATTGCTGAGGAAAGCCAAGCGCCTGTCTCCTTGCAAGAAACCCTTGAACACGCTTATATGCAGAATGCGGACCTTGATGCAGCACGTGCTGATTTAAGAGTCACGGATGAAAATGTCTCACAAGCCATAGCCGATTGGCGACCCAGTTTATCTGTTGAAGGCACGCAAACGCAGTCACAAAGATATCCCATAGGCAAGGGAAAAGGAGCTCATGGGAGTACAACGGAATATACGGCCAGTATTAGTCAGAATATTTATAAAGGCGGAGCCACGGTTGCTAACATAGGAAAAACGGAGAGCGACGTTCTAGCCGGAAAAGCAAATTTATTTAGTGTTGAGCAAAGAACACTTTTGGATGGCGTGACTAACCATACTGAAATTCTTAAAGATATTGATATTGTTAATTATCGAAAAAAGAGTGTGGAATTTTATAAAAAAAACTTAGATCGCACTCAAGCTCGTTATGAGGTGGGTGAGGGGAGTCGCACGGACGTAGAAGCGTCAAGAGCCGATTACGAAGGTGCTAAAGCACAATTGAGTCGAGATTTAGGAGCCTTAGAAACAGCAAAGGCCGTTTATTTACATCAAATAGGAAGTCCTCCAGGGAAACTAGCCGCTGCTAGTGTTATTTCGGACTTGCCGGAAACGGTTGCTGAAGCCCTCGAGATCTCTAAGATTTATAGCCCTATTATCATGCAAGCTAAATATACTCTAGAAGCCGCTCAATATAATGTCGATCTTCAAATGGCAGGATTATTGCCAGTGGCTGGTGTCGAGGCTTCAGTTGGAAATGATCGTCGTGGTGGAACAAATAACCAAACCCACCCAAGAAATACAAATTTTGAATTTGGAGCCAAAGTTACTGTTCCTCTCTACGCACAAGGTATTCCTAACTCACAAGTCCGACAGGCCTACCAACAAGTCGCACAACGAAAAGTACAACTTGTAAATGCTCAAAGACAGGTGGTTGAGAATGTTCAAACGGCATGGGACACACTTGTTGCAGCGCGTGTAAGCCTCGTAGGTTTTCTCGCTCAAGTTAAAGCTCAAGAGCTCGCAGTTGAAGGGGCTTTTGAAGAAGTTAACGTGGGGACAAAAACAGTTATTGATGTTCTTGAACTTGAAGAACGCTTAATTGAAGCTCAAGTTGAGTTGGCCCAAGCTCAGCAAACACTTATTACAGCAAGTTATGGTCTTTTGGCCGCTATGGGACGCCTTACAGCACGTGATTTAAAACTTAATGTGAAGTATTATGATCCTGATAAGTACTATAATGAATACAAGAATGCCTGGATTCAGTTCTGGCAAGGAAAAGACCTACGCTATGTTAGGGATGGAGATGAGGATCAGAAATGACAGCAGAAAAGCCAACTACTGAACCTTCAATGGATGATATTTTAGCATCTATTCGTCAAATCATCTCAGGAGATACAAAAAGTGATTCCCCTCATCATAAAAGAGATGAGGATGTGTTGGACCTAACAGAAGTCATTCAAGAAGAAGACCAACATAAGTTAAATTTACCTCTTGAAATGAATAGGAAATCTGAAGAGATCCCCTCTCAAAATGAAGCACCCAAATCTCCATACGGACCTTCAGCTGATCATACCCATAGAGTTCATTTAGACCCTAAAAGAAATGACATCGAAACCCTTGCGGCTGACTTGGAAAAAGAGGACCTTTTTAGCCTCATAAAAAGTACGCAAGACATAAAAACCGTCACTTCTCATGAAGATTTAACTCCCCCTTCTCAAGCAATAGTTGAAGATACTCTGCTCTCTAAAACAACTTTTTCTGAAACACTTGAGGCTTTATCACCTCTCACCACACTTAATGATGAAGGTTCCCATCAATATGGGCGGCACTTAACCACAGGAATAAATAGTAAAACTATAGAAGATCTCGTTCGTGAAGCCCTTAAACCTCTCTTAAAGGAATGGCTAGACACAAACTTGCCTTCACTCGTACGTCAAATTGTAAGTGAGCAAGTGGCGAATATTGTGCAGCAGCTAAGTGTAAAAAAGCAGGTCGTTTCTTCTGAAAAACCTAAGAACACCCCCTCATATTAAGTACGAACGTAATCAATACACTTTCTCTAGATGAGTTTTAAAATCGATGTTAGACAAAACTTTCTCACCCATCCGATTTGAAGAAAAAATTTACGACGCTTGGGAACAGTCAGGCCTTATGGCCGCAGGTAATAAACTCGAGGCTCAACCTTATACCATTATGATGCCGCCCCCCAACATAACCGGGAGTCTTCATCTGGGTCATGCTTTCACGTTTACACTTCAGGATATACTGATTCGGTTTCATCGTATGCAAGGATATGATGTTTTATGGCAGCCGGGAACGGATCACGCGAGCATTTCTACCCAAATGGTGGTTGAGCGGCAGCTCAATGAGCAAAAGTTGTCTCGCCATGACCTAGGGAGAGAAAAATTTCTAGAAAGAGTATGGGATTGGAAAGCTGAATCAGGGGGAACAATCAACCTTCAACTCCGCCGTTTAGGGGCGTCACCCGACTGGGGACGAGAGCGGTTTACTTTGGATGAAGGATTAAGTGCAGCTGTTCGGCATGTTTTCGTTGAGCTCTATCGTCAAGGTTTAATCTATCGGGATAAGCGTTTAATTAACTGGGATCCTAAACTCCAAACCGCACTTTCAGATATTGAGGTTGAAAACCTTCCAATTCAAGGGTTGATGTATTACTTTCATTATCCTTTTGCAGATCATAAGGATGAATTCCTTACAATAGCAACAAGTCGTCCAGAAACAGTTTTTGGAGATGTAGCCGTTGCTGTTCATCCTGAAGACGAACGTTATAAGGCTCTTATAGGGAAATGGCTCCAGCATCCTTTAACGAATAACCTCATTCCCATTATTGGTGATCTACATGCAGATCCTGAAAAATTTACAGGGGCTGTTAAAATCACACCTGCCCATGATTTTAATGATTTTGAGGTAGGGCGCCGCCATGATCTTCCGATGATCAATATACTGGATGGTAATGCATGTCTAAATGAAAATGTTCCCGTCGCTTATCAGGGTCTTGATCGCTTTATAGCTCGAAAAAAAGTAGTTGAGGAAATGAAAGCGAAGGGTCTTTTTGAGAAGGAGGAGTCTCTCCTTATTCTCATTCCCCATGGAGAAAAGTCTGGCATTGTTGTTGAACCCTGGCTCTTAGACCAGTGGTATGTAGATGCGGCCACCTTAGCCCAATCTGCTCTTAAAGCTGTTGAACAAGGAAAAACGCAATTTGTTCCAAAATATTGGGAAAATACCTATTTTGAGTGGCTTAGAAATATCCAGCCATGGTGTATTTCTCGCCAACTCTGGTGGGGCCATCGTATACCTGTGTGGTATGGACCAGACGGAAAGGCTTTTGTAGCTCTAAATGAGGAAGAAGCAAAAGTTGACGCAGCACGTTTTTATAAAGAGGATATCTCTCTTACGCAAGATGAAGATGTTCTTGACACCTGGTTCTCCTCAGCTTTATGGCCGTTTTCAACCTTAGGATGGCCTCAAGAAACACCAGAACTTACACGCTACTATCCTACGAACGTATTGATCACCGGTCATGACATCATCTTTTTCTGGGTTGCACGTATGATGATGATGGGCCTCCACTTTACAGGGGATGTCCCTTTTAAAACTGTTTACATCAACGCTCTTGTTCGTGACGAAAAAGGGCAAAAGATGTCGAAGACCAAAGGAAATGTTGAAGACCCCCTCATCCTCATTAATACCTATGGAGCGGATGCCCTTCGCTTTACTCTGGCTGCTTTAGCTGCGCCAGGCAGAGATGTTAAATTTGCGAAAGCTCAAGTCGAAGGTTACCGTAATTTTGCTACCAAATTATGGAATGCGGCACGTTTCGCTGAAATGAATGGGTGCATCTTTGATGCTCATTACGATCCTCATCATCTTCACGTTCCTATTAACCAATGGATCTCGGGTAAAATTTCATCTCTTTCAAAAGTTGTAAAAGACGCACTCGAAAACTATAAATTCAATGAGGCAGCTCATCTTCTTTATCATTTTATTTGGGGAACTTTTTGTGATTGGTACCTTGAATTTTGTAAATCAAAGTTCGAAATGGATACAATCGAAAAAGAAGAAACACAGAAGACAGTTGCATGGGTACTCGATCGCATCTTACGTCTTCTTCACCCCTTTATGCCCTATGTTACAGAAATCTTATGGGAAAACCTTCACCTAAAGGCAGGCCTTCTCATGGGAGCATCCTGGCCAAAAAGCACCGAGGACCTCTATCCACAAACCAGTCAAGATATAGATTGGCTTATACAGGTTGTTTCTGAAGTCCGTCGTATTCGTGCAGAGATGAGCATACCTGCTGTAACTTTACTGAGCCTTAGCTTTTATGAGGCTTCACCTGAAACTTACCGGAGAATCGAAAATTATGAGGATCTTCTTTTAAAGCTTGCTCGTCTCAAGCACTTAAGAGCTTTTTCTGAGCCTATCACTCAAAAGGACGCAGAGAATGCTGCACAAGTTGTTGTAAATGAAACGACACTTCTAATTCCTTTAGCTGGGGCCATTGATGTTGTAGCGGAAAAAGAACGTCTTCTTAAGGACCTTACTAAAATCAAGAAAGAAATTGAAGAGCTAGAGAAAAAACTCTCTAATCAACAGTTTGTTGCAAAAGCCCCAGCTGATATCATTGAAACACAGCAAAAACGCTTAAGAAACGCCCTTTTAACTAATGAAAAGCTAGAGAAAGCTCTCAGTATGCTGGAATAATATTTGTTCCTAGATGGCCTCACCCAGATCAGCAAGGCGCGCGGCCTGGTCTTCGGATAATAATGCTTGAACCATTTCTTCAAGGCCGCTTCCCTCTAAAATACGATCCAGCTTATAAAGGGTAAGATTTATACGGTGATCAGTTACGCGTCCTTGAGGAAAGTTATACGTACGGATACGCTCGGAACGATCACCCGTTCCAACCTGGTTTTTTCTACTTGCCGCACGTTCAGCTGCTTTTTCTGCTCTTTGATGTTCATAAAGACGGGAGCGAAGAATTTTAAGGGCTTTAGCCTTGTTCTTGTGTTGTGACTTTTCATCTTGCTGTTGAACAACAACACCTGTGGGGAGGTGGGTTATGCGAACGGCACTATCTGTTGTATTTACAGATTGACCTCCAGGACCGCTTGATCTGAACACATCTATTCGCAAATCTTTCTCTTCAATATGGATATCAACGTCTTCCGCTTCTGGAAGAACGGCAACTGTTGCAGCTGATGTATGAATCCGCCCCCCAGCCTCTGTTTCAGGAACCCTTTGAACACGATGGACGCCAGATTCAAACTTAAGTTTTGCGAAAACACCTTTGCCAGAGATCGAAGCAGAGGCTTCCTTAATGCCCCCAATTCCCGTATCACTTTCATGCATTAATTCAAAGCGCCATCCTTGAATTTCTGCATATCTTTGATACATTCGCAAGAGATCAGCAGCAAATAAAGCTGCTTCTTCGCCACCGGTTCCCGCGCGAATTTCCAAGATAGCATTCCGATCATCGTCTACATCCTTTGGAAGAAGAAGAACTTGAATTTCAAGTAAAAGGCCTGGAAGTTGGTTATGAAGACGCTGCAAATCTTCCTGCGCTATTTCTTTAAATTCTTTATCTAACGTAGGATCATTTAGAAGTTCTTCTATATTTGCCTTTTCTTCTACGAGTTTCCTCCGTTCTAATATTTTTTCCGCAAGGGGGGTAAGATCAGAATATTCTTTTGAAAGTTTAGCAAATTCAGTTGCATTTTCTATGGATGAAGAAAGTTTTTCACGAAGCTCTTCAAAGTGAGTTAATACCTGATTTAATTTTTGTTCAAGACTCATTAAATACCTTTTTCTTTTAAAATCCGCCTTACGTCGGTTTGAGGAACTTGTTCTTGTTGACCTTGATCTAAACTCTTTATCGTTACTAAACCTGATGCAATTTCAGTTTCTCCTAAAATCAAAGCATAACACGCATTTATCTTATTTGCTTTTTTAAGCCGTTTGCCAAGCCCCCCTCCATAGGTCATTTCAACAGTAAAACCTTCTTTCCGAAGGTACTGTGCAAGTTCAAGCCCTTTTATATCAAACGCCTCATCTGTTGGAACAATGGCAAGGGGGCGTTTTAAAGATGGGAGAAGCTCGTCCCTTAACATCATTGCTAGGCGGTCAATTCCACCAGCCCAACCAACTCCGGGGATTGAGGGGCCTCCCATTGTGGCCATAAGACCATCATAGCGTCCACCAGCAATGACGGCTCCTTGGGACCCAAGTTCAGTTGTTGTAAACTCAAAAGCAATTTGACAGTAGTAATCGAGCCCTCGAACAAGGTGAGGATTTAAAACAAAAGGAATATTCAGAATTTTTAACCCTTCGAGCACTTTTGCAAACATTTCTTGCGAAAAACCATTGAGGCTATCACTCAGAAGAGGCGCCTTCTTCAAAATCTTTTTATCCCCTTCATCTTTTGTATCCAAAATACGTAAGGGGTTTTTTTCTAAACGCTGCTGACTTTCAAGTGAGAGAGATTTGTGGTGATCTTTTAAATAGGTAACTAACTGATGACGATACTGCTTGCGACTCTCGTCATCACCAAGTGTATTAATTTCAAGCGTTACCCGCTGGTTTAATTTTAAAGCTGTCAAAATATCATACGCCAAGGCTATGATTTCTACATCACCCACTGGATCAGAAACGCCGAACAATTCACTGCCAATTTGACGGAGCTGGCGAAGCCGTCCTTTTTGTGGTCGTTCGTACCGAAACATAGGGCCTGAATAAAAGTACTTTAAAGGCATAGACTGGGTAAGACCATTCGACATAATGGCCCTTGCTACACCTGCTGTCCCTTCTGGGCGCAAAACAATAGGTTCATCTCCCCTGTCAGCAATCTCATACATCTCTTTAGAAACGATGTCAGATTCATCCCCAAGTGTGCGCTTAAAAACTTCCATAAATTCCATTATGGGCGTTGATATTTCTGCAAAACCGTAGCTCGCTGCAGTTTTCTTTGCGGTATCTGTTATATAAGAATATTTTCTACATTCGGGGGGAAGCAAATCATGAGTCCCTCGAACGGGTTGTAATATCGCCATTTATAGCCACTAATTTAGGATGGGTTTATTCATTTACTTAATGAGTATCAGAGACTTGTTCAAGCCATTTCTCTGGATTTAACGGAATTCCACCTTTAACTTCACCGCTTTTCCCCAATCCTGTAAGTTCCTTTTCTCCTGACTTCAGAGAAATTCCCCCTGCATTTCCTGTTTTTAGAACAAGACCTTGAGAATCTTTAAATTCATAAGTTTCCCCGGGATTGAAAACACGGTTTATAATCATGTCACCTTTTTCATCTTTCACTTCTATCCAAGCTGGTGCACTTACTTTTAAAAGAATTCCTTCCTGAACAACTGGGGTTTCAACATTCTCCTCAATAGGAAGAGGATTCTCCTTTGCTTCAGTTATATTATTATCAAATGAAGAGTCTACAAGAGGACTGTTTTCCAAAGGGGGTTGTGTTTCTAAAGCGTGAGAAAGTGGTGGGTCGGCTGTTACGGTTTCTTCTGGAGCCGTAGCAACAAACACAGGTTCAGCGTGAAAATAAGATAGCGGCCCTTGATATCCAAGCCATTCCCATCCAATTATAATGAGAATAAGAGCACACAGAGACAAGCCAAGTATCCTAAAACTCGGAATTCCTCGCCCAGGAAGAGGAGCTGGAAAAGAAAGATGAGGGGGATGTGGATGGAAAGCTTGATCCTTAAATTTTTGGACAAGTTCTTCTACATTGAGGCCCAAAAATTGGCCATATGATCTTAAAAATCCTAAAGTGTAGACATCACATATGAGACAATCATGATCTTCCTCAAGCTGAGTTAGCTGCCGTTTTCCTATACGTAAATTTTTCGCAATAGCTTCAATGGTGAGCCCGCGCTCCATACGGGCTGTCCTTAGCAGAAACCCTACTGAGGGGGCTATTTGATTCGGTGCCTTTTCATCAATCATAAGATTATAAGTTGCCTACCCTCCCCGCTACAAGTAATGGAGTTTAAACACCATAACAGGACTTTGCAAAAAAAAACAAGTGGATTGATTTTATAAATTAATTGGAAACAAGAAAGGTAGATACAAAAAAACAAAGAAGTAAGCTTGAACAGATTAAAGAAGTAAAGAAGCATTTTTTATAAAAAAATGGGAAGGTCCTGTTTACCTTTTTTATGGCTTTCTGTATGGTGAGGTAATTATGCGCCCTTAGCTCAGCTGGATAGAGCGTCGGCCTTCTAAGCCGCAGGTCGCAGGTTCGAATCCTGCAGGGCGCGCCACTCTAATTACGCCTATAACTGAATTACCACTCATTTTTAGCTATATGGATATTCAAAAAGGAGCTGGGGGTGGAAGTATAACACTCGATGGGAATAGTCTACGTGTAAGGCGAGGGCTCTTTGTAAGTGGACAGCAAAGGGGGCCGGTGCAATGAGCTATAAGGGTGGTACCCTTAGCAGGGTAGGGTATGATTTTTAGAGAATGAACATAAAAGATTTGTATTGCCGTTAAGATAGTTTTAATATCTATTAACTACGCTAGGCTTAGTAGTTTTTAGGCATATCAGAAGACATCATGACACATAAATTAATTATCAAGATTTTTCTATTTTCTTTTTACCTCTTTGTAGAGTCGCTCAATGCCGGACCTGAGACGGTAGCTCATGGCCCTGATAATGCTGTGGCATCTCAAGGCAAGGACATGAAGGTACAAGAAAAGCCAAATATTATTGTTATTTTTGGGGACGATATTGGTCAGACCAATCTCAGTATTTATTCTTATGGACTTATGGGATACTTTACACCCAACATTGATCGGATTGGTAAAGAAGGAATGTTGTTTACGGATTTTTATGCGGAACAAAGCTGTACTGCAGGCCGAGCAGCTTTTATCACAGGGCAAAGTGTTTTTCGTACAGGTTTAGCGAAAGTAGGAGTTCCTGGTTCTAAAATAGGGATTAGTAAGAAAGATCCTACAATTGCTGAACTACTTAAACCTCTAGGTTATATAACCGGACAATTTGGTAAAAATCATTTGGGAGATAGGGATGAATTTCTTCCTACAAACCATGGATTTGATGAATTTTATGGCAATTTATATCACTTAAATGCTGAGGAAGAACCCGAATTGCCTGACTATCCGAAAGCATCCGAGTTCCCGAATTTTCAGAAGAAGTATGGGCCCAGAGGCGTCATTCATTCTTGGGCAGATGGTAAGGGAGGGCAAAAAGTTGTAGATACGGGTCCTTTAAATCGTAAGAGGATGGAAACCATTGACGATGACATTGCGGTGCGAACCATAGAGTTTATGAAAAAACATCATAAAGAAGGACCCTTATTTATATGGGTTAATTTCACGCATATGCACTTTCGAACCCATGAGAAGCCTGAAAGTATGGGACAAGCGGGGAGATGGCAAAGTGAATATCATGATGTAATGATTGATCATGACAAAAATGTTGGCACCATATTAAACGCGCTTGATGAGTTAGGAATCGCTCATAACACGATCGTCGTGTATAGCACGGACAATGGGCCACATGAGAATTCGTGGCCCGATGCTGGTACAACCCCTTTTCGTAGTGAGAAAGACACAAACTGGGAGGGAGCTTTTCGCGTTCCTTTACTTTTGCGCTGGCCAGAAAAAATAAAAGCGGGGTCAATTTCGAATGAGATTATGGCTCATCTAGATTGGTTACCAACTTTTCTCGCGGTAGCAGGAGATCCAAGCATAAAAGAAAAGCTGCTTAAAGGTTATAAGGTGGGATCAGTGGACTATAAGGTGCACCTTGATGGCTATAACTTCCTTCCATATTTAACAGGTGAAACAAAAGAAAGTCCACGTAAGGAGTTTTTTTACTTCTCAGATGATGGAGATTTATTGGCTCTTCGTTTTGATAACTGGAAGTTTGTTTTTGCTGAACAACGGGTAAGAGGAACTTTAGCAATTTGGTTTGAGCCCTTTATAAAGTTAAGAATTCCTAAGTTATTTAATTTGCGAATTGACCCTTTCGAGCGTGCGGATATTACTTCAAATACTTACTATGATTGGTTGCTAAATCATGCTTTTCTAATGCTTCCTGCGCAAGATTATGTAAAAAAGTTTATTTTGACTTTTAAAGAATACCCCCCGCGGCAAAAATCTGCAAGTTTCACAATAGACCAAGTTCTTGAAATGCTACAACAAGGGGCGAAAGATTAGATGAGTCTTACCTATAACAATTACATCCATCAGGGCTGCTTTGAGAAAACTGATGGTGACTTCAAATTCTTTTAATTAGGCCAAACCCATAACGCTTGCCTGGGATAAGTATAAATCTTTGGTATTTATCCCCACTACTTAGATTTTCTATTACTCTTGTTGGTTCTTCTAAATTAAACATTAAGTATTCATACCTATCTAATGAGAAGGGACCTTTACTTAGGATACATGTTGTACAAGACGTTTTAAGATCCTCAAATTTATATTTCCTGCCGTTCTCTAAGGGAGAGGTTGAAAAGTAATTATACAGAGCCATGACATGAGGTAGATCCTCAACCTCATATTCGCCTTCTGTAGTAAGAAGAGAGCCAAATGTTATGATATCTCCCAGCAACCCAAAAGATAAAGCGCTTGGCATTTTTATGGGTCTTCTTTTTACTTGTGTATATGGAATATCCAGTTTTTCAGATTCCATTGCATACAAACAAAGAGGAGAAAGTAAATAATGAGCTGTAAATAAGGTGAAGAATAATTTAATCATCACAAACACTCCTAAACAACAGTAACAAACTATTAGAAACAATCCCCTTCAGAAAAAAGGATTTCTATCCTCTTTTCCCAGATAGCACTGTTTGAATACTCCTTAGGAACGAATTTTACAACATTTAGCTCAATAACAAGCTTATATTCCTTCTTGGCATATATTATACCAATCTTGAGTTGTATCTTGGTCAAGTGTCTCTATAAGCTCATGCATACGCTCAAGATGATTGTTTATCCAAGCTCTTTTCTGTTTAGTGGTCTTAATTGGAACAGTAGTCACTATTTTTGTAATGAGTTTTGCATATTTCTGATGGCAGAAATTATAGAAGGAAGTAAACTGGTTAGGGACGGTGGAAAGAGCCAAAAAAGCTCTGACATAGGGAGGCGTACTTTCTCCTAGTGCTTCATTAATAATGCAAGGATAGGGAACGGAGAGAAAAAGAGCAGTTGCAGTGGACAAAGCACTTGTGCACCATCGAAAAGGCCAAAAATCTGCATAGGTTGATCCCAAATGACGAGCTCTTAAAAAGGTTGTTTCTTGAATATCCGATTGAGTAAAAGCACTAAATAACCCATGAGCAATAGCACCTGTATAAGCTATAGCATCTGCATCTGTTGGATCGAGACCAAGAAAGAGGGCAAACTGTTGAAGAGCATAGGTTGTAACGATAAGCTCTCCAATCGTTGAAAGACCTTTTGTCCATGTTGCAGCTTGTTTTAGAAACCTACTCATATTGGTCTCAGAGGGAAGTTTATCAATATCCCCAATTAGATTAGCCATAGATTGAGCAGGAACTGCCTCAAACTCTCTGGCGAACTGCTTAAGATTTGCGAGTTCCTGAAGAGGTGCATTTATTGACTGAACATCCATTTCTGCTTGCTCAAAATGTGCGAACTCCAGTGAAGGGTTCTTTCTTGCCTGTTGACTAAACTCATTTTGTAACTCTTGAAAAGAGTTAGACCTTGTAAGTTTGAGAAAAAGGAGACTAAGAGCTGAAATATGTTCGTTGCCGTCGTCTTTGTTAGATTGTTTCAATTCAGTTTGGATCAGTTCATATAACTTTTCAACAAGTTTGTCACTGCCTTTAGAATTTATATGCCATCCCATTGTTTTGAGTCGGCGTTGCAAAATATCTTTCTTTTGTCGAACCATCCTTATTACTTTGGTCTTATTTTTATGTTCATGACGGATAAAAAAATCATAATTTTCTTGAAATGTTTTTTGTAAATAAAAAAATGTAAAAGGTATAAACCTTATGTAAAAAAAGGTTTCTCCATCAACATTAGGTTCAAATTCAGCTGTGTGAAAAAAAACAAGATATGGTAAGGCAACGAGGGCCGCATCAAAAGTGGATACAGCTGCATAAACTAATGGCGTGGGAATACGTAGGGATTTACAACAAGTGCTAACTTCTATACCTAATTTTTGAATATGAGGTTTTGAATCATGTTTAGTAGGTATTAGCCCATTATTACCGAAAACAAGGTCCGCAGCACTTTCTGTAGATTCTAGCACTTGCACAATACAGGGTGGTAGTAAACTAACAGTAGCCACTAATGTGATAAGATCAGGTAAAGGACCTACGATAAGCTTATCATATACATTGCTGCCCCATAAATACCACGTTGTTGCTACAATACCTGCCGGTGCTAAACTCCCAAAAATGACACTTAAAGGCATCGTGACAAACCGGGAGGCTTTTCTGACTGAAGAAATCTTAGTATCAAAAAAACGCTTGTCAAATTCTGTTAAAAATTCACTTGTTTTTGTCCAAGGGGATGGTGAATTTGAGTTTAAAGAGGGTTGTTTAGAAAGGTCATAAATAATAAGAGCCGTGTCATGGATGCCTTCATCTCCCAATTTTTTCATGAGCTTTGGTTTATTAGATAATTGATGCAGAAACCCGTTCACGATTTGTCTTTTTGGGTGGTTAGGATTAATATTAAGGATGGGAATGTCTCGAGAAAAATCAGGATCTTCTTCTGCAATTTCTTCCTTTTCCTCTGCGTCTCTTATCGAGACATTATTCTCCGGCAGAGGAAAATTTGAGACGTCACTATCTGTTTGGTATGAATTATAATCGTTATGCTTTGGATTTTTTTTGTTTAGGAGGAGTGTAGATTTTTCATCTAAGTTATCATCCTCCCCAGCATATAAAGAAAGACAAAGGCTGAGAGAAATAACGATGATGGCAAATAATAATTTATTAACTTTTATAAAAAAATTATTTTTTTGGAATTCGTTTAATAAATGGTCATTCATTTATTCACCTTACAATTTATCTATGTTGATATGTTTTCATTGCAATCAACTCAGCTTTATTAAGCTTTAGAAAATGAGAAGATTTAAAATTCAATGTGAAATAAAAAACGTTGAATTTGTAAAAAGCCCCCCCCACGGTAGCTGAATCTTTATATAAACTTCAATATGAATCAATTTAATTAAATTTTTATCCAATTGTCAATTGAATTTGATTGGAGGGTATAGCTTGAGATATTATTATGTAAGCGAGGGCAGTGTAGATTAGAGAATGTTGAAATACTCAACTCAGTGTTTGTCACGAATAACGTAACGGGCAATTATAAAAATTGACTTCCCTCATCTCCGAGCTAAGATCATAAATGTAAGATAAGAGAAATGTTACTACCCAAATTTTTATTAAATATAAAAGGAAATTGAGAGAGGATGCACCGAAAGCGAAGGAACTTATTAACATTAGGAGCTATCGGGTTTGCCCTTCTCCTTTTTGCTCTTTTAGGCATCATTCAAACTGAAAAATCCCATAAAGCAATAGCTTTCGCAAAAGACATTCCTGGATCTCAAGAGGGCATTCCCGCAATAGGGGGGGCTTTTGAGTTGGTGGATAAGGAGGGGAGGATTTGGAAAGATACGGATTTTAAAGGGAAGCCTTTATTAGTCTACTTTGGTTACACCTATTGTCCTGATATTTGTCCCACAGCCCTGCATCATCTCTCAGAAGCGGCTGAAAAACTTGGAGGGACTAAAACAATCCAACCCATCTTTATTACAATTGATCCCGAAAGAGATACCCCTCAGCAATTGCAAATCTACGCTCAGAATTTCCACAGAGATTTTGTAATGCTTACAGGTAACAAAGCACAAGTGGATCAAGCTGTTAAAGCTTATCGAGTTCACGCTGCACGTGCTTTCAGTGAACGAGGAAAAGATGACTACCTGATGGACCATTCGTCAATTATTTATTTAATGGATAAAAAGGGAAAGTACTGTGCTCATTTTAACCACCAAACGCCTTCTTCAGAGATAATAGAAAGAGTCAAACAGTACTTAGAAAAAGGCATATAATTTTTTGTGAAGGAAGCTTATGCTACGAACATAGGGGAGCATATTTATGGTAAGAGGTATGAAGAGTGATGCGTTGTATATGCAGGCTTATGATTTTGAGTTTGGTCATTTTATCTGGGATTACGAATCTTTGGGGAATGGAGGAAGAAGAAGGGACTCCTTTGCATTCAGTTTCATCCTCCATATCCAGTGATGATATTGAAGGAGATATGGAGGACTCCCACCTCTTTTCTTTTTTCCCCCCGACTCGTTATGAAAAATTCACTGATGATGAATACAGTTTAACATCTTTTGGTGTCCCTTCATCTCCTGAAAGTGAAGAAGTTTCTGATGAGTCAATAACTATAAGAGGCATTAAAGTTTCTGATCCACTTGATATTCCTCTTTGTCATAAAGAAAGACCGAGTCAACGGGAATATTTTATACTTACCTCTGAAGAAGAAGAGCTCCTGTCGGGACATTTTCGGCGTATTCCGGATGGAGATTCAGATGATCAACTCTCATATATAAACCTCATAAATATTTCAGTAAGGGAAATAGGCACACCTAAAGAGAGAATAGAGCTCATTAAATATGTGGATTGGTTAATTAAGGGACGGAACAAACTTACGGATTGTATAGATGCTGTCAGTGGTTTATTAATGACTCTTCCTTCAGAGAGACAAATATTTTTCCACCAGCTAGTGTTACTAGCTTCTTGGTTACCTGAAGGGCAAGCCTTGCCCGGGTGGATTATTTCTAAAGCAGCCCAGATCGACCCAAGTCTGCACGGGCTTTTTTTTAGAAGACTGACTACGTGGCTAGATAAAGTCGACAATTCGGAGCTTTTTAATATTTTTTCTCATTTGGATGAACAGCTCCGTTTTTCCGGCCTTAATATAGCTCTTTTATTTACTCAAAAGTGGTTTGAGGAGAAAGGGGCTGTTTTCCCTGCAGACTGGGTTCTGTCCTCTTTAGAAAAGAATCTTTCATCTTGGATAAGGACGTACAAGGGGCTCATAATCTTGATCCCCTCTTTTCAAAGAGTAACTTCACAAAGTGATTTTGAAGCTGCTCGTATGCTCCTAAGTATTTCTCGAAATCCACCTCTTGTAGCAAACCTTGCTCAAGATGCGGCAAAGCAATTGGAGGAAAAACTTGATTTTCAGCTTCTTTCTTTCCTTGCAATTCTTGCAAAGATACCAGAGGATCACGCCTACTATCAATTTATCCTTGTAGAGGTTTTAAAAAACACACATCAAAGCTCAGATGCACTTTACATTTTGAATGCATTTCAAGGGCTTGCGCTACAAAAGGCATGTGACGATTTGCGTTTTGTTGGTATTCTTAAAGAAGTGCATGAAAAATTAAATAAAATCGAGGATCCTGACCAACGTTTCATGAGAATCAAGCAGACCTTAATGAAAGAATTAGAACTGAGTGATGCATAAGAAAGAATGACTTTTTCCCTTGCAATTGTTGGCTAAATGCATCTAGATGAGGCCCTGATTTTGTTTTCGTTTTAAGTTTAGGAGTGAAAATTATGCAGATCAGTATTGCTAAATTAAGTTCAGTTGGTTTTTTGTTTTCTTTAATTGCCGTTAATGCTTGGGCGATGACAGAGGAAGACTTTTGTTGGCCAACCCATCGCAATACAAAATTACAACGCTCCCATTCCGAACCACTTTTGGGAGAAAAACTTTGGAATTCATTAATTCACTCCTTCTCTTCTTCATCTCCTTCACTTTCTCCCTTTTCAGAAGAAGATGATGAGGAAATTAAACCTTTAATTCTCACACAAAGCATTAATTCTCCTCGTGATAGCTTAAGAACAATATTAGATTGTTTGACTCATTGTACGGATACAATACAGGCTGATCGGATGCTTCAATTTTTAATGGCTACAAAAGACCTTGCGTCTCGTGCACAAATGTTAGCAGAACTTCAAAAACATGCCCACCTTCCGGGCGTAACTGCTCCCCTTTTCAGACGCCTTATCGATGTGATTTCACACCTCCTTGAGGGAGTTGATGACTCAGAAATGAGAGTCTCAAGAGTAAAGGATCTCATTAATGGTTTTAATGAAGTATATGGGATGGCCTATAAACTGAATGACCTTTTTCCAGGGGAGAAAAAGATCACGAATGCTAAAAAATTCACATATATTATTGGAAAGTTAGAAGACCAGAATATTTATTGGGGATATTTATTGTTTTCGATATTAAAAAAGATTGAAAGAAGTGATCTCTTAATGGTTTTAGACGATTTTTATGCAAAAGCTATGGAAATGAATTCTGATGGTTTGTCAGCTCATATTGAATGGGCTTATAAGAAGCTGCAAGAACCTTCGGACTCGGCAGAGGATGATCCAGAAAGCGGTGAAGGAGCTTAAGTCCCTTTTTCCCAACTGCCTGAATCGGTTTGTTTCCAGTAGGTGACCGTATGGCCGGCATCTTTATAGGTTTTCCAACGCATACGTGCATTTAAGACAGCCTCTTCATCATTACCATCGAAAAGATCGAGGCAACGTTCATAGGAGGAAAGGGAGGGAGAATCAGTCCCATCTGTAAGGACAAGGAAGTGAGCTCCATTAGGATTTCCGTCAGCAGTTGTGAGCCATACGGGCTGATCTTCTGCAAATCCTTCTTTCACGCTGCCATGAGGTATAAAACTCAATTTGCCAACAGTCCATAAAGTAGAATTCAGCAAATCAAGCCTCTCTTCACTTCCACAGAGAACGACAGCTCGCTTATGACCTTCAAGGATTTTCTCTAAAAGGCGGGGAAGAGCCCGTTCTAGGGGGGTTGTTGTGAGATGATAAAAGCCTATTTCGGTCATTGTCCCTTTTCTGTCCTTATGCAACTCGCTTATTTTTCATGGTTTTTCATAAGGAATTGAGTGAGTAGCCGAACGCCAAAGGCTGTAGCGCCTTTTGCGCAGAAAGTAAGGTCTTTCTGAGCCCAAGTGACACCTGCGATGTCGAGATGGGCCCATGGAACATTATTTGTAAAACGTTGCAAAAACTTAGCTGCCGTAATACTACTCGCTCCACGGGCTCCAACGTTTTTCATATCGGCAATTTCGCTATTGATATCCTTGTCATAAGCGTCATCCATTGGAAGAGACCATAAGAGCTCACCAACCTTTTCACCTGCTTCAGAGAGCTCTTTACTTAATTTTCCGTCCGTTGCGAACAAACCAGCACGCTCTGCTCCTAAGGCGATAATGATTGCGCCCGTAAGCGTTGCGAGATCTACCATAAGTTTTGGTTTAAAACGATCTTGGGTGTACCAAAGGACATCCGCTAAAACGAGGCGCCCTTCTGCGTCCGTATTAATGACCTCAATCGTTTGGCCTGAGAGAGAAGTCACGACGTCTCCTGGACGCTGGGCCGACCCTGAGGGCATGTTTTCCACAAGACCGATGGCTCCTACAACATTCACCTTTGCTTTGCGAAGAGCTAAGGATTTGAGAAGACCTATAACGACCGCAGCTCCTGCCATGTCATATTTCATTTCTTCCATATTATTTGCAGGCTTAATCGAAATTCCACCTGAATCAAAAGTAACACCTTTACCAATAAAGGCGACGGGGGGCTCGTTTTTAGACCCCCCATTCCATTGCATAATGACAACTTTAGTTCCTTTATCACTTCCTTGGCCGACGCCTAAGATAGCGTTCATGCCTAGCTTTTTAAGTTCCTTATCGCCCAAAACCTCAACTTTAATCCCATCTTTTTCCAGACCTTCTGTGATTTTAGCGAGAGAAGCAGGGGTTATAACATTGGCGGGCTCGGTTATGAGACTTCGGGTTAAAAACACACCTTCAACGACTTTGGAAAGGGGTTTAAAAACCTTTTCTGCTGTTTCTGGACTCGGCGTTAAAAAGGTTATTTTTTTGATTGAAAAAAGCTCTTCCGGTTTTTTCTTTGTAAAATATTTTTCAAATCTCCAGGATTTTAAAAGAGCACCAAACGCTAAATTAGCTGCGACTTCGGCATCGTTACTTCCTTCAAGGCTATGTATTTCAACTGTTCCTTCTCCATTTGGGGAAGCATCTAAAGCTGTGAGGAGAGAAGATCCTATTTTCTGCCAATGTTGCTCCTTTTGATCTTCTTTTTTTCCGAGGCCAATAAGGAAAATACGCCCTCCTTCAGGCGTAAAGAGCGATAAGCTTTGGTTGAGTTTGCCCTTAAACTTTGAAGTCTCAATAGAATTTTTGAGGTACCCTTTAAGGGCCTTATCCCAAGTTTGTGTGGGAAGAGGAAATTTATTTCCTTCATATACGCCAAGGCATATTGTTTTTTGAGGGGAAGGTTTTGAGAAGGCGATTTTAAGAGTCATTTTCTTTATCCATTTTTGAGATTTTCTTCTATTAATAGGCTCTTGCGCAGCGCTGTCAATGGTCCTTCCAAAATTTGTTTTTCATTATTAACAGTTTCTTCGTGAAATCTTTCTAGAGTAAGTATAATATACTTGAGATAACATATTCCTAAGGAGGACATTTTGCGGACTGCCGCATTTTTTGTAGTCATTGTTGGATTCCTTGCCCCATATTGTCTTTATGCTTCTGTTGAGCTTCAACCTCATAGGGCCTATTACACAGTTACAATGGAAGGTAGACCTGAACCTCGCAGTACTATTACTGACGTGAGAGGGACGATGATGATTGAATTTGATAAAGTATGTGGAGGGTGGACTGTTCAACAAAGATCTGAATTATGGCGTTACCAAGATGATGATACTGTTGAGCATGTAAGATGGGGGTATGTTACATTTGAGGCTGATGATGGGTCTTCATTTAAATTTAATACAATTCTTAAGACGAATGATGAATTAGTGAAAGACGTCCGTGGTTTTGCCACAAAAAAAGGAGCAAGCATAGAAGTTATATATCAAAAACCATATAAAAAGACACTGATTCTCCCAGAAGGAACCCTTTTTCCTATTCAACATACAAAAGCTCTTTTAAACGCAGCCCAAGAAGGAGAACAAATATTTCCTCGGGTTGTTTTTGATGGGAGCACAGCGGAAGGAGCTAATGAAATCAACACCTTTATTGGCGCTAAAAAAGTAATGGCAGGAAATCCTAATGGGGAGAGTGCCCATCAGTTTGCAAACCAACCTTTTTGGCCTGTCCGGTTTGCTGTCTATGGGCTTGAGAAAACTGATTATGAGCCCGAATATGTGACAACTCAAGAGCTACTGCCTAATGGTATTATGAAACAATATAGTATTGATGATGGGGGTATGAAGGTTCATGGTGTTTTGGAGCGAATTGAACTTCTGTCTGGGAGTGGATGCTAAAAAGTAACATCTTTAATTTTCTATCGATCTTTTAATGTGTCTTGTGGATAAAATGAAAGGTACTTTTTTATAAAAGGGAAACTGAGTCCATTTTGGTGATGAAAGCTACCTTTAGTGTGGTGAGAAGGAGCTTGACATGGATGAGGAAAACAGTATGCTGCGCAGAGTTTCAAAGATGGATTTAGCATTATGGCAAAGCAAAATACAATATCAATTAAAATGGAAAGTACTGCGGGTACAGGTTTTTTTTATGTGAAGAAAAAAAACCCTCGCAAGCTTACTGAAAAACTCGTTATGCGTAAATATGATCCTAAAGTTCGCAAACATGTTGAGTTTAAAGAAACAAAGATAAAATAACGTTCATAGCACGTTTGGTTTCTGCTTCGTGAAGCTAAGAAGTTTGTATATGATCGGTGAAGGCGATATTCGTTAATTTTGCCTTACAAAGAACTTAAACTTAGCCACACAGTGCTAATAAGTACACTCATTGTTACCTTTGGGGGATAGTTTAGCGGTAGAACTCCCGGCTCTGGACCGGGCAACTCTGGTTCGAATCCAGGTCCCCCAGCCATCACGTTATGGGGTGTTTTCTAAAAGTCATTCACCCGCCAAATGTATATTCTAAGTATTCACACATGCTGTTTTTTCAGAAGGCTGGTCGCTTGGGGTGTTTAGCGGTGTTTTTTCTACTAAGTATCTTTCAGAAGACTGGATGCGAGATGTACGATTGGCTATAGATAGGCGATAATAATGATCAGCGTATTGGTAATAATGTTCAGCTGATATTGGATCACCAGATGAGGCTGCATCTCGTGCAAGTGTTAAATACTTTTCTACACATTGTTGGGGACTTCCCCGCAATTTTCCCTCACCTGACTCGCCATTCAGATGTCTTTGAGGTTGTCTATGCCTTTCAGGAGAACGACCACGTGGTCGCTTGGAATAACCAGCTTGTTTCATGAACTATCTTCTATGTTGATATTTACACTCTCCCCCTTTTCAGGGGTTCTTGGAGTTAGGCTCGAATGAGCGTATACCCATTCTTTCTCTATGCTTAACGATTAATGCGCGTATTGCAAGCTTTTTTTATTAGGAAGGGGCTTTTATTTCTAAAAAGAGTTCGTTAAGGGAAGGTGTTTTGTTAATGGAAAGCTTGCCTTTCCTTTCTTCTACCAGACGATGAATTAAATAGCACGGAATCGTTCGCGGTGTGAGTTCTTTAAGAGAAGCTTTACCTTCAAGCGCTTCAAGAGTTCCTTGATGAAGAATAATAGATTCAGCATCAAGATGAAGAGAAAGAACAAGATGATCCTTTCTCGGAGCTAAAATCGAAAGCGTTCCTCCTCTGGGTGCACACTCACTCATCCAGAGTACAGAATTGAGTAAAATTCGTCCCCACCATTCAAGCACGAGGTCACTTTGAAAAGGCTCGCTCCAATGAATTGTCAACTTACTGCGTATAAAATATTTATCTATAAGTTGGCGGGCCTCTCCCAGAGAGACTGTGGCAATGCTGCTTCCAAAAGCAACTCTAAAAAAGCTAACTCTGGCAGAAGCAGTTTGCGAACTATGTAAAATTAATTTTAAAATTTCACTAGATTCTGTAAGATGGTCCGAAGGTGTTTCTTGAAAGAGCTCAAGACCTGTGTTAATTGCTCCAATAGGTGTGATAAGGTCATGACAAAGACGTGAGGTTAAAAGCTCAGCTATACGAAGGGAAAAAGACTCGTTCATTTTTTCTTCCTTTTGTAATTTTAGTATATTGTTAATATATTGTCTGATAGATTACAAAGAAGAAACATATTTATTAAAATTTGGGCATATTTTAAACAGAGAAAAATAAAATGAAGATATATCAAAAAGTTATAGTAGCTTTTGTTGTTTGTGGTATAGGGCTTGCGGCGGTTATTTGGTTTACAAAAAAGAAAGATATTCCTTTTGAAATTGCAAAAGAACCCACCCCTATAGAGGCTGTAAAAGCAAAGAGTGGTTCTATTTTGAGACGAGTGAGTACGGTAGGAACACTTAAAGCAATACAATCCGTTGTGTTGCATCCTGAAGTAAATGGAAAGATTGCAAAAGTTTATTTTCAGGAAGGGGAACACGTTAAGGCAGGGGAACCTCTTTTTAAAATTGAAGATCAAATGTATAAAGCAAAGGTTAAGGAAGCTGAGGCACGGCTAGAGTTGAATCGCCAGGAATATAAACGTGCTAGTACACTCTTGGAGAGAAATTTTGGAACGATTCAAAAGAAAGATGAGACACAAGCAAATGTATTGGTTGCTGAAGCTAATCTAGAAGAAGCAAAAATACATTTAGAAAATACGGTCCTTAAAGCTCCCTTTGATGGCGTCATGGGTCTCCAAGAGGTTAGCGTGGGGACCTTGGTTTCAGAATCGACCGAGCTTGCTACTGTCGTCGATTTAGATCCTATTAATATTGATTTTCATATTCCTGAATCATACTTACCTTTTGTTCATGCAGGTGATACTGTGGATGTTACCATTGAAGATTTTGATATCCTTCCTATTGAAGCCACAATTAAAGCGATAAGTCCTGAAATTGATGAATCAACACGAACTGTTTCCTTACGTGCTCAAATGCCGAATAAGGAATTGGCTTATAGACCTGGAGAATTTGCACGTGTTTTGGTCCTTGCAGGGAAAGTGCAAGATGCCGTTCTTGTCCCCGAAACAGCCATTGAACGAGAAGGCGAAGAGGAATATGTGATGTTGGTGGTAGACAATGTGGCGGTTCGGTCAACTGTCAGTACGGGCATGCGAGATGGAAATGAAGTAGAAATTACCCATGGCGTTAAGGCTGATGATTTAGTCATAACAGCAGGCCAATTCAAAGTCCGGGATGGAGATGAAGTGGTTATCGTTAACAATACACAAGAGAAATAAGATAAGCCCATGAATTTTACTGAACTTCTTATCCGTCGACCAGTTCTATCAACTGTAATGACTATTATTATTATAATGGTTGGAGCTGTGGCATTTACGCGTCTATCGTTACGGCAGTTTCCTGAGGTAGATAAACCCATTATAAGCGTGACAACAACTCTTGAAGGTGCAAGTCCCCAAATTATTGAACAACAGCTGACTCGGCCCTTGGAGGAAGTTCTTGGAGGAATTGAAGGTTTGGATTATATGACCTCGAGAAGTGAAGCTGGGACGAGCATTGTAAAGTTAAATTTTAAGGTTGATCGTAATATTGACAGTGCAGCTGCTGATGTACGAGATCAATTACAAAAAGTACGAAATAAGCTTCCTGATGATGCGGATGATCCTTTAATTAAAAAAGCGGACGCAGATGCGCAACCTCTTATCTATCTTTCCCTCTATAGCGATCGGAAAACAACAAATGAGCTTGCCGACTACTTTGAAAGATATTTAAAGAGTGATCTTGAATCTCTTACAGGTGTTGCTAGTGTGGATCCTTATGGAGGTGGAGAGCTGGAAATGCACCTTATTTTGGATCCGGTGCGTCTCCATGCCTATAAAGTTACTGCGACAGATGTTGCAAGTGCCTTAAAAAGGCAAAATGTAAAGGCGCCAGCTGGTAGGATTAGTGGGGAAGAACGTGAATTTAGTGTTACAACGACCTCAACCTTAAAAACCCCTACTCAGTTTGACAATATGGTTCTTGCAGAAAGAAATGGTAAAATTATTCGTCTTAAAGATGTTGGATTTGCTGAACTAAAGGCGGAAGAGAAACGATTTGCTTCACGATATAACGATAAAAATGCTGTGAGCATTGGTATTATAAAAAAATCGGTCGCCAATCCTTTAGAGGTTAAGCGTGGTCTTGAAGAAAAACTTGTTCAAATACGTGAACGCTTACCTTCTGCTACATTCATTGAAATTTCTTCAGACAAAACAGTATTTATTGAAAGATCCATTCAACATGTTTACCGGACAATTGCGGAAGCAACTCTTTTAGTTATTGTAGTTGTGTTTGGATTTCTAAGGTCGATTCGTGCTTCATTGATCCCTCTCGTTACAATCCCTGTTTCTTTGATTGGCTCTTTTGCCCTTATGTATCTTTTTGGGTTTACGATTAATATTCTGACTCTTCTTGCTTTGGTATTGGCCATCGGGCTCGTAGTGGATGATGCTATCGTCGTTTTGGAAAATATTTACAGGCATATAGAAGAGGGTGTAAAGCCCATGAAGGCTTCCATTCAAGGAGCAAAGGAAATTAGCTTTGCAGTGATTGCAATGACCTTAACATTGGCGGCAGTTTATGCCCCCATTGCACTTTCAAGCGGTATTACAGGGAAGTTATTTACGGAGTTTGCTCTGACACTTGCTGGAGCTGTGATTATTTCTGGTTTTGTTGCCTTGACTTTAACGCCAATGATGTGTTCGCGCCTTCTCGTAGCTCACGATGTGGGGCGTGGGAATGAGAATAGATTTTTGAGAGCCTATCATACGTTTTCAGATAGAATAGGTCATTGGTTGGATCGATTAGATCAAGGATATGGGTATCTTCTCGCACGCGTTTTAGAAAAGCGAATGTGGACGGTTGTTCTTGGTATTGTTGTTGCTGGAATTGGAGTATACCTTGCAGCTTTTCAATTAAGAAAAGAACTTACGCCTGCAGAAGATCAAGGAGTTCTTCTAACAACGGCTAGCCCTCCTTATGGGGCTACACTTAAATACCTTGAAAAGTATGCTCTTCAAATGGATCAGATTCTTGCCTCTGTCCCTGAACTTGTTAAGCGAATGACAATTGTTCAGGTGGGAGATGATACGTTTTCTCAGAACACGATGGTGCCATGGGAAGACAGAACAAGAAATTGCGATGATATTAAAAAAGCAATTACACCTGAACTTGATAAGATTATTGGCCTTGACGTATCTGCTCGATGTCAAAGTCGTTCGGCTATTGGAGGTGGAAGTGTTTTTGATCTTTCCTTTGTTATTCAAACGTCACGCTCTTACGAAGATCTTGAAAACCAAATGCAAAGAGTATGGGCGGCTATGCTTCAACATCCAGGTATTAGCAGGGTTAGGCCAAATGTGGGTGTTCCAGGGCAAGACTATAAAGTTGAAATCGATGTTGAAAAAGCAGCAACTTTAGGTATTGATCCTGAAGTTATTTCTCAAACTTTGGAGACACTCATTGGGGGACGACGTCCAGCAACCTTTGAGCGAGAGAGTAAACAGTATCCTGTGCGTGTGTGGTTAGGGGAGCAATTCCGAAGATCACCTCAAGATATCCTTAATATGACTGTGCGTGGGTCTCGGGGTGATAAGGAAACCCTTGTTCCTCTTTCTGATCTCGTAAAAGTTCTCGCTGTTACGACGACGCCTGAAATTCACCATTTTGAAGGTATGAGATCAGCAACTTTAGATGCTGTTTTGAATCCTGGATATGGGCTCGGGCAAGTCCTTAATGATATTAAAAGGGCTGCCAATCAGCTTCTTCCAGATGGATACCAGACAACGGTTTCTGGAGAAACGCGCGACTTTTTGAAAGAAACCCATACGATTTATCTTATTTTTGGGCTTGCGCTGGCCTTTATTTTTCTGGTCATGGCGGCGCAATTTGAGAGTTTTATCGATCCCTTTATTATTATCCTTAGTGTTCCTCTTTCCTTGGCAGGAGCTATCTTTACGTTGTGGATAGTGCCTTCTGGAACCTTAAATATTTATAGCCAAATTGGATTGGTGACATTAATTGGGCTTATCACAAAACATGGTATCTTGATTGTTGATTTTGCTAATAAACTACAAATTCAAGGAAAAACTCCTTATGAAGCTGTCATTGAAGCTTCACGTTTGCGTTTGAGACCTATTCTTATGACGACATTTGCTATGGTTTTTGGTGCCATTCCCTTGGCCTATTCTTCAGGAGCAGGGGCTGAAACGCGTGAACAAATCGGGCTTGTGATTGTAGGTGGCATGACTGTGGGGACTCTCTTCACTCTTTTTGTCATTCCCGTTGTCTACACTTATTTGAGTCGGAAGCGTACAGCGATAGAAGCTCATTAGGTTTTTTTCTTTCAAATCGTGTTGTGAGAATAAATTTTTTTTGAGGTCCGTGAACACTGTATTGAAGAGTAAAAGTATCCTTGTTTAAAAAGGTGTAAGTTGCGATATATTTATCTTTCCCACACTGATGTATGGCAGGTGTAGAGTTTGTAGCTTGAAAAGATAGAAAGGTGAAAGAATGGAAAAAACGTTTCTTTTTCTCTCGTGAGACGAAATAAACTTCAATATGCTCTTGATTGAGGCAATAGAGGTACTCTTGGTAAAAAGCGAGCTTATCTCCATAAGCTGTATAAAAAAAACCGTCTTCACGATAGAGAAAGCTTGGAAGTGAAGCTGAAATAGGACGAAAGAAAGCCGATCCATTCATCGAACCATGCCCATTCGTGGTTCGCATAATTCTCCATTCTCCTTCAAGAGAAAAAAATATTTTTTTAGCTAACATCATAACTTTTCTCGATAAAAAACCCTAATAAAGACTTTGTCAACTTTTCCCTAGAAGAATCTTAACCCTCTTCCCTTATAATAAAAATGATGAAGAGGAAAGATGAAAAGGAGAAAGACATGGCAGAGATCATTGATCTAGACTTTTATAGAAAGTTCAGGGTGATATTGCCTGTTCGACCTAATGCTCTTTCGAAGAATAGATCTTCTATGGTGTCACGGATTGTTGCGAAGAGATACCGTCGGCGGCAAAAAGAGGACTCAACTCCATTAAATACGAAGAAAGAGTAATAGTTTATAATTTTAATTGTTTCAAAATATATCCTAGCCTATCGAGCCCATTTTGTTAACTAATAACCATTCTTTTGGAAATAAGGCTATAAAATGGGCTTTAAGTTTTAATCGCCTTGGACTTTTTTTGTCTAATTGGCATACTTATATAAAAAAGGTAGTGTGATAAACCCATTAAAAAAATGAGACAACAATGAATTTTAATAACTACACGGAACGATCTCAAGGTTTTATTCAATCTGCCCAAACTCTAGCTCAACGAGAAGGTCATCAGCGTATCCTCCCTATCCATCTTCTTAAAGTTCTTCTTGATGATGAAGAAGGTCTTTGTGCCAGTCTTATCCGTACAGCCGGAGGAAATCCTGAGAAAGCCCTTGAGCTCACGACAGAGGAGCTCAATCGTATACCAAAAATTGGAGGAAGTGGAGCAGGACAAATTTTCTTAGCGCCTGAAACGACGAAAGTCTTTGAAATTGCCGAAAAAGAAGCAAAAAAAGCAGGAGATAGTTTTGTTACTGTGGAATTCCTTCTTTTAAGTCTGTCTCTTTCAAAAGAAACGGATGCAGGAAAGATTTTGGCGTCATCGTGGGTAAGTTCGGATAAACTAAAACTTGCAATCGAAACAATGCGGAAAGGGCGTAAAGCAGATTCAGCGTCGGCAGAATCCCAGTATGACGCTCTTAAAAAATATGCAACTAACCTAACGGAGTTAGCACGACAAGGCAAACTCGACCCAGTTATTGGGCGTGATGAAGAAATTCGGAGGACGATCCAAGTCCTGTCACGGCGTACTAAAAATAACCCCGTTCTTATTGGAGAGCCGGGTGTAGGAAAAACAGCTATAATAGAAGGACTTGCTCACCGTATAGTAAAGGGTGATGTTCCTGAAACGCTTAAGAATATAAATTTGATGGCACTTGATATGGGCGCTCTTATTGCCGGTGCAAAATATCGGGGTGAATTTGAAGAACGTCTTAAAGCTGTTCTTGCTGAAATTACCCATGCGGAAGGGGAGATCGTTCTTTTTATTGATGAATTACATACTCTCGTAGGGGCAGGAAAAGCAGAAGGTGCAATGGACGCCTCTAACATGCTCAAACCTGCCTTGGCGCGGGGTGAACTTCATTGTGTTGGGGCTACAACTCTGGATGAATATCGTAAACATATCGAAAAAGATGCTGCCCTTGCGCGCCGTTTTCAGCCGGTTTTTGTTAGTGAGCCAACTGTTGAAGATACAATTTCGATCCTTCGAGGATTAAAAGAAAAGTATGAACTTCACCATGGAATTCGCATTACGGACGGGGCTATTGTAGCGGCAGCCACCCTTTCGAATCGTTACATTACGGACCGTTTTTTGCCGGATAAGGCAATTGACCTTGTTGATGAGGCTGCAAGTCGTCTTCGTATGGAAGTTGATTCTAAGCCCGAAGAAATTGATGAGCTTGATCGACGCATTATTCAGCTCAAAATTGAAAGAGAAGCTCTGAAGAAAGAAAAAGATCAAGCATCAAAGGATCGCCTGGTTAAGCTTGAAAAAGAGCTTGCCGACTTAGAATCTCAGTCCAATGTTCTAACGGCGTCTTGGACGGCTGAAAAAGAAAAACTGGCGGGCTCTCAAAAATTGAAAGAAAGTCTCGACCATGCTCGTAATGAACTTGAAGTTGCCCAGCGTGAGGGGAATCTGGCTCGTGCGGGTGAGTTGATGTATAGCGTCATTCCAGACCTTGAAAAAAAACTTAAAGAATCAGAAGGACAGAACCACGATCAGATGATTCGAGAAGAAGTCACAGATGATGACGTTGCGGCCATTGTTTCTAGATGGACAGGAATTCCCGTTGATAAAATGCTTGAAGGGGAGCGAGAAAAGCTTCTCCAGATGGAAGAAAACCTTAGAAAGCGCGTTATTGGGCAAGAAGAAGCTGTGATAGCGATCAGTCAAGCTGTACGAAGAGCCCGTGCAGGTTTGCAAGATCCCAATCGCCCAATTGGATCTTTCCTATTCTTAGGTCCTACAGGAGTTGGAAAAACTGAATTGAGTAAGGCAATTGCTGAATTTCTTTTTGATGATGATACGGCTATGACGCGTATTGATATGTCTGAGTTTATGGAAAAGCACTCGGTTGCACGTCTCATTGGTGCTCCTCCTGGTTACGTTGGTTATGAAGAGGGAGGAGTACTCACCGAGTCGGTGCGTAGACGCCCTTATCAGGTCATTTTGTTTGATGAGATTGAAAAAGCACACCCTGATGTATTCAATGTCCTCCTTCAAGTATTGGATGATGGTCGATTGACAGATGGGCAGGGAAGAACAGTTGATTTTCGCAATACGCTTATTATTATGACCTCTAATTTGGGAAGCTCAATCTTAGCTGAGCATCCCGGCGAACCTTCTGAAAAAGTTCGTTCTCAAGTGATGGATATTGTACGTTCAGCCTTTAGGCCTGAACTTCTCAATCGTATTGATGAAATCTTGCTTTTCCGTCGCTTGTCTCGGGAAGACATGAATAGTATTGTTAAAATTCAACTTCAACGCCTTCAAAATCTTTTAAAAGATCGAAAGATTACCTTGAAAATAGATGACTTAGCCCTCGCATGGTTAGGCGATAAAGGTTACGATCCTACCTATGGAGCAAGGCCTTTAAAACGTGTTATTCAACGGGAGCTTCAGAATCCTCTTGCTGTTATGGTTTTAGAGGGTAAGATTCGGGACGGCCAAACAGTTGAGATAACAGCAAGTGATAAAGAGCTTGTGGTTAAGGTGTAATATTTTGTTTTTTTGTATTTTCTTTTAATTTTTCTTGACAGGTATATGGAAGTGCTTCCACAATCAGTGGTATAAATTAAAAGTCTAGAGGAGATATTTTTGACTTTTATAGTATACCATACTTTCTTTAAGTCTGACGTTCAAAAAAAGCGCGGCTAAGCTGCGCCATCACCTTTTTCTCATATTTTTTATACTTTTATATTTTTTTTAAACATTCTTTGAGAAAGTTTACTCATGTGTACTGATTCAATTTTTTGTACTTTGGGAGCCATCGAATCCTTTTATTGGAGTTATATTGGCTTTACGGTAGTTATTACAGCAGGTATTTATTTTTCTTATTGTTCTCAATTTTATCAGCTAAAAGTTTTGGCTCATCCCCTTCGCACGATTAGGGCCGTTCAAAAGTCTTCGGAGGGAGGCGCAGGCATTAATCCGTTCCGGGTTTATTTTGCGTCTGTAGGAGGAATGGTAGGTCTGGGAAATATTGTTGGTGTGATAACAGCTGTTATGGTAGGAGGACCTGGAGCGCTTTTTTGGTTATGGCTTGCGGCACTTTTTGGAATGCTCATCAAGTATTCAGAGATTTATTTAGGGATGAAGTTTCGCATTGATGATGGAAAGGAAGGCCATCACGGTGGCCCCATGGTTTATTTGCAAAGAGCTTTTAAAAACACAACTCTTTCAAAGATTATTCCTGTTGTTTTTTGTGCGCTCCTCTCCATTTATGGCATCGAAATCTATCAATTTGTTGTCATTACAGACATTTTAACAGATACAACCCATTTACCGCGTTTTTTAGTCTTAGGGAGTGTACTGGCAGTAACATTATATGGAGGATTTGGTGGAATCCGCCGACTTGCTAATATTTCAACGGCCATGATGCCACCATTTATCATTTTGTATTTGGGGCTAAGTACATATATCATTTTTCTTCATGCTTCTGAACTTCCTGCGATTTTAGCTGATGTTTTTACTTCTGCTTTTACAGGACATGCTGCTGTTGGAGGTTTTACCGGAAGTACCATGTTAATGGCTCTTCAACTGGGAACAGCGCGCGCTGTATATTCAGGGGATTTAGGAATTGGATATGACTCAATTATTCAAAGCGAATCAAAAGCAAGAGACCCTTGGGCTCAAGCGTGTCTATCTATTTTTGGTGTTGCAACAGATGCCTTAGTTTGTACCATGAGTATTCTTGTTGTGTTGACAACAGGGCTTTGGAAAGCAGAGATAGAAGCTTGTCATGCTGTCTCCCATGCTTTTTCCCAGTATTTTCCTCATGTCGATATTTTTATGGCTGTTCTCATTTTTATTGCGGGATATACAACCTTAATTGCATATTTAGCAGTTGGAGAAAAAGCGTTTCGGTGGTTGTTTCCCCAGTGGGGAAGGCGTTTGTACTTTATATGTGCAACGTTTGCATTTGTGGGATTTTCATACCTTGATCAATGCAATGCGATAACGGTTATGGCTTTAGCTGGAGGACTTTTAATGCTAACAAATCTATCCGGTATATGGAAACTCCGTCATGAAATTTCATTTAAAAGCGAATTAAATTACTCCTCCTGAATGCATGTGAAGGAAAGGTGAGATGTTGATGAATGAGGCTCTGTGAGCATAATCACATCTCCTAGATTGAGGAGGGCGGTTTGTGAAGGAGAGAGAATTGTTTGCCCATCGAATGAAATGTGGTGGGCTTTAAATTCCCCCGTTGTTTTGTAAGTGAAGACGTGACTTTCCTTATAGTAAGAGCCTACTAACACTTCTGCTTTCAAAAAAGGGGATAAGGTTTCTAGTTTTTCAGTCCATTCGCTTAGAGAAAAGTTCAAATCCTGTATTAAAGTTGATTTTAAAAAAGCATGTGTAATACCAATAGCAATATCTGAAGGGATAGGAGAAGGAATGATCGAAACACCGATGAGAACTGTTAAGGAAGTGTTAGTGGCAAAAGCGTCCCATAAAACGGTTGTTTCGCTATGAGAATAATTCAGATCAATTCTATGGGGAAATAGGGAAGCCAACATAAGTTGATAACTATAAAGAGAGGAAGAAGGTGGGTGGTATTGCGCAAGTGTGCGTTCAATAGCATCTGCTAAGTCGTTGAAATCTACAGGTTTTGTAACAAAATCGAAGGCTCCCTTATTCATGGCAGCGCGAAGAGTTTTTGTATCACCATAAGCAGAAACAACAATAGCTTTTGTCGTAGGATAGTTCTCCTTCAATTTATCGAGAAGGGTAAGGCCATCCATTTCTGGCATATTTACGTCAGAGACAACAACAGCAATTCCAGGCTCTTTCCTCATAAGCTCTAAAGCTTCATGACCATTTTGAGCGAACAAAATTTCAAACTCACTATTGGCAATTTGTTTGCGGAATTTCTGTTTGGCTAAAAGCTCGATATCTGGCTCATCATCAACAAATAAGATTTTTGCCATAGGTCCTCACGTCTATTTATAATGCGAGGAATCATACACAAAACTAAATTTTTATTCTATATTTCTTTAACGTCGAGGGAATATCTTAATTATTTATAGGATTTTCAACATTTGGGTAAGAATTCATATTATATTCATTTAGGTTATACACAGATTAAATAGGAGAGATGTAACCAAAAATCGCGTCAAGAAATTTTTCGTTTGGTTACGAAAAATTTTCTCTTTACATTAAAATATCGATAAAAAACAATAAGTTATATAAACTGCATAAAAAAGCATCATTTACATCTAAAGGAAGAGATGTTCTTCAAATTTATCAACTAGACTCATTTTATTCACATGCTTATCCACAGAAGGCGTGGAATACTTTTTATCGTGATAGGAGGAAAGAGATTTGTCCGTAGAACCTTTCTTGACAGAGCGCGTCTATATTGAAATTGTATATCTATGGTTAAAGAATCATCATCTCTAGAACACGGCGTCCTTATTATTGAGAAGTACGTTAAAACCCTTCCCTTAAGTCCTGGCGTTTATCGCATGATTAATAAAAAGGATGAGGTACTCTATGTAGGAAAAGCCAAAAATCTCAAAAAACGTGTTGTTAGCTATACAAAGCCAGATCGACTGCCAATTCGGCTTCAGCGAATGATAGCTGAAACGATTCGTATGGAATTTGTGATAACGCATACAGAAGTAGAGGCACTTCTTCTCGAGGTTAATCTCATAAAAAAACTAACCCCTAGGTACAATATTTTGATGAGAGATAGTAAATCTTTTGCTTTTATCAGAATTACACGAGATCACCCTTTTCCCCAACTTACAAAACATAGAGGAGCACGAAGCGCTCCAGGAGATTATTATGGCCCTTTTGCTTCAGGAGAGGCCATAAACACAACTCTTACAGCCCTTCATCGAGCATTTTTACTTCGGTCTTGTCCTGATACAGTATTTGCTTCAAGAAAGAGACCCTGCTTACAATATCAAATTAAACGGTGTAGCGCCCCTTGTGTAAACTATATTTCACAAGAAGATTACCAAAAACTTGTCAAAGAAACACGAGACTTTTTGGCTGGTAAGACAAATGAAGTTCAGAAACAATTAGGCGAGAATATGGAAAAAGCTAGTGCCATTCAGGAGTATGAAAAGGCTGCTGTTCTTCGTGATCGGATAAGAGCCTTAACGACCATTCAATCTCGCCAAATCATTAATACAGTGGTTGTAAAAGATGCGGATGTTTTTTCTATTTATACGCTAGGAGGAAAGACCTGTATTCAAGTATTTCTATTTCGAAATGGGTCTAATTACGGGGCTTATGCCTCCTTTCCTTATCATGGAGAAGATGTTTCTTCTGAAGAGGTTCTTGAAGCTTATATAGCTCAATTTTATGAAGATTCGCCTCCACCATCAGAAATTCTATTAAACAAAATCATACCTAACCTTAAACTTGTAGAAGAAGCGCTTACACTCAAAAGAGAAAAGCGGGTTCACATTTTAGCACCTAAAACAGGGCCAAAGTCTGAACTTGTTCGTCATGCCTTTGATAACGCAAAAGAATCTTTAGAACGTCATTTGCAAGAGAAAGCTTCTCAAGAAGATCTTTTATGTTCCTTTATGGAGATCTTTGATTTGCCAACTTTACCCCATCGTATTGAAGTATACGATAATAGCCATATTCAAGGGACTTTAGCTGTGGGCGCGATGATTGTTGCTGGTCCTGAAGGATTTATCAAAAATGCCTATCGAAAGTATAATATTCGCTCCAAAGATCTTTCGCCTGGAGATGATTATGGAATGTTGCGGGAAGTTTTAGTTCGTCGATTTTCTCGTGCCTTGGCTAAAGACAAGGATGATACTGAGCAATGGCCAGATGTGATTTTAATAGATGGAGGCAAAGGCCAATTAGCCACAGCAGAAGCTGTATTTGCTGATTTAGGTATATCTGACGTTCAATTAATTGCTATTGCAAAAGGACCCGATAGACATGCGGGGCGTGAAGTTTTCTATATGCCTGGAAATAAGGTCTTGCAGCTTACACCGACTCATAAAGTATTATACTATCTTCAGCGTTTGCGTGATGAAGCTCATCGTTTTGCGATTGGAGCTCATCGGACGCGGCGTATTCAGAAGATATCAAGCTCAAAACTCGATGATATACCCGGTGTTGGTCCTAATCGAAAGAAAGCTCTTTTATATTATTTTGGTTCAGCAAAGGCAGTAGAACAGGCAGGACTTAAGGATCTTGAAATGGTGGAAGGAATTAGTAAAAATTTAGCAAAAAAACTCTATGCTTATTTTCATGGAAGTGGTTAATATAATCTTATTTTAAAGGAAGGTTATTCATTCTCCTTTGCTAACTTACTTAAAATGCTGTAATATGAAACCAACGACCCTACCTAATTTTTTAACGTTTATCCGTATTGCTTTAATTCCGGTTGTTGTGGTCTTATTTTACTTTGACCGACCTTTAAGCAATTGGATTGTTGCTTTTATTTTTGTTATAGCGTGCATTACGGACTATTTAGATGGCTATTTTGCAAGAGCATGGAAACAATCAACAAATTTCGGCGTTTTTCTCGACCCGGTGGCTGATAAACTTCTCGTAGCTGCTACTCTTTTGATGCTTGTTGGGTTCGGCCGGATTCAAGGAATAAGTTTAATTCCTGCCGTGATTATTCTGTGCCGCGAAATTCTCGTTTCAGGGCTGAGAGAGTTTCTTGCAGAAGCCCATGTTTCTATTCCGGTAACGCGTCTAGCTAAATGGAAAACAGCTATACAAATGCTTGCCCTGACCTTTTTAATTATCGAAGATATCCCGGGTTTTCCTTTGTCCATAGAAGCACTGGGGATCTTTGGCCTTTGGATTGCAGCCCTTCTTACATTGATTACGGGTTTTGATTACTTGAGGGCTGGTTTGAAGCATATGTAGTTTATAAAAATTTCTACTGGAAACCTTATTCACTTTAGGGTATACAGCCTTTGAAAGGGCGATTAGCTCAGCGGGAGAGCGTCTCGTTTACACCGAGAGGGTCGGGGGTTCAAATCCCTCATCGCCCACCAGATTTTTTAAGGGATTAAACCAACGTATTGTATGTAGGTACTATTTTATAAATTATATATTGCCATTGTCTTTACAACTAATTCTAGACATGAAAATATTCTTTAAGCTTAACTTCTGTAGGCAATTATGTGAAGGATGGGTTGCATGTTTATGTTTTTCATCAAAAAAACTTTTTATTTTCTGAGTCTTAGCCTTTTATTGTTCTTTTTGCCTTTAAGTGTTCTGGCCATGTTTGAATATGAATAGGGTGGATCTAATACAACTTTTTTAATGAGACGTCCTTCTTCTGAAAAAGATGCAGGAGAGTTCGTGTCAGAAAGACTTGAAGAAGGTCTTTACCTTTGCTATCAGCCCATTAAAACGAGAGGAGAACTCACACCATGGATTGAATTTGGTGTAGAAAATCAAAAGCATGAATACGAAAAAGTAAAAATTCAAGAATCTAAGAAACAACAATTAGAGCAAAGTTATACTGTCATTAAACAGAACTTTCTTCAAACTTTTCTTACAACTATTCCTGGAAGAAATTTTTCTCAAGGTTCAATTAAAGAATTCTCTGAGTTAGCTATTGTATATGCATCAACTTCCAATGCTCCCCTTGCAACTTCTCATGATATGATTAATCAGGTCGAAATGGTTATGTCTTCCCATACCTCCCCTTCTGTTCCTTTTATAACTCATATAGGCATTAATCGTCCCCCTTTGTGGATTCTAAGTGCGAAGCCAGTTCATAAAAATCTAGCTATGGCTCTTCATAGTTTTGGGGCGAAAGTTGCTCGACAATATTATCCAGGCAAAGATTATATGTTTACAACTCCATTACCTATTATGAGATCGATATTGGTAAGCTCATTGCCTTCCCAATGTGTTTGGATAGTTGACGCTGCTTATGATAAGAAAAAAATGCTTCTGGCCCTTTATTTGAAGAGGGAGACGATCTCGTTTTTAAAAACTTAAAAGGCGAAGAAGTCTTTCGGACAGACAAACATTTTGCTTCGGCTATGGATAGAAGCCATTACATTTGGTTTTTTGCCCAAAATAGGTGTTTTGGGGATGGTGCAGGAACGTTAAAGAACGTTTATTATGCCTTTGTGACTTTGAATGCTCTCGCAGAGTGGGGATTAAAAAACCCATGGATTTCTAACAAAAAATTATAGGATGCTGAGTTATTACTCGACGGGTAATTCAAAATAACAGATTTTTAGGTATACGCCGCATTCAAGCCTGAAGTGCAACTCGCGCTAAATTATTTTTAAAGACCTCGAGTGTGAGGAACAAACCCATTCACTTTCAAGTTGGATGAGTATAGATCTAACTATATTTTTAAATTTTAATACGGGGATGCAAGAATGAAAACTCTACAAGGTAAAAAAGGATTAGTCGTAGGAATTGCCAATGAGCAATCAATTGCTTGGGGATGTGCTCAAGCCTTTTATGAGGCTGGAGCAGAGTTGGCAATAACTTATTTAAATGAGAAGGCAGAGCCTTATGTTCGCCCCTTAGCAGAAAAGACAAGGGCTAAGATTATTATGCCTCTAAATGTTCAAAATGATAATGAAATGGATAATTTGTTTAAGGCCATCAAAGAAAATTGGGGAAAGCTAGATTTTCTTCTTCATGCTGTCGCTTTTGCACCAAAGATAGATTTGCGAGGAAGAATAGTTGATTGTTCTCGTGAAGGTTTCTTAACAGCTATGGATGTTTCGTGTCACTCTTTCATCCATCTTGCTCGCTTGGCTGAACCTCTTATGAGTGATGGAGGAGCATTGTTAACAACAACCTATTACGGCAGCGAAAAAGTTGTAGAACATTATGGCATTATGGGCCCTGTTAAAGCGGCACTTGAAGGCATCGTTAGATATCTTGCTGCAGAGCTGGGAGGAAAAAAAATTCGTGTTAATGCCCTTTCTCCTGGGCCAATTGGCACGCGTGCAGCAAGTGGTATACTCGACTTTGAAGCAATCTTACAATTTGCACGTAAAAAATCTCCTGAGCATGAGAATGTTTGCACTCAAGCTGTGGGAGCCTTTGCTAGATTTTTGGTAAGCGATGAAGCGCAACTTATCACTGGGAATATAGAGTACATTGACGCAGGGTTTAATATTATGGCTGCATAAAACTTCGGGAAAAATTTGTTTTATGGTCAGTGACTCAAAACGACTTTTAAAAATAAAAAAATTAGACTTTTTTTAAAAGATGCCTTAAGAAGAAGTGGTTTTATTGCAAGGAGTATTTATAGTGGATAGAGGCCTCGTCAATGAAGACTTATCTCCCGTACCAACCAAGAAAAAAAATTGGACAGTATTAAATTATTTTACTCTTTGGGTAGGAATGTCTGTTCAAATTCCAACCTATATGATGGCCGCTTCGCTTATTAATGGGGGAATGAATTGGATGCAAGCTCTTTTCACCATTCTTTTAGGAAATTTAATTGTTCTCATTCCTATGCTTCTCAATGGTCATGTTGGTGCTAAATATGGAATCCCTTTCCCTGTCTTTGCAAGGGCGAGTTTTGGCATTTTAGGGGCCAATATTCCAGCAATGCTTAGAGCGCTCGTCGCCTGTGGTTGGTTTGGTATTCAAACCTGGATAGGAGGGACGGCCCTTTATCCTCTCGTGTTGATACTATGGCCAGAAGCGGCATCCTTTACAGGGGAAATATTTGGTGTTGGCCCTATCCATTTTCTCTGCTTCATGATTTTTTGGTCAATGAACATATTTTTTGTTTGGAAGGGAGTTAACTCTATTAAATGGCTTGAGACCTGTTGTGCCCCTATTTTAATTTTTGGGGGGCTTGCTCTCCTTTATTGGGCTTATACACATGCAGGTGATGTAACTGAAATTTTTTATACATCCTCTCAATTTCAGAGTACTTCTGATTTTCTCAATTTCTTTTTCCCCGCTCTTACTGGAATTATTGGCTTTTGGGCAACGCTAAGTTTGAACATCCCCGATTTTACGCGGTATGCTAAAGATCAACAATCGCAAATGCTTGGTCAAGCACTTGGCTTGCCAACGACGATGACTTTATTTGCTTTTATTGGAGTTGCAGTAACGAGCGCTACTCTCGTTATTTATGGAGAAGCAATTTGGGATCCTATTATCCTCATTCAAAAATTTGATAACCCCTTTATTATCATCTTTTCTGGCATTATTATTTTGATGGCTACACTTTCGGCAAATGTTGCTGCAAATGTGGTGAGTCCAGCTAATGATTTTTCGAACCTTATACCAAAATACATTAATTTCAAAAGAGGGGGGCTTATTACAGGTATTATAGGAATTGTCATGATGCCTTGGAAACTCTTGGCCGACCCAACAGGGTACATCTTTACGTGGCTCATCGGCTATTCTGCTTTACTTGGCCCTATTGCGGGTATTCTCCTTGTTGATTACTATTTTATTCGTCAGACGAATTTAGATCTAGAGGCCCTTTATCAACGCAAGGGAGTCTATACCTATCTCCGGGGATATAATCCGAAAGCCATTGCAGCGCTCATGTTAGGCGTACTTCCTAACATTCCTGGCTTTCTCGTTCAGATAAAAATATATAGCCCTGACTCCATTTTTGGTTTCTTTGTTCCCTTCTATCATTACGCATGGTTTATTGGTCTTTTCATCTCCGGGTTGAGTTATTGGGTGATGATGTTGTCTGAAAAAAATTGTGTATACAGATGTAAAGAACAAGTAATTTAATACAATAGTAGTATTAATGCGAAGGAATTTCATAATGCATACTTTCATCCCCTTTAAAAAATCTCTATTTATGTCTCTTTTTTCTCTTTCAGCTTTTTTATCAACAGAGGCCCTTTATGGGATGCAGGGTCCAGATGAGGAGAGAATTGGTCAATCAGTAAGTATTCGATTTTCTGATGAAGATGAAGAAGACAGCGGTAGTTCTTCAAGTACAAGCAGTGAAGATGACTATTCAAATTTCTCCTTTGATACTACGGTTTTCAAAGCTCCTCTTAAGAGACTCATTTCTCAAGCAAATGCAGGCGACCTAGAGGCTCAAGAAACAGTAGCAACCTTATTGTTTGAACATAAACTCTCTGATAGTTACTTTCCCTTAATTGAAACACAAAACTGGACCCAGGTTCGAGAAAAGATGGAGACCGATCCAAAATTCTTGTATCTGGCTTATAATACAAAAGGTCATTCTGATTTCAGAGATTACTTTGAGACATTTTACGCTAATGAAGAGGGTGAAACAAATCCTCATAAAATTGCAATTCTAGCACTTATGTACCAAGCGGGCTTATTTAGGGAAGATATTCCTAACTTAGCAAAAGCAACCACCCTTTGTGAGCGAGCGATCTTAATGAAGGATGATTTTCCGTTATTCTATAATATAGCAGGTGACGTTTTTACAGAAACGGTCAATGTTAAAAAAGGTCAAGAATGTTATGAGAGGGGTGAGAGGTTAGGAGATCTTGGTTGCATGTATAGTCGAGCTATCTGGCACCAACGGGCAGCATTACAAGACGGAATAGATGAAGCTACTCTTGCACATCATAAGCATGAAGCTTCTCAACGTTTTGAGCAGCTTGAGCGTATAGGATATACAAGATGTTATAGGACCCTAGCTACTCTCTATAATGAAGGAACAGTTCTTCCTCACAATCCTGTGAAATCTTTGTATTATTCTATTTTAGCGAAAGACCCAGATAGTTTGCTGAGTATAGCACCCTATCTTACACCCGGTGATATAGACATGGAGATATCATTGAGTGGAAATTCTCTGAGAGAATCTAGAAATCCAAAATCTTTTGAATATAGCAAGAACCAGTTGGCATCAAAAAGTACAACCCCTTCAGTTAGTCCTTTTGAAGAACTTATCTATAATAACTGTGTGAATCTTGTGAACTTTGAAGAAAGAATACAAGAGTGTTTCAGAATACTAAAACAATATAAGGAAAAAAATGCTCACGGGTTATTCCTAACTTGCGTCGAGCCTACACCATGGCTCATCACCCTTTTATCCGATCAGGAAGAAACCCCAATACTAGCTGTGCATACATTCCGAGGGATTGATTTAATAAGGTATGGAGATGAGTTGAATGAGGGCGGCGCAGAATTGATAACGGTTGGATCAGAATTAGTTCCTTTAGCAAAATACCTTATATCTTTATTCAATAAAGATTCAAGAAAATCTAAAAAAGAACATGAGTTGAACGAATCAGAGTCTCCCATTTTAACATTTTCCCATGCAGCGAATGTGATAAAGGCATTAAAAAAGATAGAGAAGAACAGCTTTGATAGAGCATGCGTAAGAACCTATCGTCTTACGGAAGAATTAAGATCTATAGAAAAAACACAGCAAGACCTTGAAGAGTCAGGAGAAATTTCCCAAAAGGAATATCTCGAAAAAAGGTTAGTAAAAACAAATCTAGAACTTAAATTTTCTAATCAAGTACTTGAAAAGAGGAAAGAAGCTTTACAAAGGCTGAAAAAGGAAGCAAAAGCACTCAAATCCCTTAGAAGGAGATTGGAACAATTTGTTGTTCAAGAGGCTTTCAATCCTAGTTTTATAGAGGAATATGAATTTTTGAAACAGCTTCCCCAATCAATACTTGAAGACCCTCCTGCAGAATTAGAGCTTGCCGAAGTCCCTGAGGATCCTGCTGCCGCCGTTAGACAACAAATACTGCCAAATAGTGGTGAGAATGCTCCTCCAGCTGCGTAGGTTTTTAAAGAGCTTAGACTCCACACGGGAAGCAATGAATGACTATCTGATCTCTTCTCCAGACAGGTAAGGAAGAAAGGCAAATTGCCTTAATTAATAGCTCCAATACATATCTATATAGGATTACTCTTACCTGTTAAATTGAAAGGAAATGATTTTGAGATTAAGGGATATTCTCATGAGTTGTCTCATAGCACTTTCATCTATGGAAACACATAAAGCTAAGGCTTATGCTCCTACTTATGCAAAGCTTCGAGAGTTGAACATGATTCAAAAC
This sequence comes from Alphaproteobacteria bacterium, assembly GCA_019752515.1. Lineage (GTDB taxonomy): Bacteria > Pseudomonadota > Alphaproteobacteria > UBA9655 > UBA9655 > UBA9655. The sequence continues at coordinate 260,399 of JAIEMB010000006.1, read as the reverse complement.
TTATCAGAAAATGATATCCAAAAGAAATTTATTGAAACCTCCTCTGGTAGAGTAGCTTATTATGAAACTTCCGGGAACTCTAAACCAATTATTTTAATTCATGGCAATTCATGCTCAAAAGAATACATGATTAAACAACTCGATGCTCTGGGATTAAAGTACAAAATGATTGCTATTGATCTTCCCGGGCATGGAGAAAGCAGCAATGCTTTAAATCCTTCAAAAAACTATACATTGACGGGATACGCTCAAGTAGTTGCTGAGGTGATTCAAAAGCTAAACCTCAAGCCAGTAATTCTTGTAGGATGGTCGCTTGGAGGGCACATTGCTCTTGAAATGATGGCGGGAAACCCTGAACTTTTACAAGGTGTTTTGATTGCAAGTGTTCCCCCTATTACCCCTAGTGAACAAGGTCTAAAAGAAGCGTATTTACCAACCTATTCAACACCTCTTAGCATGAAAATGGAACCTTTTACCCTCGAAGATGCCAAAGCATATATTACTCAAGGTCCAATTGATTTAGATCGCTTTACCCTCTTAGCAGAAGCTAGCATGCGAACTCATGGTTTGGCCCGATTTACGATGGTAAATGCTGTGTTAAAAGGTAAAGGCGTGGATGAAAAAAATGTCGCTGAAACTTCTTCTATTCCTCTTGGAATTATCATGGGAGCGGAAGAACATGCCGTTAATAACGATTATGTTAAATCCTTAAAGTATGCCAATTGTATTATGATGGAAACCCTTGAGGGTGGGCATGATTGTCAATGGAGTCATGCAGAACAGTTTAACCAGCTTGTGGATAAATTTGCCCAATTGCTGAACGAATAAGAAAATTCTAAAAATAATATAGATGTTGACCTCGGGATATGAGGTTTAGTCTTTACCAAGTAATTTTCCTATTGGGTAGGGCTTCATCTGTAAAAAGGGAATAGGTTTTAAGTTCGGACAGTTTTCCATCCTGCCTTGGCCATCCTCCCTTTTGGGTATACTCCAGTTGAAAGTTGAGTTTTTCCGGAATCCTACAACTCGCAATGTTTTCTGAATCACAATAAATCTCGACTTTTCGTGCCTTTAAAACTTTAAAGGCAAGCAGAGCCATGGCATGGGCTGTTTCTGTAGCATAACCCTTCATTCGTTGACTGCGTCTGATAAAATAGGAAATACCGAATTGGGGGATGAGCCAATTGGCTTGAAAAGGAGGAAAAGCGCAACGGCCTACCACTTGTTTACTTGATTTCTCTATTAGAATGTAGCGGATACATTCCCTTAAAATGAATTCAGCATGATGCTTGCGGCAGTCTTCTTCTACAGATTGTAGGGTTGGAAGCGCAGGCGACCAATTTAGCCATTTGATATAATCATTGTGGCCATCTAATATTGCCGGATGCAGTCTTTCACCAAACCCGGCTTGCGGCATTTGAAGAATAAGTTTAGGCGTTTCGATAAGTTCTGGAAGATCCATTAAGATACGATTCATATTTAATTTAACCTTTCCATCATATTTTATAGTACTTTTCCCACATCAATATCTTGGGGGCAACTTTCATGTTCTTCTGGATCGTTAAAAGGCATTTCGATATAGTTATTCTTACGATAAAAAGGATAGGCTGCGGGTGAGGATTGGGCTTGTAATACCCTAATATTCTTTTGTTTAAGCCACCGCTCACATAGATTCAAAAAATGACTTCCCAATTTGTGATTTCTTAAAGGCTCATCAATCACGATAATGCGGAGCGCCGCTCTTTGCGCTGGCCAAAGTTGAAAATGGGCGTAGCCAATGATTTCCGTGCCCTTGTAAAAAACCAAGTGGAGGTGGTCCTTATGGTTAAAGGTCCACGTATAAGGATCGGCGATAGGAACCTTATCGAAGAAATATTTTTGTCTGAAGTTCCGGGCAGCTTCCCACTCATCATAATGGGTACAAAGTCTCATACAAAGGCCTTCAAACCCAGCCTGATCCAGGACTTTTTTAATGAAAGCATCTTTTCCTAAATTATACCCACTAAATAGGGAGTTCTTTTTTTCATGCAAAGAGTCGTGAGAGACTAGATTTAACTTTAAATCTGCATATTCGTTGCATGACTCAGGATGATTTCGCAAAAAATCTCGAAATAAGAGGTTGAGCTCAATTTCAGGGTTTCCTTCCCCATAAACATGAAGGTTAACTTTGGGAAGGACTCCTCTTTTTGTGAAGCTTAATCGAAAAGGAATGTTGAACTCTCCCTTACCTTGATAACCTAACTCTTCAAGAGGAATGGTTATGAAGGCTGTGTTTTTTACCACCAGAAGAATATCGATTGTAGGCTTTGCACAAAGTTCTGGTACGGCGGTTGAGCCAATGTGATGAATAGCGATGCAATTATCTGCAAGTGCCTGCTTTATTTTTTTGCCCTCAACGTCAAATAATTTTGGCCAGTCCCTATCATAGGGAACAACTTCTATTCTGCGAGTCATGCACTAACTTTCTTGTGGGGGAGAGTCCTTAAATACAATTTTGCAAAATACTGCAAAAGAGAGAAAATGTTAAGAAAATAATGAAGAAGAAAACCCGCGAAATCCATAATTTTGTCTTGCCAATATATTTACTCCTCTATCTTCTTTTTTCTTTAAAATGGCTTTGTCATCCATAGAAAAGGCAAGGTCTGCTGAACGACGCTCACCTTGTTCTCTCTCACGTGTATCCATCAAATCTTTTGCAGAGGGAGGTGGCAGAGGCTGACCTTCAGGGATAGCGGAAGAATTTTGACGGGATTTTTTTTGGGTGGGCTCATCTCCAGCAGCTTCAGCGGGACGCATTTTTTGTTGTTCGTCAGAAATTTTATATTCAACGACAGGTTTACTCTCTGCTTCATGTAGATATTGTTGAAGTGGCGTGGGTTGTTTTGAACGATGTTTAAAACTTGCAAAAGCTTTTCTAACGCGCCCATCTGCAATTAATTTTTGGATTTCTTGAGTAAATTGTGGCATTTTTTTCTGGGCATTCTTAAAAACATCTAAAAAAGACCCTAAACAAATTTGCCTGGATTCTTTTGAAGCTCTACTTGCAGCATTGAAAGTTTCTGAAGGAACTCTCTTATAGATCATTTTTTAATATTCTGAGGAAGCGTCCAAAATTGAGGTAAAATCGTGACGGACTCATTTTTAAGGCCACTTTCTTCTGTCAACTGAATTGAGCTCGAGCCTCTTGAACCACCTGCATAAACGGCAACTTGAGAAAGAAGAAGAATTTTTAAAACTAAGCCCGAATACTTTAAATATGACATATTATTTTCCTTTAACACTTTTAAATATATATTGAAAGGGTACATAATATTTAATTTTTAAAAATCAGGGCATATTTAATGCAATCTCAACTTTTAAGCGAAGAGGAAGCCACAACTATCTTTCATAGGGTTGAATTAATAACAATGAGATTAGCAATACCCATAGAGGACTTTATCATAACAGTCTATTATGCGGTAGAGGATTTAGAGAAATGGGCAAAAATGATTGCGGAAACGATAGAATATGCCAAATTTATCGGGTTGTGAGATAAAGATAAAATAGGTGAATGGAGAATTTATTGTGCAACCCCTTTTTCCAAGTAAATTAAAGCTCGGCGATGAAATACGCGTGATTTCTCCCTCACGTACCATGGGTATAATCTCCTCTCCCAATAAATTACTAGCTATTAAAGCTCTAGAGGACCTTGGACTACGTATTACCTTTGGTCAGCATGTGGATGAACATGATGTGATGCATTCATCCTCTGTTGAATCTCGCCTCACCGATTTACATGAAGCCTTCGCAGATCCAGATGTCAAAGGAATCCTTACCGTTATTGGAGGGTATAATTCAAACCAACTCTTGGAGTCTCTTGATTATGACTTAATCAGGGAAAATCCTAAAATCTTTTGCGGCTTTTCCGATATTACTGCCCTTGGCAATGCTATTTATCATAAAACCGGGCTCGTCACTTATTCTGGTTTGCATTTTAGTTCGTTTGCTATGCAAAAGGGATTTGAGTATAGCTACGCCTACTTCAAAAAGATCTTTTTTGAGTTGAAGGAAATTTTCGTTGTTCCTTCAAAAGAGTGGTCTGAAGACACTTGGTATTTGGATCAGGAAAATAGAATATTTCACCCAAATTCTGGGTATAAAATCATAAACCCAGGTCAAGCTCAGGGAAAAATTATTGGTGGGAATCTTGGAACCTTGCAGCTTTTGCGGGGTACGCCTTTTATGCCAAGCCTTGAGGGTGCCATTTTGTTCCTTGAGGAGGTTTCTAACGCAAGCGGCATTGAAGTGTATGAGTTTGATCGCAATCTACAATCCTTAATTCAGGCCCCTGATTTTAAAAAGGTTCGTGCTATCATTTTGGGACGGTTCGAGAATACATTTGGCATGACAGATGAAAGGCTTCATGCCATCTTAACCAGTAAACCAGCCTTAAAGAGCCTTCCCCTTATTGCGAATGCGGATTTTGGGCATACGACTCCAATTTTTACCTTTCCTATTGGAGGGATTTGCCATCTACGAGCAGATGAGTCGGGAAAGGTAGAGCTTATAATAGAGAAACATTAGACAAATCAAACTGACTCGTGGTTAAGTTTAAGCCTTTAAATTTGTTTGTTCTTTAAACTTGGTCCATAGGATCTCTTCATTTATTTTTACATCTTCCAAGTGTTGATCTTTTATATGTCCATAACCTCTGATGTATTCAGGAAGAGAGGCTAAAGCAACTGCGAACTTATAATTTTTAGGCGTTACATGCTCTAAAAGGTACGAGATACGCCTCTCATACTCGTTGATAAGAGCTTGTTCCCTTTTTCGTTCTTTTGTATAGCTGAAAATATCAAAAGCTGTCCCTCGAAGACTTTTAAGTCGTGAGAGCAGACGAAAGGCCCGCATCATCCATGGCCCATACATTTTCTTTTTTAATTCTCCGGTACGAGGGTCTTTTTTTGCAAACAGGGGAGGGGCGAGGTAAAAATTGAGTTTCACCTGTCCTTCAAATTGATCATAAAGCTCCTTCATGAAAGTACCATCCGTATAAAGACGAGCAACTTCATATTCATCCTTAATAGCGAGGAGCTTTGCATAATATTTAGCAACCGCAAGGGAAAGATCTTGTCGTTTAAGGTTTTCATCTACTTCTTTTGTTTGTAGAACGAGCCTTTCATAACGATTTGCATAAGTCTTGTTTTGATAACCCGTTAAAAATATTTTCCGGTGTTCAAGGACATCTTCAAAAGTGGTTGGAATTTGGTAGAGTTGCTCGTCCACAAAACGACCAGCGGCTTTTTCAACTGTTCTTAGATCGAGAGCAGCATAACGTCCCCAACGAAAGGCATGTATATTAAAGTGTACAGATACGTCATTCATCTCGATTGCTTTTTCGATGGCTTCATGGGAGAGGGGAATTAACCCCTTTTGATAAGCATAGCCTACCATAAACATATTGGTTGCTATCCCATCACCTAAAAGGCCTGTTGCTAAACGGTTTGCTTCTATAAAATCCACATGGTCTTTTCCAAGAGCAGAAAGAATATTATTCTTTAAAGTTTCGTGGTGAAAATTATATTCTGGATTATGAATGAAATGCCCTGTAATAGTCTGATCTTCATTTACGAGAGCAATTGTATTTCCTTTTTTAACTTTATTAAGGGTATCTGGGTTTCCTGTCACGACGATATCAAAACCAAAGATAAGATCAGCATCCCCCATAGAGATACGGGTTGCATGAATATCTTCTGGATGGTGCGCAATACGGATATGGGAAACAACGGCGCCTCCTTTTTGGGCAAGTCCGGTCATATCAACAATTGAACATCCCTTGCCTTCAAGATGGGAAGCCATTCCAAGGATTGCGCCGACAGTAACAACCCCTGTTCCTCCAACACCGGTGAGGAAAATACTGTAAGGTTTTTCAAGTGAAGGAGGCTTAGGATCAGAAAAATGTTCCATGAGATCTTCTGCTTTTGCAGAAGGCTTTGATTTCTTTAATTTTCCTCCATGAACACTCACAAAACTGGGGCAAAACCCATTTACACAAGAAAAATCCTTATTACAACTGGATTGATCAATTTTTCGTTTGCGACCAAAGGCCGTCTCGATGGGTTGGACAGAAAGGCAATTCGATTTAACACTACAATCCCCACATCCTTCGCAAACGCGTTCATTAATAAAAATTCGTTTGTCAGGGTCTTCCATTAGCCCCCGTTTCCGCCGGCGTCTTTTCTCAGCTGCACAGGTTTGGTCATAAATTATGACAGAGGTTCCGGGCCATGTTTTGATATCTTCTTGTACCTGATCTAGCTCATCCCTATGGCCTATTTTTACTCCAGGCGCAAAGGTGAAGCCTATAGGATATTTGTCAGGTTGATCAGTCAAAACAACGATTTTACGAACGCCTTCTGCATACACTTGTTGGGTGATCATGGCGACATCAAGGGGGCCATCAACGGGTTGGCCTCCAGTCATTGCAACCGCATCATTGTAAAGAATTTTGTAGGTAATATTAACTTTGGCAGCTATGGCTGCTCGAATAGCTAGAAGACCTGAATGATAGTAGGTTCCATCTCCAATGTTTGCAAAAACATGTTGCTCATCTGTAAAAGAGGCCTGACCGATCCAGGGAACACCTTCTCCCCCCATTTGGGTAAAAGTAGCCGTATCATGGGCAATCCATGTGGCCATGTAATGGCACCCAATTCCAGCAACGGCTCTGCTTCCTTCAGGAAGGCGTGTGGTGGAGGTATTATGAGGGCATCCAGAGCAATAGTAGGGAAGACGTACAAGTTCAGGATTTCGTTTTAACTGTTCTTGAAAAAGCCGATCGAGCCTATCTATTCCTTTTTTCACTTTAGCAGAATGGGTATAGGACTGTAAACGTTGGGCAATTACATGGGCAATTTCTGGAACATGAAGCTCAAAAACTTCCGGTAGAAGAGGTTTTCCCTCCTCGTCTTTTTTACCTACGACGCGGGGTCGCTTTCCTTCAGGAAGATCGTAAAGGATATCTTTAACTTGCCCTTCAATGAGAGGACGTTTTTCTTCAATAACAAGGATTTCTTCGAGGCCTTCTGCAAATGCTTTGAGCCCTGAAGGTTCTAGAGGCCAGCTCATCGCTACTTTATAAAGAGTGATTCCTAAATCAGCTGCTTCCGATTCACTAAGCCCTAAGTCTTCTAAAGCCTGACGCGTATCGTGGAAGGTTTTTCCGCATGTCACAAGGCCGAGACGAGGCTTGTTTCCGCGAATTAGAGTTTTATCAAGTTGATTGGATTTTACAAAGGCTCTTGCAGCCTCAAGCTTATAAAGGCGAAGACGCCGCTCTTGTTCAAGGGGAGCATCGGGCCACCGAATGTTAAGCCCATTCTCTGGTAAGTTGAAATTAGAAGGAAGAAGGATTTGAGCTCGGTTTGGAGAAATTGTAACTGATGCTGAAGTATCAACCGTATCCGCGATGACTTTAAAACACACCCAACAGCCAGAATAGCGAGAAAGAGCCCATCCATAAAGACCAAGATCAAGAATGTCTTGAACATTCGATGGAACCAAGATGGGGATAGAAGCATCCATAAAGGAATATTCGCTTTGATGGGGTAAGGTAGACGATTTACAACCATGATCATCACCGGCAAGGGCTAATACACCTCCATAGCGTGATGTTCCTGCGTAATTCGCATGCTTGAGAGCGTCTCCAGAGCGGTCAACACCTGGTCCTTTCCCATACCACATGGAGAAAACACCTTGAACACGGGCCCCTTTAAAAAGAGGGAGTTGTTGGCTTCCCCAAACAGCTGTTGCTCCTAAGTCTTCATTGATTCCAGGGGAAAAGGTAATCTGATTCGCATCGAGAAAATGCTGGGCTTTCCAAAGAGTTTGATCAAACCCTCCTAAGGGAGACCCACGGTAGCCTGAGATAAATCCTGCCGTATTAAGACCATTGGCTAAATCTCGCCAACGTTGCATTAAAGGAAGTCGTGCGAGTGCTTGCGTTCCTGTGACATATATTTGACCTTCTTCAAGTGTATATTTATCGTCCAAATGTACTTGTTTGGGTACCATCATTCCTCCCCAATTCCTAGATGAAGATCGAGCATAACTGGCATAGATAGACCAGCAGAAAAACTCTACAGTTTATTAATTATAGAAAATAAGTATAAGAAACGTTAAAAAAATAGCAATAGAAAGGAAAAGTCTTATGCAAAAAATTCCGAGCTGTAAGAAATAGAACAGTTGGATTTTATTAAGAATTGGAGGGCATTTTAGACTCTTAACTGTAAATTTTCTGCTTCTTCTGTATCATTCCCTTCTTTCAACTCCTTAAAATAGTTCTGCTCTTGATCAAGGACTTCAATCATTCCTTTATTAAGATCGAAATTCCAAGCATGAAGGGATAAAGACCCGTCAGCCACTCTTTCTGCAATCCAGGGAAAAGTTTTTAAATTTCTGAGGGAGTTTATAAGAGAATATTGACCGCACAGAGTGTTTTTCTTTTCAAGTGAAACGTCTGCATGATACTGGAGAACAGCTTCATGTGCGGGTTTTGCGAGTTCCATCCATTTTGCGATAAATCCCTTATGTCCACATGTTTCAGGAGTTTGCTCCAAAAGAGCTTGAATTCCACCACATTGAGTATGACCAAAAAGAATGACATGGCGAATCCCAAGGCCACAGATTCCGAACTGTAACGCAGCACTGGTTCCATGGTAGGATAGGTCATCCTCAAAAGGAGGTACGAGATTAGCTACATTACGGATGACAAAAAGCTCACCTGGTTCGCAATTCATAACAATAGCAGGATCAACACGTGAATCAGAGCAAGCAATCATGAGAATCTTGGGTCGTTGACCGAGACGGACAAGATCTTCAAACGTTGAATTTGGCTCACTAAAATACTGCTTTCGAAACTTCCGATAGCCTTGAATTAGGTTTGTGATATCTTCTGGCATGTCGTCCAATTTGTCCATTATGAGAACATAGCTTTAGATGACTTTACAGGCTTCGTCAAAAGAAAGACGTGGAGCTCGAGGTCCAGGAAGTCCGCTCGGGTCCCCATACCCCAAATTACACAAAAAATTAGATTTAAAACGACCATCGGGAAAAAATTCTTTATCAACTCCTTCATTCGAAAATCCTGACATTGGTCCACAATCAAGACCACAAGCTCGTGCTGCAATAATAAAATAAGCTCCTTGGAGTGTACTATTTCTGAAAGCAGTGACGAGAGCTTTCTCAGGCTTCCCTTCAAACCATGATTTTGCATTCGCAAAAGGGAATAAATAGGGCAAGTTCTCATAAAAGAGAAGGTCAAAGGCGAGAAGAGCTGTTGCTGGAGCTACCATGGTTTTATCAACATTTCCTGGGTCGAGGTGAGGTCTTAAACGTTCTTTCGCCTCTTTTGATTTAAGAAAAAAAAGGCGCAAAGGACAGGAATTTGCACTTGTAGGGCCAAGACGCATGAGGTTGTAGACTTCTTGTAAAAGTTCATTTGAAACAGGTTTATCTTGCCATTTATTGTGAGTTCTCGCGTTGTGAAAAAGCTGATTTAAGCAGTCTTCAGCAATTTTACTCATGGGTTTTCCCTCTATTTTATCTTAATTTTTATATAATGATAGGGAAGGAGAGTTAAAACTTCATTAAGGATAGGAGAAAAATCACCACTTCCTTATGGTTTTATTCTCATATTTTGATCAAGAGTTGTGTGATCAAAACTTTTCAAATCGAAACGATGAATTAAATTCTGCAGATCTCTCGTATAGGCTGATCCTCGTACAGAATATTTTGTGAGGTGAGTTGCCAGTGTATGTCCACAAAGTTTCTGATTCTTTGCCCTTAGCTCTGCTCGACCCTTGCGGAAGGACGTATAGGCAACATGGCGATTAAGATTGAGAGCATACGCCTCTACACTATGTAAGAGGCTCTCAAATTTCGCGACTTTTGTTTTGGTTGCCATATACCCAAACGGAGAATTCTTATTAAGCGCCGCGCTGGACCTTCCTCCTCCTGTTTCCAAAGTAGCTTGAGCCAATGCTAGAGAAGGAGGGATAACATCAACATGTACAAGCAAAGATTCAATCTTTGTAGATTTACAACGATACTCGGCCGCAAGTTTACTTAACCACATTTTCTCAGAATGATGCAGGTGTCCTCCCTTTTTGAGGCGTTCTTGCATGGCTAAAAGACGTGTCCTATCGGCCAAAATTTGTTCATTTACTTTTAAAATATGGGGTAAAAGTGCTTTAACAAATGTTTTGTTTGAAGCCTTTTTCTTATTCCTCATATCTTGAGGGAGCTTTGCCAAGTAGAGACGGGGAACTGTCCCTTCACTCTTTGTTTTTTTAAGATCGAAACCCGAATTATCAAAGACGCGATCAAGCTCTTTCACGCTCCTAACGTAAAAACTTTTTTCTTGAGGTGTAGCAAGTTCTAATTCTTGGGCGGGATCATTCAGGGCGACCGGATTTTCTTCACTTTTCTCAGAAGATGAAGGAAAAGGATCTCCTCGATAAAGGACAAACCCAATCTGACCTACGATCATTAATCCCAAAGCGACCACTAAGGAAATCTGGACTTTCGACTGTTTTAACATACTCAACTCCTCAACTCTCCATGGCTCTGACTTCTAGAACCTCTGGTACATAATGGCGTAGCATATTCTCAATACCTGTTTTTAATGTGGCTGATGAGCTAGGACACCCTGAACAGGCCCCCTGCATCCGCACATAAACGATGCCATCTTCAAAGCAATCAAAAACAATATCACCTCCATCCATGGCAACTGCTGGACGGATACGTGTGTCTAAGATCTCTTTAATTTGAATAACAAGAGGATCATCCCCTTCTCCAGAAGAGATAGAAACTCTCTCTCCAAAAAACAAGGGTTGATGTGTAACGAAGTGCTCCATAATTGCTCCCAAAATGGCAGGCTTAAGCACCACCCAGGAAAGAGTCTCTTCCTTAGCAATTGTAATAAAATCCGCACCGAAAAAAACACCTTTTACCCCTTCAATCTCAAATAGTTTCTGAGCGAGGGGGGATTTTGAGGCCTCTTCCCGAGTTTTGAACTCTGCTGTTCCTTCTTGCATAAGAAGACGGCCAGGAAGAAATTTTAACGTGGCCGGATTTGGTGTTTCCTCTGTTTGAATAAACAATAGTTCGCACTCATCCTTATAAGTTAATGTTCTTTTAATACTTGAAAGTAATTTAAAAATCAACCCCCTGGGTATAACGTATTCAATTTACAATAAAATTAAGTTGATTTAGCGGTAAGATGCACCAGGTCCTCTACAACGGAGGGATCAGCAAGGGTCGAAATATCTCCAAGAGAATCGGCTTCTCCTGCCGCGAGTTTCCGTAAGATGCGGCGCATAATTTTCCCTGAGCGGGTTTTTGGGAGGGCGGGTGTAAAATAAATAAGGTCCAGAGTTGCAATCGGACCGATGAGGTGGCGCACATGGAGAATGATCTCCTGCTTGAGAGCGGGGCCAATATGAATGTTGTCTTTTAAAATAATATAGGCACAGATTCCTTGCCCTTTAATCTCATGGGGACACCCTATAACGGCAGACTCCACAACGGCTTCATGACTATTAATAGCGTCTTCAATCTCAGCCGTACCCAGTCTATGGCCTGATACGTTGATAACGTCATCAATCCTACCTGTGATCCAATAGAGACCTTCTTCATCGCGTCGCGCTCCGTCTCCCGTAAAATAGTACCCTGGGTAGGATTTAAAATAGGTTGAAATAAATCCCTCATGATTTTTATAAAGAGTTCGGGCTTGACCTGGCCAAGAACTTTTTAAACACAAAGGGCCTTCACCTGCACCTTTAAGAGGATGAGAGCCCTCTCCCATGAGAACAGGCTGTATTCCAAAAAAGGGTTTAGAAGCAGACCCTGGTTTTGATGGGACGAGTTTGGGGAGAGCGGAAATCATGATTCCACCTGTTTCTGTTTGCCACCATGTATCCAGGATTTGACAAGATTGATTACCTATGATTGTGTAATACCATTCCCAAGCTTCAACATTAATAGGTTCACCTACTGTGCCGAGAAGTCGTAGAGAACCTCGTTTTGCACTTTTGGGCCATTTGATACCTTCCTTCATCAACGCTCTTATAGCTGTTGGTGCGGTATAGAAAAGAGAAACCTGATAACGATCCACCATCTCCCAAAGCCGCGCAGGTGTAGGATGAGTTGGTATACCTTCATAAATGAGTATGGTTGCCCCATTTGACAGAGGACCATAGACGACATAGCTATGCCCTGTAATCCAACCAATATCAGCTGTGCACCAATAAACATCATTTTCTTGAAAATCAAATACTTTCTCATGGGTTAAAGAAGCATAGACAAGATACCCGCCTGTTGTATGCAAAACACCTTTGGGTTTCCCTGTGGATCCTGAGGTATATAAGATGAACAAGGGATCCTCAGCATTCATTTCAACAGGGTCGCAAACGGGGGAGGAATCTTTCATCAATTCATGGTACCAAAAATCACGACCCTCATTCCATGCAATTTCTTCACCTGTTCGATTGACCACAATAGATGTTTGAACTGAAGAGCAGCTTTTAAGAGCTTCATCTACACTTTTCTTGAGGGGAATCTTCTTTCCTCCTCGAAGCCCCTCATCGGCTGTAATAATCAGTTTCGATTCGGAATCATGGATGCGTTCAGCAAGGGCTTTTGCAGAAAACCCACCGAAAACAACCGAGTGTACGGCTCCAATTCGTGTACAAGCCAACATGGCAATAATAGCTTCGGGTACTTGGGGCATGTAAATTGTGACTCGGTCTCCTTTTTGAATACCTTTGTTCTTAAGAACGTTGGCAAAACGACATACATCATCAAATAATTCTTGATAGGTAAATTGCCGTTTTTCATGAGGTTCATCTCCCTCCCAGATTAAAGCAATTTTCTGCGCTTTTTGGGTGAGATGGCGGTCTAGGCAGTTGACGCAAGCGTTGAGTGTACCATCTTGATACCAGCGAATCTGAATGTCTCCCTCAAAGCTCCAATTTTGAACTTGAGTATAAGGTTTGATCCATTCTAGGCGCTTACCTTCAGTTGCCCAAAATCTCTCGGGATAGGTAATGGAATCTTGATAAAGTTCCTCATAGGTTTGCATGCAGTCAACTGTGTGAAGAGGTTGAAGTTTCATTGTTTTTTCTTCCCCGTTTTAACATTTTTATCTCAGGTTGCCCATTTGGTTTAAAATATCCCACGAAACTTTATCTATAGGCATAACAGAAAGGCGGGGCTGACGAATAAGAGCAAGATTTTGAAGACGTGCGTCTTCTTTAATTTCACTGAGTGTGACGGGGCGAGAGAAAGGCTTGAGCTTTTTTACATCTACCATCCCAAATTGACCAGAAGGATCGGATGGGTCTGGATAATACGTTTTCTCAACTTCAACAATTCCCATAATTCGACGCTCATCCCCAGAATGATAAAAAAAGCACATGTCTCCTAACTTCATAGATTTAAGATTATTTCTTGCCTGGTAATTTCTTACGCCATCCCAAAAGGTTACTCCTTTTTTAACTTGATCATCCCAAGACCAAACGTGAGGTTCAGTTTTAATGAGCCAGTATGCCATCATGCAGCCTCCATCTTTAAGGGTCGGTTAAGAAGATGTTCGATTAAGGTTTCCACACTTCCTCCCCCATGTAAAAGATCGTTCATGGCAAAGGTTATGGGCATATCAACTTTGTATTGTTTTGCTAACTTTACAGTGCCTGATACGGTGTGAACACCCTCAGTTAAGGATTTTTTAGTCGTTAAAAGTTCATCAAGGGGGGTTCCGCGACCGAGAGTCAGGCCAAAAGATTTGTTTCGTGATTGTGAGCTTAAAGAGGTCAACACAATATCACCAACCCCTGAGAGTCCCAGAAATGTTTCTAATTTTCCACCCATCTCACACCCTAAGCGAGCTATTTCAGCAAGTCCTCGAGTTACAAGTGCTGCTCGAGCATTATCTCCAAGTCCAAAACCTTCAATAATTCCGCAAGCAATCGCAATTATATTTTTGCACGCCCCACCTATTTGAGTCCCAATAATATCATCTGAAGCATAGAGACGAAAACGTTGGCTGCTAAGAATCTCTGCGATTTTCTGACTTAAATGCAGATCTTGTGCTGCTAAAACAATGGCTGTTGGCAATTTTTTTGCCACATCACCAGCAAAACTAGGCCCAGAAAGGACTAAAGGAGGATTAAGAGGAAAAAATTCTTGAAGGACCTCCGACATGAGAAAAGAGGTCCCGTTTTCAATGCCTTTTGATGCGATCAGTAATGGAATATGGGAAGGTATATGATTTTTGTATATTTTACACACCTCTCGCATAAACTGAGCAGGAGGTGCCAAGATGATAATATCAGCTTTGGCAGCTTCTTGAGGATCGGTTGTTGCGGAAAGACCTGAATCCAAAGCAATACCAGGTAAACGATAAACATTTTCATGACGGTGGTTAATTGTTTCTACCATATCAAGACGTGGTGACCAGAGAGTCGCTTGAGATCCTCCTCTGAAGGCTGCCAGGGCGAGCGCTGTTCCCCAAGCTCCCGCTCCAATAACAGTAATATGTTTCACGTAAGTGTCCCCTTCTTATTTAATTTTTAAGTCCTCTAGGGGCCAGCGAGGGCGCGGTGCAAAGCTTAAACTACCAATAAGACCTTTTTCAAGGTGTTCAACGCCTGCCCATGCGATCATGGCTCCATTGTCTGTACACAAAGCTTGTGGAGGTGCTACCAAAGAAATCCCTCTCATCTGAGCACATTCTGTAAGGCAATTTCTAAGATATTGATTGGCCGCCACGCCTCCAGCAACAACAAGTGTATTAATTTCAGGTTTTTTTTCAAGAGCCATTAGTAAAGCGTTTTTACCCTTATCTGCCAGAATCTCTCCTATTGTTTTTTGAAAAGAGGCACAAAAATCTTCTTTAAATGTGAGAGATTGTTCATTGTTTTCTAAAATCAGTTTGCGTGCTGCTGTTTTAAGTCCTGAAAAAGAAAATGAACACCCTTCTTGCCGTATAAGAGGTTTTGGCAAGTTGAAGGCGTTAGGATCTCCTTGCATAGCGAGTTGTTCGATAATAGGGCCGCCAGGATAGTTAAATCCCAAGAGACGAGCGGTCTTATCTATGCACTCTCCAATGGCATCGTCAATGGTGCCTCCCAAGTAAGTATAATTCTCTATATCTTCCACAATTAAAAACTGACAATGACCTCCCGATATAAGAAGCAAAAGATAAGGAAAGGGAACATCATCTGTTAAACGTGCAGTTAAAGCATGGGCTTCCAAATGATTGATAGGTATAAAAGGAATATTTCTGCCCATAGCAATGCCTTTAGCCATCATAACACCTACGATTACGCCTCCGATAAGTCCGGGACCGCCTGCTGCAGCGACTCCATCTATCATTTCGAGAGATATTTGAGCGTCTTCAAGGGCTTTCCTAACAATAGATTCAATATGAAGAAGGTGGCTCCGCGCTGCAATTTCAGGAACGACACCACCATATGCTCTGTGCTCTTGAAGTTGAGATAAAACAATATTCGAGAGAATTTCTTTATTCCCTGTTACAACAGATGCGGATGTTTCATCACAGCTTGATTCAATTCCAAGAATAATCATTCTTCCATGAACCATGAAATATCCCTACTAGGCAAGGGGATATAAAGGAATTAAGGTACTCTTTATGAGAATTTTTCGCATCGGTACTCGGGGAAGCCCTTTAGCTCTCATTCAAACTCAAGAGGTTATTAATGCCCTTGAATTTCACTATCCTTTTCTCAAAGGACAGCTTGAGGTTGTTCCTATAAAAACGACAGGAGATACGATTGTTGATCGCAGCTTAGTTGAGTTAGGAGGAAAATCTCTCTTTACCAAAGAAATTGAAAGTGCTCTTTCCAGAGGAGACGTGGATCTTGCCGTTCATTCTATGAAAGATGTTGCCACTGAAGTTCCTTACGGATTGGCTTATCCAGCTATATTGGAGAGAGAAGATCCACGAGATGCTTTGATTACAAAAGGGGGGTGTCCTTTGGAAGACCTTCCTTCGGGGTCTCTATTTGGGACCTCATCTTTGCGCAGACAGGCCTATGTTCTGCATAATCATCCACAGTTTCAGGTGACGTCTTTGAGAGGAAACGTTCCGACTCGCCTTCAAAAGATTCAAAATGGAGAAATAGATGTAACGCTCTTAGCTGTGGCTGGGTTAAAACGTTTAGGTTTATTGGAGAAGGCAACTCAAATCCTGCCGTTGGATATGTGTCTTCCCGCTGTGGCTCAAGGAGCGATTGGTATCCAATGTCGGGTAAACGATCGAGATCTTCTTGATCTGTTATTTCCTTTAAATCACGAGCAGACTTTTCAAGCTGTTACTGCGGAACGGGCCTTTATGAAAGCCTTAAATGGATCCTGTCGAACACCCCTTGCAGCTTATGCATATATAAAGGATGGAGAACTTTTTTTGAAAGGTATGATAAGCGAACCCCAAGGTCAGAACATGAGCTTTATTTTCCATAAGGGTCCTTCCTTACAAGCAGAACATGTTGGGATAGAAGCCGCCCGGTATCTTCGGGAAAAAACATGCGCCGCGTCCTATTAACGCGTCCTTTGATAGATGCTTACCCTCTTGCCAAAATTTTGGAACGGAAGGGGATACAATACTATCTCTACCCTCTTTTCCAACCTCGGTTTCTTCCTCTTCTTCCTATAGAAGATCCACAAGCCGTGATTATTACCAGTAAAAATGCGCTTCGGGCAATTGAAAAATATAACAAATTCAAAAAATTACCTCTTTATGCTATTGGTGACGAGACAGCGCAGCTTGCTAGAGATATGGGATTTTTTCATGTTGTTAATGCATCTGGTACTAGCAAAGACCTGATCAAGCTTATCCTTAATACGGCCAGACCGAGTGAGGGTATTTTTTGGCATCTTTCGGGTACAATAATACATGAGAATATTGTTGAAATCTTACAAGCCCATGGATTTAAAGCGGAGAGACGAATTGTGTATTATACAGAAGAAGTAAATACTCTGCCTCTTTCTCTTCAAACTCACCTCAAAAATCATGAAATTTCCCACGTCATTTTTTTTTCTCCCCATACGGTTACACTTTTTGTTAAGGTATTGAAAAAATATACATTGGAAAAGTCAGCTTGCCACATGAGGGCCTTATGCTTAAGCAAGAACGTAGCTTCAAAAGCTTCGGAACTTCAATGGAAAGAAAAGTGGATAAGTTCGAAACCCACGGCACAGAGTTTAATGGAGTATTTTGATGAAAAATGCTAAAAAGTTTAGTCTTGCTTTGTGGCGTCAAAGGCTTAAGTCACCTGAGTTTTTGAAAAATTTTTTTGTCTTTATAATGTTCTTTATTATTCTTTTTCTAGCCATAATTCTTATTTGGAAAAGGCATACAGAAAAAAAGGTGGTTAAGCATGAAATTGCCCTTGCAGCAATTGCCCCAGAGCAAAGTGAAAAGAAAGAACAAAAGGAGGAAAAGGAGGAAAAAATAGAAAAAAAACTGGAAGAAAAAACAATTACGATTCAAAATGAAGTATCCGTTTTTGCCGATCGTATTACGGCATTGGAACAGAAGACTGTTCAACAGCAGCAAGGTATAGAAATTCCTCACAAACTTATAACGCTTGAGCTTTTAAAAGGTGTGTTAGAGGGTTTTGTTCCTTTAGCAAAGCTTATTGCTTTTTTACTGAAAAACCCAGAACCTTGGGCAAAAATACTTGTTACTCCTCTGGTTCCTCTTAAAGAATGTAAGACTTATCCCCAGCTTGAGGCAATGTTAATTCTTCCTGCGTCACCTGAAATATTAACACTTTGGGAGCGCTTTCTAAAAACAGTAATTTCTCTGGTTCAAGTTCGAAAATTGGATGAAAAGGGTGGATACATTCTTAGCCATCTCAAAGATGTTCAAGTAGCATTGCGAGAACACGATATTCAAAAAGCGCTGCAGGTTTTTGAAAAACTTCCTCCCTCTGAAAAAGCTCGGTTAGTCTCTTGGAAACAAGCTGCACAAAATCGTCAAGCCGTTGAAACGATTACAAAGAATTTTTACTTAGAGTTGATGGGAGGATAAGGCCCATGAAATGGATTTTAGTCTTCCTCCTTCTCATTATGTTTGCTGCGGGTATGGGACTTTGGTTTCTCCAAGACCCAGGTCAAATGGAAATTGTCTGGTTAGGTTACGAACTTCAACTTTCGCTTGCTTTAGGGTTTCTTATCTGTGTTTTTTTCTTTTTTTCTCTCTTTTTTTGCATTCGTGTTCTTTCTTGGTTTTTAGGTATACCCTTCCGGTGGCTATCTTCTATAAAGAAAGCTAAACTCCTGACAGCAAAACATGAGCTTGTAGAGTTGTTATCTTCATATGAGGCGGAACTTTTCTTCGATGCGCTATCTCATCAAAAAAAGGCTGCACGGCGTCTTTCGACAAACCCTCTTTTCTTGTGGATATCTGGAATTACATTCGAAAAAGCAGAAAAGCATCTTGAGGCTGAGAAATGCTTTCTAGAGTTGGTAAATAAACCATCAACTGCTTTTTTAGGACTTAAAGGGCAAATCCGTGCAGCCTTGCATCGTGACGATATTAAATCAGCTTATGGGCTTTTACAACATACAGAAAAGCTTCTCCCAAAGTCGCCTTGGGTTCTTAAGCAACTTCTTACGATAAGTAGGGAACAAAAGAATTTTAAAAAGGCAAGTAACCTTGTTTTACGTTTAGAAGATTTGGGTTATTTTACGACAGCTCAAAGTAAAAAACAGTTAGCCTATTTCCAATTTCAAGAAGCTATGCAATCCAAAACGTCAGAAGCACAAAAGGAGAGTCTTTTAAGACAATCTCATTATTTGGATCCCAGTTTATATGAGGCAACAGAAGTTTTTGCTCAGCTTCTTTTTGATAAGGGACACAAATCTTATGCCTTAAGTGCTATAGAGGCGACTTGGAATTTAAGCCCTACACAAAAGCTGGGTGAACTATATTTAACAATAATAATGCCCCAGAGTGCTATAGATGCTTTTCAAGTTGTTTGTAAATTGGTAAAGAATAATCCTAGCCATAATGAGAGTCTTACTCTACTTTCAAGTATAGCAATTAAGGCTAAGTTGTGGGGGGAAGCTCGTGCCCATTTGTCCACACTCTTAGCCCAAAATCCTACATCTGAAGCTTATCGTCTATTAGCTTCACTTGAGCTTGAAGAACATCAGGATTATAAGGCTGCCGTAAAATGGCTTCAAGAAGGGCTCAATAGTCCCCGTCATGTTTAATCTTTAATATTCCTAAGAGAACGTTCTTTTCATTGTTTCATTCTGGTGTATAAAGAGAACGAGTGAGGTCTTCATGTTTGTGCATTTACGGGTTCATACAGACTATTCTTTATTAGAAGGTGCAATCCCTGTTAAAAAGCTGATTTCGCTTGCTCAAAAGCACCGTATGCCTGCTGTAGCCATGACAGATACGGGTAACCTTTTTGGAGCATTGGAGTTTTCTTTAGTTGCTCGAGAGGCCGGTATTCAACCTATTATTGGATGTCAAATTCAGATACGAGCTGAGCATTCTGATCGCAGAAAGGGAACAGATACGCTTGTGCTTCTTGTTCAAAATAAAAAGGGTTATCAAAATCTCTTAAAGATTGTTTCTCATACCTATTTAAGGAATAAAGAGGGTGAAACTCCTCAAATTGGTTTTGACGAACTTAAACCTTGGACAGAAGGATTGATTGCCTTGACGGGAAGTTTCCAAGGGAGACTTGCTCAGGGTTTAGCCCGAGGCCTGGATGTAAAAGAGTACTTAAATAGTCTTCAAACTTTCTTTGGGGATCGCCTGTATATTGAAGTTTCTCGTCAGGGGACACAGACGGCTCAGGAAGAAATTATTGAGGAAAAGTTGATCGATCTAGCTTATGCACACAATCTTCCTCTTGTGGCAACAAATGAGGCATTTTTCCCCGAGCCCGCTGCTTTTGAAGCGCATGATGCTCTTTTATGTATTGCGGAAGGTACATATGTGAATGAAAAAGAACGAAGACGCCTCTCCCCTGATCATTGCTTTAAATCTTCTGAAGAGATGGAGGTGCTCTTTGCTGATCTTCCTGAAGCTATTGCTAATACCCGTGTTATTGCCCAAAGGTGTAGTTTTCTACTTACACCGATAGATCCCATTTTACCCTCCTTTCCCTGTGAAGGAGAAGAACAAGAACTTCGAAAGCAAGCAAGCTCTGGCCTTGAAGAGCGCTTACGTCGATATGTGTTTACATTAGGGATGGATGAAAAAATAAAGTCGGAAGTTCGAGAAAAGTATTTTAAACAGCTCGAATATGAGTTGGGCGTTATTGAGGAGATGAAATACTCAGGTTACTTTCTCATTGTTGCAGACTTTATTAAGTGGGCAAAGTCCGAACGTATACCCGTAGGTCCGGGTAGAGGATCCGGTGCGGGCTCAGTAGTCGCGTGGTCTTTAACGATTACAGACCTCGATCCTCTTCGTTTTGGTCTTGTTTTTGAACGGTTTTTAAATCCAGAGCGGGTCAGCATGCCCGACTTTGATATTGATTTTTGCCAAGAACGACGAGATGAAGTCATTCGTTATGTTCGTGATAAATATGGAGCGGATCGGGTTGCGCAAATCATTACCTTTGGAAAACTCCAGGCGCGGGCGGTTTTGAGAGATGTAGGGCGGGTTCTTCAGATGCCTTATGGGCAAGTCGATCGGATTTGTAAGCTTATTCCCAATAATCCTGCAAATCCCGTAACAATTGAAGGAGCCCTTGAAATTGAACCGCAACTCAAGCAAATGGTTGAACGAGAGGCAGAAGTTAAACATCTTATTAAAATTGCTCAACAGCTAGAAGGACTTTATCGTCACGCTTCTACCCATGCTGCTGGGGTTGTAATTGGTGATCGTCCCCTTCATGAGCTTGTTCCCCTTTATTACGACTCTCGTTCTCCCTTACCTGCAACTCAATTTAATATGAAATTTGTAGAACAAGCAGGACTCGTGAAGTTTGACTTTTTAGGACTAAAGACTCTCACCGTTATTCAGCAGACGATTGAATATTTAAAAGAGCGCAATATTGAATTGGATATTTCTGCACTTCCCCTTGATGATGATAAAACGTTTGATCTTTTAAGGCGAGCTGAAACCATTGGCATTTTCCAGGTGGAAAGTGGGGGAATGACCGATGTGGTTCGAAAACTTAAGCCGGACCGATTTGAAGAAATTATTGCCCTTGGAGCCCTCTATCGTCCTGGTCCTATGGACGACATTCCTCGCTATATTGCTTGTCGTCATGGGGAAGAAAAAGTGACCTACCTTTACCCGGAGCTTGAACCCATTTTAAAGGAAACTCATGGGGTTATTGTTTATCAAGAACATGTTCTTCGAATTGCACGAGATCTTGCAGGATATACGCTGGGAGGTGCTGATGTATTGCGTCGAGCGATGGGAAAAAAGATTAAATCAGAAATGGATGCTCAACGAAAGCGATTTATTGATGGTATTCTTGATCGTCTCGGAGGGTCGCCAGCAACTGCTAAGATCCTTTTTGACCAAATTGAAAAATTTGCGAGTTACGCATTTCCTAAGGCCCATGCAGCAGCCTATGCTCTCATCACATACCAAACAGCATATTTAAAAACCCATTATCCCATAGAGTACATGGCGGCGCTCATGACCCATGAACTTCATAATACGGATAAACTCACTTTTTTTGCGCGTGAGGTAAAACGCTTAGGAATTGAGCTTTTGCCTCCGGATGTTAATCAATCTCTGTCTGGTTTTAAGGTGGAAGGAGAGGCTATCCGCTATGCTCTCGCAGCCCTTAAAAATGTGGGGGCAGTAGCGATGGACGCGGTTGTTGCTGAGCGAAAAAAAAATGGACTTTTTAAGGATGTTTTTGATTTTGTTGAGCGGGTGGACAGTCGGGTTATTAATAAACGCCAGATGGAAAATCTGATTACAGCAGGTGCTTTTGACAGCCTTTCTCCCAATCGATGTCAATTGATGGAAAATCTTGAGATTTTACTCCGTTATGGAAATGAGGATAAACGTCCTCCCAGTCTTTTTGGATTAGAAGTAACCCGACCAAAGCTGACTTCTGTTAATGATTGGCTCCCTCTCGAGAAACTTCGGCATGAGTTTGCTGCTGTAGGATTTTATCTTGCGGCTCATCCTTTAGATGCTTATGGCACGTCTCTGAAGGGGGTGGGGGCTATTTTTGCTGCTGATTTGTTTGAGAAGGCGCGGAATGGTCGAGAAGGGCAAACGTTTCGATTAGCTGGAATTGTGATTACGAAACAAGAGCGAGCAACCAAAAACGGACAAAGATACGCATTTATCCAACTTTCTGACCCCACGGGGATGTTTGAAGTTACGATTTTTTCTGAACTTTTGAGCCAATATCGAGACATGCTGGAGCCTGGAACGGCTCTTCTTGTGACTGTTTCTGCTCAATTCTCCAATGAAACTCTCCGTCTTACATGCCAAGATGTTGAGAGTTTAGAAAAAGCGACAGAGGGAAGTACTCTTACCTTTTCTCTAAACTCAGAAGAACAAGTACGCACCTTTATTCAGCTCCTTAAAAAAGCCCCACCGGGAAAAACTGAAATTATGGTTAAGGTGTGGGCTGAAAATTCAATTGCCACTCTTGCGCTTAAACAGACCTATACCTTAACGCCTGACCTAAGAGTCTCTTTAGGGCAGATATAGCGCGAACGTTTTGACTTCATTTCTTATTTAATGCTGTTTTCTAAAGAATATGCTGTGGGTCAAAACGAATGGTGATAATTTTCCATTGCTCATAACGATCGAGAGGGAGTTTGAGGGGGCTGCACTTAGGATTTTTAACAGCTCGAAGCGCCGCACTTTCAGCAGCACGTGAATAAGAGCTATTTCCGCTGGATCCTTTTACAATGGCCGTTCGAACAGTTGCGTCTGGATTCATCTCGATTTGAAGATCAACATAAAGATCTTTAGCATCTCGAGCTCCTGCAGGAACATTCCAACAAGCTGCAAGTTGGCGACGAATTAAATCAAGTTCAGTAACGGAAAGCTTCCCAATTGTATTTGCAGCATGATCAGCTGTTGAGCTTTCATCTTGTTCTGGTTGGGTTGGGCCCTCTGCGGAAGATTCTATTTTTTCAATGTTAATCAGAAGCTTATTAAAATCATTTTTCGGCTTTGGTTTCTTTTTAGGCGTATCCTTCTTTTTCTCTTTTGGCTTTTCCTTCGGTTTTTCTTTAGGTTTTTCTTCCTCGATAGGGGCTAGCAAATCATCCATCGTAAGCTCTGGTTCAACGATCTTGGACTCTGGTTCTGGCTCAGGCTCAGGCTCAGGCTTTTTTTCAGGTTCAGGTTCGGGCTCATTCTCAACCTTAGGAATGGGTTTTGGTGGTTTTGGTTTTTCTTTAGGCTCTTCTTTTGGACCGTTTTCCTTTGGCTTAACCTTGAGGTCTGGAGCTTGAGTGATATCGGAGATGTCCACAATATCAATAGGAATGATGGGAGGAGGCTCAAGTTCTTTACGTAACAAAGCAGGTAATCCTATGAGAAGCAACAGGACGACAATGCCGTGCAACAGACCTGAAAGGATTGCACCTTTACCCATGAATTTACTTTCTCTCTTTTACCGGAGAGGTTGCAGGAGAGGGGCTTTTTGGAAGTTCGGAAATAAGGGCTACTTTCTTAAAGCCAGCTGAATTCAAGGCTCCCATCACTTCCATGACTTGTCCATAGGCAATGCTCTTATCCCCTCTCACATAAATTCGAGCTTCTGGATTAGAATCCGTTATAGCAATCAGACGAGGAACAAGAGCAGAGAGCTCAATGACGGTTTCTTGAAGATAGAGAAGCCCTTTCTCATCTACGGTTACAGTTAAAGGGTCATCTTTCTCATTCATGACAGACGCTTTTGTTTTGGGTAAGTCCACGGGGATTCCCACAGTTAGTAAGGGTGCCGTTATCATAAAAATGACGAGTAAGACGAGCATAACATCTACCATGGGGGTGACGTTGATTTCCGCCACAAGATGAGCTTTGCGGCGTTTTCCCATCTTTTTTGTAGATCCTACAGAAAATGCCATCTCAGTGTGCTTCCTCTAATTGACGTGAAATAATAGCCCCGAATTCGTTGGAAAACGATTCAAGGCGATTTTCATAACGGTTTAGCTCGAGAGAGAGTTTTTGGTATGCCACAACAGCAGGGATGGCAGCGACAAGACCAATTGCTGTTGCAAAGAGAGCTTCTGCAATACCAGGGGCAACAACAGCAAGACTTGTATTTTGAGAGGCAGCAATGGATTGAAAACTGTTCATAATTCCCCAAACCGTTCCTAGAAGGCCAATAAACGTTGCTGTTGAGCCAAGGGAGGCTAAAAAGCCCATATGGCGTTCTAGCTTGTCCATCTCTCGACTGAGGGTTACTTGCATCGCTCGCTCAATTCGCTCAGGAAGAGTTGTGGAAGTGCGTCCACTTCCACTTACTCTTTTCCATTCTCTCATGGCAGCTGCAAAGATAGCACTCATGGGATCTCGCGGACGATTGCCGATACGTTCATAAAGGACATCGAGAGATCCTCCAGACCAAAAAGAATCTTCAAAGTGGTTGGCATCTGAAAAGAGTCCCTTAATGCGAATAGCCTTTCCAAATATGATTGTCCATGACCAGAAAGAAGCAACAAGAAGGCCAACCATAATGACCTGGACAACAAAATCTGCTGATATGAAGAGACCCCATAGGGAAAGGTCGTGAGCAATACCTTCTGGAGCTGATTGAACACCGCCAAGGTCAGGTAAGGTTGATAATTTATCCATTCTTAAATCCCTCCAAAGTGGGTCCATAAGTTGTTTGCAAAGGTTACGTCTAATCTAATAGGCTTGCCGATTGGATTGATGCAAGCCAAAACAACCTCTAAAGTTGCTATAATTTGATCCTCACGTAAAATAGCCTGGGAAACCTCAAGCTTAGCACGGCCAGGCTTTTTATAGTGAGTTCTGACTTCTAATACATCATTTAGGTGGGCGGGCGCAAGGCAGTTTAAGAGACAAGACCTTACCACGAGTAACATTCCTTTCTCTTGGAGAGTAGAAAGACTCCCTCCAAGAGCACGCAAGGAGTCTGTGCGTCCCCGTTCACCAAATTTTAAGTAATTGGAATGATACATAATACCACCTGCATCTGTGTCTTCCATATAGACTCGAAAGGAAACGGAATGATATTTACTCATCCCTTTCCTCAAAGCGCATGGGTTGAATTGTAGAGGGAGCTTTGAGGCCCAAGGCAGCATAGGCCCGTGGTGTTAGCATCCGGCCGCGAGGGGTGCGTTGGATATATCCTTGTTGAAGAAGGTAAGGTTCAATTACATCTTCAAGCGTATCCTTTTGCTCGGCCAAGGCTGCAGCAAGTGTTTCAAGGCCCACAGGACCACCCCCAAAATGTTCAATAATATGCTTTAAATAGCGATGGTCCATGGCATCAAGGCCACGGGTATCGACTTCTAAATGGGTAAGGGCTCGATCCGCTTCTTTTGCCGTAATTTGTGCCTCTCCTTCCACCACCACAAAATCTCGGATACGCCTGAGAAGGCGCAAGGCAATGCGTGGGGTGCCTCTAGACCGCTGTGCGATTTCCATGGCGCCGTCTTGTGAGATGCCCACTTGAAGGACGCGCGCACCTCTTAAAAGAACATCCTGAAGTTCTTGAGGCGAATAGAAAATCAGTCGAATAGGAATTCCAAAGCGATCCCTTAAGGGAGAAGAAATAAGTCCAGAACGTGTTGTTGCTCCAACAAGTGTAAAGGGGGGAAGGTCAATTTGCACGGAACGTGCTGCAGGCCCCTCACCAATCATCAGATCTAGCTTGTAATCTTCCATGGCAGGGTAAAGGATCTCTTCCACAGTTGGATTCAAACGGTGAATTTCATCAATAAAAAGAACATCATAGGGTTGAAGATTAGTGAGAAGAGCTGCTAGATCTCCGGCACGCGCGATAACAGGGCCAGATGTTGACCTAAATCCAACTCCTAACTCTCGGGCCATAATCTGAGAGAGGGTTGTTTTCCCTAGGCCTGGAGGTCCATAAAAGAGGACATGATCCATGGCTTCTTGCCGGGTTTTAGCGGCTTCAATGAAAACCTTTAAATTCTTCCGAGCTTGGGCTTGACCAACAAAATCTTCAAGACGTTGGGGGCGGAGAGAGGTATCAGGGTTCTCCATAGATTCTTCCGAAGATAAGAGGCGAAGGGAAGTTGTCATGAGCCACTCCTAGAAAGTAAGCTCAATCCTTGGCGGATCAGATCGTTAAGGATTGCATTTTCACCGATATGTTGGTGAGCCTTACTTACGGCAGATACGGCCTCGATCCGGCGGTAGCCTAAGTTGACAAGGGCTGAGACAGCTTCTTCAACCATGGGAGAGAGAGAGGATGGAAATGAATAAATGCTTGCCGCTAAACCGAGCTCAGCAGGGACTTTGTCTTTGAGCTCTGTTACGATGCGGCTTGCAAGCTTGGGTCCTACCCCATCTGCACGGGTTAAAGTTAATTTATCTTGCGAGGCAATAGCCTGATAGATTTCAGAAGGTGAAAGGGTAGAGAGAAGGGCGAGAGACATGCGCATTCCCACACCTTGAATTGTTATCAAAAGACGAAAGCAATCTTGTTCCTCTCGAGAATTAAAGCCATAAAGTTGAAGACTTTCTGCGCGCATGACGGTTTCAATGAAAAGAGTAACTTTTTCTCCTGTTACTCCTGCCAAACTTAATGTGCGACTTGAACATGATACCAAATACCCTACGCCACTCACATCTAAAATAAGAAAGGTATCTCCAATGGTATCAATTAATCCTGTGAGCTTTGCAATCATTGAACCATCCTTATTTTGTGCTGAAAAGTGCGATGATGAGCATGGCAAATGGCAACCGCTAAAGCATCAGCTGCATCTTTAGTAACACCACCACTTGCAGGCAAAAGACGCCCAACCATCATAGCAACCTGCGTTTTATCTGCATGTCCAACGCCCACGACACTCTTTTTGACTTTGTTAGCTGAATACTCCCCAACAATGAGCCCCGCTTGGGCTGGAGCCAACAGAACCACCCCGCGGGCAATCCCAAGTTTAAGGGCAGATAGAGGGTTTTGGTTCACGAAGGTCTCCTCCACAGCTGCTTCTTGAGGGGAATAACATTGAATTATGTCAACGAGCTGAGTGTATAAGCTTACGAGGCGAGAGGGAAGATCTTCTTTATCATTCGACATCACTATTCCATGAGCGACATGCGAAAGATGTGAACCTAATACATCAATAAGACCCCACCCCGTAACGCGAAGTCCAGGGTCTAACCCTAAGATACGCGTCGAAGCCTGCATTATTTTCCACTCGCCAGTTTTTCCATGACTTCATCCGAAACTTCAAAGTTCGCAAAGACAGATTGGACATCGTCGTTATCTTCTAAAATATCAATAAGCTTCATCAAAGAGGCGGCTCTTTCTTCATCTACAGGGGTTGTTGTTTGAGGTTTCCAAATGAGCTCCGTACTTTCAGGATCACCAAACTTCGTAAACAATGAGTCACGTACGGTAGAGAAATCTTCAAGAGTTGATTCTATTTCATATCCCTTGTCTGCCTCTTCAATATTCTGCGCTCCAGCCTCGAGTGAGGCATCAAAAAGAGCTTCAAAATTAATTTTATCCTTGGGGTAACGAATAACGCCTATGCGATTAAACATAAAGCTTACACTATTCGTTTCCCCCAAATTTCCGCCATATTTCGTAAACGCTGCTCTCACTTCTGCAGCCGTTCGATTCCGATTGTCTGTAAGAGCTTCTACAATGACAGCCACACCTGCAGGCCCATATCCTTCATACCGCACTTCCACATAGTCAGTTGCATCTTCTCCTCCAGCTCCTCTTTTGATGGCTCTTTCCATCGTATCCTTAGGCATATTTGCGCCTCTTGCGGCAATAATGGCTTGGCGAAGACGAGGGTTTGCTTCCGGATCAGGATTTATGCGAGCGGACGTTGTCAGCTCTCGAATGATCTTTGTAAAAACCTTAGCGCGTTTGGCATCTTGTGCCCCTTTTCGATACATAATATTTTTAAACTGTGAGTGCCCAGCCATCTTATCCTCATATACATTTAGTCATTATATAGAAAGTAAAGTACTTGGTTTTTGAGGAAAAGGGCAAGACCTTCTCTTTTGAAGGTCTAAATTTTGTATTAAGTGAAGTGCAGCTGATAAGGGATGTAGATAACAAAGAAAATTCTTGTCTGAAAGAAAAAAGGATATTCGCGTCGTATTAACACGATGCGTGTTTTTTAACATAAAATGCAATTATTAAACTTGCGAGGCTCAACCCACCTATAGCTGTTCCTAAAGCTAAAGGAGAGTTAGGAAGGTAACTAGAAATCCCACTCCCGAGAATCGCAAGAGAAAACTGTACTGCATTCATAATAGCGGCTGCATTGCCTGCAATATGAGGAAAAATTTGTAAAGAAGCGGCCATTGCATTTGAAATGATTATAGTAGATGTGCAAAAGAAAAAAGTACAAAACAGAATTAATACATAAGGTTTAAAAGGGATATAAAAATATGTTCCTATATATACAACACTTATTAAAAAATATAAAAGACAACTTGTAAAAATAACGTTCAGTTGAGAATATCGATTTGCAAAAAATTGAGTGAGAAAAAAGCCAAGGAGTGTCCCTGTAGCATTTACAAAGCCAAGGTATGCATACTCTGTTGTTGGCCATTCAAAAAGAGTTATAAAGATGAAAGGGGATAAAGATAAGTAACAATAAAAAATTGCAAGTTGAATACCCATAATACAACATAACATAATGAAATAAGGAGTCTTAAATAGCACGCTGTAATGACTAAAAAAGGAGACAGGGACAGGAGCTTTATCTGTGTTAATGCGCGTTTCGGGCAACCATAACCACACCAAAATGAGAATAGCGATTGCGATGTATATGAGAAAATAAAAAATAACTCTCCACCCAAAATAATGATCTATAATTCCCCCTAAAGGAATTGCAAGATTCCTAGAAAGAGAAATCACTAAGATTAAAAGTGCTGAAAAACGTGTAAGATTTACACCTTCAAATAGATCTCGACCTATAGCCCTTGAGGCTAATAAACCAGCACTTGCGGCGAATCCCTGCACAAAACGTCCATATTCAAGATCAAAGATGCTCTGAGATACAGCACACATATAACTGGCAGCGATAAAGACAAGAAGGCCTAATTTTACAACGATAACACGTCCAAGTCGATCGGAGAGAGGCCCTAAGACCAAACTCCCAAAGAAAGATCCTACAAAAAAAGTTGTAAGTGTCCATTGGACAAATCCTTTCTCTACGCCTAAAGTTAGCCCAATTGAGGGTAAGGATGGCAAGTAAATGGAAGCGGCACTCAGTGCCAATGTTGCCAATGAACATAAAATTGGTATAAACAGTAGCTGATGATTGAGGCGGTGCATGGTGTAATTCTGTCTTTTTATAGAGAACATATAACAGAATATAGGATATTAACTTGGATATCACCTTTATAATGTTTTTAGAAAAGTGTTATTCGTAAATTTAAAAGCTTACCTTTGAAAAAGAGTAAGCTTTATCCTTTACTAAGGGGGAAAGTGAGGCGTTCATGTATGTTAGCATTCTTTCCCAACGGGGAGTTTTAGAAATTAAAGGAGAAGACAAAGCCACTTTTCTGCAAGGGCTCATTACGAATGACATTAACCTTGTCACCCCTCATCATGCGATTTATACCACCCTTCTTTCGCCTCAAGGCAGATTCCTTTTTGATTTTTTTATTATCGAAAGTGAGGACTCCTATCTTTTGGATGCGGAAGCCTCTCGCTTAGGAGACCTGTTAAAAAAACTGAGGCTTTATAAATTACGTTCAAAGGTGACGCTTAATCTTCGCCCTGATTTACAAGTGTATGCCTTCTGGGGAGAAGATGTGGCAGCTCAACTCGATCTTAAAGAAGAACCAGGTAATTTGAGAGAGTGCTTTTTTATAGACCCGCGTCTATTGGCATTGGGAGCTCGTTTTATTGGAACAGATTTTTCATGGAAGTTTCAGATTGTAACTCCTAAGGACTATGATGTTCATCGGTTGAAGCTTGGAATTCCTGAAGGGGGCATAGATTTGATCCCTGAAAAGTCTATTCCCTTAGAATGTGGTTTGGATGAACTTAATGCAATAAGTTGGACGAAGGGATGTTATATGGGGCAGGAACTAACGGCGCGTACAAAATACCGCGGTCTTGTCCGTAAGCGTTTGTTTCCCGTAAATATAGAGGGAGATCCACCTCAAGAGGGCACGGAAATTCTGCAAAATGAAAATTCTGTTGGTGAACTGCGCTCTCATAAGGAGCATCAAGGCATGGCCCATCTTCGAATAGAGGCCTTAAAAGCGCAAGGGGAGCTCTTATGCGGACAGGCTCGTCTAAAGCCTTATGTGCCTGTTTGGATGCGTTTGGAAGATCCATCCTGATTAACAGCTACAAATTCTGTAAAGGCACCTGGTAAATGTTGGCTCATTGGCATAACAACATAATCATTCGAGCCCTTATAAATGACGACTAAATCCGGCAGGCTGAATTCTTGAATAACTTGGCGGCATGCCCCACAGGGTGTACAGGGGATATCTGCTTTTGTTGTGACAGCAAGAGCTTTAATTTTTGCTTGCGGTCCTTTTTCTGAGATCATTTTAAAAATGGCCGTTCTCTCTCCACAATTAGTGAGTCCGTAAGAGATATTTTCGACGTTACAGCCTGTAAAAAAATCACCATCTTCTGTAATCAAAGCAGCTCCTACAGGAAAATTTGAGTAAGGAGCATAAGATTTCTCTTGAGCTTCTTTTGCAAGCCTAATGAGCTTTTCTTTAAGATCTTCTGAAATCATATACGTCTCCTCTTTAAACTAACCCTCAATTTTTGAAAAGTCTGCTACTTGATGCAATGTTTTTCTAAGAAAAGCAAGAATATTAAGACGATTTATACGTATTTTTTCTTCCTTTGTATTTACAATAATTTTATCAAAGAAACGATCTACATAAGGCCTGAACTTTGCCAAATCTTGAACGGCTTGGACAAAATTACCTTTTTTGACAAGATCCTGAATTTTTGGGGAGTTTTCTGATAAATGTTCAAAAAGATCTTTTTCTTCTGAATCGGTTAAATTGTTTTCAAGGACATAACCCTCATACTGCTTCTTATCTTTTTCTTCTTCAATTCTTAATATATTTGAAGCTCTTTTATAAGCTTTCAGAAGATTTTGGCCATCTTCTCTATCCATAAGTTGATCTAAGGCTCTTACGCGTAAGGCAAGGTCAGAAAATGTAGGGTTTTCTCGAGCAACGGCTAAAACAGCATCAACGTGGTCGTAAGGGCTACCTTGTCCATCACGGAGGGTAAACTTAAGACGTTCGAGGAGAAATTGCCAAAGATCTGAAACGGCCTTTTCTTTACTTTTTAAGGTAGGTGGTGTCAATTCAGACCAAGGGTACATATCATAAGCCCACCCAAGAGCTTCATCTATAGATAGACTAAAGTGGGGGTTAAGGGACAAGGCTATGAGGCTTAAGCCTGCTCGACGTAAGGCAAAGGGATCTTTCGATCCGGACGGGGTAATACCAATTGTAAAAAATCCAATGAGCGTATCTAGCCGGTCTGCGATGGCAAGAATGAGGCTGGAAACCGCATCAGGAATAGGGCCTCCCGAAACTCGAGGCCAATAATGTTCTTCGATAGCTTGGAAAACCTCAGGGGTTTCACCTTGAGCCTGTGCATAATAACGGCCCATGATTCCTTGGAGTTCGGGGAATTCTCCAACCATCTGGCTTGCAAGATCAGCTTTAGATAATAAGGCTGCTCGTTTTACGACTTTCTCATCCGCCCCTATTTTTGCTGCGATCCGACCACACAGTTTCTCCAAGCGTACAACCTTATCAAAGAGACTGCCTAAATGTTGATGAAAGAGCCTTGTTTTTAAGGAGATATTAAAGTGTTCGAGAGGGTGCTTTTGATCTTGTTGCCAAAAAAACTGAGCATCAGCTAAACGCGCCCTCAAAACACGTTCATTTCCCGTAAGGATTGTTTTTCCGCCATCTGTTGCTTGTGTATTAGCGATAACGCCAAAAAAGGGTGCAAGATCCCCTTGAGAGTTAAAAAGAGGAAAGTAACGTTGATGCACTCGCATCGGCGTTGTTATCACTTCAAGAGGAAGTTTCATAAAATGTTCATCTATGCTTCCTTTTAAAGCTATAGGCCACTCAGTAAGTCCTGCAACTTCATCAAGAAGCTCGTCATCTTGAGCCGGGGTCAAGTCTTGAGCAATACGGCTAACCTCTCTTTGAATGAGATCTCGGCGCTCTTGCCAATCTAAGATAACAAAATGGTCACGGAGTTTTTTTTGATAATCCTTAAAGCTATCTACAGAAAAGGGCTGCGGGGCTAAAAAACGATGGCCATGAGTTGTGTTTGAAGTGGTGATACCTGCATAGGAAAAAGGAACAACGTTTCCGTTAAAAAGACAAAGAAGCCCGCGGATAGGACGAACCCACGGTGTGGAAAGGCTTCCCCAACGCATTGATTTTGCCCAGCGAAATTTCTCGAGAAACAGAGGAGCAATTTGGGCCAGCACATCGGCTGTGGGGCGGCCGGGGTCCTTCTGCACAACAAATAAAAACTGCCCTTTTGGTGTATCCCTCACTTGACACTCGTCGCGACGAACACCCGTTGTTTTTAAAAATCCGTCTATAGCCATTTGAGGGGCATCAATCCGAGGTCCTTTTTTCTCCTCCCATTTTTCTTCTGTGTTTAGAGGAAGACCTTCCACCACCAAAACAAGTCTACGCGGCGTAATAAATGTATAAATGTCTTTAAAGGATAGCTTTTCTTGTTGAAGGTATGTTTCTGCAAGAGCTTTAAGCTGCTCCTGAGCGCCCTTTTGCATGCGAGAAGGGATTTCCTCAGAGAAAATTTCAAAGAGCCATTCAGCCATGAGAATTCTCCATCCAAAGCTCGCAACACTGGCGAGCGAGAGACCTGACACGTCCAATATAATTTGCCCGTTCAGTAACACTTAAAACACCACGTGCATCTAATAGATTAAAAAGGTGACTAGCCTTTAAGCAATACTCATAGGCTGGGAGAACAAGTTTATGGCTCACGAGGTGATGACACATGGCTTCTGCGTCTTCAAAGTGACGGAAAACCATAGATGCATCTAAATGTTCAAAACTAAAGGCGGAAAATTCTTGTTCCATTTGAAGGGCCACATCCCCATAAGACATTGGAAATTCTCCTTTTGGATCATTCCAAGTTAGGTCGTAGACGTTCTCTATCCCTTGTAATGTCATGATAAGCCGCTCAAGACCATAAGTTAATTCGGCTGAAACAGGAGAACAAGGAAATCCCCCAATTTGCTGAAAATAGGTAAATTGGGTGATTTCTTGACCGCCAGCCCATACCTCCCATCCCAAACCGGATGCTCCTAAGGTCGGACTTTCCCAATCATCTTCCACAAAACGAATATCATGAAGATTAGGATCCATACCGATATATTTCAAACTGTCCAGATAAATGTCCTGAACATTATGAGGGGAGGGCTTTAAAACAACTTGATATTGGTGATGGCGGTAGAGGCGGTTCGGATTTTCTCCATACCGTCCGTCAGCAGGTCTCCGAGAGGGTTGCACATAAGCCGCTCGCCAAGGTTTTTGCCCTAAAGCCTTTAATGTTGTTGCGGGATGAAATGTTCCTGCACCGACTTCTGCATCATAGGGTTGCAAAATAACGCATCCCTTCTGAGACCAGAATTCTTGAAGTCTTAAAATGATTGTTTGAAAGTCTGTTTTCATTGGATAAATTCATTACTAATCTGAATAAAGACCCTAGCGAGCTCCATGGGGTTGGTCAAGCTCTAGATTTTTTTGTGTTAGAAGTGAACTCATTAGCATTTTAATTGTCCGATGGGATGGCCGTATATGCTCTATTCCCTTAGGTAGGGTTTAAATCAGGCAGATTTTTTGTTTTCACTCGTCCTTTTTTTTCTTTCTTTTTCATAGCCAATATCAAATTGAGACACCTTTTTTTTACCTCTTCAAGAGGGATATCTTTGTCCCCATAGAGGGCGTTATGTAAATTCTTTATTACAAACTCAATGTCTTCTTGAGAAAGATAAGAAAACTTATTTTTTGCAGACCCTAATAGAATCTCCAGTGACGCATTTTGAGGAGCCCCCCAATGAGACTGTCCGTAAGCTTGTAAGAAGTGATATACTTCCTCTGGTGTCTTCATGTTAAGAAGTTCTTGATTGCTTAAATCAGAAGCTGGTCTTTTAGCTATCTTATCAGTCAGGGTAGGCTCTTTTTTATCCATTGTGATTTCTCGATGAGATCTTCCCTTCTTAAGTTTAAAAATCCATAAAAAGGTAAATGAAAGCAAGAAGATGAGGGCTCCAATAATTCCATAAAGTATATGATTGACATGGCTAGCCTCCTGAGAAGTTTCAGTGGGAGGAGGGGTTTGGATTTTCTCTTCCGCTTTTTCAGGTGTTATCGATTGAGGGAGTGGGGGAGAGGCTGGTGGTGTTTGGGCTCCCGGAGCTATCTCTAAAGTTCTCTCTGGGAGGGTTGCATAAGCAAGTTTGTTTTCCTTTGTATTCCACCACGGTACAGAAATTTCAGGAAGAGTTAATTTCCCAGGTTGCTGAGGAACAAGCGTATAACTTTCTTCACGCCAGCTGGTGAGTGTATTCTTTTTAAAGCTATCTTCTGTTGTAGGCTTATCCCCATAGATTTTTACAGGAGCTCCTTTACCTTGTTGATCTTTTAGGCTTGGAAGTTGGTTTGCTGCGATGCCTTCCCCTACAATTGTAAAGCTTCGTGTAAAGGGTTCCCCTACTTTAAAGGATTGATTCTCAGGAAGGCTTTCTGAAATTTTAAGGGATTCAGCGGGGAGCCAAGAAGAACGGTTTTGAGGGGGAGCCTTAACGTCTAATACAACCTCATTACTTGTCAGAGAAAAAGGTTCTAACCGTTCTGTGCCGAGGTTCTGCAATCTTCTCAAAATATCAAAAGGATCTCCTCCACGACCAAATACTGAGTCAAAGGGACTTTTATCTTGAACTACTTTTTGCCCCTGGATAAGAAAACCAGGGATTCTAACTGAACCTGACTTTAGAGGTGTTATAATGTATTTTAATTCAATTATGTTATTGGGGATGCCATTTTCCACACGTTCATAAATTTTCGGTTTTCCAATGGGTTTAATCATGGCACCTTCGAGAGAAAAATCTCCCGCTTGAGCATTAACGAGGGTTTCTTGTGTTGTGAGGCGTACTGTATAAATGACTGGCTCGTTCTTATAAGGAGTTCTCTTGTTAACGCTCGCCGAGAAGGTAGTCTCCTTATCTTCGTGGTTCGAAGGACCTGAGCCTTTTTCCACGGATACAGAAATTGGCTGACTTGTAAGAACGCCTTCAGAACTCTCTATTTTGATGGAGGGAATTTTATATATCCCTTCTTTTTTAGGAGTGAGCCTATATTGCCAACTCATGCTTGTTGAAAGATTCCCATTGATAATCGTTGTGTTAGAAAGTTGCTGTTTTCCTAAAACAATGAAATTTTCTTGAAGCTCAGAAATATCGGGGTGGCCTTTTGAAGAAGCACCTGAGAGTTTTAACTGCAACATAAAACTATTCCCAACGTTAATCTGATTCTGATCTACGCTGGCTATAAACTCCGCAGCAAAGGAAGCTATGGGGAGAAATATACTTATGAAAAACATAATCAGTAGACTTCTTACCATGGTTTTATTCCCTCCTTTGAACCATTTTGTTGAGATTCCATATAAAATTGGTTTTTTAAAAAGGACTTCTGGTCATTTGTCATCTGGTCCAGCCATTGGTCAGCATCTATATCTTCTTGGGTTTTTATGGGGCCTTCTTGAGGAAAAGGCCTTTTTTCTTGTTCAGGTTCAGCTTTTTTACCGGACGGTTTCTTTTTGTCATCTCCATTGCTAGCTAAAGATTTTTGCTCATCTCCTTGGTTTTTCTCTTCATTTGATTTGATACCTGGAATGTCGTTTTGATCCTTATCCTCTTCATTACCCTTTTCAGGCTCATTTTTTTCTGAGGAATTGTCATTTTTTTGAGCATCTTGATCTTTTGACTTTTGCTGATCTTCAGGTTTTGAGTTTTCCTTGTTTTGATCACTTTGATCAGGGTTCTCACTATCTTTGCTTTTTTCGTCTTCTTTTTTCTCTTGCTCTTTCTTCTGCTCTTGCTCCAGCAATTTCTTCACGATTTCTAAATTGTGTTTTGCTTTAATATGATCGGGATTCTTTTCAAGAACTCTCTCATAAGCTCTAACGGCTTGCTCTAACTTTTGTTGATTTGCAAGGGCGTTTCCAAGATTATAAAGAGCGTCCGTTGCCACTTCTGGACGTTGTGATTCTTGGAATAATTTTTCTGCCTCAGCAAAGTTGCCAGCTTTATACTGGGCGACACCTTGGCGATAAGGGTCCTTGAATATTTCTAATGCTTTCTCATAGTTTCCTTGGTCAAGAGCTTCTTTGGCAAGTGTGTCTACATTTTTAAAATAGTCTTGAAAATGAGAAGCTCTTGTTTGCTGGCCGGAAAGGAAAAAAATGAAGAGTAGAAAAGAAAAAACAAACCCTCGCCGAAACCAGAAGAGAAGAAGAGCCATTGCAGGAAGGACAAGCAAATAAAATCGTTCTTCCCATTGGCGAACTTTTTGCAGGGTTTTTTCTGGAGAGGTTGAGTTTTCTTTGATTTGGTTTAAAAACCTTTGGATTAGTTCATCGGAATACTGAGCTTCTAGATATTGCCCTTTTCCTGCTTGACTGAGTTCGCGGAGTTTATCTTTTTCCAGTTTTGATAGAATGGTGGAGCCTTCCATTTTAAGGGTATTCCCTTGTTTATCATAAATGGGGGAACCTTCCTCCGTCCCAATGCCCATGACATACATCCTTATCCCCTGTTGAGCTAACTTATGGGCCTGAGCGATGGCATTTTCATCTTCAAATCCGCCGTCAGAGATTACAAGAATAGATTTGTTATGTCCTGAGGAAATCTCTAGCAAACGAGATGCCATGAGAATAGCAGGAGAAAGTCTGCTCCCTTGAACATGGACGAGGTCTGTTCCTAGAGAGGGTAGAAAGTTGCGAATCATGTCCATGTCATCGGTTAAGGGGGTAATCATATGAGGATCAGCGGCAAAAACGATTAAGCTTATTTTTACTCCTTGAGCCAAATTTAAAATATCCTCAATAATTTGGCGAGCCCTTATTATGCGAGATGGTTTTACATCTTGCGCATCCATGGATTGGGAGACATCTAAAAGAATACATAGACTTTGATCAGGGGTAAAAGTTTCAATGTCGTGATAATCCCACCGAGGCCCTGCCAACGCAGAGATTAATAAGGCCCATAGAACGGACCATGCTAACAGAATCTTCCAGAAAGAAATGTTTCCCTTACCGCCGTTGATGAGCAAGTGTGGCAGCAGATCTTTATCTATAAATGTTTCTAACCGAGAGAAATTCATCTGTTTTTGAGTAAAAAATCGAGAAAGCATCCATATCGAAGGAATGAAGAAAAGTCCCCAGAGCCAGAGTGGGGTTTCGAAATGAAAGTTATTAAGCTCCATAGGTCATTCTCCTATAAAGCCCGAGGGCATATAAACTGAATAAAAGAACAACAGCAAATCCTAAAGGGTATTGATATAAGGGTTTCCGAATAGCATAGGTACGGACATTCGACTTTGTTTTCTCAAGCTGATTAATTTTATCATAAATGGCTTCTAGTGCATGTTGATCCGTCGCTCGGAAATAATGTCCGTCCGTTAAGGTAGAAAGCTCCTCAAGAAGGGCTTCGTCCATGGGAACTTCAAGAATGTCTATTCCCCCTCTGTCATTCGGGTAAGGAACAGGCCCTTTCTTACCAACGCCAATGGTGTAAATACGAATTCCATATTGCTTTGCAATCTTAGCGGCTTCTAAAGGAGGAATAGAACTTGCCGTATCCACACCATCTGTGAGGAGAACGAGGATGCGTGATCCTTCTGGTCGGGTCCTCAAGCTTCTTATAGAAAGCCCAATGGCATCGCCTATTGCTGTTCCTAAGCCGGCCATTCCAGAAACCGCATCATTTAGCATATGATTTACAGACAGGGTGTCCAAGGTAAGTGGGGTGCGGAGAAAAGCATTCTCACCAAATAAAATAAGCCCGATGCGGTCTCCCTGCCTTTCACTGATAAACTTTCCCACCACTTCTTTTGTCACATCAAGGCGACTGAGAATTTTTTCCTTTGTTGAAAAGTCCAGGGCACGCATTGAGCCTGAGATGTCGACGGCCAGCATCAGATCGTATCCCTCATGTTGAACATGCGTATATTCATCTACGAATTGGGGGCGCATAACGGCAAGGACTAAGCACAGCCAAAGCATGGAGAGAGTAAGCAAAAACAAACGATTTGAAGGGAGAGTTTCTCCTTTGGACTCTGAAAAGCTTATTTGTAAACGATGAAGCGCAGGAAAATATACCGCTGGTAGTTCGGTCTCTTTGCTTGCTGGCAAAAAAAATCGCGCTACTAAGGGAAGGGGAAGTAAAAGAATCAACCATGGCCAATAAAACATAAACATCACTTCACCCATTTCCTTATAGCCTTGATTAGGTCAATAATATCTTCATGGGGAATTCCATGATAAGAAGGTGAGTAAGGCGCTTCTAGCAAGCATTTGCCTTTTGTCTCCCAATCAAATTGATGGGGATCCTGGTTTTTTAGCCAATAAAGCCAGGACTTGCCTTCAAGTCCCGCACACTCAAGACGAGAATAACGATGTATAGCTATACGTCGGATCAACTGTGAAAGTTCAATAAGGGTTGGCTGAATCTCGCCCTCCTTAAGATTCTGCTCCATCAGAGAAAGCTGAGTTAAAATGCGATACTGCCAACTCCTTTTTAAAGCACGCTTTCGGTAATAATAGATAACCAGACCAAGCAAACACACAACTAAAAATACAATTATTATCCACCATCCAAGAGCAAGAGGCCACCAATGAATGGGGTCAATCCCTTCAATATCATAAAGTTGATCGAGGAGATTGCTCATCTTCTCCTCATTTTTTGAATGTGTTTTAGGCCTAAGAAGAGTTCTGTAACCGCATCGGCATGAGTTGCTATAGGAATCAGCGGAATCTTAAGTTTACGCGTAACTTTTTGGAGGGATTCTCGGGTCTGTTGCCATTGGTTAGTATAAGCCTCTCTTCCAATTTTATTCTCTGTATTGATATAAATTTTATCTTTAAAATTCTTACAAAAGAAGAGAGATCCTATAGGTGGAATAAATTGGTCAGCCGGATCATCAATAGGAATTAAAATGACATCACATCGCCTTCGAAGAGAGGTAAATTGCTTTTCCAATGCGATATTCATGTTACTAAAGTCGCTAATCATGTAAACGAGTGCTCCTGTTGATATGCTCTGGCTAATCTGAGAGAGCATTTCTTCTCCCGATAGAAATAAAGAATCTCTATTGTTTATTGTGCTCAGATTTTTAAGCATTTCCCATAAGGGCTTACGGGATCTTTGTGGTTTATAGAAGTCAATTCCACCCGTTGTCTCTCCAAAGAGACAAAACCCAATTTTGTCATGGCTCATAGATGCTTTCCACCCCAGGAGTGCTGCAACTCTTGCAGCTTGGATGGATTTGAAGGTTCCTCTTGTTCCAAAGCGCATTGATTCATTAACGTCCACGCAAATAATGACGCTTCGTTCTCGAGATTCTCGGAAAATTTTTGTGTGGGCTTTCCCTGTACGGGCAGTGACACGCCAATCAATGGCACGGATATCATCTCCAGAAGCATACTCACGCACTTCTTCAAACTCTAACCCTTGTCCACGAAAGGGAGAGCGAAAATTTCCTCCCCCAAGGGATGATACCTTTTGGTCAGAGGGAAAAAGCAATTGGAAAGCTTTGTGCTTAAGGGCAACTAACTCGTCAAAAGAAGGATATAACATAACGTCACCTTAGGGAACTGCCACAACCTCTAACAATCTCTGGATGATTTTTTCTCGCCCGATTCCCTCCATTTCTGTTTCCGATGAAGGAATAATACGGTGGCGAAGAATGGGGAGGGCTATGGTTTGCACATGATGGGGAGTTACGTACTCCTCGCCTCTCAGCCAGGAAAGGGCTTTTGCACAACGGATCATCGCTAAAGTTGCTCGAGGAGAAGCGCCATAGTCAATCCATTGGGCAAGCCTCTCGTCATACTTTTCAGGCGTACGTGTGGCAGTAACAAGGGAGACTACGTAATCTTTTAGTTTATTATTCATAGGTGTTCTTGATGCGGCTTTTCGAGCAGTGAGGATTTCTTCTTGCGTTGTTATGGGCGGAAAGGGGAGGAATTGCTGGCTTTCAGCAAGATCGATAATTTGCCGTTCTTCTTGTGAACTTGGATATCCTATAACGACATGCATTAAGAAACGATCCAGCTGAGCTTCGGGAAGGGGGTATGTTCCTTCTTGTTCAATCGGATTTTGAGTTGCAAGCACCATGTAAAGATCAGGAAGCTTGTAGCTCTGGTGTCCCACCGTTATCTGTTTTTCTTCCATGGCTTCCAGGAGGGCAGATTGAACTTTAGCAGGAGCACGATTTATTTCATCAGCTAAAACAATGTGGTTAAAAAGAGGACCTTTTCTAAAGGTAAAGTTACTTTTCTCGTGAACATAAATTTCAGTACCAATCAAATCAGAGGGCAGTAAATCAGGTGTAAACTGGATGCGATGAAAATCTGCTTGAATTCCTTGAGCAATAGCCTTGGCAGCAGTTGTTTTAGCAAGGCCCGGCATACCTTCGATAAGCATATGTCCATCTGCCAAAAGGGTAACCAGTAGATTTTCTATCAGATTGTGTTGTCCAATAATGCAACTTTCGATTGTTTTTTTTAGCTTTCCAATATTTCCTTGTTCCATTGATGAATGATTCAAAGTGTCATCCAGTTGTGCTGCTTTTGTACCCATTATCTTATCTCTTCCTCTCAATAAACTATGCTCCCCTTAATCGAGGAGAAGTAATTTTTTTAATATTTATTTGGTTATCAATTTTTGTCATTTCAAGCGGCTAAATGAGAAAAAGCTACTGTTCTCAACATAACAAGAAGATTATAAACTTAAAAATCCCACGATATCCTGAATTTCCTTTATATGGTGAAAAGCAAGACTTCGTGCCTTGTCTGAACCTTTCTTTAGGAAGGTATCTATGGTGGTTTGATCCTTCAAAAGGTCTATCATACGTTTGCGAATGGGGTCCATCTCAGCGAGTATCTGCTCGATCAGTTTCTTTTTAAAGGGAGCAAAGGTGGAGCCTTCAAATTGCTGACAAACCTCCTCTAGAGTAAGATTGGCGAGCGTTGCATAAATACCAAGAAGATTGAGGGCTTCAGGGCGATGTTCCATAGCTTCAGGCTTACCTGAGATAGGGTCAGAATCAGTTTTAGCTTTTCGAATTTTATGGGCAATTAAATCTGTATCATCTAGAAAATTAATGCGGCTATAATCAGAAGAGTCGGACTTACTCATTTTAACCGTTCCATCTCTAAGGCTCATAATCCGTGCAGATGTTTTCAGAATAATAGGTTCAGGGAGTTCAAAATAGTCTTGCCCATATTGTCGATTGAAAGCTCCCGCAATA
Source organism: Alphaproteobacteria bacterium (assembly GCA_019752515.1). Lineage (GTDB taxonomy): Bacteria > Pseudomonadota > Alphaproteobacteria > UBA9655 > UBA9655 > UBA9655. The sequence continues at coordinate 218,662 of JAIEMB010000006.1, read as the reverse complement.
TCTCGAGCCAGTTCAATATGCTGTTTTTGATCCTCTCCGATAGGAACATGGGTTGCTTTGTAAATGAGGATATCAGCAGCTTGGAGAACTGGATAGGCATAAAGGCCAAGGTTAGCTTGTTCTCGTTGTTTTCCTGCTTTTTCCTTAAATTGGATCATTCGATTAAGCCACCCTAACGGTGTGAGGCAGGAAAATATCCAAGCGAGTTCACAATGGGCTGGAACTGAACTTTGTGGGAAAATATATGATTTTTCAGGGTCGATGCCAGCTGCGATATAGGCGGCTGCGACTTCTCTTATGTGTTCTTGAAGTTTTTGTGGCTCTGGATGAGTTGTTAAGGCATGAAGATCCACAATACAAAAAAGACTCTCATGAGCCCTCTGCATATTAACCCAGTTACGGATAGCTCCCAAATAATTTCCTAAATGAAGATTTCCCGTAGGTTGTATACCTGAAAAAATTCTTCCCATTATGCCCTCGATGAAAACATGAGTTTAAGATCATTAAATCTAAGAGCACCCATAAGATGAGAAAGAAATAAAAATCCAACAAGTCCAAAGCTAATGAGGCCGGCAATGGATAGGTCTCGGACAAGCTCTCCTCTAGAAAGAAGGGGGTGAACAAGGTGTTGAAGAAGCTTGAGAAGGGCAATTGTTCCCCCGCAGACAAGAATCATTCGGCCGGCAAATTTTTTAAGACGGTCCTCAAAACGCAAATGCCCCTGACGCCAGAGAAGGTATCCCAGCCAAATGGCATTAACCCAAGCTGCGCTTGCGGTTGCAAATGCAATGCCGACCTGATGAAAGGATCCCATGAGGGCAAGGCTGAGACCGATATCCACAACAATTCCTGCACATGCGGTGTATACAGGTGTTAAGGTATCTTGGCGGGCAAAGAAGCTAGAACTAAAGACCTTGATAAGAACATAGGCTGGAAGACCCACAGCGAGAGCTTGAAGCGTAAGGGCAGTAGCCAATGTATCTTGGGACGTAAATTTACCTCTCTCGAACACCATCATAACAAAAGGTTCAGCCAAAAAAATAAGGGCAACAGCTGCAGGGAGTGTTAAAAACATAGAAAATTCCAAAGCTTGCCCTTGGGACTGATGAGCTTTCTCCCAGGCTCCTGCCCGAATGTGCCGAGATAAAATTGGCAATAAAGCTGTACTGACGGCAACACCAATAACACTTAAGGGTAATTGATTGAGGCGATCTGCGTAATTAAGGTAAGAAATAGCACCTGTGGGAAGCCATGAGGCAATAAAGGCCCCAACAAAGAGATTAATTTGTACAACGCCGGATCCAAACGCTGCGGGCGCCAAGATCCTAAAGAAACGTCTCACATTCCCATCAAAATGAGGCCAAACAAACCGTAAACCCATTCCTTGTTTGAGGGCAGGAAGCCAAACCCATAACCACTGTAAAATACCACAGGCCATAATTCCCCAAGAAAAAGCATACCCTGTTGATGCAAATTTGTCGTAAGACGCATAAACAATGGCAATAATGATCATATTTCCTGCCATGGGTGATGAAGCAACAATAGCGAATTTATCGAGGGAATTAAGAATGCCGCTATAAAGAGCTGTTAAGGAAATAAAGAAGATAAAGGGGAATGTAATACGACTGAACTCAATAGCATAATAAAGGCGCTCAGGTGTTTCTTTAAAACCAGGGACTAAAAGAGGCATGAGTGTGGGTAGAAAAAGCTCAACACATAACAAAAGCAAAAAAAGAACCCCTACCCACAGGGTAAGAATTTGCTCCGCAAAATCGCGTGCTTCCTTTTTTGATTTTGTTGCTAAAAGTCCTGCAAACAAAGGGACGAATGAAGCATTAAAAGCTCCCTCTGCAAAAAGACGACGAAAGAAAGACGGAAGTTTGATGGCAACCACAAGTGCATCTGCAGCAGCCCCAGCACCTAGAAAAGATGCGGTAAGAACCTCTCTTACAAATCCAAACATGCGGCTTCCAATTGTATATCCGCCAACGGTTGCAATAGAACGTACAAGATTCATGTTCACTGACCTAATAATAAAGAGTAGTGCTTGTATAAAACCTTTTTCAAAGAATGCAAGCCTTTCAGGAAATAGACTGTTTTTTCAAAAACTTTTGAATATCTCTAAAATGAAAAACTCCCGCCAGGCGAGCGCTCATAACGTATGTTAAAAATGCACAAAGAACCCATATACCAACAACACAGATTCTCATGAATGTTCCTTTAGGAAAGGGAGTTATGACTTGAAAAATATAACAAAGCAGACCCATAGCAAGCGAGGATATTAAAAGACGGGGTAAGACCCCCTTAAATCGAGCATCCATGACGATCCACTTTTTTATAAATAAAAAAATTCCAAGTACAAGAGCATTAAACCAAGCAGAAAAAGCCGTTGCTAAGGCGAGTCCAACATAGCTGAAAGGACCGATTAATATAAAGTTCAAAACAAAGTTTAAGATAACAGCTGCAATAGCAACTTTCATCGGTGTTTTTGTATCATGGCGTGCAAAAAAGTGGGTGCTAAATATCTTTACAAGGACGTAGGCAGGGAGTCCTACGGCGAAAGCAGCAAGTGTGTAGCCGGTGCACAGAGCATCTTGACTTGTAAAGGCCCCTCTTTCAAACAGCAGGGTTACAAGAGGTCCTGCAAGTACAATGAGTCCAACGGCAGCAGGAAGTGTGATAGCAAGGGCAAACTCAAGAGCGCGGTTTTGAGTATAATAAGCTTCCCTATGATTGTTCATTTTAATATGCTTTGAAAGCTCAGGAAGAAGGGCGGTACTGGCTGCAATTCCGATCACGCCAAGGGGAAGCTGGTTAAGCCTATCTGCATAAAAAAGGTAAGAAACTGAGCCTGTCGGGAGCCATGAGGCAAAAATCATATCAATAAAAAGATTAATTTGTGTAACCCCTGCGCTAATTGCCCCTGGAATACCCAAGCGAAGAAGTGTCTTAGCTTCCGGTGTGATCTGGGGGAGGGTAAGTCTCATGCTTATTCCATGAAGATGACAAGAAATCCAAAGCCATCCTAATTGAAGAATACCAGCTACAAAAACCGCCCACGCGAGTCCTTTTCCAGGGGAAACCCATTCAAAAAGGGCCATAAGGAGGGCCGCAATCATTGCCAAATTCAAAAGGATTGGTGTTCCAGCAGGAGCTGCGAATTTTCCCATAGAATTAAGGACACCACTGAAAAGAGAGGCTAATGAAATAAAGAGTATGTAAGGAAAGGTAATTCTTGAGAGAGCAACTGCAAGATCAAATCGTTCGGGCGTGGCCTCAAATCCAGGAGCAAACAAAAAAACAGCAACTGGCATGTAATTTTCAACAATAAGAACAAACCCTGACAGGCCAAAAAGCAAAAGGGCAAATATGTTTTCCCCATAAAGGCGCGCAGCTGTTAAGCCTGAAGAATGTAAAATACTTGAAAACAAAGGTACAAAAGCAGCATTAAAAGCCCCTTCAGCAAAAAAACGTCGGAAGAAATTAGGGAGTTTGAAGGCAATAAAAAAAGCATCTGTAATGCCACTGACGCCTAAAATACCTGCAATTAAAGCATCCCGAATAAACCCCGTAATTCGGCTTAGAAAGGTATACCCCCCAACGGTGGCCATGGACCTATAAAGTTGCATCTCTTTTTCCTATTCTCACTCGTAAGATATAAGCCTGAAGAGAGGGCGTCAATGGGGGGATTTTTAGTCTAAGAGTGAACGTATTTTCCTTAACTTTTAAAGGCAAGCTCTCAATTTTTTTGAGAGCGTACTTGTCAGTTTTAGAAACAGTAGCACCGGTGTTACTCCAGTAATAATTTTAAGTAGTTTTCTACTATGTGTTCATGTTTAAGAATGAATCTACCTGTACGAAAATCGTATGTATCTGTAAATTTATTTGAGAATAAGTCTAGCATATCATTACGACCATGATGGAGCACTTTCTCAGTGGCATAGAGTTGGGGCTGATCTTCAATTGAGCTTAGGTCTGTTAATGTCTTAAAAATTGTTTGTATAGCAAATGGACTTTTCCGGGGTTCTAGTATGCCTCTCGCACCTAGGATCTGAATAAATTCCCTTAAAGCTTGTGGGTCTTTTTCATATAAATAATTTCCCTTTAAAAGCCCCTGATATTTTCTTTCGATAGCAGTAAGCTCCCCTTCACTAACTAATTTTTCATTCAATGGCCGCATTACCTTGTTTTTAAGCTTATCAGCAGTTTTAAGGTCCTTTTGATCTTCCCCTTGAAGTGAAGCGTATTTACGGCGAAGAGCCCCAAAATCGCCTTGGTTAGCGAGCTCATCATTAAATTCTCTAAGAGCTTGGAGATATTGAAAAATTTGAAGTAAAATTACTGTCGGGTAAGAAAATTTCGTATTCTACAAACAGGGGGGATGAGGTAGATGAAGAGGAGACCTGCGTTATAGCCCAACCGTTATCGTCTTCAATAGAACTTGCTTTTACCGTTGAGGTTTTGGGAAAATCATCCTCAATGATATTAACAGCGGACAATAAAGAAGAACTTATTAACCATGGAAACAACAGCACATAAATTTTTTTCACGATACTTTCCCAAATTGTTAAGATCTATTCCTTAAATAATTATTAAATTAATGAAAATCAAGAGTTGCAAGAAAGGTACTGCAACTAATAATAGATAAAAATAGAGTGGAGGCAATTAGGTTTTGAACGCTATTATGAGCTAGAAGCACTAGGGTTTGTGGTTTACCCACAAACCCCACTTAAAAAAATTTCCTTAATCTTCGTCCGAGACTGTTTCAATTCCCACAACTTCATCTTCTCCAAAATCGGAAGTATCCTCAAGGATATCATCACTGTCATCGAGAGGTGTAAGCTCTTCGGCAAGTTCGAGCTCTAATGTTTCATCTAACTCTGGGACAAGAGGGAGGGGCTTGACTTCGGAAGCAGGTGGACGGCCTCTACGTTTTTTTACAAGCGCTTCAGGGTCAAATACGCTAGCACATTTTGGACAGGTTATGGGCTGGCGGCGCAGATCATAAAATCTCGCATTACAATTTGGGCAAGCTCTTTTCGTACCCCATTCAGGTTTAGACATAAAGTAGATCTCCTTCTTGACGAAATTATATTTTGTCAACGGCTTTCTCATGAGTCTGCGTTTCTGTCAATAACCTGAATGTAATTTTTGTCGATTTTTTCTATAAACTATGTCATGAGAAAAGCGTATTTATGGAGCAAAAATGTTATTAATTATTGCTATTGATGGACCAGCAGGAGCTGGAAAAGGAACTTTAGCTTCTTCTTTAGCTCGAATTTACGATTTAGCTCATCTAGACACGGGTCTCTTGTATCGAGCTGTTGCTTTAAAAATGATACAAGATGGGAAAAAGTTCACCGATCAAAAAAGTGCTGTAAAGCTTGCTTTATCTTTAGAAATGGCAGATCTAAGTGATCCTTCTTTAAGAGAAGAAACCATTGGAAACGCTGCTTCTCAAGTTGCTCTCTTCCCTGATGTCAGAGAGAATCTCTTAAAATTTCAACGGGATTTTGCAACAAAACGGGTGCTAGGGAAAAAGGGTGTTGTTTTAGATGGAAGAGATATTGGTTTAGTCGTTCTTCCCAAGGCCCCCTGTAAGATATATGTCACAGCTTCACCAGAAGTGAGAGCCCAAAGGCGTTTCAAGGAATTGCATCAAAAAGGGATTGACAGTACATATGAATCGATTCTTTATGAGATTAAGGTGCGAGATACACGTGATCGAGAAAGGAAAATATCTCCTTTGCGACCAGCAGAGGATGCATTTATCCTTGACACCTCAGAGTTAGGAATAGATGATATGCTTGAAAAAGCCTGTCTTTTTGTGAATTCAAAATATCCACGGGCTCAACAAAATTTAAATTTATCACACGGATAGGAAATTCGGCGTTTCTATTCAAATGTAACCCTCTAACCCCATGACTTCTTTATGGGCCGAGCATAAGGAAGAAATTTTAAGGAAACCTATTACATGATAGAACAAACCTCTTCTGGAGGAGCTTCTTCTCACGATACAGAAAATTTTGCAGCCCTTTTGGAAGAATCATTTGGGCAAGCTGAGAGCATTGAAGGCCGTGTTATTACAGGAAAAGTAATAGCTATTGAGAATGATGTTGCGATTATTGATGTTGGATTGAAATCGGAAGGGCGCGTGCCTTTAAGAGAATTTTCAGTGTCTGGTACGGAGCCGTCATTAAATGTAGGTGATACGGTAGAAGTTTATCTAGAGCGCCTTGAAGATAAAAATGGCGAAACGATGCTGAGCTATGAAAAAGCTCGCCGGGAAGCTGCTTGGAAACTGCTTGAAAAATCTCACGAGAAAAACGAGCACGTTGAAGGCGTTATTTTTGGTCGAGTAAAGGGCGGATTTACGGTTGACCTTAAGGGTGCCATTGCCTTCTTACCAGGAAGTCAGGTGGATATTCGACCTGTGAGAGATGTCTCGCCCTTGATTGGCGTAGCCCAACCTTTCCAAATTTTAAAGATGGATCGGAGTCGTGGAAATATTGTTGTTTCTCGCCGAGCCGTTCTTGAAGAAACCCGTGCTGAGGCCAGGAGTGAACTTGTTTCACGTTTGGAAGAGGGACAGATACTTGAGGGTATTGTAAAAAATATTACTGATTATGGCGCTTTCATTGATTTGGGAGGTGTCGATGGCCTTCTCCATGTGACGGATATTGCATGGCAACGCATTAATCATCCTTCAGAGGTTCTTACTGTGGGTCAACCCATAAGAGTTCAAATCATTCGTTTTAATCCTGAAAATCAACGAATTTCTTTAGGAATGAAGCAATTAGAGAGTGATCCATGGGCAGGAGCTGATATTAAGTATGCTGTTGGATCAAAGATTTTAGGCCGTGTAACAAATATCACGGATTATGGTGCATTTATTGAACTTGAGCCCGGAATTGAGGGTCTTGTCCACGTAACAGAAATGAGTTGGACCAAGAAAAATATGCCACCAGGAAAAATTGTTTCTACAAGTCAAGAAGTTGAAGTGATCGTTCTTGATGTGGATGCCTCAAAGCGCAGAATTAGTTTAGGCATGAAACAATGTATCCCCAATCCCTGGGCATCTCTTCAAGAGAAATATACTGTCGGATCAGAAATTGAAGGAGAAGTTAAAAATATCACGGAATTTGGGCTTTTTGTGGGGCTTAGCGAAGATATTGACGGTATGGTTCATATGTCCGACATTTCTTGGGAAAAGCCAGGCGAGGAAGCTATCTTAGCCTATAAAAAAGGAGCAAATGTTCGCGCGAAAATCTTGGATATTGATCCGGAGAAAGAGCGGGTCAGCCTAGGTATTAAACAACTAAAAGGTGATCCTTTTGAAGAAAGTATTTCTGGCCTTAAGAAAGGTTCAGTTGTTACCTGTGAGGTGACCTCAGTTCTGGAGACAGGTATAGAAGTAAGCTTAGCAGGAGGTCTCTCTGGTTTTATTCGTAAAAATGAACTTTCTCGGGATCGGGCTGAACAACGCTCCGATCGATTTGCAGTTGGAGAGAAGGTGGATGCGAAGATTACACAAATTGATCGTGCTAATCGAAAAATCACCCTTTCTATCAAAGCACGCGAAACCGAAGAGGAACGCCAAGCTATGGCTGAATATGGTTCAACCGATAGTGGAGCAAGCCTTGGTGACATATTAGGTGCGGCGCTTGAGCAAGTGAAAGAAAAGAAGAAGAGCGAGGCTGAGGCTACTTCTGAAAAAGCAGCCCCAAAAAAGGCTAAGAAAAAAGCTGTAGATGAGGCTGAAGACACGAAAGAGAAGCCAAAAAAAGTGGCGAAAAAAACTGCTAAGGTAAAGACAGAAGAGTAAGGGATGAAGGGAGCAGAATCAGTCTGCTCCCTTCATCAGAGCTACCTTATGAAAATGAGTGAGGAATTTGACCTCTCCCCTTGGGGGAGAGGTCGTCGCTTAGCGACGGGTGAGGGGTATGTAAAATCGTCTCTAATACTCCCTCTAAGTTACATAGCACCTCATTATTCCAAAAGCGCATAACCTTAAATCCATCTTTTTCAAGGGCTCGTGTACGGTGATCATCATATGCTTTTTGCTCTGTATGTTGCCGCCATCAAGTTCAATTACGAGTCTTCTTTCAAGGCAAACGAAATCAACAATATAACCTTGCAATATGTGTTGACGCCTAAACTTCCATCCCTGAAATCAGCGGCTTCTTAGGTGGTACCACAAACGAGTTTCAGCGTCTGTCTGGTTTGTGCGCAATGTTTTTTGAAATCTTTTCAACATCCAAAGTTATCCTAGCCCCCTCATCCGCCCATTCGGGCGACCTCTCCCACAAGGGGAGAGGTAATTCATTTGACCCGAAAAATCAATTACGTCCTTAGGAAAGAACCCAAAATTCTCATGAGTTGGGTCTGCTCCCTTCATTTCATTCCTTCAATCAAAGCCGTGAAATTTGCAAAAAAGAGAAATTATGGACAAATTCTATTGCTCAGAAATACAGATTCTGGCATCTTTCGTTTCACGTGAAACACTTAATAATTTTTAAAGGATAAAAAATGTCAAATTTATACTTTTATATCCTGGCTTGTGCCCTTCTTGCCCTCCTTTATGGAGTTTACGCAGGACGTAAGGTTTTTGCCTGTTCAACCGGGACAGCACGGATGCAAGAAATTGCTGCTGCAATTCAAGAAGGGGCAGGGGCCTACCTCAACCGCCAATATACAGCTATTGGAATTGTGGGCGTGGTTGTTGCTATTTTTTTAGGGTGGGTTTTAGGCAAGCACTCTGCCATTGGTTTTATTACGGGCGCTGTTTTGTCAGGTATTGCTGGTTACATTGGCATGAACGTATCCGTCAGAGCCAACGTCCGGACGACGGAAGCAGCTCGATCGGGATTAATCCCTGCTCTTGATATTGCATTTAAGTCAGGGGCAATTACAGGAATGCTTGTGGTTGGTCTCGGTCTTTTAGGGGTGACCCTTTATTATATGTACCTTCGTCAAGAAAATATAGACGTGCGCCATATTATGGAAGCTTTGCTTTCTCTAAGCTTTGGTGCCTCATTGATTTCCATTTTTGCTCGTTTGGGAGGAGGAATTTTCACAAAAGGTGCTGACGTTGGGGCTGACCTTGTCGGAAAAATTGAAGCAGGTATTCCTGAAGATGATCCTAGAAATGCGGCTGTTATTGCAGACAACGTCGGTGATAATGTAGGAGACTGTGCTGGTATGGCTGCCGATCTCTTTGAGACTTACGTTGTAACTATCGTGGCAACTATGCAATTAGCTGCCCTTTTCTTTGTTGGGCACATGCAAGAAACTCTCATGGCCTATCCTCTCGCCGTTTGTGGTGTTTGTATTGTAGGTTCTGTTATAGGAACCTTCTTTGTTAGGCTTGGGGCCAGTGAGAATATCATGGCTGCCCTTTATAAGGGGCTCATCGTTGCATCCATAATTTCAGCGGCTCTTATCGTATGGGTCACATACCATCTAGTAGGATTTGATCAGCCTTTAACTGTGGAAGGGAAAGTCTATACAGGTATGAATATTCTTTATAGTGCGCTGACCGGTCTTGTGGTTACAGGTCTTTTGGTATGGATTACAGAATATTATACCTCAACACGTTACCGACCTGTCAAAAGTGTGGCACAGGCCTCTGTTACGGGCCATGCGACGAATATTATTCAAGGGCTTGCCATTTCGATGGAGGCCACGGCTCTTCCTGTTTTGGTCATTTGTGGAGGTATTCTTGTCTCTTTCACGAATGCAGGTCTTTTTGGGATTGGTATTGCGGCTACAACCATGTTGGCTTTAGCAGGTATGATTGTGGCCCTTGATGCTTATGGTCCTGTTACAGACAATGCAGGAGGTATTGCAGAAATGTCTGATTTGCCTGGCTCTGTTCGAAAGATTACGGATGCTTTAGATGCGGTTGGGAATACAACAAAAGCTGTTACGAAGGGGTATGCAATTGGCTCTGCTGGTCTTGCAGCTCTTGTTTTGTTTGCAGCTTACACAGAAGATTTAGCGAACTATTTCCCTAATTTGAATGTTGTATTCGAACTACAGAATCCATACGTGGTTGTAGGGCTCTTTATTGGTGGTCTTCTTCCATACCTCTTTGGCGCTCTTGGTATGATGGCTGTGGGACGTGCAGGGGCTGAAGTTGTTATTGAAGTCCGTCGGCAATTTCGTGAAATAAAAGGGATTATGGAAGGAAAGGCAAAGCCTGAGTACAGTAAGGCTGTAGATATTCTTACCAAAGCTGCCATTCGGGAAATGATCGTTCCGTCTTTATTACCTGTTCTAGCTCCTCCCGTAGCTTATTTCGTTATCGTTGCTTTTGCAGGCCAAAAGGAAGCTTTTACAACTCTTGGAGCAATGCTGCTCGGTACTATCATTACAGGCCTTTTTGTTGCGATTTCCATGACCTCTGGTGGAGGCGCATGGGATAATGCGAAAAAATATATTGAAGATGGCCTTCATGGAGGTAAAGGTTCTGAGGCGCACAAAGCAGCTGTTACAGGTGATACGGTTGGTGATCCTTATAAAGATACGGCGGGTCCTGCTGTTAACCCAATGATCAAGATCATTAACATCGTGGCTTTGTTGTTGCTTGCCATCTTAGCCAAGTAATTAGTCAGTATCCAGCCAGTGTCCAGTTTATCTGGGCACTGGATTTTTCTTGTGTTTTATTCGTACTCTGGGGAAATTTGATTCCTCTTCTTGAAAATGATATAATAATTATTATATGTTGATCATAAGATATGTATTTAATTAAATTGGTGATCTGATGACACGGTATTTAACACTTTTAACTCTTTCTTTTCTTTCAACGACATCTTTTGTAGAAGCAGGGGCCTTCAACCTTGAAGAAGTATTCAAACTTTCTCCAGAGGCGGCCAAAAGAGCTCTCACTACACGGTTGAAAAAACTTGAAGAAAATCCTTCTAGCAGAAAGAATGTGGGGCTTGCGGACATAGGTGAATATCAGCGAGCTCGAGAAGACAAAAAATCGGCAATAGCAATCGCGGATATGGCTTTTTCAGAGATAGTGGAACCAAATGATGTCGCCGTGTTACTGCAGCAGAGCAAAGACACGTATGCAACAGCAAAATCGACTATTGCGCAGTTGAGGAATCTTGGGTTGGGTAAAGATCTTGCGCCTCCTGTTCCTTCCAGAGCTGGTGCTTCATCGTCTAGAGTTGATGAAGATTTATTAGTTCAAAACATAATTAAAGCAGTAGGTGCTCAGGCTATTACAGAAAATATCATTGATGAAGGATTAACTTTTGACCAAAGTAAAAGAGAGGCTTTTCTTCAGTCTCACAATCTTTATCCTTATTTAGAAAAGGAGGAGCAACAGCTTATTCAGGATACTCTTCTTGGAGTCAACCCAGAAATATTTCCAACCTCGGAAGAAGAAAGAAAGTTAACACGACGAGAAGGGACGGAGGGACCTTTAAATCGAGCCTCTTTTTATAATGTTATAGGAGATGGCGATTGCTTAGCTTATACATTAGGAACGCCCCGAGACAAACTCATTGAGGCCATTTTGAATGCGGGACGACGGGATACTGTTGAAGGTCAGATATTTCGAAATATTTTGAGATCTCCTATTTTTCTAGAAAAAGAAGAGGCAGCAAAAATTATCAATTCTTCACCTGTGAACATTGCAGATTTTGAGGAGTTTGTGAACTCATTCTTGATTCCCAAAAAGTATCTTCCTGCTGAATTTGCGATTGCTTACTTTGGTCATATAAAAGGTCAGCATGTTTATATATGGGATATAAACCCAGATGAGAAAAAGATAACTTATTATATGGATGGTGGAAGAGGTGGTCAAAACGTCCATATAGGATTTATTCATGGTAACCATTACCAAATTCTTGTTGATGATGAGGCTCCAGATGCTCCCGCTCAAAAAGCTCTCGCTCAAGCTAAAGAAAATAGAGCTCGTGAGCAGCTAGACATACTCTTCAGAGGTGGAAATATTGATGAGAACAGGTTGTTTTTAGCTCCGGAAGAGGAACAGGTTGTCCTACAACAGGCAGGGATTGTTGGAAGAAATAAAATAGTTCCTTCCTCTTCTTCTCTTCTTTCTTCCTCTTCTTCCGTTAATCCGGAAGATATTCGTGTACCCTTCAACTCTTCATTTAAAGGAGCTTCCTTATCGGGAGCTGTACCTCAAGGATATACATTGGTTGCGGATCCTGCTCAAACGCGAGGAACTCCAGAACCTTTAAGTGTTATTTCAAAAGGAGAAGGACATGTTGCTCTTAGAGGAGACGGATATGTTTTTTATTATAAATTGCCCACAGAAATAATGAAAGGATTCGATAAGAAGTCATTTGTCTTTGAAGTCGATGTTTTAAGCAAAACCCCAGGGGCTTACATTCAGTATTGGGGTTACCAGAATGCTGCTTCTAAAAAATTACAGTCTACTGCTCACACAGGGAGTGGAAGATGGGAAAGACTCCGTCTAAATTTTACCGTTGATGGGAGCGCCAGCCAATTTTTCCTTTACCCTGGTATTATGCCTAGTGTGGAGCCAGGAAGGGCAGTTCCCGAGGTTGAAATTAGGGAAGTAAGCTTAAAGGAAATAGGCCCTGAGCAAAAGCTTCCTCTCACACCTAGCCTTGTGGAATTAGATCAAAGTCTTCCTCTCACATTTAACTCTTCTTTTAAAGGAGCAACCTCATCGGGAGCCGTACCTCAAGGATATAAATTGGACGCAGATCCAGCTCAAACGCGAGGAACACAAGGCCCCTTAAGTGTTATTTCAAAAGGAGACGGTCATGTTGCCCTTACGGGTGACGGATATGTGTTTTATTATCAGTTGCCACAGGGAGAAATGGCACGATTAGCTGGTCAAAAGGTTGTCTTTGAAGTTGATCTTCTCAGTGACACGCCAGGAGCATACATTCAATACTGGAGTTACTCATCACCTAACTCACCTAAGCTTATGTCAACTCGCCATAATGGCGATGGAAGATGGCAAAAGTTAAGTCTTGAATTCACCGTAAATGGAAGTGATAAGATGTTTTTCCTCTACCCTGCAATTTTGCCTGGTGTACAAGCAGGTTCTCCAAAGCCTGTGGTTGAAATTAAGAACGTGAGGCTTCAAAAAAAACTATAGATCTCTTTTTGGTCCTTACAAACTGACTGAATGTAAGGCATCATCAAAAGACATCTCAGTTTTTTCTCCTGTGCGACGGTTTTTTACTTCGCATTGACCAGAGGTCACACTTCGTGGACCGATGATGATTTGCCACGGAAGGCCGATAAGATCCATATCTGCAAATTTGGCCCCAGGGCCCAAATCTCGATCGTCATAGAGAACTTCCACACCTGCTTGAAGGAGTTTTTGATAGAGGTTCTCACACAGTTGGGTACAAGGTGCATCTTTGATGTTAAGGTTAAGGATACCTACTTTAAAGGGAGCAACAGAGTCAGGCCATTTTATTCCCTTTTCGTCATGGTGAGCTTCAATGATTGCAGCGACAAGGCGAGAAATACCGATTCCATAGGATCCCATTTCAACAGGAATTTGCTTTCCATCAGGGCCCATAACGTAAGCTCCAAGTGGAATCGAATATTTGGTACCAAAATAAAAAACATGACCTATCTCAATGCCACGAGCAGTTTTAAGCTTGTCGAGAGGGACGGGGCAGTTTTGAGGATCATGTAGTTCATCTGCTGCAGCATAAAGAGTTTGAAGACGATCAAGTGTGAGGGTGTTCACATCTAACTTTTCGTATTCTGGGTCATAAAAAATTTCACTTTCACCTGTTTCAGCCAAAATTTGGAATTCATGGCTTAGGTTACCACCAATGGCACCGGATGAAGCGCGGACAGGGATGGCTGTTAGATTCATGCGTGCAAAAGTTCTGACATAAGCTTCTAGCATAGCTTGATAAGATGCTTTAGCTCCTTCCATAGTTAAATCAAAAGAGTAATTATCTTTCATTAAAAATTCCCGTCCCCTCATAATCCCAAAACGAGGCCGAATTTCATCCCTAAACTTCCATTGAATGTTATAAAAGCGCTTGGGAAGATCACGATAGCTTTTGATAAAACGGGCAAAAATATCTGTAATGACTTCTTCGGCAGTGGGGCCATAAAGCATCTCTCGCTCATGACGGTCCTTAATACGGAGCATTTCTTTACCATAGTCATGGTAACGTCCACTTTTTTCCCAAAGCTCAGCAGGTTGAATTGTAGGCATAAGAACTTCTAAACTGCCGGCGCAATTTTGCTCTTCTCTAACGATTTGAGAGATTTTTGCGAGGACCTTAAGGCCTAAGGGAAGCCAAGTGTAAATACCAGAGGTAACCTGAGTGATCATTCCCGAACGGAGCATTAATCGATGGGATGCAATTTGGGCCTCTTGAGGTATTTCCTTAAGAGTGGGATAGAAATAAACAGAGGAACGCATTTTGTCTCCTTAAAGTCTGAATTCTTCTCCTAAGTAAACACGACGAACAGCAGTGTCTGCAACAATTTCTTCAGGGAGTCCTTCCTTGAGGACAAGACCCTCATTAATAATATAAGCTCTATCAACAATACCGAGGGTATCACGAACGTTATGATCTGTAATAAGAACACCAATATTTTTATCTTTCAAATGAGAGATAAGGTCACGAATTTCAGCAACGGCGATAGGATCGATGCCAGCTAGTGGTTCGTCTAGAAGCATAAAATGCGGTTTGCTGGCAAGGGCCCGTGCAATTTCTGTTCGGCGTCTTTCTCCACCTGATAAAGCAAGTGCAGGGGAGTTACGAATATGCTTGATGCTAAACTCATCGAGAAGCATCTCAAGACGCTCTTCGCGTATATCATAGTCGGGTTCGACGAGTTCTAAAATGGCACGAATATTATTTTCAACACTAAGGCCTCGAAAAATAGACGTTTCTTGAGGAAGATATCCAATACCAAGGCGAGCTCTTCTATACATGGGAAGGATTGTGATATCATGGTTGTCTAAAAAGACTGACCCTGAGTCGGCTTTGATCAAGCCTGTAATAATAGAAAAACAAGTCGTCTTTCCAGCCCCGTTGGGTCCTAAAAGGCCGACGGCTTCTCCTCGTTTAACATGGAGGGACACTCCACCAACAACACTGCGTTGCGAATAAGATTTATGTAAAGTTTCTGCTCTGAGTCCCTCTATAGAGGAAATCTTTTTTTTTGAAGAACGGGCCATACTTAAGCTTTAATTAAATTGGTTACGTGGATTCTCTTTATTTGTAGCAGAGGTTGGGAAGATATGTCCACCTTTGCTCTTTCCAGAATTGTCTTCAGCCGTTCCCTCTTTTTTTTCTTTTAACTTTTTAGCGTCTTTGGGAATAATAATTCCAGAAATACGCTTAGGAGCGCCTGATGGCGTTATGTGAGGGGGGTGAGTATACATTTCAGCTACGTTTGTTTCTAGGTTTGCTCGGGCATAGCCGCCTTCTATAACATTTCCACCTTGAGTAACTTTGACGTTATTAAAAACTTCTACCATGTTAGTTTTACCAAAATAAACACCCCTCTCGCCAGTTACAATTCCTTTTGGTCCAGAAGCTAGCATGTTACCTTCTGCTTCTACGCGGTCAATTTCTTGCTTTTTCTTGCCTTCTTCTGGCTTCTCTGAAGAAGGTAAGAAATAAGCAACAAGCGTGTCTGCTTGCACAAGTTCCTCTTTTTCCGGGAATTGGGCTACCGCGTTTCCACGAGCGATCCCTTGGTTTTTTGTATGCCAATATTCAATCGAATCTCTTGCGGTGAGGACTTCTTTAGGTGTAACGATTTTTAAGTTTCCCCCTGTCAACCTGACGCGATCAAGGGCCACATCATAGTGGGCGTGATCACCATAAGCTTTTTCAGTTGGCGTTTCCATTCGTACATGCCCATCTGCAGTCATGGCTGTGATGTCTCGCTCTTTACCCTCTGTAAAATAAACAGTAAGTACATCTCCATAAACTGTAGAGGTCCCCTTTTGAGCTTTTGCGAGACCTGTTGCTACGCATTTATGAGCTGTTTCATCACATACAACCGAGTCTTCAGCTTCAATGATTATAGGGGAGTTATCTTTGCTATCACTCAAACGATCCAATATTTGTCCATAGCATGATGAAGAGCTGGCAAGAAGGGATAGAAAACAAAAAAAATAACTAGTCATGAGAATCCTTATTCTTTTTCATTGCGGCTTTATTAATGACGACGCGAGAAGGTCCTTTAAGAGTAAGGACTTTCCCTTGAGGGCGATTTTCAACTTTAAATCCTTTTTTTCCCATAATTTTTCCAGTGGGTCCTTCGCCCTCAATATAAGTATCGCCTTCGATAACCTTATTGTCGAGTGTAACAAGAGCTTTTTCTGTTTTGACGAGATATCCATCTGTGCTGGTGAGAGTAACATCTCCTTCTAAGTTTAAAGCCTTTTTTTGACTATCATATAAACCTTTTTGTGCTTTGAGATCGAAAGTTTGACCTTCGAGCATAGTAATTGACCCTTCAGGACTTGTGAGATCGGCAAGATTTTCTGTTCGTTGTTTTGCCCACGCTGCATCCACATGATAGGGTTGTCCTTTCTCATCCGTTGACATGTAATGAGGCCGAAGCATCCGATTTTCACGAATTTCAGGACGAGAGGGATCAACAGAGGCGAAAGTTTCCTTTCCTAAAGATTGAATATAAGGCCATCCGATCACAAGCCCTAGGGAAAGTAAAATCCCTACCGGAAGGATAATCTTCATCAAATTAACATAGCGAGAATACCTGTTTGTTGAGAAAGCTGCCATCTATGCGATGCCTTCTCGTAAACAATCATGAAGGCGCAACAGGCCAACAAGCGCTTGGGAGGATTCCTCTAAAACGAATAAATTTGTGATTGAGCTGCGATTCATGAAGCCCAAAGCTTCTGCAGCGAAGGAAGAAGCAAAAATTGTTTTAGGAGATGGCGTCATGATTTCCGCAACATACTGACTTAAAAGGGAAGGACTCATGTGACGGCGCAAGTCTCCATCCGTAACAATACCAATAAGTTTTTTCGCATTATCCAGGACGCCAATACAGCCAAAACCCTTTTCTGTCATAATAACAAGAGCATCACTCATGGGAGTGTTAGGAAGAACGAGAGGTAATTCTTCATATGAACGCATGATATCCTGGACCTGTAAAAGCTTATGCCCTAAACGACCACCCGGGTGAAGTTTTTTAAAATCTCTTTCCGAAAATCCTTTACGCTTTAAAAGAGCAACCGCAAGAGCATCTCCAAGAGCCAACATTAAAGTGGTGGATGTTGTAGGGGCAAGACCCATCGGGCAGGCTTCGGGTGAAGGGGGGAGAAGGAGAGTATAAAGTGCAGCTTTTGCAAGGACACTGTCCAATTTGCGCGTCATAGCAATAAGAGGAATATTAAAGCGCTTAGCATAATTAATCATGTCTGATAATTCTGCTGTGTCTCCTGAAAGAGAGAGAATAATGAGGATATCCGCCGGAGTAATCATTCCCAAATCCCCATGGCTTGCTTCACTCGGGTGAACAAAAAAAGCTGGTGTTCCTGTAGATGAGAATGTTGATGCAATTTTATTGGCGATATGCCCGCTTTTGCCTATGCCAGAGAGGATAACGCGCCCATGAGTTTTGATTAAAAGATCAATAGTGTATTCAAAAGATTCATTTAAATTCTGAGCCAACTGACGAAGGGCATCTGCTTCGAGATTCAATACACGTTGCGCTTCTATCAGATCATTATGAGGAAGAAGAGGGGTTACAGTGGCTTCTCTCATTAAAAAAAATATCCTACTCTATTAATTATTACATATTTCTTATTTATACTTAATGCTGGAAAATATCAACCTCATTCCATCCTTGGATATCAAGCTCACATCTTGCAGGAACAAATTCAAAGCAAGCTTTTGCAATGGATTCCCGACCTTCTCGTTTGAGCATGTCTTGTAAAATGGCCTTAAGACGATGAAGATAAAGGACATCGGTGGCTGCATATTCCATTTGTTTTTCAGAAAGGTGTTCTGAGCCCCAGTCGGAAGTTTGCTCATTTTTTGAAATTTCAACACTGAGAAGTTGTTTACACAGATCTTTGAGACCATGCTTGTCTGTAAAGGTACGGGAGAGTTTGGAGGCAATTTTGGTGCAAAATAAAGGCGAGGCATCTACCTTTAAATAATATTTCAAAATCGCATAATCAAAACGGGCAAAGTGGTAGATTTTTTCAAGATTTCGATCATTCAAAAGAGCTCTTAAATGAGGGGCTTCATAAGAACAATTTAAAGGGAAGTGAACGAGATGACATTCTCCATTGCCAGATGAAAGTTGAACAAGTGTTAAGCGGTCTCGAGGAATATATAGTCCCATAGCTTCTGTGTCGATTGCAATCGAATGACCAAAATTGAGAGCTGGAGGAATATCGCCACGGTGATAATGTATTTTCATTTTTTACTTTCGATGAAATTAATATTTAGGAAAGTATACCTTCAATTGGTGCCCAGGAGAAGACTCGAACTTCCACGAACTTTCGTCCACTAGAACCTGAATCTAGCGCGTCTACCAATTTCGCCACCTGGGCTCTTTGCTTTCGTTAAAGCGATTCAAGGAAAATGTCAATGGATGAGTCAAACATTATTTTTTCACTGAAGTTAAGTTTACTTGATTTCTCTGAGCCGTAAGATAGGAAAGGTCAACATATTCATTAGATTAAGAAACACATAATCTGCAAGTGAAAAAATTTTTACTTAAATTAGCCTAAAATTGGCTAGACAATGGAAGGGAGTTTGATATTATAGCTTGTAAAGCAGAATAGCTAAATCTTATAATTTTAATAAACAAAGAAAGATTTTATACAATGAAATACAAAATATGTATGACGACAGTTTTTATGTTAGCGGCATCTACAGCAAATCTAAATGCTGATTGTAAGTGTGATAAATGGCTCAATGGACCTGAAATATGCAAAGAATACAGCAAGTTAAATCCTAATTATTGGGCTTGTCGAACCTTGTTTGGAACGATGAACCAAGTCTGTACGGCAATGTTATGTAGCAGTCGGTATGAAGGGAAACTTGAGCAAAATCAACAAGCCTGCAAAAAAAATGGCAATGAGAAAGCTTGTCAGGATGAGTTGGAAAAAGATGTGAATACAGCAGTTAATGATATGGGGAAGGACTTCAAGGATAAGCTGCCAAATATTCAAGCTGAGCTCAAAAAAGAAGCAGATAATGACGCATGTATAGAGACAACAGGAAAGCCTTGTGAAAACAAATAAATACCTTCGGATTCTATTCCACGTCAATTGAGGCGTGAATTGTGAATTCTTAAATAACCCCGCTGGCTTACCGCGGGGTTATTTGCAAAATACATGTCATTTTTTGAAATTATTTTATCTACCCTCAAAGGTTAAAATTCCGTATCCACTATAGACACAGGTGTTTAATGAATGCTCATAATTAAATTTCAAATGGATTTATGACCTCTAAACCAGGAATGTTAAAATCCTTTACATTTCTGGTTACTATTTTTAAATTATGGGTAAGAGCTGTAGCAGTAAGTAAGGTATCAATTGTATTTAAATGATGTGGGGTGAGAGCAGATGTTATGTATCCCCAGCGCTCTGCTTCCTCTAAGGTAATAGGTAATATATTTGGTCCAAACCATCTTGATAAGTCATGCTCCAACCATGCAATAAGGTTATTTTTTTGTGCATTTTCCTCAAGTTTTTCAATCCTTCTTCGTATTTCTCCAATAGTTAACACACTTATAAACAATGTTTCTGGAGGAACTTCCTTGAGCCATTTTTTAACGATTGAGTTAGGTTGAACACGGATCGTCTCAGAAAGAATGTTCGTGTCCAATAAGTAGTTCATCAATCAATGTCTCGAAGAGGTGATTGCTCGCGCTCGCAAATTATGTCTACGCCTTTTAAAGGGGAGTAGCTCATAAAATCAAAAAGATTTCGTTTTGTCCCCGCAAGACGCTCATAATCTCGTTTTGATATAAGGACAGCTTCTTCCACTTTGATCAATAATAGATTTTCGTAGTGAAGCTAACCCTATGAAAGACAGATCTTCATGGGCGAGTATCATGAATTCTGCTATATTAGAGAAGATGAGAAAAGGAGAAACCATGAGGACAATAACCATTTTTGGTGGTTCGGGATTTGTAGGACGCTACTTGGTACAAAAATTTGCAGATAAGGGGGATCTTATTCGTGTTGCTGTTCGAAATCCTATCGCAGCTCAGTTTTTGAAGCCCTTAGGTGACGTTGGTCAAATTACGCCCGTCCAAGCCTCAATTTTATCTTCAAAAGATATTATTAAAGCCATCCAAGGGGCTGACGTTGTCGTAAACCTCGTTGGAATTTTATTTGAAAAAGGTCAACAAACTTTTGAAGCCATCCATGTTGAAGGTGCACGTCTTGTTGCCGAAAAAGCTAAGGAATTGGAAATTCCAACGTTTCTTCATATGTCAGCCTTAGGGGCTCACAAGGAATCTCGTTCGCGTTATGCGTCAACAAAAGCAAGGGGAGAAGAAGCTGTTCGTGCTCATTTCCCAGAAGTCACTCTTTTTCGGCCTAGTGTTATTTTTGGTCCCGAAGATGCTTTTCTCAATCGCTTTGCCAAGATGGCAAGGTTGTCTCCTTTTCTTCCTTTAATCGGAGGAGGAAAAACACGCTTTCAACCTATGTATGTTGGAGATGTGGCAGAAGGATTTATAAAAGCTGCTTTTGACAGAGAGATGTGTGGAAAAACATATGAACTGGGGGGGCCTTCAGTTTATACTTTTAAAGAACTTATGAATTATCTTTTAAAAGTCATTAAAAGAAGGCGTTTGCTTTTGCCAGTCCCTTTTTGTTTGGCTAAAGGTATTTCAGCTGTGGCTCAATTGTTACCCACGCCTCCTTTAACTCCAGATCAGGTTGAGCTCTTAAAGACAGATAACGTAGTCTCAACTCAGGCATTGACTGCTGAAAATTTAGGAATTCGTCTTAAGGCACTTGAAGCCTTTGCGCCCCTTTATTTGTCACGTTATTGCCCAGGCGGAAGGGCCTAATGGCCTCTTTGACGATCATTATCAGGATCTTTGCCATTAAAGCGTCCGACATTGCCGAAAATTTGTTCAAGCACACCAAAGGAATGACCAGCTGTAGGTGTTGATCGTTGAACATGGGAAATAACTTGTCGGCCAGCTTCTGTGATGGAATCAAGGCTCTTTACACGACCTTGCTCATTAAATTCAATGCGAGTGATATTACTTTTTAAAACAGTTGGGGGAAGAAATGAACGTGTTTGTGTTATTTCAGACATATAAAACCAAGTTTTATTTCCAAAGGTAGATACAGATGAAGGTGAACCAAGGAGTTCAGCTATCTTTTCTTTTGTTGTTTCACCAATTTGGATGCCTTCTAATTGGGATGGTTCAATGACATGACCTCGTATATCAATGCTAGCACACCCTGTTAGACTTGCAAGGAGCGCCAAAGAAATAATGAAATAACTTGATTTTACGGTCATTTATCGATACGTGTCAGTAAATCGTCTACACAATAAGGGGTAACATGCCTTTGGTTACGTCTGCTGTCAACGGTTTCTGGAAGCGAAATGTACAATCGCAGGCTGAAGCCCTTTGTTTTGCTGTATTAAGTCAAGCAAGAAACCCCATTTTTTATGAACGGTGGGGTGTTGCTGATACACTTGAAGGTCGTTTTGATTGCGCGGTTCTTCATTTATCTCTCCTTTTAAGACATTTGAAGGGCTCACTTGCACAAAGTGTGTTTGATTCTTTTTTTTCGTATACGGAGATGACCTTGCGTGAAGAAGGGGTGAGTGATTTAAGAGTAGGAAAGCAAGTAAAAAAATGTGCTTCCTTTTTTTATGGAGCTTTAAAGGCCTACAATGATGCTCTTGATCAGAAGACGGGGTTAAAAGAGGCTCTTATTCGTAATCTCTATGGAAACGTGTCTCCTGTTTGTTTAACGGAGTTTATTAAGTATATTGAAACTTGCGATGTTCTTTTAAATGACCAAAAGTTCCTCGAGACTTCTGAGCTTGAATGGCCTAAAATGAGAGAGGAGGATATCGACTTATGCCATCCCTAACTTTTTCCGTGAATGTAGAAGCAAACTTCTCATCACCCCATAATTTTCTATTGGTTGCAACGCAGGAAGAGAGAGTAAAAATTGCCAAACGCTTAAATATTCTTTCGGTAAAGTTCTTGGAGGCTCAGCTAACACTTGAGCAGAAAGAACGACTTCATTTAAGAGGAAAGATAAGGGCAGATATAATCCAGCAATGTGTGCGTAGTCTAAAACCCTTACCATCGCATCTTGAGATTCCAGTGGATGAACTTTTTATACCTCCTCACGATCAAGAGAGAAGAGATATTGAGCTTGACATTGAAGATATGGCTGAGCCTCTTCCAGGAAATACTCTAGATCTGGGTGAAATTGTCATTCAGCTTCTTTCTTTAAACCTTGATCCTTACCCTGTTGATCCTTCTTCCGCACCCATTGAATATTATGATGAAAATGGGAGAGCCTCACCTTTCGATATGCTGAAGAAAAAAGAATAGAAGAAAATACAAGTTTATTGAGCGACTTGATCTTGAGATCTTTTTTCCCGCTCTTGCTTCAAATATTCAAGTTGTGAGTTATCTAGATTAAAGCCAATGTAGAGGGATACTCCCTTTTGAAAAGGAATTCTTTCTTCAAGATGCTCAAAACTCACTTTTGTGGTTTGATTTTCTATAAAGGTGACTTCGACCGTATGATCTGTGCGAGAGAGAATTTTGCCCTGATCATCAATGACAGCTACAAAGTACGACGGTTTAATTGTTGCGGGTATGTGCATACTAGAAGAAGATCGTAAGCTTGTTAAGCGCATTCGTATAGTTATGGCAACTTGATTGTTTTCTGCCGTGCAATGGGGAATCAGGCTATCTATTTCTGTGCGAACAGGCGTTGTTTTATAGAAGTCTATACTTTTTGCAAATTCAGCCACTATGGCTGTTTTTGGACAGGGCACTCTTTCTGAAAAGATCGTATTGCATCCGATAAGTGAAAGACAAAAAAGAAGCAGGAAGGTTCTCATTAGCAAATTTCCGTATGGCTTCCGTCACAATAGGGAGGATTTTTAGTTTGTTTACACCCACAGAGAAATTTTTTTCCTGTGGCTTCAGCTGTAAAACAATGAGATTTAAGGCCTGAACCCTTATGGGCTCCATCACAAAAAGGTTGTTTTTGGCTTAAACCACAGAGGCACCAAAAGTAGTTTTGGCCTTCTTCAAGCTCAACTTCAAAGGGATCAGTTGGAGGAGGACTCGGTAAATTCATCTAAAGCTCCTTTATGTTTTTCTCAATTTAACGAAGGAAGTAGCACTCGACAAGATGGATTCACCTATGTCATTTTCTTTCTGGAAAAGAGGGCATATGGTAGAGAAAGTTGAAATTTTTACGGATGGAGCCTGTCAGGGGAATCCGGGTCCAGGAGGATGGGGTGTTATTTTACGGTATAAAGGAGTGGAAAGAGAACTTTCAGGATTTGCTTCTGAAACCACGAACAATCGTATGGAGTTGAAAGCGGCGATTGAGGGAATCAGGGCTCTAAAAAGATCAGTAAAAGCAGATCTTTATACGGATAGCCAGTATTTACGGGATGGAATCACAAAGTGGCTCTTCCAGTGGAAAAAGAATAACTGGCGCCTTTCCAACAAATCAGATGTAAAAAATAGAGATTTATGGGAAGAACTTGACGAGCTTGTTCAAAGTCATCAAATTTCTTGGCATTGGGTAAGGGGTCATGCAGGACACGCTGAAAATGAAAGAGCGGATACCTTGGCGCGTCAAGCTATAAAAGAGGCGCAACGAACCTAAAGTGAAGATAAACTTCTATTCCTCACGGGATTAATCCTGCCTTTTTAAAAGCATCTTGAACAGCGTCTATAGATAAAATTTCTGGCAAAGCAATGCCTTTAGGGCTTTGAGGGCCAAAGACAATATTAAAAGGTATACCATACCGTCCATGCTCTTGAAGGAACCTCGTAATACTAGGGTCTTGTTTTGTCCAGTCGGCACGCATGGCTATAACCTGTGAACGCGCTAAAAGATTTGTGATGTGAGGATCATTTAAAACAAGACTTTTATTAACGGCGCATGTCACACACCACTCAGCTGTTGCATCAACAAAAACAATTTTTCCTTGACGTACGAAAGTAGATATAGCTTCAGGCTGAAAGGATTGCCAAACGTTAAGGGTTGGAGAATTTGTGGCAAATTTCTGTGCAGGATTAGAAGGAATTTCCTTAAGTGCTACCCAAGAAAGTCCCCAGGCAATAAGAAACATAGGGGTTGCAAATGCCCAAGCGTTTAAAGAAGGTTTCTTGTGATGTTTCACCCAAAACAAGGAAAGAGCAATGAGGGCAATGAAAACACTTAACAATACCGCCCAAAGAGGAAGGTGAAAGGTAAGAACCCAGCCTATCCAAAAGGCTGTTATGGCAAGCATTCCCCCCAAAACATACTGTACCCAAACCATCCATAAGCCGGGTTTTGGGAGACGAATGAGACGAGAAGGTAAAGAAGCTACTAAGAAATACGGGAAAGCAAACCCAAGACCTAAAAAGAAGAAGACGAGGACGATGTCTTTTGTATTTCTCGTTAAGGCAAAGCTCAGAGCCGTACCAACAAATGGTGCAGAACAAGGCGTTGCAAGAAGGGTTGCGAAAATCCCTGATAGAAAGTCTTTCATTTTCCCTTTACCTTCATGACTGATGAGCCATGTGCCGAGGCCAGAGGGTAAATCAATTTCAAAAATACCCCATAGACTGGCGGAAAATGCAACGAGAACAAGAAAAACAAAGAGTAAAAAGTGAGGATTTTGAAAGTGAATTCCCCATCCAAAAGCTTCACCGGATTCCTTTAGGGCAATTGTGAGAAGGGCAAGAAGAAGGAAAGAAGCTAATATTCCAAGGCCGGTGATAAAAAAACCTTGTTTAGCATGCTGGGCATGACTCTTTTTGGATTGCTTAACCAAAGACATAACTTTAAGAGACAAAACCGGGAGAACACAGGGCATAAAATTCAGTATAAAGCCTCCCAAAAGAGCAATCAGGAGAAGGTTGAGAAGTGAAATCCCATTATAAGCATTTTCTCTTTCTTCTAAGGCTTTAAAGACAGAGTCCTCTTTTTCATCTGGTGCAAGAACAAGAGAAAGGGTTTCCTCGATAGGGACGCATAAAGCTGAGCAGGCTAAAAGGGAAACTTTTAAGTTTAATGTGATAGGGTCTTTTTGTTGATGGGGAGTTAGCTGAAGAGGAATGAGTGTTTTCCCTTCATAAACATAAGACAATTGTCCGTGGATTTCCGTTTTCTGAGGTATGGGCCAAAGAATCTTCATATCATTAAGATTTGAAGACCCATTCCACAAAATTACTGGCTCAAATCCTGCAGCGTCTTCTCCCTCAGGACTTGGAGCATAAACATGCCAATCAGTGGGAATGTTAACTAAAAGTCCAGCAAGAACGTGTGACCCTTTTTGTCCTCCAGGTATGAGTTTTAATTCAACAGGAGCTTTCTCTTCAGCATAAAGGAAAGTAGTAAGAAACAAGAGGAAAAAGAATCCCTTGGCCAGTTGATTAAAGAAAATTTTCATAAGGTCTTGCATTTCTAATAAACTTTTAACCCATCTTATGGCATAAAGATAGTATGACAGAGAAAATAGAATCAAAACAAGATCTTTCCGGCTATATTACGGGCCAATTTCTCTTAGCTATGCCGCATATGCAGGATCCTCGGCTTGAAAAAGCAGTTATTTTCATTTGTGGTCATGATACGAATGGGGCAATGGGGCTTGTTGTAAACAAGTATTTGGGGGACTTGACCCTCAAGGGTCTGTTGGAATACTTAAATTTACCAAAAGATGCGATGAAGCGAGATTTACCCATATATTTTGGGGGGCCTATTGATACGGGCCGTGGTTTTGTTCTGCATTCAGATGATTTTACCCATCCAGGTACTGTATCATTAGGTAACCACATTGCGCTTACGGCCACAATTGATGTTCTTCAAGCCATTGCTGAAGGAGATGGGCCATTAGATTGCCTTCTTGCTATGGGCTATGTAGGATGGGGGCCTGGCCAACTTGATTCTGAGCTTCATAGTAACCGATGGTTGCAAGTTGAAGCTGATCATGAAATTCTCTTTCACTTACCCATAGAAAAAAAGTGGGAAATGGCTATGGGTAAGCTTGGTATAACACCTGAAGCCTTATCGGAAGAAGCTGGTCAGGCGTGAAATAGCGTCTCTTACTCCCATCGAATCTCGTCGCCTGGGCCAAGCCCTGCAAACGTTGGACGTTTTGCCAAGAGGGTGGCAGAGGAACGAATGATATCCTCTCGTGTCACAGCTTCTACTTTATCCATGATTTCCTGCGGTGTTAAGTGGCGCTTATGGATCATCATTTGTTGTGCAAGTTGTTCACACCGTGCAGAGGTACTTTCCAAAGCCATGAGGAGCCCCGCTTTGAGCTGGGCTTTACTGCGTTGGATTTCTTTGTCTTCAAGTGTCTGAGTGAAGGTTTCAAGAACTTCTTTCACAGTGGGGAGAAGCTCATTAACCTGATGTACTCCTGTTCCTGCATAAATGCTGAAGAGACCTGAATCCCTAAAGGCGGTATTATAGGAATAAATAGAATAAACAAGTCCTCGTTTTTCACGTACTTCTTGGAAGAGACGAGAAGACATACCTCCCCCTAACAAGTTCGAAAAGACAGCAAGGGGGTAATAATCCTGGTGGGTTGAAGGACAAGATTCAAACCCAAGTAAAAGGTGGACTTGCTCGAGGTCACGCTTTTCAAAAAACTGCCCTCCTTGATATGAGGAAGGTTGATACTTTTGTGTGGGGTGGTTGGAAAGTTGGTTAAAATGTTTTTGGCAAAGATCTACAATTTTGTCGTGATTGACTCCACCCGTTGCTGCAAAAACCATACGAGAAGCGGAATATTCTTGTGTCATATAGTTTTTTAAATCTTTACGAGAGATACGTTTAATAATTTCAGGGCGTCCAAGAATAGGGCGACCTAAAGGATGATCTGGAAAAGCTGTTTCTTGAAAGTGATCAAATATAATGTCATCAGGAGTGTCATTGGATTGACCTATTTCTTGAAGAATAACATCCCGTTCTCGAGTAACTTCAACGGACTCAAAGGTTGAGTTCTGAATAATGTCAGCAATGATTTCAAGGGCTAAAGGGACATCATTCTCAAGAACCCGTGCATGATAAGCTGTATTCTCTCGAGATGTATAGGCATTTAAATGTCCGCCAACATTTTCAATTGTTTCGGCTATCTGTTTTGCAGAACGGGTGGTTGTCCCTTTGAAGGCCATGTGCTCTAAGAAATGGGATATGCCATTGATTTCAGGGGGCTCGTATCGGGCTCCTACTTCAACCCATAAGCCAAGGGTGGCAGTGGCAACACCGGGGATATTATCCGTAATAATTCTCAAGCCGTTCTCAAGAGTCGTAATTTGTACAGTCACCCTTTTTCCTTTTCCTTTTGCTGTTTTCTGCTCCACAAAAGCATAAATATGAGAGCCAAAGCAAGAGTATACCACGTTATGGCGTACTCAAGGTGGTTATTTCGAGGTAAAGGGATAGGATCTGTGGGGAAAATGGTGGGATCTAGAGATTGGTTAAGTACAAGATAATAAGGCAGTAACGGCAAATTGAGATCTTGTGAAAGGGCTTTTAAGTCAATCCAAAAATAATTGGGAGGCGCATTATCAGGTTGAAAAAAAGTAGGAGCTGAAGGTATCCGCGCAACTCCCTCGATTTTCCAGCTTCCTGAAGGGATGAGGGTGCTTTGTGTGGCTGACCATCCTCTTTGAACGAGAAGAAATTGCCCGTTTTGTGTTTTAAACACATCTAAAATATAGACACCACTTTTACCGTGATAAACTTTAGACTGGAGAAAAATGGTTTTGCCTAAAACAAAATGACCTTCAGCAAAGAGAGGCTGAAAAAGTTCGGGCTCTTGAATAAGGTCTAAATTTTCTCGAGGGTTGTTTTGACTTTGGATGAGACTTTCAAGAAGTGCTTTTTTTTCAGTATGTCGTTGAATTTGCCATGTTCCAAGACCCATAAGTATGAAGAACAGGAAAAAAACAAAAAGGGAGGAAGCTATTGTTTTGCCTCGTTTTAATTGCTTATTATTCACCGGCCAACGCCTTACAGTCCCGATCCCCACCAGTAGATACTGATAAAAAGAAAAAGCCAAACGACATCAACAAAATGCCAATACCATGCGGCGGCTTCAAAGCCAACATGGCGGTCAGGTGTAAATTGACCGAGTCGCGCTCGAAACCAACATACAATAAGGAAAAGTGTGCCGATGATGACGTGAGCACCATGAAAACCTGTTGCCATATAAAAAGTAGAAGGATAAATCCCGTCCTTAAACCCGAACGTGGCATGGATGTATTCATAGGCTTGAACAGATGTAAAAAGAAGTCCTAAGAGAATCGTAAGACCAATTCCTCTTAAAACATCTTGTCTATGTTTGGAGAGAAGGGCATGGTGGGCCCAAGTAATGGTTGTGCCAGAAAGAAGTAATACAAGCGTATTAAAGTAAGGATAGTCAAAGGGGTTGAGAGGTTGGATACCTTTGGGTGGCCAGACTCCTCCTGTGGGTTCGGTGGGAAAAAGACTGGCATTAAAAAAGGCCCAAAAGAAGGCCACAAAAAACATAACTTCTGATGTAATAAATAAAGCCATCCCTGTTCGCAATCCGAATTGAACAGCGGGAGTGTAGGTATCCGTATCCTCTGACTCCTTAATAACATCTCGCCACCAGCCGATCATGGTAAATAAAACAATACAAAGGCCTAGAGTAAGAACAAGGTAGCCGTGGCCATGCATAAAAAGGACGAGTCCTATGGCTGATGCCAGGCCTCCAATCGATCCTACAAAGGGCCAGGGACTGGGATCAACAAGATGAAAAGGATGGGTCTTATGGGTAGATTCCATTTTTTTTTACAACTCTTTTTGTTCGTCTTTCTTTGCCCAGAGGGTATGAACGCTGGGTAAGCCAAGAGGGCCTAAAGGTGGATGTTCAACTTTATTCCAATAGGCGACATAATCTTTAGTCCGATGGCCGCTAGGAATGACGTAGTGACCCCACAAAAGTGTGCGATCAAGAGCTTTGACAGCTGCGACAAGGTCTTCTCTTTCCTTCGCATTGACAATGGAATTACAAAGAGCATCAACAACAGGACTCTTAACCCCTGGGTAGTTGCGAGTGCCCGGCTCATCCGCTGCTTTTGAGCTCCAATAAAAAGACTGCTCGTTACCGGGAGACATGGAATGACCCCAGAAATGTATAATCATATCAAAGTCCATGCTTACACGACGATTTTCATACTGGGCAGCATCGATGGTACGTACGTTGACTTGGACTCCCAATTGTTTTAAATTTCGGGCAAGAGCAAGGGCTAACTTTTCATTTTCAGGAACATTTAAAAGAATTTCAAATGTAAATGGTTTACCTGTTTTTTCATTAACCAATTTGCCGCCTTTGGTAACCCAGCCCGCTTCTTTTAATAGCTCGCGCGCAATTTTTAAGTTTTCTCGGCTTCCTTTTTCAAACGTTGGTAGAGTATAGGGTTGCTCAAATGCTTCCTTAGGGAGTTGAGCGCGAAAAGGTTCGAGCAAAGCAAGTTCCTTTCCTTCAGGAAGTCCCTTCGCAGCGAGTTCTGTGTTATCGAAAAAACTAGTGGTGCGAGTAAGGGCTCCATGGAACATGTTCTTATTCACCCAATCAAAGTCAACGGCATAAGCTAAAGCTCGACGAACACGTGGATCTTCAAAAACCTCTAGACGTGTATTGAAAACAAAAGCTGTCATGCCAACTTGATGCTTGTGAGGAATTTCAACTTTTTTTACAAGTCCCTTGTGAAGGGCAGGGAAATCATAATTCTGAGCCCATTTTCCTGGGTCTGATTCTTCCCTTACATAAATGTCCCCTGCCTTGAAAGCTTCAAAAGCGACGGCTGCGTTTTTATAGCAATCAAATCGGACCGTATCAAAGTTAAAATAACCCTTGTTTACAGGTAAATCCGCACCCCAATAGGAAGGATCACGTTGATAAATAATCATCCGACCCGGCTCTGCCTTTGCAACTTTATAGGGCCCACTGGAAAGAAGAGGGGTCATGCCTGTTTTCTCAAAGTCTTTTCCTTTGAGATCATGTTCCGCAATAAGGCCCATTACTCCTATGATTATGGGCATTTCGGCATCATATTTGCCGTCAATTTTCTTGAATGTAAATTTGATTTTGTGATCATTAAGAATGTCAACCTTTTCAACTTTTTTATAGTACATCTGTTGTCCAGGCGTTCCATGCTCTAAGAAGGTTCGATAAGAAAAGGCAACATCCTTTGCCGTCAGAGGCGTCCCATCATTCCATTTGGCTTTGGGATTAATATTGAAAATAACCCACGAACGGTCAGGGGCAACCTCAAGACTTTCTGCAACAAGACCGTAGAGACTCAAAGGTTCCTCTGGGGAGCGTTTCAAAAGGCTTTCAAATAAGAACTCGCGTAAACCCGCAGGAGCAGTCCCTTTTAAGATATAAGGGTTTAGTGTGTCATAAGTACCGACAATGGCAAGTTTAAGCTCTCCACCCTTAGGAGCGTCAGGATTGACTGTGTCAAAATGAGTAAATGTAGGGGGATATTTGAGTTTTCCATGCATTGCAATGCCGTGTTGAGGTTCGGCATTTAAGAGAGATGAAAAAACAAGAGAAGAAATGATGAGGGCTAAAGATAATAATTTTCTCATAAAAGAACCTTTAAATAATGCTGTGATCTTGCTAAACAGTTCTATAGAATTTGCCGAAAAATGCAATACTTCAATGCGAAGGCCCTTGAGGACAGAGGTTTCTTTTGCATATGATGACGAAAAAGAGATGAGGAATCCATGCGAGGCTTTCTGTTTTTATTAGGGCTTTTTCCCTTCCTTTTGCCTACGGTTGTAGGGGCGGATTATCCAAGACCCTGGCAAATGTACTACCAAGATCCTGCCACTCCCGTCATGGAGCAGCTTTATGACTTTCATCTTCTCTTATTGATTATAGAAGCAGCTATAGTTGGCTTGGTGGGAATCCTTATCATTTATGTCGTTAGGCGTTTTCGCGCCTCAAAGAACGCTACCCCCTCTAAAACAGCACATAATACTTTATTGGAGATTATTTGGACAACCATCCCTGTCTTGGTCCTTGTTGTTATTGCGTTTCCATCCTTTAAACTTTTGTATATGATGGATGTGACGCCCAAAGCGGACCTCACCATAAAAGCCATTGGTAATCAGTGGTATTGGACCTATGAATATCCCGATCACAACGTTCGATTTGATAGTAATATGCTTCCTGAACAACAACTAAAACCGGGTCAACTTCGTTTATTTGAGGTTGATAATCGTGTAATTGTTCCTGTTCATACAAATGTGCGGGTTATAACAACGTCCAGCGATGTTCTTCACAGTTGGGCTATTCCGGCCTTTGGAGTGAAAAGGGATAGTGTGCCGGGGCGGTTAAATGAAACATGGTTTCACGTGAACAAGGAAGGTGTATATTACGGTCAATGTTCCGAGCTCTGTGGTGTGCGGCATGGATTTATGCCAATCGTAGTCGAGGCGGTTTCAAAAGCTAAATTTGATCAGTGGCTCGCATCTAAAAAGAGCGCGCCAAAGACCCATACTGGAGGATAAAAAACGAATGTCATACGCAGCAACTGCTGACCATTTGCACGCTGATCATCGACCGCATGGATGGAGCCGGTGGCTTTTATCTACGAACCATAAAGATATCGGTACGATGTACATTATATTTGGAGCTTTTGGGGCTCTTTTTGGGAGTGTTCTTTCTGTACTCATTCGTTTGCAGCTTGCTCAACCTCATGGAACTCTTCTCTCTGGAGGAGAATTTCAGATTTATAACGTTGTTATCACAGCCCATGGGCTTTTAATGATTTTCTTCTTTGTGATGCCCGTTCTTATTGGAGGGTTTGGAAATTGGTTTGTTCCTCTCATGATTGGGGCGCCAGATATGGCCTTTCCGCGACTTAATAACATTAGTTTTTGGCTTTTGATTCCCTCATTAATTCTCCTAATGCTTTCGATTGTGGTTGGATCTGGAGCTGGCACAGGATGGACCTTTTATCCCCCACTAAGTAGCGTTGGACAGCCAGATGCGGCCGTAGATTTTATGTTGGTAAGTCTCCATTTGGCAGGGGCTTCTTCTATTTTGGGGGCGATTAACTTTATCACGACTATTTTTAACATGCGAGCACCAGGAATGACCATGCATAAGGTTCCCTTGTTCGTATGGGGGATTCTTGTTACGGCGTTTTTGCTTTTGTTAGCTGTTCCTGTTTTAGCAGGAGCAATTACCATGCTTCTGACAGATAGAGGCTTTGGGACAAGTTTCTTTGAACCGGCGGGGGGAGGGGATCCCCTTTTGTTTCAGCATCTCTTTTGGTTTTTTGGCCATCCTGAGGTTTATATTATGATTTTGCCGGCCTTTGGTGTGATTAGTCAAGTGATCTCAACCTTTGCCCGCAAGCCTGTGTTTGGTTACCTTGGAATGGCTTACGCTATGGTTTCCATTGGTGTAATAGGCTTCGTTGTTTGGGCTCATCACATGTTCACAGTAGGGATGGATGTGAATACGAACGCTTATTTTACAGCTGCAACATTGATCATTGCCGTTCCTACAGGCATTAAAATATTCAGTTGGATTGCCACCATGTGGGGAGGTTCTCTTACTTTTGAAACCCCCATGCTCTATGCCATAGGGTTTATTATCTTATTTGTGATAGGAGGGGTTACGGGTGTAACTTTGGCCAATGGAGGCGTTGATATCTCTCTTCATGACACTTACTTTGTGGTTGCACACTTCCATTATGTTCTCTCCATGGGGGCTCTCTTTGGCATTTTTGCTGGATTTTATTATTGGTTTCCAAAAATGACAGGAAAAATGATTCCTAATGGAATGGGGAATGTTCAGTTTTGGTTGACTTTTATTGGCGTCAACATGATCTTTTTTCCCATGCATTTCTTAGGTCTTGCAGGGATGCCCCGTCGTATTCCCGATTATCCAGATGCTTATGCAGGTTGGAACTTTGTAGCTACAACAGGATCCCTTTTAACGTTTTCTGGAGCTCTCTTTTTTGTCTATATTGTCTTTTATGCATTCAAATGGGGGAAAAAAGCTTCGGATAATCCTTGGGGAGCTGGAGCAACTACGTTAGAGTGGACACTTCCTTCGCCTCCTCCGTTCCATACTTTTGAAACGCAGCCTCATATTAAGTAAAGATTATGGCAACGGCTTTAACATATCCTTCTTTAGAATCTGTATCCAGTGCGGGCGATTATTGGCATCTTTTGAAACCACGTGTAATGTTTTTGGTTGTATTTACGGGGATTGTAGGGCTTTTGTTAGCGCCAGGTCCTATACACCCCGTGATTGCACTTGCGTCCATACTTTGTATTGCAGTGGGTAGCGGTGCTGCCGGGGCTATTAATATGTGGTATGAACGAGATATTGATGCTGTGATGGATCGAACGAAAAACCGTCCTCTTCCACAGGGGCGGATACAGTCAGGAGAAGCTCTTGGCTTTGGCTTGACGCTTGCCATTGGTTCCGTGCTCGTGATGTATATACTTGTGAACTTTTTGGCGGCTTTTTATTTAGCTATTGCTATTCTTTTTTATGTCTTCGTTTATACGATTTGGCTAAAACGAATAACACCCCAAAATATTGTTGTTGGGGGCGCTGCAGGCGCATTACCACCTGTTATTGGATGGGCTTCAGTCATGAATGAAACGGCTCTTTTGCCCTGGATTTTGTTTGGTATTATCTTTCTTTGGACCCCTCCTCATTTTTGGGCATTAGCCCTTTATCGTCATGAGGACTATGTGCGGGCAAATGTACCTATGTTGCCTGTTATTTCAGGTGTAAAGGTGACTAAGAACCAAATTATATTTTATAGTCTTGCTCTTTTTCTTCTTACGCTTTTTCCGATTTATCAGGGGGAATTTGGACTTTTTTATGGCAGCGTTGCTGTCTTTTTAGGGGTTCTGTTTCTCATTTTAGGTATTAAGCTTAAATTTTCTAGTGATCCTAAAGATGGCTTGAGACTCTTTTTTTTCTCCATTTTATACTTATTTTTTTTGTTTTCGGCGATGGTTATGGATAGGTTTGGGGGATTATGACATATTCTAAAAATAAAGCCCTTTTTTGGTCTCTTCTGAGCTTAGCTCTTTTGTTTTATGCATCAGCCTTCGTATATATGAAGTGAAGCATCTTCACCGATCAACCTTAATTGTTTTGTTAGGTCTTGCCTTTGGAATGTTAGCTCTAACTTTTGCATCCTCAGCACTTTTTCGAATGTTTTGTGAAAAAACCGGCCATGGGGGTACTACTCAAATTGCCAAGGGAATGCCGACCCGCATTGAAAACCGTGTTATTACTGTTCGTTTTAATGCAGATACCCATTCAGAACTTCCCTGGGAGTTTAGGCCACTTCAAAGAGAAATCAAAGTTAAAGCGGGTGAGATTGGACTTGCCTTTTACCATGGAAAAAATGTGTCCTCCCGCACTACGGTAGGTATGGCAACTTATAATGTGACCCCTCATAAGGCTGGTATTTACTTTAATAAAGTGGAGTGTTTTTGCTTTCTTGAACAGCACCTTGAAGGGAGTCAAGAAACAAACTTCCCTGTAGAATTTTTTATTGACCCTGATATCGTTAACGATCCAAGTATGGATGATGTGGATACAATTACTCTTTCTTATACTTTCTTTCGCTTGAAAAACCCTATACATAATTAAATTGAAAGAGCGGTGCTACCTCATGAATTTTACCTTTCCCACGGGGCGAGATGTAATTCATTTGCTGTTTAGAAGAGGCCCTTCTTGCCTTTGATTTTCCAAGAAGGGCCTTTCCGTATTTTATTAAAGACGTTCAAGTGTCACATTTTTAACTTCAACCACGGGAACTGTGGAAAGTCCTTTTAAGCCTGACAAAATTGCGGGGTAAAGGAAAAACATCTTATCACTTCCATTTACGGTAAACTCAAGACTTAATTTTTGCCAGGTTCCATCGCCTGTATGATGGGTTGACATAAGTTTAGGTGATTGAGGCGATTGGTATCCCCAATACTGAATGTATGCTCCCGGAGTGTTGCTAAAAACATCAGCCTCAAATCTAAGGTTTGCACCATCAAGGGACAGCATGTCTTGTGCGGGTATTTTTTGATAGAAAACGTAGCCGTCCCCTTCAACGACGATATGTCCTTCTCCTCTTGATGTAATGCTAACAGGTCCCCACCCTTTGTTTATCTGTTGTACTGGATCCTCAACAAACTCATAGTTTTGAGGGCGGGTTTGAGAGGGTATTGTCCTAAAAGAAGAATTGAATATGGGAAGAACAGGCGCTTTTTTCGCCACTGGCTGTATTTCCTCTCCCTTATCAAGAGCTCTCCCCTGGGGACTTGAAGAAGAACTTGAAGAAGAAACTGTAGGGTGCTTGAACAATAATAGTCTTTCAATGGGCGAAAAACCACTAAACCCGTATGGATATTCTATAGAAAGCGCCAAAACCCCGTCTTTACTGATTACTAACCTAGCGTCCATATGAGGTTGACCTTCTGTGCCTTCTTTGTTTTGAACCCTGACGCCAAATTGAGGTTCTTTACTGTCAAATGAATTGATAGAATTTAAGGTCAATGTAGTGCCTGGCAGCTGACACTCAATAAACCGTGCTATCTGTCGTTCTCCGTATTCGCAAGAGTAAGTATAATGACTTTCGCCGTACATTTTTATAAGGTCTTCATCAGAAGGGGGCGTGGAATTAAATACGGTCAACCTGCTTAAATCTGGGTGAGCAAAATTGCTTATTATAATAGAATCTTCCGTAAAGTTTAGATCTGCCTGCCCACATCCCTTATCAGAGCCAGAAAAAATAAGTCTATTATTATTAACAATGTAAGTTCCAGAAAGCGCGTTCCATTTACTTTGCGCAACTAAATTGCGACGTGGGCTTTCTTCATCGTTGGTTGCAACTGGATTTAGTGGAGCAGGTGCTTTAGAGCCAGCGTCTTCACTTTTACTCTTGGAGAGCATTGCAAAAGCTTGATGAGGATTTAGAAGAAGAAAAAGC
Organism: Alphaproteobacteria bacterium; assembly: GCA_019752515.1. Taxonomy (GTDB): domain Bacteria; phylum Pseudomonadota; class Alphaproteobacteria; order UBA9655; family UBA9655; genus UBA9655. Next base: position 182,482 of record JAIEMB010000006.1, on the reverse strand, counting down.
GCAAAAGTGTATCTACAGAAGTTGTTAAAATACATAATATTCACCTTATTAACGTTTAAACAAACTTAATTACTTTATAGATAGGATCTATCTCTAAGAATGTCAATTGGGCTTAATTTATTTGTTTTGCTGTGTTTGATATGAAAGTAATATAACATAATACATCTTAAAAGAAATAGATCGATTCAAGTCTCTGATCTATTTTAGAATGATGTTGTCTAAGAGATATTTATGCTAAGCTTAGGAAGCTAATTTTTTGGAGTGCTATACTGATCTTGCACAAAAATAAGTTCCAGCTTATATATAGGTTGAGAAAGAAAAGGAGATTTCTTCATGAGTGATCGGTCTAAAAATAGAACTATTCTTGGTGTGGAAAGAAGCGCGCTTGCTTTTAGTGAGGGTCTTCGCACCTATATGTTGAGCGTATACAATTACATGGCCTTGGGCCTTGGGTTAACAGGGGGCGTTGCTCTCTTGGTTGTGTCCTCACCTGCATTACTCCATGCCATCATGCCAATGATGTGGCTATTTATTTTGGCGCCGCTTGGGTTGGTATTTTTTATTAGCTTTCGCATTAATGCCATCCAATATTCAACAGCTCAAATCCTGTTTTGGTTATATGCAGCTTTGAATGGTGTGGCGTTTTCTGTGATTTTCTTGGCCTATACCTATGAGAGTATTGCTCGTGTCTTTTTCATTACGGCTGGAATGTTCGCAGCCATGAGCCTTTATGGTTATACAACAAAGCGAGATTTAACAGCAGTGGGTTCCTTTCTGTTTATGGGGCTTATTGGGATTATCCTTGCTTCGATTGTAAATATGTTTGTAGCAAGTAGTATGCTTCAATTTATCGTCTCAGTAGCGGGTGTCCTTATTTTTACAGGCCTAACGGCTTATGATACACAAAGCATCAAGGAAGGTTACATGGAAGGAGCTTCTGCTGAGGTCACAGGTAAAAGTGCTATCTTTGGAGCCTTGAGGCTTTACTTAGACTTCATCAACCTTTTTCTCATGCTTTTGCGCTTAGTTGGCGATCGCCGATAACGAGAATGAATAGTAAAAGAAAGGCCCCCGAAAGGGGGTTTTTTTTATAAGAACTTCGGTTATGTGTAAGCCTATTTTGCTTGTTCATTCTGATGAGGTAAACAAGCCTCTGAATAAGCTTCATCTTTGCGATGATGAAACGTAGACTCTAAATTTCCCATAGAAGCAAGGAGAAGAGCATGATTAATGTATGCGTCAGCCTGGGCATTAATATGGTCATTTTGAGAGCGATAATAGGAAACATAAGCATCTAAAAGGTCGATTAAAGGTCGCGAAATCAGCTCAAACTGTAATTCATAAGCACGTTGAAGCTTTGTGTTCACTTCAACAGCTTTTTTTGAATCTTGGACTTGTGCCTGGTCACTTAAATACTTTGCCCAAGCGGATCTACAGACCTGTAGAGCGTTCCGTCTAGCTACATCTAACTTCTTTTTCGCAGCGACAACGCGTTCAGTTTGAGCTTTGCGTTTAGCTAGATCTCTCCCGCCGCTATAAAGATTATAGTTGAGTACAACTTGAGCCGTAAAGTTACTTTGCCTTCCCTCTGTTCCATTCGCATTATAGATAGGGGCATTTGAGTCGAGTTGAACTTGTACGGTTGGCATAAAAGGGCTTAATGTTTGATCCAAAGCGGCCTCAGCTACCATTAAATTGTTCTTTTCGACGACAACACTAGGATTACTTTGAGAGGTACGAGATAAAATAACCTCAAGCCCATCTGAAAGTGGCTCTTCAGGCAGGAAGGGAGAATCTAAATCGTCTGGCTTAAACCCTACCACAGCAATAAAATTTGAAACGGCATTTTCCAATTGACCTATCGTTCGATCTCGGATGATAAAAGCATCGTCAAGGCGTGATTGGACCTGATAAATATCAGCAATGGTACTGATACCTGCTTCGACATGCTTTTTTACCTTTTCAAGAATGTCCTGATGCTTTTTTATGTTCTCGTCTGCCAAGTGTAAGAGTCGTTGTTGAGCGAGTAGGATGACGTAAGTCGAAACAGCTGAAAAAGCAATTTGTTCACGTGTTTGTCCCAAAATTGAATCGGCAGCTTCAGCTTCTTTGCGAGCACGTTCTACAGCAAAAGGAGTTGCCAGACCATCAAAGATTGTTTGTGATAAAACAACGGTAGGATTTGTAACCCATTCTGTTGAGTGGCCGTCAAAAGGAATGGATAAGGGCGCTGCTTTGTTTTTGATTCTAACGTATTGATAGCCTAGGGTTGATTGAACAATATCTAAAGAGGGAAAGTAACCAGCCCTCGCGGTGTCTATTTCAATATCGCTCGCTCTTGCATTAGCCTCATCAACACCTATAGAGGGATTTGTCTCAAGTGCTGTTAGAACAGCTTCTTGTAAACTTGTTCCAATTGCTGCTTCATTGATACACAGAAAAAAAAGTGTGACTGCTTTTTTTAACTTTCCTCCCATGGTCGCCATTCTGTTATCGTGTTGTTAACTTTTACGCATTATCCTATTTTTATGAACGTATGATTACAGGAATTTTCTAAGGTTTGTCAATTTATGTAACGTTTTTACAAAATAATATAAAATAAGAAGAAAAAATGACCGAAAGTGACAAATTTACACATCTTGCCACACATGAAGTACACGATCCTCTTTTGGAGTGTTTAGTTGTTTTGAGTCATTTATATAATCGCCCGACGTCTGCGGCATCCCTAAAAGTAGGCTTACCACTCCAAGCAGGGAAATTTACACCAAAAACTTTTAAAAGAGCCGCCATTCGGATTAACATTGATGCCGAGCTTATCTCAAAGAATTTTAAGGGAATTACAAATGATATACTTCCTTGCGTTCTTTTATTAAAAAATGGAGATTCCTGTATACTAAAAGGATTAAGTGAGAAGGGCGCCCAGGTTATTTTTCCGGGTGGAGGGAATAAGCCAAGAGCGATTCCTTTGAATGAATTAGAAAAACGGTATGATGGTGATTTAATTTTAGTTCGAGCACTTTTAGAAGAACCTATTGTTTCTGCTGAATCGTCTTCTTCTCCAACAAATTGGTTTTGGGGAACCTTATTACAGTTTTGGCCTATTTATTCTCAAGTTATTGTAACGTCACTATTTATTAATTTTTTTACGCTAGCAAGCACCATTTTTGTGATGGCAGTTTATGATAGAGTCGTTCCAAATAATGCTACGACAACTCTTTGGGTTTTGGCCATAGGCGTTTTTATTATTTTTATCTTTGATTTTATTCTTAGGATTTTGCGCAATTACTTCCTCGATGTAGCAGGAAAAAATGCTGATATACTTCTTGCGAGTAGACTCTATGAACATATGTTAGGAATGCGTCTTGAAGCTCGTCCAAAATCTTCAGGAACACTTGCCCATCAATTGCGAGAGTTTGAATCCTTAAGAGAGTTTATTTCTTCGGCAACTCTTTCTGCCCTTGTGGATCTACCTTTTATTTTTTTGTTTATTTTTATTATTTGGCTTATTGCAGGACCTGTAGCTTATGTCCCTCTTGTCATGGTCCCTCTTGTTCTTATCATTAGTTATTTTTTACAGAGACCATTAGCCTCCTCAATCAGAAAAACATATGTTGAAGGAGGGCAAAAGCACGCTCTTCTTGTGCAATCGCTCCAAGGTCTTGAAACCATTAAGGGGCTTAATGCTGAAGGTAAAATGCAGGAGGCCTGGGAGAGTTTTGTTGCGCAATCGGCTTCCTCAACGAACCTAACACGTTTTTTATCAACACTTGCTGTTCATTTATCCATGCTCGTACAAAATATTACGATCGTTGGGGTTATGATTGTAGGTGTGTATCAAATTGCCGATCAAGCTCTTACAATGGGGGGCCTTATTGCATGCTCCATTCTTTCAGGTAGAGCCATGGGACCCTTAACTCAAGTTGTCTCTCTGTTAACGCGTCTGAATCAATCCCTTGAATCTTTAAAAAGACTCAATCAGTTGATACAGTTGCCTCTAGAACGTCCTGCAATGACGCATTTTGTTCATCGTCCTCATTTCGAAGGTGTTATTGAATTTAATGATGTGGATTTTGCCTATCCTGGTCATAAAAATCTGATTCTTCAAAAGGTTTCTTTTAAACTGCTTGCGGGAGAAAGAGTAGCCCTTTTGGGTCGAATAGGGTCAGGCAAAACGACCATTGAAAAGTTAATTTTAGGTTTTTACGTGCCTAAATCCGGTTCCGTATTGATAGATGGAACGGATATTCGACAGATTGATCCTTCTGATTTAAGGGCTAATATTGGTTATATTCCACAAGATATCTTCCTCTTTGGAGGGAGCATTCGGCACAATATTACGCTTGGCGGAGAAGGTGTTGATGACCAAACCCTTCTGAGAGCAGCTACCCTTGCAGGTGTACACGATTTTGTTTCACAGCATCCCTTGGGATATGACATTCCTGTTGGAGAAGGAGGAGGTGAGCTTTCTGGTGGTCAAAGACAAACAATTGCTGTTGCACGGGCGTTTGTAAAAGATCCTTCTATTTTTCTCTTTGATGAACCATCGGCAATGATGGACTCCCAAGCTGAGAACGTGTTTATTCAACGTCTTCAGGAGATTTTGAAAAAAAACAAAACGCTCATCATAGTGACGCATCGTCCCTCTCTACTGGCCCTTGTTGATCGAATTATAGTGATTGATAAAGGACGCATCGTTGCAGATGGCCCTAAACAAGATATTCTCGAAGCTCTCCAATCATCAACCATAAGAACAACGAGTTAACGCCATGATTAATTTTCATAGATTTTCTTCCGAAAGCGAGAATGAATTTATGGCTCCTAAAGTAGCTGCCAAAAAAACAACAACACATAAGTTTGCTTTAATGACCTTAGTTACCATTTGCAGCCTTATAGCTTTATTTTTAATATGGGCTTTTTTTGCAGAGATAGACGTCATTACGCGGGGTAATGGGCATGTTATTCCCTCTCAAAAAAATCAAATCATTTCAAACCTAGAGGGGGGGGTAATTAAAGGGGTTTTTGTGAAAGAAGGAGATATTGTAGAAGCCGGTCAAGCTCTAATGATTATTGACCCTACAGTAGCAGAAGCCCGTTATAAAGCCCACCGAGAACAATATTTACGTTACTTAGCCATTTCTAGTCGCTTGCAAGCACAAATTAATGGGGAAGACTATAAAGTTCTTGAAGAAGTTCAAAAGGAGTTTCCTTCTATTTTCCTTGAGGAAATGCAACATTATACTGAACGTCAACAACAGATAAAAACGCAAAAGTCCATAGCCAAGCAAGTTATTCTTCAAAAACAGCAGGAGGTTGCTGAAGAAAAAGCAAAAATTTCGCAAGCGGAAGAACAGCTTAACCTTTCACAGCAAGAACTTAAAATGGTAGAACCTTTAGTTAAGGAACAACTGATTTCGAAACGTGAAATTCTTCGGCTTCAAAGAGATACAGCGAATTTAAAGGGTGAAGTGGCAACGGGAAAGGCGGCTCTCGCAAAAGATGAAGCCGTTTTGGAACAAGCTCAATATGAACTTGAACAGATTGTTACTCGTTTTCAAAATGAAGATCAGGAACAATTAAGGGATATCAGAATTAAACTCTCTGAAGAAAAAGCAGCGATGTTAGAAGCTCGAGATCGAATGAGTAGAACAGAACTACGCTCACCAGTTAAAGGGATAGTAAAAGAAATTAAAATGAAAACATTGGGGGGAACCATACGTGGGGGGGAAGAAGTTTTAGAAGTGGTTCCTTTTGAGGACGCTCTTCTTATAGAAGCGAATGTCCTTCCTTCGGATGTAGCCTTTATTCATCCTGGACAAGAAGCTATAGTTAAAATTACAGCCTATGATTATTCTATCTATGGGTCTCTTAAGGCTCAACTTCTTGAGATTAGCGCAGATACGGTGCATGATCCGGAACAAAAAAAGGATTATTATCGTGTCTTATTGCGCACGGGTAAAAATTACCTTGAGCATGATGGAAAAATACTTCCCATTATTCCCGGAATGACAGTTGAAGTAGATATTTTAACAGGGTCACGTACAGTTATGCAATACCTTTTAAAGCCTATAATCAAGGGTGTTTCTCAATCTTTTAGGGAAAGGTAATTCTTTCCCTTTATCATAACTAGAAGAATTGAGTTTTTATTAATATAACTTAAATAATATTAATAAAATATTAACTAAATCAATAGTAGAATTAAATAATGAAGTATATATTTATCTGCAGGGTGATGCGATGAAAATCTCAATTAATGGCTTTCCTTCAAGTGAGTTCATTTCAGGACAAACCGGCCTTTACGATGATATTATAATTAGCAAGAACGTTATAGTTCCTATAGGTCAAAATCTTTTCATTGATGGAGGGGGCGGGAGAGATAGAATTTTTGATAATGCTCAAGGACTTAGTACGATTACTTTTCACCAAGATGATAGAGGGTATGTAGGTGGAAATATAGGAAGTGTATGCGGTCATAGGGGAGGTAATACCCAACCTGTAACCATACTTTCTTCACAAGATAATGAAAATGTTGGGCTGGCTGATGGAATTAGGGGCTTACCTTCAAGTCCGGAGATAGAGAATTTTGGTGTCATTACCATTGATTTAACGGGTGATAATTCTAAAGTGAATATAAATTATAGGGGTGTAACAGAAGCCTCTCATTTGCAAAATCCATTTCACATAAAGTTTAATGGAATTTATCACACCATAGATTCTGAAACTATCATCAATTCCTTCGGAAGCAACGATACAGTTAACTTTACCGATCTAAGATGTTGGACAAATGTAACGTCTCAAATTCCTGATAGTATTAAAATCATTAATGGGATTCATTATACAGTATATTCTAATCATGATGCTTTGGTTTTGGTCAATGATCCATCTGCAGGACCATCTGTAAATGCGGGGCCACCTATCCTTATTGAAGATGATTTTTCAACGACTTTTAGTTTGCATTTATCGACGGGAATAACGGTATCATCTTTCACTTATACAGATACACACGGTAAAGCAGTAACGGCCCTATTATCAGGGTCATCTCCAAGCACGTTCACAGCAAAGTATGGAGTTGTGATCGTTAATCCTCAAACTGGAATTGTAAAATATACACCAACTGATGATGAAAGCCAGTATCCGCCAACAGATTCTTTCTCTTATACTACAAGTGATCATGTCGTACATAAAATTGTTACAAACGGTGTTTCAGATACAGCTACCTTAGCAGCAATAAAAGGAGCAGCTGTGGATGGGCAGAGTTTTACTTTGCATTTAAATGCTGTAGAAGAAGCGGAATTCATAAACTCAGTACCTAGCGCTTCTGATAAGGGGTCGCCAGTTACCCTTGAAACTGTATCAATACCTCTTGCTATATATGACCTTCACGTCTCTTCTTATCATCCCGGTGATAGTTTCTCCTTTAACACTCTTCAAGGTAGAGGTTTTAATATTCCCATTCATGTTCAATTTGGAAATGGTTTTTACAGTAATACAACTGTCCTTACAGGGAACGCAGGGGCGGACATTTTAGTTGGTGGGCTTAATCCACATGGTTTTAGTGAACTTATTGGGGGTGGCGGGTATGACAATCTTTTTGCTGTAGCAGGCACGACTACTTTTGTTATTGAAGATACTAGTATTACTTCTATTCAAGGATTTTCTGGTGGAAAAAATACACTTGTATGGGATAACAGTGGTGATTTAAATATTGCTGATGTTCGGACACAAGGATCTGTGATTAACAATATCGATGCCATAAACATGTCTTCAAATTTAGGGGCAGGTGCTTCTCTTAAAGCTACACATGATGTATTCCTTAATGTAGCTGATGTGCTGAATATAACGCACCAAAGTGCAACTAATTTAAATTATCACACTCTTTTTGTTAATGGAACTTCTTTAGATACAGTTGACTTAAAAGGAGGAGCAGCAGGGTTTTTCCAGAGTCATCAGGATACTCATCCTGGTTATGTAGATTATACAAATAGTGCTCACAGTGTCCATGTGGAAGTTGCAACAGCAGTACATGTACATATTATGTAGAAGATCAACAATCATATTGTGAATTAAATACCCCGTAATTTTTTATTGCGGGGTAACTTATTTTAAGTGGACAGAGCGTTTTTTACGTCTGCTTTTTTTTTGCGATAGGATATTATGCTCATTGGAATAGAAAGAACGTAAATAATGGATCCTAAAGTGAGAATCCACCATGGAATGCTAAAAAGAGCTGCCATAAAAACAGCTACCATCATCAGAAGAGGTCTTATATAAGAATAAGGTATACGAACATTCTTTAAGACATAAGTAGGTATTCGGCTAATCATTAAAAGACCACTCAAGAGCAAACTTATAGCAAAAAGAAAAGGATAATCTTGAAAGCTCTCTTCAAAAGCAAAACTGGCCAATAGAGGTAAAAGAGCAATAATAGCACCAGCAGGAGCAGGGACGCCTACGGAAAACCCTTTTGCCCATTCGGGTGTGGGAGTTCCCATGTTCGTATTAAAACGAGCAAGCCTAAGTGCCATACAGGTTGAAAAAAAAAGAGCAAGTGCCCATCCCGTTCCTTTCCAAAACTGAAGACTATAGAGGTAAATTACAACAGCAGGAGCCACGCCAAAGCTAATAAAATCAGAAAGAGAATCAAGCTCAGCCCCGAATTGGCTATCCGCTCGTAACAAGCGGGCAACACGACCATCCATTCCATCCAGAATAGCAGCAATCAAAACAAGGCTCACTGCGAGTTCCCAGCGCTCTAATAGAGCAAACCGTATGGCACTTAGTCCCGTACAGAGCGCTGTTACTGTAATAGCATTAGGGATGAGGCGCGCAAGATGAGGAGCTTTGCTTTGCTGGGGAGGGATGTTTTTCATTGTCTAACCTCTCCAAAACGCTGAGGAAAACGAGAGACTAAATCGCCAATAATAGTCTCGCCACCGATCATTCGTTGTCCTTCAATAACTTGCGAAGCAACCCCCTCCGGAAGATAGAGGTCTACACGACTACCAAAGCGAATGATACCAAAGGTTTCTCCCGCATTTACTTCCTGACCTTCCTTAGTTTCGCAGAGGATCCGTCTGGCGATGAGCCCTGCGATTTGAACCACAAGCACCTCTTGACCGGAAAGTGTTTTTATAATGATGGAGTTTCTTTCATTGTGCTCACTGGCTTTGTCTAAAGATGCATTAAAGAATTTACCAGGATGATAGTAAATCTTTGTAATAATACCATCCACAGGAATGCGGTTAACGTGCACATCAAATACATTTAAAAAAATACTGATACGGGTTAAGGGTTTTTTTGTCCATTTAAGTTCTTTGGGCGGAAGAGCAACTTCAATTTTGGTTACCAGACCATCTCCAGGACTTACAATAAGCCCCTTTCCTAGAGGAGTGACGCGACGTGGATTGCGAAAGAAGTAAATACACCAAATACTTAAGACAAGACCAATAGATCCGAGAGTTGTAGAAAAAAGAAAGAAGACTAAAGTGATGCCAGAAAATAAAGCAATAAAGGGCCAGCCGGCCCGATGAATTGGTACTAAAAAGGTATTCATGAGTCCTCCTCATAAAAAATCTCTGGCTTTTATAGCTGTTTTCCATAGAATTGGCTATCTTAAATCCAAAAGGGTGAAGAATTCATGAAACAGATCGAAGCTATTGGGGTGTATTGTAGTTCATATGACAGCGTAGATGATGTTTATAAAAGGTCAGCTCGTGAACTAGGTGTAACATTGGCAGAACATCATATTACATTGATTTATGGAGGAAGCAATCAAGGATTAATGGGTGAAGTGGCTAATGCAACCATGGCCCATGGAGGTCGAGTCCTTGGTTTTACACCAGAACACCTTCAAGAATTTGAAGAGCCAAATTGGGCTATAACAGAAATTCACTTAGTAGATACGATGCATACCCGTAAACGTCTTATGTTTGAACACTCTGATGCTTTTATCATTTTACCAGGTGGCTTTGGAACTCTCGATGAAACGTTTGAGATTATTACCTGGCATCAATTGGAGTTGCATGAGAAACCTATCGTTTTTGTTAATATTAATGACTATTGGACGCCTTTAGAGGAGCTGACAAAAAATATTTTTCAGCAGCATTTTGCTAAAAGGGAGCACGAAAAGTTTTTTAAATTTGTGAAAACCGTACCTGAAGCTTTCCAGGTTCTCCTTAAAGCACCTGAACCTGGAGCTCATGAGCCCATGGCTGAATGGGTATAAAAGTGAAAAGGGGAAATTTTTCGGATTTTAAAAATAATATTAAAAGAGGTCTTAATCTTTAATATCTACACCTCATAGATTCCAACGGCCTTTAAATCTGACGGGTAGTGAGGCTGAGCACCCATCCTCATTGACTAAATGAGAGAAGGATGATTTTGTGTTTTATAAATCATCTTTATTGTAAAATGATATAAGTGGCTTTTAAACATAAAATTCTATTGCCCCCTTTCTTGAAGCGTGTTGTGTTTCGCTCTATATCACTAGGTAAAAAGATAGTGTATCCTTTTACCATTTCTGCCTTCCAACGAGATTTTCAAATTCCCTTCTCTAAACCTATTACAATTTTGGTAGGTGATAATGCAACGGGCAAGTCAACTCTTCTGGAATATATTGCTTATGCTTGCGGATTCAACTTACAAGGAGGTTCAGGAGATCACACCTATCAAACCCAAAATCAGGAACAATTTCCACATCTCACCCGTCTTCAACCCTGTATGACGCTTTCGTGGCTTCCCAAAATATCCCAAGGCTTCTTTTTTCGTTCAGAAACCTTTTTTAATTTTCTAGAATACCTCAATTCACCTGAAATTGGCGATGGTGATGAATGGTATGAAAAAAATTATGGAGGCCGTTTATTAGAAAAAAGCCATGGAGAGTCCTTCATAAAGCTCTTTGGTGTCCGTTTTAACCGCAAAGGACTTTATCTCTTAGATGAACCAGAGTCTGCATTATCACCCATGCGGCAATTGCAGTTTTTGAAAGTGTTGAAAAACATAGAAGATCGTCAAGATAGCCAAGTCATCATGGTTACACACTCGCCAATTCTGATGAGCTATCCAGGCGCAGATATATTTTCCTTTTCGCCACAAGGTATTGTCCCTGTGACCTTGGTCGACTGTGAGCATTATCAGTTCATGAGAAGGTTTCTTGAAAAGCCAGATTTCTATATAAATCAAGTTTTAGAAGAAGAGTTATTGCCTTATAACAAAGTGAATTGATAGGAAGATGCATATTTTGTAATTAAGTGTTTTTGTAATTACCGCCCTATGCGTTTTTATGGCTTTAGTTGATTAGGACTATTCTTGACTTGATTTTTTTAAACAACGAGCCATATATATAATATGAGAAAAACACGGTTTGTTCCTTTAGGATCTTCTTCCAGCACAGCCCCATCAATGCGACTTTGTGATCAGCAAGGGTGTGAGCTTGCTGGTGAATTTCGAGCTCCTAAAAGCCCGCATCAGCCTCGAGAGTATATTTGGTTTTGTTTGGATCACGTTCGAGAGTATAATAAATCATGGGATTTTTATAAAGGTATGAGCCCTGAGGAAATTGAGGCGAGCCGCATTTCCGACATAACATGGAATCGCCCCTCTTGGCCGGTTGGAGGGTGGCGAGCTCTCATCGAGAATGCTCGATATTGTGATGGGCTTGATCCCTTTTTAAAAAGTGTTTCTCGCCCACCATCCATTCCTCAACCCATTCAAAAAGCGCTTAATATTCTTGAGTTGGCACTTCCATTGACGATTGAAACTCTTAAAAAACAATATAAGAAACTTGTGAAATGTTATCACCCTGACTTGCACTCTGGGAATAAATTAGCTGAAGAACGTCTTAAGGCTATAAACGAAGCTTATCAAGTTGTGAAGAAGCACCTTTCAACACCTTAAGCTTTTAATTTAAGTGGTAATATCTCTCTGTTTCAATCTTGAGTTAGGTGTCTAAAATTTCCCCTTCCTTTTTACCCTTGAAAAACAAAAAACAACTATTAAATAAAAAATAAACTCTACTGTTTGCTAACAGGATTTTATTATGCTGATGATGAGAAAGAAAATTCTAATGCTCGCTGTACTAGCTTGTTCAGCAAACTCGGGTTTCGCCATGTACGGGGCAAGAAAAGAAACAGAAGAGTTTGATATCCGCACCATTACACCTATAAAAAAAGATACGCTTCCCGAGCAAAGAAGGCAAGCAATTCAATCATTTTTAAAGGAAGTATTAAAACCTGAATACGCGCTTGACAAAGCAAATATCTTAAGTCGTGAGAAAACTGGAGGCAAAGAAAATCTTACGATTTGTACTTTAACTGATGGATCAAAGTGGGTCGAAAATCCTGGAGGAATTGAACGCTACTTAGGTTATAGTTATCTTAAAAAAGCCATAGAGCATCATGGCCTTAAGATCTTGGAAGCTCTCGAAACACGATTTGCCTATAAAAAGTCAAACGGGGGTATATTTATATGGATTCAACCCTATAAAAAAATTGCATTCAATGGATTTAGCGAGCTTCCACTTCTTCAGTCAGAGGATTTCTACACCTACACCAGATATGGGGAGGGAGAAAAGGTAACCCATGATGTAATTCAAGCATTGAATGCAATGGAAGAATTTGAAACACTTTCGACAGAAATAGGTTTCACGGATCTACGAGAAAGAGATACAGAAAATTATATAAACAATATCATAATGAGAGACGGAAAAATTTATATATATGATACTGAATATCGTAGTTTTTCGAATAGTCATAGTTTTTACTTCGATAAAAATACGGAGATGGAGTTCACATTCCAAAAATCAACTTTTTTTGAGTAGCTTTTCCCACTTTGGGGCTAAACACCTAACAAGAAGAACAAAGGTTGTCTCAAGAAGCAGGGATATGGTTGAACTTTCTATGTGTTTCTGGCTCTTTCTTCAAGAGCCAGTTCGCTTCGATCATAGCATATGCTACCGATATAGAACTACATAAAGTTTGCTTAAAATTCTAAATGATATTATAATTATCTAACTTATATGAATGTCTCATAGGGAGAAAAATGTTGCACCTATACTATAAGATTATGAATTCTATATCATCTGACTTATTTATTTTTCTTTTTATCATAGGTGCGGCCTGTATTGTAACAACTATTTTTTTTATAATAAAATACTTTGTTCCTGAAGTACAAACGCCTCAAAATCGTAAATTTCTTTCTATGATTATAAACATCACCACTGCAATTTATGCTTTTTTATTAGGTTTATCGATTATTACCTTATGGCAAGATTTTGAGCGCGCGCAAATGATAGTCAATACTGAAGCAGGGCAACTTGCTTTGATGCTTTCTGATAGTCAAGCGTTCTCTCCTCCTGTTCAACACTCTATTGTAAATGGAATTTCAAAATATATATATGAAGTCATTCCACATGAATGGGAAACTATGAGATGGGGACAGTTGGAAGCTCTTTCTAAGGACTCTCTCTCAGATTTTTTTACTATTTTACAGACGTATACGCCAGAAAATGAAATGCAGAAAATTTTTTATACCGACTTTGTCGGACATTTGAATAGTGCAATCGAAAATCGACGCCATCGGCTTGACCACTTGAACAGCGGCCTCATACTTCCGCTTCGTATTGTTTTAATATGTGGTGTGTTACTCCTGTGCTTTTTTTTCTCCCTATATAAAAGTAGAGATGCCTATACACAGCTTCTAACTGTTGTAACAATATCCACTCTTTTATCATTTACTGTATCTATAGGCTTACTTCTTGATTATCCCTTTGCCGGTGATATGAGTGTGAGTCCTAAAGCTTTTTATGAAGGCAGTTTATCACTCTTACCCAAAACATAATAAAAACTATTCAATCATTCTAAAGTTCTCCAAAGAACCTATTTTTACAATAAGTCATTGTATTAATTCCATCAAAGTCCTTTTCTGTTTGTCAGAGAATTTGATTGATAATTGCATTGTTTTTTCTATATTAGTTGTTCAATTTAAATTGTATCCAATCGACCTATGGTGCTGCCATCAAAATAAAGAAATAGATTTGATATCTCTTTTAAACGTGATAAATTAATAAATATACGATGTTTAATCTGTGTTTAATCCTTACGTCTTGATCTTCTATCAATTAAAACAATACGTTAAAATAATTCTGAAAAAAAGCTGCGTTCTTAAGCAGAGTATGTTAAACAGAAGAACAATTTTCAAACCAGATAATATGGAGTTGAGCGAGATGTTTTCAAAGCTGCTTGGTGCACTTTCTTCAGATATGGCCATTGATTTAGGGACGGCCAATACGCTTGTATATGTGAAGGGACAAGGAATTATATTGAATGAGCCATCCGTTGTAGCTGTCTCTACATCTCGTGATAAGAAACAAGTCCTCGCTGTGGGTGAAGAAGCCAAACTTATGGTTGGGAGAACGCCAGGGAATATACAAGCCATTCGCCCCTTGAGAGAGGGTGTGATTGCGGACTTTGAAATTGCTGAAGAGATGATTAAATACTTCATGCAAAAAGTTCATAAAAGACGTAGTTTTATTAGTCCTCGTGTTATTATTTGTGTGCCATCCGGTTCCACAGCCGTTGAAAGAAGGGCCATCCAGGAATCTGCAGAAAGTGCGGGTGCGCGTAGTGTTTACTTGATTGAAGAGCCAATGGCAGCTGCTATTGGAGCGGGCTTGCCGGTGACTGAGCCTACCGGATCGATGGTCGTGGATATTGGTGGAGGAACAACTGAAGTTGCGGTCTTATCCTTAGGGGGAATTGTTTATTCTCGTTCGGTCCGAACGGGGGGTGATAATATGGATGAAGCAATTATTAGCTATATTCGTCGGCAACATAACCTTTTGATCGGTGAAGCAAGTGCTGAACGTATTAAAAAAGGAATAGGCTCTGCTAAATCTCCAATCAGCGGAGATGGACGTACGATGGAAATTAAGGGTAGAGATCTTCTTCACGGTGTGCCCAAAGAAATTACGATTACGGAAAGGCAAATCGCAGAGAGTTTAAGTGAACCCGTAGCAGCTATTGTGGCGGGAGTAAGGCTTGCTCTTGAAAATACTGCCCCTGAGCTTGCGGCTGATATTGTTGATCGTGGCATTGTTATGACAGGAGGAGGGTCGCTTTTGACAAATCTTGATATTGTGCTTCGGGAGGCGACTGGTCTTCCCGTTATTGTTGCTGAAGATGCGCTTTCGTGTGTGGCTTTGGGGACAGGAAAGGCGCTTGATCTCATGAATCATCACAAAAATGTGTTGATAAGTGTTTAGGGAATATAAGGTGTGGCTTTTTTTGTTCGCCATAAGAAACCCAGTTCCTTAAAGCCAATAGCTAACCCTTACCCATCACGACTTCAAAGATGGCGTCATAGTTTGGGACTGAGTTTTATTCTTATTATAATTGTGGGCGGCCTGCTCCGTTTTTATAGTCCTTTTTATGAAGTAATTCAGCAAAGGCTTTTTGAAGTTACGGCCTGGGTGCAAGGTATGGCTTTCCAACCTTTTCAGGAAACTCATGCTCTCCTAAAAAACACACATACTTTTATGTACCTTAAGGAAGAATATGCGCGTCTTCAAAAAGAAAATGAAACGTTAAGATCACAACTTCAAACTTTGAAAGCCCTAAAGCATGAAAATGGTATTTTAAGAACAAATTTGAAGATACCAGCTTTTGAAACATATGGGCATATCACCGCGCGCATTATTTCAACTCCGTACGATGGTCTGAAACACTTTTTCTTGATAGCTGCAGGTCACCATGAAAGTGTTGGAAAGGATCAAGCTGTAATCGTGCCGGAAGGTGTGGTAGGACGTATTGAAAAAGTAGGAGAGCATATTGCAAGAGTTTTGCTGATTAACGATGTTAGCTCTCGTATTCCTGTTATGACTTCCCTTTCTGGTCAACAGGCAATCTTAGCTGGAGATGGGAGTTTTTCTCCAACACTTGTGTACGTTGAGGATATTCGACAAATCCAAAAAGGGGAAGAAGTGGTAACCTCTGGATTCGGTGGAATTTTTCCACCAGGTCTTCCCGTTGGAATTGTTGATAATGTTGTGAATGGAAAAATTACAGTTAAATCTTATATTCCTTTTCAAAAGCTTGAATGGGTTCACGTGTTGAAGCCTAATTTTGAAGATTTCCATAAAGATATGAGTGCACTCTTGGAGGAGGAATGAGGTTCCTTTTCGGATGTCTAAGAAGTTTCCCATTTTTAAGTGTTCTCTATGTCATAATAGTGGGTTGCTCTCTTAATATTGGTGGCCACCCTCTCTTACCAGCATTTTTTCTTATTCCAGTCTTTTATTGGCTTGTTTATCGTCCAGATTGGCTTCCCCTCTGGAGCCTCTGTTGTATTGGAATTTTTTATGACTCTCTTTTAGGGAATGAACTTGGGGTTTCCTCCTTACTTTTGATGTTAAGTGCTTATTTTGGTCAGTATCTTCGTCCTCTTTTAAATCCATATCATTTCCCTTTGATTTGGGGAGGGTTTATTCTTTATAGTTTAGGCTACATAATACTTTATGGATGTCTTGTTTCAGGAGGGCTGTCTCTGTTGGTATCTTGGATGTATGGTATTGTTCTATACCCCCTTATGGCATGGGGACTGAGCTATCTTCATTTGTGGTTGCAAGCCAATGTCTGATAAAGAAAATACCCAGTTTCTGCGTCGCACCCTTTTTTTGGGAGTTTTACAAATTGCCCTACTCATCATTCTTGTGGGGCGAATGTATTACCTACAAATTTGTGAGGGGTCCTACTATCACTTGCTCGCAGAAGGAAACAGGATTGCGACGCGCCCGTTGGTTCCTTTAAGAGGACAGATTTATGACCGGATGGGAAATCCTCTTGCTCAAAATGAGACCAGTTTTCGTGCCGTTCTTTTAACGGATAAAAAAGATAAGGTTGAGGAAACTCTGGAAACTTTATGTACTCTTATCGTACTACCTCAGGATGAAATAGAAGAAACTTTGAAGACAATACATAAAAAAAGAGGATTAGATTCTTTGATTGTGAAAGATAATCTGACTTGGCAAGAAGTATCTGCTATTGAATTACATGCGGCTGACTTACCTGGCATTTCTGTTGAGGTTGGATCTACGCGAAAGTATCCTTCTGCTTTTCGGGGGGCACATCTATTAGGATATGTTGCTTCTCCTTCTGAAAAAGAGCAAGAAGCTGATCCTATCCTTACTATTCCAGGTCTTAAGGTAGGAAAAGTTGGGATAGAAAAGTATTTTGATAGTCGGTTGCGCGGTAAACCTGGTCATAGCGCTTTCGAAGTAAACGCAAGGCGAAAAATTGTTCGTGAACTTCATCAAATTGCGAGTACACCTGGAGAAGATATTCACTTAACAATTGATGGGAGCCTCCAAGAATATATTCAGGAAATTCTCTCATCATATGAGAGCGCTTCTGTGGTTGTAATTGATATTCAAAACGGAGATATACTAGCTCTCGTCTCTACACCATCTTTTGACCCAAATCTCTTTCCCCAAGGAATAAGTCACAAAGATTGGCATGAACTGCGCGAAAATCCTTTTGTTCCTTTAACAGATAAAGCTATTTCAGGACAATATGCACCTGGATCTACGGTTAAACTTTTTGTGGGATTAGCAGCTCTTCACACAGGTGTGATTGATAAGAATACAACGGTGTTTTGTCCAGGATTTATTTCTGTTGGGAATCATAAGTTTCATTGCATGCGTAGTCATGGGACCGTAAACATCACACGT
The DNA here is from genome assembly GCA_019752515.1 of Alphaproteobacteria bacterium. Lineage (GTDB taxonomy): Bacteria > Pseudomonadota > Alphaproteobacteria > UBA9655 > UBA9655 > UBA9655. Next base: position 164,763 of record JAIEMB010000006.1, on the reverse strand, counting down.
GCCATCTCCGAATCCTGTGATGTCTTTTTTTATGAGATCGCAAAAAGAGTAGGAATTGACAGGCTTTCTGAGGTTTATCAGGATGTAGGATTAGGAGAGGGTGGCCTTGAAGGATTTCCTCATGCAAAGAAAGGTCTCGTGCCAACAAAGGTGTGGAAAAAAGAAAAGAAAAATGCCAATTGGACTGTCAGTGATACAATTCAAGTTAGTATTGGACAAGGATATATGCTTACAACACCCTTAGAGTTAGCCGTAGCTATGGCCCGTCTTGCAGGAGATGGAAAAAGGCTAATACCTCGACTCGAAGGTCAAGGGGATGTTGCTTTTGAAGAATTGAGTTATGATAAGAAACATATAAAAACAATACTAGAAGCCGCTCAAGGAACCGTTAATATGCCAACAGGGACAGCCTTTAGAGGCCGTATTATGGTTCCAGGAATGGAGATGGCAGGTAAAACGGGAACAAGTCAAGTCCGACGTATAACAATGAAGCAACGAAAAGTAGGGCAGACAAAAACAGCCCATTTACCTTGGAAATACCGTGAACATGGTCTTTTTGTAGGTTACGCCCCTATTCAGGCTCCGCGCTATGCTATTGCAGTTGTTGTTGAGCATGTAGGTGGGTCGAGTCTTGCGGTTCAAGTCGCTCGTGATACTTTGTTAAAAATTCAACTTCTTGAAAGAATACGACCCCTATGACAACTGATGCATTGTCTTATTTTTTTCAGAAATTTATACGCCTCAACTGGGGAATTGTTTTTCTCGTTCTGTTGATTTCTGCTATAGGTTGGGGATTGTTAATCTCCGCTGCGGGCGGAGATATTCATCCATGGGCTTTCAAACAAGTTACCCGTTTCAGTGTAGGCCTTCTAATTATGTTGGTGTTTGCTTTTATAGATTTAAGGTGGTGGCTTCATTTTTCCTATGTTTTTTATGGTATTTCCCTTCTACTTCTCTGTGGCGTTGAATTTTTAGGATTCATTGGGATGGGGGCACAGCGATGGATCGACCTTTATGTGATTCAATTGCAACCTTCGGAATTAATGAAGATCGCATTGGTGATGGCTCTTGCCCGGTATTTTCATAGTCAACTTCCTCCCTTGACCTTTAAAAAACTCCTTTTTCCGTTGTTCCTAGTTATGGTACCTGTTGTTTTACTTCTGCGACAGCCAGACTTAGGAACAGCTATGATTTTATTGATGGTAGGAGGCTCGCTCTTTTTTGTAGCGGGTGTGTCCTTATGGATGTTTGGGGCTGCTTTAGTGGGAGCAGGAGCAAGTATTCCTATTTTATGGAGTTTCCTTCATGACTATCAGAAAAATAGGGTTTTAACCTTTTTAGACCCGAGTCAAGACTCGCTAGGAGCAAGTTATCATATTACCCAATCGAAAATTGCTCTTGGTTCAGGAGGATTGTGGGGGAAAGGGTATATGCAAGGAACACAATCTTATTTGAATTTTCTTCCCGAAAAACAGACAGACTTTATCTTTACCCTCTTATGTGAGGAGTGGGGTTTTATGGGGGGAATTTCCCTTGTTTTTCTTTATGTTCTTCTCTTGGTTTTATGCTTTAGGATTGTGTTAACAGTCCAGAATACTTTTGGTCGTCTTGTAGCTGTTGGAATGACCATGACTTTCTTTCTTTACTTATTTATTAATATTGCAATGGTTATGGGACTATTGCCTGTCGTAGGGGTGCCTTTACCTTTGGTTTCCTATGGAGGAACAGCTATGTTGACTTTGCTCATGGGATTTGGCTTTTTATTAAATGTAGGACTTCACCGAACTCTCAAGATTCCCCGACTTTCAATTGGAATTTTCTGAGTTTAGTCAATTTATGCAGAAAAATTAATATGGCTATATCTATTCATTTAATTAATGGTAAGAGCATAAGGTTGGGTAAATATGATTTCGTTTAAGTATATGATGTCTCAAAAATCACTAAGCTTGGGTAAAGTATTTGAGAAGAAACAAAAGCTCATTCCTCTAATAATACCTACTATTCATATTATACTTATCATTGGCATACTAGGTATGCTCGTTCAGAGAGGTCTTGATATAACTGATGAAGGGTTGTATTTAACCAGCCTTCAATATCCGAGGGATGTGTTGGCGGTCGTAAACCTTTCTCATATTTATTCGCATTTTTTATATAAAATATCGTTTGATCATATTGTCTTACTAAGAATTCTAGGGGTTCTTTTGCAATTTATTGTATCTGCAGGGTTAATAACAGTATTACTTAATAAAGTATTTCCTGATATTTCTCGGGAGGAATATTATAGTTATGTTTTTTCAGTTGTGGGAGTAAGTGGTTGTTTTTATTTTTTTAATGTATTTACTCCTCATTATAATTGGCAAAATTCAATAGCTTTTAGCATTTTCTCAATTTTTGTGGTTTTATTTTTATTTGATTCGTCTAGATATTTAAAATTATTTTTTTTGTTTAGTTTAGGAATCATGCTAGGTTTTATTTGGTTTATAAAACCAACTTCCTTTGTTGTCTCATTAGGAATTATGTTTGGGTATTTCTTATATTCTAAAAAAGACCTTCAAACTTATCTTGCTCTTAGCGTAGGAACATGTTTTTGCTTTTTACTTCATTTCCTTTTTTTAATTGACTTTCATACATATTATCAAGTCGTTTCAGATGGATTGGCTTCTTTAAGAGCCCTAGGAAGCACCCATTTAAATGGCCAACTTCTATTCAATTTTTTAGAAAATTTAGCTCATTTTACAAAAAACTCAATTAAAATTTTATGGCCATTTCATTTGCTATTATTGTTATTAAACTCTCTGTTTTGTTTAAATAAAATATCAAATGTAAAATACAAGTACTTGGAAGAGTTGATATTTATTTTGGTTCTTTTAAAACTATCTTATCAAATATTTTATTTTAGCTGGGAACAGCTATTTAATAACATTGCGCTTATTTATTTTTCTTTAACTTTGTTCTTACTTCATTTTTTTTTATGGCATAAAAAAAACTATCTATTGAGCGCTCATTCGCTTGAGTTGATATTTTTCATGACTTTACTTCCTTTAGCAGGGGTAATAGGTACCAATGCAAGGATTGAGGGTGGAATCGTATTTGGTGGATTTTTACTTTATTATGTTATTTCGTGTTTATTAATAGCTTCTATAATTAACAAAAGAGTAATAACAAGAGGGGTGATTATATTTGTGTGTTCTCTGAACCTATGGGTTATGATAGGCACTATTTATCATCCCTATAGATTAAATAAAAACTACTTATATCAAACAGAAGGTATAGAAGTAGGGTTTCCTTCGACAATGATTAAAGTCGATTCGCAAACGAAAGATTTTATTGAACTGTTTAGAAATATTCTTGTCAATCATGGTTTCAAAGAAGGAAGTGACATGATAGGATTTACGCGACTTAATGGGCTTGTTTTTGCTGTAGGAGGTAGGTCCCCCGGTGCACCGTGGTATGTTTCTGGTTATCCTGGCTCTAAGGCTTACAACACATTGGGTATTTCATTGATTCCTAAAGAAAGACTTATGAATGCTTGGATTCTCATAGCTGAAAATGACAGTGACTCGGTTCCAGATTTTAAAAATGTTGGAATAACGTTTGAATCTCAGTATAAGAAAATTGCTGAAATTATGTGGCCCCTTGGAAACCGCAAAATTGGAATTTATAAACCAACTGCGTTGAAGCAACTGTAACCTTCTTTCAGTTATGATAAACAAAGAGAAGTTTATTCTAGCTAAAAAATTCCTACTGATATACGTGCTGATGATTAGAAGGGCTTGTCATATTGCCTCATTTTTCTTATTCTTTTGGGATTGTAAGGGAGATTTAGATGAACTTATTTTTACGAAGCTTTGTGTTCTTGATATTGATGATAGGGAAAGTCTCAGCAGAGGAAGCAAAACCAACACCAACACTTAGGCCTTTACCCGATATGTGTATGGGAAGTGAGAAAGCGCCCATCGTTGTCATTAATTATTCATCCTTGACATGTGTTCATTGTGCCCAATTCCATATGAGCGTCCTTCCTAAGATTGAAGAAAAATACATAAGACCCGGCCACGTAAGAATAATTTTCCGTGATTTTCCTGGAGATCAATTGAGTGTAAAAGCACACCAGTTAGCTTGGTGCAAAGGAGAAATTAAATACTTTGATTTTGTTAAGTTGCTTTATACAACACAAGAAAAGTGGTTGTCAGCACCTGATCCGCTTGCTGCACTTAAGTCTATCGCTCTTCAAAATGGGGTTACACCTGCGCAATATGAAGCATGCCTTGGAAATCAAGAGCTTCTGGATAAAATTATTCAGGTACGGCTTGAAGGACAGAAAAAATATATGATTAAAGCAACACCCACAATTGTGATTAACTCTAAAATTTATCCTAAAGCTCTTACTTTTGAGGAGTTTGAAGAATTAATGAGACCTCTCCTTGCCCCCAGCCTAGAGAGTGTGCCCAAGAATAAGAGTTGATTCTCTCCGGCTCTGCTCCTATATAAGGGATATGTAAGGAGTAAGCCTATGGCCATGAGTCAAGATCAAATCAAGTCTTTTTTGATAGAGGCCTTTCCTGATGCAAAAATTGAAATTAGGGATTTAGCTGGGGATAATGATCACTATGAGGCTACGGTTATAACATCAGCATTTTGCGGAAAGACGCGCATCCAGCAGCATCAGATGGTTTATGCTGCCCTAAAGGGTTATATGGGAACGAAACTCCATGCCCTTTCTCTTAAAACCCACAATCCAATGGAGTAAGTCATGTCCCAAATTTTTGATCAGATACAAAAAGAGATTTCGTCTCATGATGTTGTATTGTACATGAAAGGAAATGAAAAATTTCCTATGTGTGGCTTTTCAGCAGCTGTTGTTCAGATTCTAAAGACTTTCAACATTGAATTTAGGACAGTGGATGTTCTTCAGGATATGGAGCTAAGAGAGGGGATAAAGACATATACGAACTGGCCTACTATTCCTCAGCTTTATATTAAGGGAGAGTTTGTTGGTGGGTGTGATATTGTTCGCGAAATGTATCAGAGTGGTGAACTGCAAGCCCTCCTTTCCGAAAAGGGGATCGTAACTTCTACTCCAACAGGCGAGAAAGTTGCCTAAGTTTCTTTTTGCACGGCGATCTGTAAATAGGAGATACCTGCAAGAGCTGCAGTTTCACTGCGTAAGATATTATGATTTAAAACAACTCCTTGTGCCTTTGGGTGAGATTTAAGAAGTGTTAATTCTTGAGAGGTAAACCCTCCTTCTGGACCTACAAGAAAGCCATAGAATTTTCTGGAATCAATTTCAACGTTCTTTACAGGGAGAGAGGTGAGTGTTTCATCCCCAAAAAGAAGAGAACGATCTTCTGGCCAAGATCTAAGAAGATCTGAAAAGGGCAGGAGGGGTTTAATTTCAGGAATGGTTAAGCGCTTACACTGTTCTGCAGCTTCAATTACATGAGCTCTCATTTTTTCACCATTTACTTTACAAGTGGTGTGTTCAAACTGGATGGGCATGAGGCACGATACGCCTAATTCTGTGGCCTTTTCTTCCAGGAATTCTTGGCGTTTTGGTTTTAAAGGCGAGAACAGTAGCCAAAGATTATTCGGTGACTCTTGTGGGCGGTTTTGATAGAGAAGCGTTAGTTCTGTTGTTTTTTTTAGATGAGTTCTGATTATTGCTTTCCACTCTCCTTCAGTTCCATTAAAAACCAATAATTCATCATTTTGCTTTAGGCGCATGACTTTTTGTACATAATGACTTTGGTTTTCGCTGAGAGAAATCTCTTGATTTTCTAAGAAGGGGCGCTCTACATAAAGACGAATCACTTTACCTCTCTGGTTCGTAAAATGTGTTGAATATGAGGACATTATGTTTTCGCCACCAAAATTGAAAGCCTCTTTAAGATTAGCTCGGCTTCATCGGCCTGTTGGGATCTTGCTCTTATTGTGTCCGGCATGGTGGGGTATTTCTCTTGCAAGCCAAGGGTTTCCTGAACCTTTTTTGCTGTTTCTCTTTGCCTGTGGGGCTATTTTTATGCGCAGTGCCGGGTGTGTATATAACGATATTATTGATCAAGATTTTGATAGGCAAGTCAAAAGAACATCGTTACGACCTCTCGCTGCTCGTGAGCTTTTGACGCAAGATGCTTATCTTGTTCTCCTAGTCTTTCTCCTGGGAGGCGCACTTATTCTTTCCTGTTTACCACTTCCCACAATTCTAACAGGTTTTTTAGCTCTAGGGCTTGTGCTTCTTTACCCATGGATGAAAAGAGTGACGTATTGGCCCCAATTTTTTTTAGGAATAACCTTTAATATTGGAATTATTATGGGGTGGTTCAGTCTCCAGCCGGTGATGTCTTTGACCCCCATTCTTTTTTATGGGGGAGCGATTTTATGGACATTGGGTTATGATACGGTTTATGCTTTACAAGATATAGAAGATGATTTGAGGATTGGTGTTAAATCTTCAGCTATTGCCGTTTATGCGAATCCAAAATTTTTTTTAGCATTCGTGTATGGTGGGGCTCTTTTTTTATGGTGTTTTGGGGGTGTATTGGCCCACTTAAGTTGGATTTTCTGGATTTTTGTAGGAATGATAGCTCTTCATTTCACGTGGCAAATCCTCTCTTTAGATCAAAAAAGTTCCTCAAATTGTTTAAGACGTTTTGAATCTAACGTAAATATTGGGTTTCTTTTGTTTCTTGGCATTGTATTTTCTAATCTAATCGACTAAAAAAAAGGAAATAAACTGAGTTAAATTATGAAGCAGTTAAATCTATTTTCTGATAAAGCAAGTGTTGCCCTTGTGAGTCGCTTATGGCGTGAGCATATTAAACCCTATCGGTGGTATGTAGCAGGTGGTATTTTTTGTATGGCAATTGCTGCCATAACAACAGCTATTCTTGCTAAGTTGCTACAACCTCTTTTTGATGATGTATTTATGTCTCGTGATGAAAGCATGCTATTTCAGGTTGCTTTCCTAGTATTATGCGTTTTTATCCTCAAAGGGGTCTCAAGTTTTGGTGAATCCGTAAGCATGGTATATGTCGGGCAAAAGATTATTGCGGATATTCAAAAGCGTCTGTTTGATTATTTTATTGTAGCAGATCTTGCTTACTTCCATGCACGGTCTAGTGGGGAGCTTGTCTCGCGCTTTACTAACGACGTTAACTTAATGAGGAATGCTGTGACAACAGCCTTAACTGGAATGGGAAAGGATACCCTTTCTCTTTTCTTTCTGATCGGGCTTATGTTTTATCAGGATTGGCTTTTAGCATCTCTGGCTTTTTTCATTTTTCCTGTTGCCCTTTTTCCTATTGTAAAAATTGGGAAAAAAATGAGAAAAGTTTCTCTAAATACTCAAGAGGAAATGGGCTCTTTTTCCATTCTTCTTCATCAAGTTTTTCAGGGAATGCGTGTTGTAAAATCATATGCCATGGAAAAATATGAAAAAAAACGGGCGTATCGACTTATTGATAATCTTTGTCGCTTAAATGTAAAGGGAGGACGCGTTCGAGCGGCATCTCATCCTATTATGGAAGCTCTAGGAGGGATGGCTATCGTAATTGTGGTTCTTTATGGAGGAACACAAGTCATTGCAGGTAATAGAACAACGGGTACTTTTATTTCTTTTATCACAGCTCTTTTGTTAGCCTATGAACCTATGAAACGCCTTGCCAACCTGAATGCGAATTTGCAAGAAGGTTTGGCTGCGGCTTTACGGATTTTTACAGCTATAGACTTAAAGCCAACCATTGCTAGTACGTCTAAAGCTCCTCTTCTCGAAGTTCAAAAAGGGCAGATCTCGTTGAATAACGTTAGTTTTTCTTATCCTAATGGTAAGAATGCCCTTAAGGGCATTACATTGGATATTCCGGCAGGAAAGCGTGTTGCACTAGTGGGACCCAGTGGCTCTGGTAAGTCAACCTTATTAAATCTTATTCCACGTTTTTATGACGTCACCTCCGGTTCTATTGAGATTGATGGCATTGATATTCGTAAGGTCAGCTTAGATTCATTGCGTTGCCATATTGCTCTAGTGAGCCAAGAAGTGATTTTGTTCGATGATACTGTAAAAGCCAACATTGCATATGGCCGCTGGGGTGCGCCTGAAGAAGAGGTCATTAATGCGGCAAAGGCTGCAGCAGCACATAGTTTCATTATGCAACTTCCCCAAGGGTATGAGACATTAGTAGGTGAACAGGGAGTACGTCTTTCAGGGGGGCAACGTCAACGCCTTTCAATTGCGCGTGCTATGCTTAAAAATGCCCCTTTGCTTTTATTAGATGAAGCGACATCTTCTCTTGATACAGAATCAGAACGGCAAGTGCAAACAGCCCTTGATCGTTTAATGAAAGGACGAACAACAATTGTTGTTGCTCATCGTCTTTCCACCGTCCTTGATGCCGATATAATTTATGTATTGGAAGAGGGAGCTATTTTGGAAAAGGGAACTCATGCTGAACTTCTTAAAAACAATAAAACCTATGCGCGCCTTGTGGAGCTTCAGTTTGTAACCGATACAATGCCTTTGGCTTCTTAAGAGAGGGCAGATGAAACTTTTAAAAAAAATTCGAAGGTCTTCTGTGGTCAGGCGTCTTGCGGCCTTTTTTATTACTCAATATGTAAAGTTGATTTGGTTGACAGGTAAATGGGAATATTTAGGAAAAGACCATCCCGATCCCTATTGGCGTCAAAACAAACCAGTCATTGGGTGTTTTTGGCATGGTCGTCTTTTGATGATGCTTAAAGTTTGGTTGGGCCCTCATAAATTTCATATGCTCATTTCAAGTCATCCCGATGGGGAGATTATCGCACGTGCCACTCAAAAGTTTGGATTTGGGTGGATTGCTGGCTCTTCTTCGAGGGGAGGGCGAAAAGCTTTTTTAGATATTATAAAAGTGTTGAGGGGGGGGGAGTCCATTGGGGTAACACCGGACGGTCCCCGTGGGCCGCGTTATGTAGCAAGTATAGGGGTTATTCAAATGGCAAGATTAGGGGGAGCTGCCATCTTGCCAGTGTCTTATTCTTCCACGCGAGGATCTTTTATTAAAAGCTGGGATCATTTTTTTCTCCCCTTACCTTTTGGGAGAGGGGTATTTATTTATGGCCCCATGATTGAAGTTGCAGGCTCTGAAAAGAGTGATGAAGAATTGCGGCAAGAACTTGAGGACTCCTTAAAAGAACTTACGCGAAAGGCAGATCACTATTGTGGGCAAGAGATCGAAAAGAACCTTCTGAAGGAGAGTTTATGAGCCTTTTGCGAAGCAGTTATTATGGACTTGCTTGGATAGGGGCTCCTTTTGTTCTCAGTTACTTAAGATGGAGAACCCTAAGAGGACTGGAGGATAAAGACCGCATTCGAGAGAGAATAGGCGTTTCTAAAGAGATTCGACCAGCCAAACCTCTTCTATGGGTTCATGCTGTAAGCGTGGGAGAATCCGTAGCCGCTTTTACAGTTATTGAAGCCATATTAAAAAAGTATCCAGAAATACATGTACTGTTGACAACAACAACACTGTCTTCTGCAAAAGTTGTGAAGAAAAGGCTTTTTAAAAATATGACACACCAATTTTGTCCGGTTGATACACCTCAAGCTGTGCATAGATTTTTAGACTATTGGCAACCGGACCTTGCCGTTTGGATAGAATCAGAACTCTGGCCTAATCTTTTGCACGAAACACAAATGAGAGGCATTCCTACAGTTCTTTTAAATGCTCGAATGTCCTCAAAGAGTTTTTCAAATTGGAAAAAACTTAAAGGAATAATTTCTCCTCTTCTTGAACGCCTTTCTCTCTGTGCTGTACAAACAGAAAAACAAGCTTCAATTTTTCAAACCTTGGGCGCAAAAACGATTTCTGTCATGGGAAACGTAAAAGGTATGATGACACCCTTGGTTGCCGATGAAGTAAAGTATCATGCTTTAAAAGAGGAAATAGGTGGGCGTTCTGTGTGGCTAGCAGCGAGTACTCATCCAGGAGAAGAAGAGATTATCCTTAAAACACATAAAATTCTCCGAAAAGATATTCCAAATCTTTTGACAATCATTGTTCCTCGCCACATTGAACGAGCCTCAACTCTTCAGTCACTCGTTTCAAAGGAAGGTCTTACATCGGCGCTTCGGACTGACGTTACTTCTTTGAAGGGTGTAGAGATATACATCGGAAATACTCTTGGAGAGATGGGATTGTTTTATGCTCTTTCTTCCCTTGTATTAATGGGCGCGACCTTTGTGCCCAAGGGAGGACATAATCCCATAGAAGCGGCTCAGATGGGTGCTTTTGTTATTCATGGACCTCATATTTTCAACAATCCTCAGCTGTATGAGATTCTTGCCACATTAGGTCTTAGTAAACAGGTTCAGGATGAGAACGAGTTACCCTTTTTGGTTCGCTCTCGGCTTAAAAAACAAAAAGAAGGGTATGATGAACCTTTTTCTCTCAGATCTTATCGAGAGAAAGGCTTAATCAATTTAATGAAGCTTCTTACGCCACATCTTGCAACTCTTCGGGAAGAGCGGTAATGAAGGCGCCTGCTTTTTGGTATCAGCCCAAGGGTATTCTTTCAACTCTTCTCAAGCCTTTTGGTTGGCTTTATGGAATAGGAGGAAAACTCCTGAGATCCAAAGACGGACAACGTTTTCCTATACCCGTTATAAGTATAGGGAATATTATTTGTGGCGGAGCAGGGAAAACACCGACGGCTCTTGCACTTGCTAAGCTTTTACAATTGCGGGGCCATAAGGTACATTTTGTAACACGAGGTTACGGAGGATCACAGGTCGGACCAGTAGAGGTGGATCCTATGAATCATTCTCCTCTGGATGTAGGAGATGAGCCTCTTCTTTTAGCTCGTCAGGCCCCAACCTGGGTAGCAAAGGAAAGAGCTTTAGGTGTTCAAAAAGCAGCAGAAAAAGGGGCCCAACTTATTATTTTAGATGATGGACATCAAACAACGGGCCTTTATAAAGATGTATCATTTGTTGTTTTGGATTTTTCCCAAGGTTTCGGAAATGGATGTGTGATACCTGCAGGTCCCTTACGAGAAGACCTCTCCACAGGACTCAAGCGTACGGATGCTCTCATTGGGATTGGTCAAGGTGAAATTTCTATATCAAGACCTCTTTTTAAAGCTAAGAGTATTCCTCAGCCTTTAGTGTTGCCATCGAATCGGGTTATTGCTTTTTGTGGGCTTGGTTTTCCTCAGAAGTTTTATAAGATGTTAGAAGACCTAGAAACAGATCTTGTCGCAACACATAGTTTTCCTGATCACTATATCTATAAAAAGGAAGATCTTCTGGGGTTACAGAAAATGGCTAAGATTCATGAGGGCGTTCTTGTAACAACCCGAAAAGATGCTATAAAAATTCCGACTGCTTGGCAGATATCTTTTTATGTTCTAGACATAAATATTGAATTTGAAGATCCTGAGGGAATGTATCATTTAATACTTGAAAAAGCATCTGCCTTGAGGGGAAAAAGGTGAAATTTAGCATATTGAAAAGAATGCGCCATTTATTAGAAGCGGCGATCGTTTGGATAGCATTCATTCTTTTCCATTATATACTGCCATTTAAAGTTTCAGTGAATTTTGGGGGGTGGTTGGCTAGAAAAGTGGGGCCATGGTCACCTTTAAGTAATCGCGCCCGTTCCAGCCTAAAAAAGTGTTTTCCAAAATTGACATCCGTTGAAATAGAAAAGATTATTGCTGAAATGTGGGAAAATTATGGGCGACTTGCTGCTGAATATGCTAATGCCGATGCTTTTTGGGATGGGGAATCCTTAAAAAATATTGAAATTGTGGGCCTTGAACACTTGAAACACTTTCAAAATGATGGGCAGCCAGGAATTATTTTTACAGCTCACACAGGAAATTGGCAAATGATTACTTTGGCTGCTCAGTCTGTAGGGTTCGATCTTACTCAAATGTACAGACCTGCCAATAATCCATGGGTTGATGCTCTCATGTTAAGATGTCAAAAGCTTGCGGTTAAAAATGTTATCACTAAAGGAAAAGGGGGGCCAAAGGACCTTCTTGCTCTGTTAAAAAGAGGAGATCATGCTCTGCTTTTGATAGATCAGAAAATGGGAGAAGGAATTTCTGTTCCTTTTTTAGGTAGAGAAGCTATGACGGCAAAGGGTGCTGCTCGAATGTATCTCAATCAAAGATGCCCGTTGCTACCTGCTAGAAGTGAACGATTGAGTGGATCTTCTTTTCGAGTAACCTTTTATCCTCCTCTTAAATTTGAGACGTGTGGAGATCATCAAAGGGATATGTACGAATTACTTCTTCAGATTAATACAATGGTGGGTGAATGGGTGATGGAGCGTCCTGGTCAATGGCTCTGGATCCATCGTCGTTGGAAAGATGTATGAAGATACTAGCAATTGATACGACAGGATGGCGATGTTCAGTGGCCTTATGGGAAGATTCCCAGGAGCTTGCATTTAAAGAAGAAGCTTCAAAATGCGATCAAGCAGCTCTCCTTCCTCAGTTGGTAAAAGATGTTATGGGAAGTGAAAAAGTAGATCAACTTATTGTCAATATTGGTCCTGGTTCATTTACAGGTATTCGCACAGGGCTTTCTTTTGCTAAAGGTCTTGCTCTTGCTTGGAAAATACCCTTAAAAGGAATTGATAGCTTTACAGCTACTTACCTAAGTTTGTTGCCTCAAAATGATATTCTTATTTTGATCGATGCTCGACGCCAAGATATTTTTGGCAAGAGGTATATTGATGGTATTCCCGAAGAAGCGCAGAGTCTAACACGAGAAGAAATAGAGAAATGCCTATGCTCGGCAAGCCCGCCTTTGATAGCTGGAATGGGGGCGTATTCCTTTTTGGATGGGCTGGAATTTCAGGAATGTGTTGCTTTGAGGCATGGTGCTCAGGCTGTCGCACATGCATTTTTCAAAGATCCTAACGCTATGTCTGATGCTGTTCCATTTTATATGCGAGAAGCCGACGTTACTTTCTCACATCAATCATGTTCATCAGCGCTTTAACACAAAAAGATTGTGCGGCCGCGGCAATTCTTCATCAAGAAGTTTTCTTTAAAAATTGGGAGGAGCACATCTTTAAGGACTTCCTTCAAAACTCTATGATTCATGGCCTTAAATTAAAACACAAGGGGCAATTATGTGGTTATATTTTATGGCGTGAAGTTGAAGGAGAGGCTGAAATTTTAACGTTTGTGGTAGCTCCTTTTCATCAAAGAAAAGGACTTGGAAATCGTCTTATTTTAACGTTTTTTGAGGTTATGGCGAAAAAAGAAATAACAGATATTTTTCTAGAAGTTGCTGAAGATAATGAAAAGGGAATAAATTTTTATAGAAAGTATGGTTTTGCTTTTTTAAGTAAGAGACCATTTTATTATCTAAGAGAAGGGAACAGGTATGTTTCTGCTTTAAATTTCTCTAAAAAACTCGTATAAAAAATTTCTTAAAGTGGGCCATCGAGAGTTTTTCAAAAATATAAAATAAGTGTTGATTACTTGATTAGAATGTAATAATAAGAATAGAAAATTCTAAAAAAAAGAAAGGTAGAAAATGACAGAAAGAAATGAATGTTTAGATATTATGGAGTTGGTCTCTCAGGTTGTGGCTGCTTATGTATCTAATAATACAATGGAGCCCGCGGAACTTCCCGCTTTTATTCAACAAGTTTATCGGAGTTTGTGTGGCGGAGGATCAAGTCGGTCTTTCTTACTTCAAGATCGTCCCGAGCCTGTGGTGCCTATTGAGGAATCAGTTCAGCCAGATTACGTTGTATGTCTTGAGGATGGTCGTCGGTTAAAGATGCTTAAGCGTCACTTAAAGACAGCTTACAACATGACTCCTGAACAATATCGTGAGCGGTGGGGATTATCATCAGATTATCCAATGGTAGCACCGAATTACGCAAAACGCCGTAGCAGTTTAGCAAAAGACATTGGTCTTGGAACGCGTCGTGAACGCCGTCAGGATGTTGCTGCATAGAGTTTAACATTTTTAAACACCGGTGTTGATATGTAGTTGCATCGGTGTTTTTTTATTGAAGGTAGGTATGACTCTTTCGCATCTGGAGCAGCTTTGTCAAGAAAAAGGATTGCGGATGACTGAGCAAAGACGCATCATTGTGCGGGTTCTGTCTGAATCTCAGGATCATCCTGATGCAGATGCGGTCTATAAGCGTGTGAGTCAAATTGATCCGAAAATTAGCCTAGCAACTGTTTATCGGACCTTGCGTTTATTTGAAGAAGCGCATATCTTGAACCGCCATGATTTTGGTGATAGGAAGTCACGTTATGAAGAAGCTTCGAGTGAACATCATCATCATTTAATAGATACAAAGACTGGCCGAATTATAGAATTTCATGATGAAAGGATAGAAACCCTTCAGAAAGAAATAGCAAAAGAATTGGGATACCACCTTGTAGGTCATCGGCTTGAATTGTATGGAGTGCCGTTAAAAAATAATGGGAAGAAAATTTGAGCCCTATGATGACTAATCTAGTAACAGCTCCCTTTAGGCGCTTTTCAAAAACACTTCCTCATCTGACAGCAGGTCAGCTTGAGGTGCGGCTAGCTCGCTCAGAAGAGGATGTGAAAGCAGCCCAACTGCTACGTTATGAAGTATTTTATGAAGAGTGTGGAGCTCAGCCTGATGAGACTATTGCACTTCTGAAACAAGACATTACGGACATTGATAATTTCTGTGATATACTTCTCGTTATTGATCGTAATCACAGTAAGATAGTAGGCACTTATCGTTTTATGTTAAGAAATGCAGCTCATCATTACGGTGGGTATTATACAGCAAATGAATTTGACATCAGTAAACTTGTGGCATTTCCAGGACAAATAATGGAATTAGGTCGTTCATGCGTCCATAAAGATTATCGGACAAAGCCTACGATGCAGCTCTTATGGCGGGGCGTAGGTGCATATATTCGGATGAATGAAGTTAATTTATGTTTTGGATGTGGAAGCTTTATGGGTACGGATGTATTCCTTTATAAACAAGCATTATCTTATCTTTATCATTATCATCTAGCACCTTCTGAGTTGAGAGCAAGGGCTTTGCGAGATCGCTATCAAGAGATGAACCTTATTCCTAAAAATCAGATAAACCCTAAAGAAGCGATGCGGCAGATGCCAGCATTGATTAAGGGATATTTACGTGTTGGTGGGTTTATAGGAGAAGGGGCTTTTGTCGATCATCAATTTAACTCAATAGATGTTTGCATTATTGTCAAAAGAGAAATGGTGACTGAAAGATACTCCCAAAGATATACAGATCCTTTTACTTCAAAAGAAGATGTCTAATGCCTAATTCCTATCTATTAGCCTCTTGGCGGTTCTTTTTAGTTGTTTTGGTGTTTATAACCTATACCCCTATCTATTGGGTTTTGCTTAAAGTAAATCAAAATCTAGGGTTTCGATTTGGTCGATTCTATCTTTCTAGTTGGCGAAAGTGTCTTGGGCACCAGCTTATTATTAAAGGGGAACTCTCTGAAACTCAACCCACGTTATTTGTGGCCAATCATTCGAGTTATGTGGATATTCTTGTTTTAGGGACATTTATTCCAGCCCGCTTTGTGGCAAAAAAAGAAGTGGCTAAATGGCCGATTATGGGTTGGCTCGCAACAAATCAAGGAACCATTTATATAGATCGAAGTCGCAATGCCATTGGCGAAGGCGCAGATAAGCTCATTGAGTATATAGAAAAAGGCGAGAGTCTCATTCTTTTTCCTGAAGGTACGACATCTGATGGTTGTCGTATCTTGCCTTTTGGAAGTTCCTTTTTTGATGTGGCTGTGAAAAAAGGTGTTGTAGTTCAGCCAATCACTGTTGTTTATGCAGGATGGGATCGACTTCCGATGCCTCGATTTATGCGCAAACGTTGCGGGTGGTTTAGCCCAGATGTTGATATGCTTCCTCATCTGTGGTCATTGATACAGTGGGGTACGATTCAGGTTGTTGTGGATCTGCATCCTCCTTTGAAACCGTATGAGTTTGTTTCCCGCAAAGATTTAGCGCAAGCGAGTTTTCATGCAGTTCAATCAGGGCTCGTCAGTGCTTTTGCTCAACCCATTGCCGAACAGATGAGTTAGTGATGATTCAACAAAAACGTCTATATATTAAGACTTATGGTTGTCAAATGAATGTGTATGA
The DNA here is from genome assembly GCA_019752515.1 of Alphaproteobacteria bacterium. GTDB lineage: Bacteria > Pseudomonadota > Alphaproteobacteria > UBA9655 > UBA9655 > UBA9655. The sequence continues at coordinate 148,622 of JAIEMB010000006.1, read as the reverse complement.
TTCTGCAAGGATGGCCGATATTTTATCACCTCTCGGCTATGTTCTTAGTGACACACCCGAAACTGCAGATCTTATCATATTGAATACGTGCCACATACGAGAAAAAGCGGATGAAAAGCTATATTCAGATTTAGGGCGCATACGGCCTTACAAAGATGATAAGGTAATTCTTGCCGTAGCAGGATGCGTTGCTCAAGCTGAGGGAGCAGAGATCATGCGGAGAGCTCCCTATGTGGATCTTGTTTTTGGCCCTCAAACATATCATCGGCTACCTGAAATGATAGCACGTGCCCATCGATCTCAAGATAAGGTGAATGGTCCTGGACGTGGAATTTTGGACGTTGAATTCCCACCTGAATCTAAGTTTGATCATCTTCCACAAGCGCACTTAGGAGTTGGTCCTACTGCCTTTCTTGCGATCCAAGAGGGTTGTGATAAATTTTGCACTTTTTGCGTTGTTCCCTATACCCGTGGAGCTGAATATTCAAGGCCCGTACACTCTATTTATGAGGAAGCACAAAGCCTTATTGACAAAGGTGCTAAAGAAATTACTCTTCTTGGTCAAAACGTGAATGCTTATCATGGTTTATTGGGACGACAAGAAGTCGGTTTGGGGAAACTTCTAGAACATCTAGCATCACTCAAAGGGTTAGAGCGGCTTCGGTATATGACCTCCCATCCACGGGATATGGATGAGGAGCTTATGGTTGTACATCGCGATATTCCTCAAGTTATGCCTTATCTCCACCTTCCTATTCAATCAGGTTCAGACCAAATATTGGAGGCTATGAATCGCAAGCATACGCGTCAGCAATATATGAATATTATTTCTAAGATGCGAGAATACCGCCCAGATATAGCTCTTTCTTCAGACTTCATAGTGGGTTTTCCAGGAGAAACGGATCAAGATTTTGAGGACACATTAGAATTAGTGCGTGAAGTTCAATTCGCACAAGCTTACTCCTTTAAGTATAGTCCGCGTCACGGCACACCTGGAGCACTTATGGAAAATCAAATTTCTGAAGAGGTCAAAGTTGAACGTCTTGCCCATCTTCAGAAGCTCTTAAGTGAGCAACAACAAGCTTTCAATGATTTGTCCGTTGGCCAGACAATGCCTGTATTATTAGACCGTAAGGGCAAAAAGGATGAGCAATTTTTAGGCAAAACCCCCTATATGCAATCCGTATATGTCAATGCTTCTCCACGACTTCTAGGGCAATGTGTAGATGTGGTAATTGAAAAAGCTTTTTCGAATAGCCTTACAGGGTCAATTCTTACAGATGAGATCGTGTTAAAGTAGTTTATGAACGGACAGGAATTAATCCTTTTGGAGGTTTTCTATCTTCTTTAGGCTTCGTTAAAAAGCAAGAGCGAATAGGAAAGTATCTGAATATGCAAGACTTAGTTCTGGAATATAACACCCATATTATTTAAAAAAAACCCCCACATTTCTGCAGGGGTTAATTGGAGCAAGCTCTTTAACAAAAGTTAACTTTAGTAAATAACTTTAGCTGTTAAAGCAAACTTGTTGTATTGTGGTCTAAATTGTTCAGTAACTGTATGGGTATCGCCTCTAAGCTCAAAGGCATCCGTAAACTTCTTAGAACCTGTTGCCACACCTGTATATTCAAATCCAAATATGACATGCTTCATAGCCAAGAAATCTACACCAAAACCAAACAAGAAACCGTTATAGCGCTTGTTATGATGACCGCTTGCAACGATATCAGCTGCATCGATTCGATCACTTCCTTCTCCCCTCTTAAAGCTTTGCTTCCATTGAGAGTTATCCCAACCCAAAATCACTTTAGGAGCTACGAGATTGCAAATAACGTAGGAAAAGTTAGCACGAACTTGGAGAGAATTATTTAGTTTTGCTCTTGTTTGATAAACAGTAGTTGGAGCAACTTCATTGTTAAAAGTAAGAAGTTTTCCATCCGAGCTGGCCCAGTTCGCAACGAACTCAAGACCTAAACCCCACCTGTTGCCCCATACGTAGTTGTAACCAACGTTAACACCTCCATCCACGCCGCGGATTGCGATCTTGTTACGCGTTCCAAATTCATTTTGAGCAGTATCGTTGGCATCTACAAAAATTTGCCGTCCGCCACCGACACCATAACCGATGTTACCTCCGAGGAAGAAGCCCTTAAATCCATTGGGGCAAGGAGCTGGTGTGCCACCGTCTGCTGCAGAAATGGCAGCTTCAGAAGCACCAAGTGCTAATACGAGGGCGAGTAAAGAAACTTTCTTCATGTTCATATCCTTTCTTGAAAGTTATCAAGAATATGTAATACCATGGCTACGTGTTAATATAAAAAAAAATTGGAAAATTTTAGAAAATTCTTTTAGAAAGTTGCAAAGTTACCACAATGACAAAACTACGATTTGCTCCTTCCCCGACAGGCTATCTCCATTTAGGAAACATCCGAACAGCTCTTATTAATTGGCTGTATGCCCGCTCACACAATGGGAAGTTTATCTTACGTCTTGATGACACAGATGTCACGCGTTCACAACAGAAATATGCACATCAAATTGAAGAAGACCTTTTTTGGCTAGGTCTATCTTATGATACTATTGTTAAACAATCTGAACGTCTTCATCGGTATGAAGAAGCCGCTAGGACTCTTGAAGCAAAGGGCCGTCTTTATGCTTGTTATGAAACATCTGAAGAGCTCGAGCTTCAACGAAAAATCCAGCTTTCTTCCGGTAAGCCCCCTCTCTATAATCGAGCATCTCTTTCTCTTACGCCTGCTCAAATTGAGAAATATAAAGAAGAAGGCCGCAAACCCCACTGGCGATTTAAAATGGAGAAAGGGGAGATTTTTTGGAAAGACCTCATTCGAGGAGATGTTGTTTTTCAAGGAGAGCTTTTAAACGATCCTATCCTTTTTCGCGAGGATGGCTCCCCTGTTTTTACAATTGCCACAAGTGTGGATGACTTAGAAATGGGCATTACACATATTATTCGTGGAGAAGATCATGTGAGTAACACGGCAGTGCAAATCCAAATCATGGAAGCCTTAAGCGGTGTTCCCCATTCCATTCGCTTTGGGCATCTTGCTCTGATTTCGGGTCGTGAAGGTGAGGGGCTTTCTAAACGTGAAGGAAGTCTGAGTTTAATGCAACTTCGTAAAGAAGGGATTGAGCCCATGGCAATTAATAGCTTACTTGCAAAGCTAGGCACGTCTGATCCCATTACACCTCATACTAATCTTGAAGGAATTTTAGTTGAGTTTGATATCAAAAAATTTGGAAGAGCAACCCCTAAACTCGATCCAGAAGACTTATGGCAGATGAATATAAAAATACTTCAGCTTCTTCCCTTTGATCAGATTCAATCCCATCTGAATTCAATAGGAATCGTCGATATAACGCCTGAATTTTGGAATCTTATCCAGAATAACATTGTTCGATTTCATGATATTAAGGAATGGTGGGTGATTTGTTATGGTCATAAGTCTTTTCCTGTAGAAAACAAGAGCCTCATTGAGGTTGCAGAACACCATCTTCCACCTGAGCCATGGGGTGAGACCACTTTCAAAGCATGGATGCATGAAGTGAGAGAAGAAACAGGTTTGAAAGGAAAAGATCTTTTTATGCCGATTCGGAGAGCCCTTACCGGGCAAGATCATGGTCCCGAATTAAAAGACTTGATTCTCCTTATGGGTCGTACCAAAGTACTTAACAGACTTCAAACGACAAGAGCTTAAAGATGCCCCTTTTTCTATACAATACCTTAACACGCCAAAAAGAGGCGTTTATTCCCTTAGATGAAAATAATGTGCGATTTTATGTATGTGGTGTTACGGTTTATGACTATGCCCATATTGGTAATGCAAGGCCCTATGTTGTATTTGATGTTTTAAATCGGCTTTTGCGTAACCTTTTTCCCCATGTGACATATGTCCGTAACATTACGGATATAGACGACAAAATTATCAAAGCTTCCCAAGACAATGGGGAAGAAATTCACAGCTTAACCCAGAGGACCACTTGTTATTTTCAAGAAGACATGAATGCACTGGGTAACCTTCCACCTGATATAGAGCCGCTTGCAACGGAACATGTTACAGAGATGAAGGTTATGATCAGAGTTCTCATTGAAAAGGGATTTGCTTATGAAAATGAGGGTCATGTCCTTTTCTCCGTGAAGAGTTTTCCTGAGTATGGGAGTCTTTCTCGATGTAATCATGAAGAAAGATTGGCAGGAGCCCGTGTGGAAGTCGCCCCATACAAACGAGACCCAGAAGATTTTATTTTATGGAAACCCTCCGGAGAAAATATACCAGGGTGGGAAAGCCCTTGGGGTTTTGGACGACCTGGGTGGCATATCGAATGTTCGGCGATGTCATCTAAATACCTTGGTGAAAGCTTTGATATTCATGGGGGAGGGCAGGATCTTATTTTTCCCCATCACGAGAATGAAATTGCTCAAAGTCAAGCGTGTTTTGGTCCGCAAACGTTTGCGAGAACATGGCTCCATAACGGTATGTTAACTGTAAATGGCGAGAAGATGTCGAAGTCTTTAGGGAATTTTGTGACGATCCATCAACTCCATGAAAAATTACCAGGGGAGCTCATTCGTTTCGTTCTGTTGTCCTCACATTATCGTCAACCATTGGATTGGAATGAACAAACTGTTTTCCAGGGTCGGCAGAGTCTTGACCGTCTTTATAATGCTTTGAGAGGGCAGGAATTAAAAGAAAAAGCCGAAATTTTTGAACCTGTTAAAACAGCTCTGGAAGATGATTTGAATACACCTCTAGCAATTTCCGCACTGCATGAAATTGTGTCGCTCCTTCACAAGTCTTCAAGCAAGTCTGAAAAAGAACAACTTGCATCAACCTTAAAAGTAAGTGCTTCCTGGTTAGGGCTTTTGCAACAAGATCCAGAAAATTGGTTTAAAGGAAAAACAAGGATTGACGAAACGACTATTTTATCGCTTATTGAGGCACGTAACCGAGCTCGAGTTCAAAAGAATTTTGCAGAAGCTGATCAGGTGCGTAATGAGCTTTTAAAAGCAGGCATTATTTTAGAAGATGGTCCTCACGGGACGAGTTGGAGACAACAATAATTGAGGGTTTGTGGCCGAAAATACTTTAACAATTATTTTAGTCGATCCGCAGCTCGGTCGAAACATCGGAGCTGTCGCAAGGGTGATGTTAAATTTTGGGATTACGCGATTGCGACTTGTGAACCCAAGGGATGGATGGCCAAATCCTGAAGCAATAGCCCCTGCAGCAGGGGCAGATAAAGTACTTGAAGCTGTTCAAGTTTTTTCTTCAACGCTGACAGCCATTGGGGACTTAAATCGTGTGTTTGCCACGTCTGCCCGTCCATATGATATGATTAAATCGATCTATTCTCCTAGCGCGGCCCTTGAATGTTTAGTTTCTACAGCTCGCCAAGGTCAGAAGGTGGGTGTTTTATTTGGAAGTGAGCGTTCAGGTCTTCAAAGTGAGGATATTGCTTTGTGTGAGGCTCTTATTAAAATTCCTACAAATCCAGAGTTCTCTTCCTTAAATTTAGCGCATGCAGTGGCACTTGTCGTTTATGAATGGTCGCTTCAAATTACTTCGTGTCCCTCTCAAGTTTTAAGGGTAGGACACACGCATTTTGCGACCCGTGAAGATATTGGAAATTTCTTTAGTCACTTGGAGAGTGAATTGGATCGCACTGGTTTTTTGAGGCATAAAAAAAAGAGACCCACAATGGTACGTAATATTCGGAACATTTTTCAAAGGGCGCATTTAACGGAGCAAGAAGTGCGTACTTTAAGAGGAATTATTAGAAGTTTAGTGGAAGAAGTGTAAATCCCGTGAAAACGATTTGACAAGTGCTTTTGATTGATTATAGTCTCCCTCATTAAGTCTATTTCCAAAGGAAGTTTTGAATGACAAAGCGTATTGAATCAAAATATAAAATTGATCGCCGTCTCGGCGTGAACTTATGGGGACGCCCAAAGAGTCCTCTTAATGTTCGCGCCTATGGACCCGGCCAACATGGACAAAGGCGCTCTAAGCCCTCAGACTATGGGCTGCAGTTAACTGCAAAGCAGAAATTGAAAGGTTATTACGGAAACATCACTGAACGACAATTCCGTCGTCTTTACGCAGAAGCTGTCCGTAGGCGTGGTGATACTGGTGAGAACCTGATTGGTCTTCTCGAATCACGGCTAGATGCGGTTGTCTATCGAATGAAGTTTGTTTCAACTGTTTTTGCAGCACGTCAGTTTGTAAATCATGGGCATGTTCTTGTGAATGGGAAACGCGTAAATATTCCTTCTTACCTTGTAAAGCCGGGTGATGTTGTTGAAGTTAAACAAAAATCACGAGAACTGGCTATTGTTTTAGAAGCTGCTCAGTTAGCTGAGCGCGATATCCCTGAGTATTTAGAAGTAGATCAGAAGATAATGAAAGGCACATATGTGCGTGTGCCTACCCTGTTAGAAGTTCCTTATCCGGTACAGATGGAACCTAATCTCGTTGTGGAATTCTACTCTCGATAATTCTCTTACAGAGGGGCGCTTAGCTCAGTTGGTAGAGCAGCTGACTCTTAATCAGCGGGTCATAGGTTCGAATCCTATAGCGCCCACCAGGGACATAAGGGGTTAAGTTGGTTTTAAGGTTGAATAAGTTTGTACGTGAATATTCACGCTATACTTTAGAAAAAATTCTCAATTCATTCCCAGTAAAGAGGTAGATATCATTTATAAAGAAATTTACCTGCTAATGCAGGAAGGGACCATCTTTAAAAAGAAGCTATAAAGGCTCCCTAAAAATCATGCATGGCATTGCCGAGATTTTGACCGTTGTCGAGCGGGGCTAAAACGTTCATAAGGATGTAGAGATTCTTTAAATTGAACTGTTTGGGGCTTTCCTATGCTTAAGGAAAGAGGAAATCAAGGTTAAAACGAGCTGTCCAAGTAGGACCTAGATTTTGTGTTGTCAGAACGTTATAATAAGCTTGGAATGATATGCTTAGAGTTTGTTCACTGATCTTACATACATGCCCGATACCTCCCCCTGCTGGAACAACCCATCTATTAGGTGTTGGTGAATTCCAGGATGCTGTTATAGTAGGCGCGGACACAATAAACCAACTTTTAAAAAAATTATAGAAAACAAAGGGTTGAAAGGTACATAAGTTTACGCTATTTTTTTTCTTCTTTTTAGTAAAAGACCAAACATTATTAGTAAGAAAACCAAGAACCCAGTGAGTTGGCATAGCTACAAATCCCAACGCTGGTCCTGCGCTCCATGTTCCTGATCCCAATTGTTTCGATGTTGCCGTAGGAAAAAGAAAGGCAGGGCCAACACCCCACATTATTTTGCTTCCTTTGGTAGTTGTAAAAAATAATTCAGGATTAAAATCGCCTAATCCAAAGACATGTTTCTTTGGCCTCCAAGTATCAACCTGATAAAGGACTGGTAAGATAGGTCTTAGAACGAGTTTAATATCATGATTAAGTTTAACTGGAATAATAGGCTGTATATTTGTCAGTAATTGAGGTTGGTTCTTATGATCAAACCCAAAATTAAAATTATTTTGAAAAGGAAAATGAAATAAATCTGAAAGTGGATTTTGTGAATTAATCATAACCTGTTCTGTATTAGAAGCATCTGCCAATAATTTATTACATTGAGAAAGTAATATTAGCATTTCAGCTATAAATAAAAAAAACGGTTTCATAATATTTTTCATAATATTTTTAAATCAAATATTTTTTTCTGCGTTAAGTTTAAATTCACCACCCGTCATCTTACTAAAAATTATCAAAGCATTTTTCACATCATCCTTCAAGGCAAACAACCTGAGGGAATACGTTCAGATACCTGTGTTTTTAAAGTTCTAGGGAGAATTTTGTAATGAATAAATCATCAATCACAATCTTCACGGCCTTAAATCTTTTAGTCTCAGCAAGCGATGTAAGGGCTTCAAACGAGACAGTACTGATTCTAAAACAATTAAGGAATACCTTCGCCAAACTTCAAAAATTCATGCTTTTGAAAACTCTCTCAACGAACCTATAAACTATCGCACTTGCCACGAAAAAACTCTCTTGCGCCCGCGCCTTACAATATACACCATAAAGCTATTTTTAAGGACAAATAAAACATCTTAAATTCACAGTCCCTCTGTTGACTTCCAGTAGTGTCACATTTAAGGTTCAGGTTATGCTGGATGTGCGAAACTTCACTTTTGAACCCCTTTTTTCAGACCTCTCTTTTTCACTCCAGAAACAAGAGACTCTCCTGGTACGTGGTGCTAATGGGGCCGGAAAGTCCACTCTTCTCCGTATGTTCGCGGGACTTATTCGCCCTAAGGCGAATACCCTTTTTTGGGAAAAGAAAGCCGTTGAACTCTCCACCTACCAGCAAAATCTTCTTTATATCAGCCATAAGTTAGCTCTTCACTCTGAAGCCCTTGTAAAGGACCAAATAAAATTGTGGCAATATCATTATGGTGTTAGAAAGGCTGTTATTGAAGAGGCTCTAGAACTCTGGGGCATGTTACCCTTCTTAAATAAGAAAATTAACTATCTCTCCCAAGGACAGCAAAAACGCCTCAGTTTAAGTCGTCTTCATTGGCTTGTACGCTCCTTATGGATTCTGGATGAATCCCATACAAACCTCGATGCTGATGGCCGGAAAATTTTGGATAATGCTCTTGCTCATCATTTAGAAAGCGATGGACTTGCTATTCTTGCAAGTCATGAAAAGCGGCCGAGCACTCGAGAGATTTGCTTATGATTTTGCGTGAGCTTTATAACGCTTATCTTCATAAGGGGAGTCTTTTATCAACGCTAGGTTTCTTTTCCCTCTCCCTTTTTTGCACGTCGTTCGCTCTTGGCCAGAGTGAAGTCATTTTAAAACGTAGTGCACCGGCTCTCATTTGGATTCTGGCAAGTTTGACCACTTTTTTTTCGACCCCCCATCTTTTGAAAAGGGAAGCTGAAGGAGGTCTTTTAGATGAAATTCTCCTACACCCTTGCCTTTCCTCAACCTACCTTGTTTCCAAGGTTATTGCCGAATGGGTTTTTGTAGCCCTTCCCCTCATCTGTATTATTCTTTTCTTTTCTCCTATGTTTGCCCTTGCCTCCCACGAACTGCTCTCATTATGCTTAACTTTTCTTATTGGATTTCCTGCTTTGAGTGCTCTTGGAAATTTAGGTAGCCTTCTCACTTTAAACACTCAAGGAGGAGGAATTCTTCTTTCTCTTATAATTTTGCCGCTGACTTTACCTCTTCTCATTTTTGGACTTTCTGTTATGGAAATGACACAATTAGGATTGGATTCCTCTTCGTCGCTTTCTTTTCTCATGGGAGTGTCGCTTTTCCTTTCTATTCTTGGGATTACAATAGGAAGTTGGGCTCTTCCCTTAGCAGTGGAACGTTAGCATGAAGTTTACCTTAGCAAAACCACGCATTTTTTTTAAAGTCAGCCGTTTCCTTTTTCCTTTCATTATTGTTATGGGCGTTCTCTGCTTTGGGACCGGACTGTATACAGCTCTTGTAACCTCTCCGCCCGACTATCAGCAAGGAGACGCCATGCGCATTATGTATATTCATGTGCCTGCTTCCTGGATGGCACTTTGTGTTTATTCCTTGTTAGCTATTTTGAGCCTTTTTATTCTCGTGTGGCGTCACCCTCTTGCGGAAATTCTTGCTATCAGCGCTGCTCCCATTGGTGCTCTTTTTACGCTTCTTAGCCTTGTCACCGGATCTCTTTGGGGGAAGCCTATGTGGGGAACTTATTGGGTATGGGACGCGCGCCTCACTTCCGTCCTTGTCCTTCTTTTTCTTTATGTAGGATATTGGGCGCTTTATAAAGCCTATGCTCACCCTGCTCAAGGCATCCGAGCAGCTTCTCTTCTGGCTCTCATTGGGGCTATTAATCTTCCTATTATAAAAGGATCCGTTAACTGGTGGAACACCCTTCATCAACCAGCAAGTATAACGAAACTTTCAACCCCCTCCATTCACCCTTCCATGCTTTTTCCCCTGGGACTTATGACAGCGGCCTATGGGTTCTATTTCCTTCTTCTCTTGATTTTAAGAGCACGCACTGAATTCAATAAACGCAAGTGCCTCGTTCAGGAGAATTTTTCATGAGCTGGGAGACTCCTTACCTGTTTTATATCCTTAGCGCTTATGGTTTTACCCTTTTCAGCCTGATTGCATTTTTATGGTGGAATTATAAGGATTCAAAGAAATGAAAGCGAAGCATCAACGGCTTCTTACCCTTTTAGTGGGAATTGTTGGCCTGGGGATTGCTGTGTTTCTTGTCTCTAGTGCTTTTCGCGATAACCTTGTTTTCTTTTATACGCCATCGGATTTAAGCCACAAAAAAATTCACCCTGAACAACGTCTTCGAATGGGAGGACTAGTTGAGCAAAACTCTTTAAGGCAAGATGGTCAAACAGTATCTTTCGCCATTACGGATCGGAAGAATATACTCAAAGTTAATTACAAGGGGCTCTTACCCGATCTTTTTCGAGAAGGGCAAGGAGTGGTTGTGGAAGGCCATCTTTCTGAGTCAGGTCTATTCCAAGCTGAAACTGTATTGGCTAAGCACGACGAAAATTATATGCCTAAAGAAGTTGCTGATAAATTGAAAGAAAAGGGACTTTGGCAAGATGATCGGTGAGATTGGAAACCTTTTCTTAGCTTTGGCTTTAGGGGTTTCAGGGGTGCAAGCGAGTGCCTCTTTTTGGGGTGTGCTACGGAAAAACAATCGTTACCTTGTTCTCGGAAAAACAACAGCCTACATGCAAGGAATCATGATTCTAGCAGCTTTCATCACCTTAATGTTTGCTTTTTTGGTTTGTGATTTCTCTCTTCTTGTGGTTGCTCTTAACGATCATACGCAGCTTCCTTGGTATTATCGCCTCTCAGCCAGCTGGGGAAATCATGAAGGATCACTCCTTCTCTTCGTTTTAATTCTATCTTTAGTGGCCGTTGCCTTTGCTCTCTTTTTAAATGATTCCTACTTCAGGGCTCGCACCCTTACTTTTCAAGCTCTCCTGATCTTTTGTTTTCTTCTCCTTTTATTGATAAGTTCAAACCCATTTACTCCTCTTCCTTTTTCCCTTCCTGAAGGTCAATCCTTAAATCCCCTTCTTCAAGATAAAAGCTTGATGATTCATCCACCCTTTCTTTACCTCGGGTATGTTGGATTTTCAGCTCCCTTCTCCTTGGCTCTTGCTGCCCTCTGGGGAAAGATTGATGGTGAGACCTGGGCCACCCTGACACGCCCGTGGGTGTTATTTGCCTGGGCAGCCCTTACGATAGGTATCACGCTTGGCAGTTGGTGGGCATATTATGAATTGGGGTGGGGTGGTTGGTGGTTTTGGGACCCCGTTGAAAATGCATCCCTCATGCCCTGGCTTGCAGGAACAGCTCTTCTTCATATTTTACGAACCCAATCTTTTTATCGGTGGAGTCTTTTCTTGAGTCTTCTTACCTTTGGACTTAGCCTTTTGGGGACCTTTTTGGTGCGTTCCGGCTTGATTTCGTCTGTCCACTCCTTTGCTCAAGATCCAGTGAGAGGCACATTTATTCTGAGTCTTATCGGAGGGATTATAGGTTTTTCTCTTTTCCTATGGGTGTTGCGATCCCCAAGCTTTCAAAGCCCTTTCGTAGAGCTCTTCTCACGGAAAGGGCTTCTTTTTTTGAACTCGCTTCTTCTCTTTGTGGGTCTGATCATCCTTTGTGTTGGAACACTTTACCCTCTTTTAAGTGAAGGCCTTTGGCAGGAAACCATTTCTATAGGAGCTCCTTATTTTAATCAAACTTTGGTTCCCCTTCTTCTACCTTCCTTTCTTTTGATACCTCTAGGTGCCCTTTTAAGAGATGAGACACTGTCTCTTTTCCAACTTCTTATTTTGCCTCTAACGGCCAGTCTGGGTGCAATCGTTTTTTTACTCTATATTTATTATCCTCTTTCTTTGGGAACAATTCTAGGGTGTGGATTGGCCATTTGGGTTTTGTCGGGATCTCTAGAAGCTTTTTACAAAAGGCGCCTGCGTCTGGGGCCTACCCTTGCTCATATTGGTGTGGCCCTTTCTCTTTTGGGTCTGAGTGTGGGGAGCGGGCTCCGCATTGATGAGACGAAAATTCTTGGGCTCGAAGAGAGTCTTACGATTGGCACCAAGACGCTCACTCTTCAAGATGTGACAGAAGGTAAAACGCCTACATATCTTTATGAGAAAGCAACGCTCGTATCAGGGGAAAATATTTTGACACCTGAGAAGCGCCTTTATCAGCCTCAAAATTCACTTCTTAGTGAAACGGCTATTTTAACCAATGGCTTTTCTGACCTGTACGTCATTTTGGGTCCCTATCAGGGTGAGCAACGCTGGCTTCTTCGAGCCTCTCTGATTCCCCTAGCACCCTGGATCTGGATTGGCGGTTTTTTTATGGCAGCAGGAGCTCTTATTTCTTTTGTGAGAAGGAAGGAAGTTATTATCATGCTCCTGACAGTCCTATTAATGCCTCATGATTTGGATGCCGCTCCTGACCTTTATAATGAAGTTCGCTGCCCCGTTTGTGTAGGCCAATCCATTGCGGATTCTGAAATGCCAGAAGCAAAAACCTTAAAAAAATATATTGATGAAGAACTCGAAAAAGGAAAATCTGCCGAAACCATAAGAGATGAACTGCGCCGAAGGTTTGGCGATAACATTCTTTTCCGTCCTCCCCTCAATCAAAGAACAATTTTCTTGTGGGGGCTTCCCTTTGCCCTCTTTCTTCTTGTTCTTATTGGATTTTCATGGAAGGGGTTTCAATCTCGGGCCAAATAGAGAGTGTGCGAACCTTCTACCCCTTTTGTGAACAAATTATCTGCTATCCAAAGCAGAGAGAAAATCTCTTATTTTTTGCTGTGTAAGTCCTGCTATTGCGGCAATGGTTTCAACATCAATGCCTTTCAACAGTATATTTTTTGCCACTTTTTCAACTCCCTTTTCAATTCCTTCATCAAATTTTTGAGCTAAAGAGGCATAGTATGCTCCCTCATATTTTTCAGCTTGTTCATAAGTTAGGAGTTCTGCTTCATTCCATGAAAAGCGATTGAGGGCACTATAAGCCCTCTCAATGATCTGATCGTGGCCTATAATTTTTTGAAGCTCTTTTTCTGAGGTCTCTTACGCATGTTTAAAAAAATACATCCATTTTTCAGGAATGTTGGAAAGCTCATCAATGGACTTATGAAATTTAGGAAGCTCTAAGAACGTAAAGGAAAAGTCTTTTAGATCATGCTCATAGCTGTCTCTGTCTAAGATCACATGATCTGATTTCCAATGTTTCTTAGTTGGAAACATAATAAATTCAGCGATGGCTAAGAAAATAACTTCCTTAAGACTATGGTACTCCCCTCCTAGGTGAGCTTGAGAAATGTATGCTTAGGAAGCATAGTACTGGGCCCGTTTTTCAAATCCCTTTTCCTTTGCGACCTGCATCTCGACAATATATTGATTGCCTTTTTCATCTTTACATAAAATGTCAATGATGCTTGTCTTTTTTATAGCTGTTTCAGGATCTTGAGTGGTTTTTAAGAAAGCTACCTCTCTGATAGGCCCGTTTTCTTTAAAAGTGATCATATCGTTGAGAAAATGTATAAGAATATCCTTATTCTTTTCCGTTCCAAATATTTTTTTAAAAGCTACATCATTTTTTGGATCAAGGAATTTAGAAAGCATGATATGCTTTATCTCTCTTACATTTAAATATTATTACTTCTTAAAATCTCATATTCTCTCGCTTGTTGCAAGAATTTTAGTAAATATTTTTATTTTTGATTTATATCGTTCAATAAATCAGCTCGTTATTAAAATATTTTTGTGACAAGTTCTTTTGTATAATAGTAAAAGAAACAACAAAACAGCAATAAAGCATGGTATGATAGAAAGATATAGGAAGAACGTTCGATAATGTATTAATGAAGGTGCATTCAGCAAGGAATCATCTATCGAGAATTGGGCAATAAACCCACCAATATAATGACCATATGCGATCGCCATTAACCAGAAACTCATCATCAAGCTCCGAAAACGAGGGGGTGATAACTTTGAAATATTAGAAAAACCAATAGGGACAATCCAAAGTTCTCCTATTGTTTGAAGGAAAATGGCTCCAATAATCCAAAAAGGAGAGGCCAGATTATTGTCTCCGCTCGAACTGATAGCTAAAATCAAAAAACTAAGGGCTGTTAATAAAAAACCAAGTCCAAGCTTGATTAAGCCATCTATCTTTCTATTTTTTTCGAGAATTTTTTCTGAGAATAGGATTAATAATGGACCAAATATGAGAACAAATATGGGTCCTAACGAAAGCAATGCAGCGGCAGGAAATTCAATTCCTAGGATCTGTCGATCAACAGCTTTCTCAAAAAAAAGCATAAGCGAGCTTCCCGCTTGCTCAAAGAGAGAACAAAAAACCGTGAAAAGTAAAATATAAAGAAGAATGCTTAAAAGATCTTTCCTTTCTTCAGAGTTAGACTGATAAAAAATTCTTCCAAAGTACACTACACTTCCTATGATAATGGCTCCCATTAAGTGATTAAAGGAGCTGTGATATTTAAATATGAAGTAGAGAAAGAGAAGAAGACTAAAAATGAGGACTCCTACAAAAGCTGGATGGGAGATCATTGTGTTCTCGAAGTTAGGAGGCTCCTTACTTTGTTTAAAATATATTCTTTCGTAAAAAAGATAGATGCCGCCCGAAAGTGTCACAATAATAAGTAATAAGCTATTATAATACCCGCCGTAGGCTTTGCTAATAAATCCACAGAGAAGGGGAGCAACGAAACTTCCAAGATTCATTGCAAGGTAGAAAGTAGAATATGCCTTGTCCTTTTGAGGGTCTTTAGGATTTTCAAAAAGCATTCCAACGGACGTAGATAGGGTAGGTTTAAAAAAACCTGAACCTAAACTAATTAAAGCCAAAGCAATAAAACAAAATTCTTGTGATGTAGACATTAAAAATGAAATTCCAGCAGCCTGAAGAATTCCACCTAAGACAATTGCACTCTTCGTCCCTAAACTATTATCTGCTAGCCACCCTCCAATAAGGGAGGCTGCATAGGATAAAGCCATTAAGGTGGCAAAAAGATTAATGGACTCTTTTTCAGATAAATCAAATTGAGCAATAACGTAAAGAATAAAGATAGACTTTAACCCATAAAAACTGAAATTAAAGCAAGCTTGAGTACAAAATAGGGCATTAAATCCTTGAGGATATTTTTTAAAAACGTTAAAACTCATTTTCATCTATCCCCTAGCCCATCTTCAAAAATTCTCAGTATCTTTTTAAAATTTTTCTTTTTTTCTATTATTGCTTATATATGTGTTTCCTTGCTTTTAATCAACCTTAATAAAAAATTAACGAATTTTTCTTGCAAAGCGATAATCACCGTTCTAAATTAAGAAAAAAGGAGCTGTTGAAAGATGGCCTACGTTCCACATGAAAAGCTATCAGTTGGTTGGGCAGAGGACGGAAAGAGCCTAGCTCTTTCTTTGCCGTGGATGTCCATGGAAATTGATGTCACTGAGGAGGATACACCGTGGATTTCAGACGCCTTAAATCTCCTCCACACCTCTTCCTCTCATAGTAATGTTCAGAAATTTATTCATCAACTTAAAGACTATCCCCTCTTTTATATTCAACCTAGAAGTTTAGAAGAATTCCAAAGAAAAGACCTTCAAGCTTGCCCAGAGTTAACCGTCGATTCCTCAACACCCGAGAGACTTATTTCTACCTTTGGTTGTGAAATAGCTGAAGAGCTAAAAGAAAGTGCTCTACCAGCATGGACCTGGGAGAGAGAAAAAATCTTAAGCAAATCTCGTATCCACGGGACAGACCTTTATGATCCTATTAGCTTGATCACCTATCTAATTTGCTATCGCCTGGAATGGGAAAGCACTACATGGTCAGGTCAAGATGGGTTTGGTCAATTTCTAGAACGTTTGCTAAGACGGAACGAAGATCAATTTTTTAAAGCCATCGGCTGGGTTGCTAAGCAATCTTGGGGCGTTACCTCCGAATTTGGTAAATGTATGGAACCAGCCCTAACTCACTTTAAAAAAGGGAAGGAATTAATACATCATTTTATTTATGGTGAAGAGGGGCATCACAAGTTTATGGAGCAAGTCTTCAAAGATATTGACCTCAACAAAGAGGATTTCCCTGTTAGTGAAGGCACAAAATGGCTTCTGCGAGCTCACAAGAGGGCAGCCACGATTTCTCCCCTCGCTTTTTCAGCGATGATTAATCTTTTTGAAGCTGCTTTTTATGAAGGGCAGGACCCCATTTCTCGGGTGATTGAACTTTCATCAAAACCGTATGCTGCTCAAGGATATGATCTTCATTACAAAATTAACCAAGAGCATCGCCACTGTGATATGCCAGTTCGACTTGGGTCATATCTTGCACCACAAAGCTATTCTCATGTGATGCTAACGTTGGGGTTATTTGAGTTAACACTGAATTTTCTTGACAACATAGAAAAAGATCTTGCGAAGAAATTTGAATTACACTAGACATTACTTCAATTAGAAAGAAACAAAATTGCAAGCTTTAAAAATAGTTTATATTTTTTAAAATTATTGTATAAAAACCTAAACTAGAGAGATAAATTATATGAAAATTATAACAGTAAAATTCCAGCCCACTAGAACTTACCATTACGGTTGATTTCTTGATAAGCTTAATACTATTGACTTAGTGCTTATTAAGAAGGAGGGACTTTTTAATATTTTAAGGTCTTTTCTAAATGAAAATGTTTCAGTTTGTCGTGTGAAATAATTTTTGTTGCAGGTAAGTTTTTATGTTTATGATGTCTTCATCGTTTTTAAGATAATCTGGATAAATAAAATACCCTGTTTTTTCTTTATATGTAGTATTGGGGAGTATATTTTTTAAGCTTGCATTTTTAAGAATGGACATTTTTTCATAGCTAGCGATAATTCCTCTCCCCTTATTAGCTGCTCCAATTAAACATTCGATGGAGTTTGAAGTAAAAACAGGTTCATGAAGTTTTCCTTCTGGCATTCCAAGCCTTAAAATCCAATTTACATCTGCATAAGGGTGTACTTCAGGATGTCCGAAAGCAATAATATGATGATTCTCAAGGTCCTTAAGAGTTTGTGGCTCTCCATATTTTGCTAAATATCCATGACTTGCATATAATTTCTTTTCCAAAGCAAATAATGGTTCTTGCTGCATTCCTTGAGCTGCCGGATCATGTGGTCGGATTGCAATGTCTACATCATTTATAAAAATATCAATTAGCTGATCATTTTCTATTATTTCAAATACGATTTCAGGATGTTGTTCGTTATAATCAAGAATAAGATCATTGAGAATATAAGCAGCATCAGCATGTGTCGTAGCTATTCGAATTTTCCTTTTTTTTCCATTACTTATATTTGCATGAGTATTTCGTGTAAAACCTTTGAATCCTATAAATGTTGCCTCAACTATAGTAAATAGTTCTTCCCCTTTCCGTGTCAGCTTAACACCACCACTATGCCGGGAAAATAAAGGACATCCTAAATGCTGTTCAAGATAAATTACCTGTCGACTTAAAGAAGATTGGGATAGATTCAAAAAACGCCCTGCGTTTACAAAGCTTCCAAGCTTTGCTACATAGTAAAAATTTTTTGCTTTCTCCCAGTCAAAATTTCGAAATCGAGGGTCAATTTCTAATTCAAATTCCACTATATTTTCCTCATTATAAGGTGACGCATTTCTTAATGTATTATAGAAATGTAAACATGTTTTTAGAATATATTATTATTTCTCTCAATTCTATACTCCTCGTGTTTTTTTATCTTAGATGGCTAAATTTATTAGCTAGCTTATATAATTTTCATGAAGCTATCTTTTAAATAACAAATTAACAATAATACTAAGCTTTCTGTTAGTGCGAATTAATAATAAACCGCAATTCGATTCAAATGACGTTACTTTTTATTTTATCTCAATCAATTTTGATACTATTATTCTTTTTAAATTTAATTTAATCAATTTGATGATTTTTGCAACAGTTCATTTGTTTTCTTTTAATATATATACCCTCGTAATTCCCAGATAATGGAGAAAACTCGTAAGTTAAGATTCATGTTTTAGACTGATATTTTTAATTTTCTTTTGTTATCGATTAAAAATGGAATTTCACGTCTTATATACATAAGGATACTATGTTTTAATAAATATTTTGAACTATCCTTCAGAGGAATACCCTGTATGCAAAAACAGCGCTTTCAAATTTGAAAAATGAATGTAAAATTTAATGTGTCACAGTAGCCTGTTTGATTAATTTAAAAACTTAGGTAATTGAAAGTTTTATAATGTAAAAAAAACCGCAGAGCACAGCTGAACGCCTCCCAAAAATGCTCTGCGGTGCCCCCAATTCTTAAAGAGTGGTTAGTATATATTAATTGTTAATGTACGCCATAGAATAGCATTTGGCAACTAAATATGTGAGGCGTGTGTAGGAGACGATTTATGTATAGAATTGAACCTTACTTTCAGGCTTCTCCGAGTATTTGCGATACCTCGACCCTTTTCATAAAAGATAAAAATAAAGCATTTTCTTCTCCGTTAAAGAAAATTGAATTGAAATTGGCTGTTCCTCTTTCACAGCATAATTCTTCTCTGAAAGTCTCAAGAGAAACAACTCAAACTAATCAAATTTCATTTGAGGATTCAGAGTTACAAACAAACCGCCCTCTTTCTCCTATAGAGGACCCCCTATGGAAAAAGATTTGCAGTGAAGTTGAGAAGTTAATGGGTTCCTCTTCTATACAGGAAATATGGGATAGTGAACTCGGATCCTTTTGCTCTGAAGACAAATCAATAGAACTCTGCTGCCCAACTGAGGAAGCAGCTCAATTTATTAATCAATATTCTTTCTTAATTTTAGGAAGCCTTCAGCGCTATTTTCCAGCCATAAGAGCTTTAAAAACTAAAGTTAGGTGTGCCGCTTCCAATGCTTACGTCAGATCCAGAACAGTTTCGACTCATATTTCATAGGGAATTATCTATACAAAGCCCCTCGCTTTAAACTTTCCACTTTCCTTCCATAATAGTAATAGCTTGTCCTTTTAAGTGAATGCGATCTCCGACAATTTGAAGCCCTATGATTCCTCCGCGAGGTGAGGCTTGGTAGGCCAAAAACTGAGATTTACCTAGCTTTTTTTGCCAGTAGTCAGCAAGCTTGCAATGGGCTGAACCTGTGACCGGATCTTCATTCACGCCTACTCGTGGAGCATAAAAACGAGATATAAAATCATAGGGAGGATTTCCTTTTGCTGTGACGATAAGACCTCTACAATCAATTTCTTTAACGTGTAATAGATCAAGATCTAGCTCACGAACAAGGAGCTCATCCCTAAGCTCCACAATGACATCGTCATAGGCTTTAACTGCATTTACAATTATGTCACGCTTGAACAATTGGTCAAAAAAAGAAAGCGGTAACGTTTCTGATATTTTTTGGAGAGGAAAATCTAAAATGATATCTTTTCCTTCTTTTTTGACGAACAGAGGACCGGAAAGAGAATCAAAAGTGATAGTATTATTTTGAACAATCCCTTCTTCAAAAAGGACATGGGCAGCGGCAAGGGTTGCATGGCCACATAGTTGAACCTCAACCTCAGGTGTAAACCAACGGATGTGAAACTGTTTAGATCCTAGAGCTTTAACGAAAGCCGTTTCAGAGAGGTTCATTTCTGCAGCAATTTTCTGGCAGGTGGGGTTGGATGGAAATTCATCGAAGAGAGTGACCGCGGCAGGGTTGCCTGCAAAAGGTTTGTCTGTAAAGGCATCAACGGTCCAGATCTTCATTTTATGTCCTTTTATAGATAAAGTTTCATTCCCTCGTGAGTCGCCTCAAAACCTAATTTCTCATAAAAAGCTTGGGCACGAAAACGTTTTTTGTTTGTTGTGAGTTGAACAAGTTTACACCCCTTCTCTTTACCCAGAGCGATGGCCTTTTGAAGCATCCATGTTCCCACACCTTGATTTTGGTATCTTTTCGCCACATGAATGTTTTCTATATTAAGTCTCCACGATCCTTTGAAAGAAAGAGAGGGCAAAAAGGTTAAATGGCAAGTCCCTATGAGTTCTCCATTGTCGTCGACAACCATAAGGGCTTGATTTTTATCCTCTCTAATAGACTGGAAAATTTGTTGATAGTTTGGCAATAAAGGTTCTGAAAGCTCTTCTCTCAGGGCCCCAAATTTATCTTCCATGAAAAGACCTATGATGTTAAATAGATCCTTTTCTTCTGCGTATCTCAGGGAAAGATTAGTCAACATAAAACTTAAATCCGCATACATGTTTTCGGGTAAAAATTCATCGGGTAGAATAACCCCAAAAAGGTATTCTTATAAAGCTGGTAATGAGCTTTTGCGTCTAAATTGTAAGGGGCGTCCTTAAGTGGTGGTAAAAAAATAAACCGCATAAAAATTAAAAAAACTGCTTGACCCTAACCTTGCGTCATACCCTAGCTTAGGGGATAAGGAGTAAAAACGATGACCCACTGGTATGTAAGAGAATTGAGTAAGCTGACAAAAGTCTCAGTGCGAACTCTACATCATTATGACAGAATTGGTTTACTTAAGCCCTCAATAAGACTGGGAAATAACTATCGTGTTTACTCTGAAAAGGATTTATTGAAACTGCAACAAATACTTGCCTTAAAGTTCTTTGGTTTTGAGCTGTCTCGTATAAAAGCATTGATGTTAGAAGAAATTAACATTTTTGATCATTTTCGCGCCCAGCAACAATTTCTTGAGCAACAGGTAAAGTCTTTGAAAGCTGCAAGCCAAACGCTTGAGGCTATCCTGTGTGAAAAGAGTTCCAGTAAATCTGTTCCGTGGGAAACTATACTTAAATTGATAGAGGATTATCAAATGACACAAGAACTTAAACATCCTTGGCTTGCTAACGTGCTTAATTCTGATGAACTTAAAGAGTACGCTCAAGCTGAGCAAAGCTTTAAAACAAGATTCACAGAAAATCAGCAAAAGAACTTTGAACATGAATGGACAGACTTAATAGCGCAAGTTGAAACTAATCTTGATAAAGATCCAGCAAGTGATTCCGGAACTCATATTGGAAAGAAATGTATGGATTTGGTGAATAATTTTTGGGGTAAGCAACATGCCGCTTTACGGTCCACAATTTGGGAAAAGGGCTATAAGGAAGGGAAGATGGAAGTAGAACCTCCTCTATCTCCCGAAGTTGTTAATTGGCTTGATAGCGCAATAAGTGCCTATTATCGAAAGCGTATTTACAATACTCTTGCAAAAGTTGAAACACAGCCTTCTGAGACAGTCTTAAGTCAGTGGAATGAGCTATTAGAAGATATGCATGGCGATGATCAAGCTCGAAATGACTCTCTTTATGAAGCGGCCATGAAGGATGATCAAGTCAGCAAAGCAGCCAAGACTTGGTTGAAGCAGATCAGAAAATCATAAAAAATAAGGGGGAGGGGGGCTGAATGGATCTTCCCTCATCCTTCTGCTCTAAAAAGCAGAACAAGATCTCGAGAGGATACCTAGTCTATTTTATGACAAGGACTCCAGCACCTTGAATATGATCATATTTTAATGCATACAAAGCCTCGTTAGCGTCTTCTAAACGAAACGTTTGAACGTGTGTTTTAATACCGATTTGAGCAGCATGCTCCAGAAATTCAATTCCATCTTGTTTGGTATTGTTTGTTACACTTCTTATCAATCTCTCTCCATAAAGAATATCATATGAAAAGCGGGGAATGGGACTCATGTGGATTCCAGCAAGGATTAAACAAGCACCACGATCTAAACCTTTAAGAGCCGCAGGAATGATTTCACCGACAGGTGCAAAGACAACTGATCCATCAAGTAAATGAGGTGGTTGATCCAGAGCTCCACCGGTCCATACAGCTCCAAGCTTCTGAGCGAGCATTCTATGGGATTCATCACGGGTACAAACATATACGTCTGCTCCCCAAGCCTTTAAAAGCTGAATAGCAATGTGCCCTGCTGCACCAAAGCCATAGATCCCAATGCGACGGCCTGTCCAATCTAATATATTCATGAGCTTAAGGGAACGATAGCCTATGATACCTGCGCACAATAGTGGAGCAGCTTGGATATCAGGATAAGTTTCAGGTATGGGGTATACGAATTGAGGAGGGACAATCATATAATCAGCAAAACCTCCCTGAGCTGTCCAACCTGTAAACGTTGCTTGTTCGCATAAATTCTCTCGAAAAGTAAGACAAAAACGACATTTTCCACAGGTGGCTTGTAGCCAAGCAACACCCACTCGCTCGCCTGGTTTAAATCCAGTGATGCCTTCGTCACATTCTTTAATTTTTCCAATAACTTGGTGACCAGGTATAATCGGTAACTTTTTTAGGATAAGGTCACCTTCAACAACATGGAGATCAGTGCGGCAAATACCGCACACATGGCTTTCAATCAAAAGATGCCCTGGATGTCGTTTTGGAATTTCCATCTCTTGCAAGAGGAGGGGATGGTTTTTAATATCGTCTGTTTGAAAGAGGACTTGTGCTCTCATGATGTGTTTTCCCTATGGGGACTAGACCATTACAAATAGTATGCCATGATTAGAGAATTTTGCTACCTTATGTTTATCTTAAACACGACATGATTTTTGGGATATATGTCCTTTTATGTTATCCTATACATCAACACAAAAAAGGGAGAATCGAATGTCTGACATATATATGATGGCAAGTTTTAAAGTGGGGGATTTTGCAACGTGGCAAACCGTTTACCAGGAAGATAGTAAAAGACGTGAGCAAGCAGGCTTAGTTGAACTCAATATATTCCAATGCAATGAAGATCCAAACGTTCTCACACTTATCTTTGAGGTTGAATCTATTGAGCGGACAAACGCCTTTTTAGATAGCCAAGAGATACGAGAAAGAATGAAGTTGGCCACCATTGAGGATGATCCAGAGATCTGCTACTTAAAAAAACCTATGTAAATGATAGGACCGTGGCTGGGGCGGTAGGATTCGAACCTACGCATGGCGGTACCAAAAACCGCTGCCTTACCGCTTGGCTACGCCCCAAGGAAGATCGCCTGTACCATAAAAATAATTGAATGGAATTGCAACTGTTTGTTCATACTCAAACCGATCTTTTTTAAAATTAGCCTTTACTTTTAGAAGAGAATATTCTCTTCTAAAAGGTATTCTTATCAAAAGGAGTTTAAGATGCTGAGGATTTTCTGCGTGTGTTTAAGTCTTATCACACTTGTTGCCTGTGGAGAAAAGAAAAATAATGAAACACAGAAACCTCTTATTGTCATGACTTCTCCTGATAATCCTCCATTTGAATTTAAAGATACGGCTCAAGGCGGAGATAAGGTCATCGGATTTGATATGGATGTGGTCCAAAAACTGAGTGAACGATTAGGGCGGCCTATACAAATTGTAGAAACAGACTTTTCAACTATTATTCCTGCTCTTCAATCAGGACGGGCTGATATGGCACTTGCAGCTTTTACCGCAACGGATGAACGCCGTAAAAGTGTCGATTTTTCTGACCCCTATTATACGTATAAGCTCGCGCTTCTTGTTCCTGAAAATTCCACAATTTCTTCTGAAAAAGATCTTGGTGGCAAAAAAATTGGGGCTCAACTAGGAAGTTCACATGAAATTTTAGCCCAAAAATGGATTAAGGAAGTGCCTGGTCTTTCCGTTGTGTCATTGAATAAAATTGGGGAACTGGTCCAAGAGCTTAAGAATGGTCGTATAGAGGCAATTGTTATTGAAGACACTATGGCTCATAAGATTGTTACCTCAACAGGGGGGTTAAAAACTGTCGTTTTAACAACCCCAGGGGAAGCCTTTTCAATTGCATTTCCTAAGGGTTCTCCCCTAGTACAGCCAACAAATGATGCTTTGAAGACTATGAAAGGGGATATTGATCAAATTTCTGAAAAATGGATCATTAAGTGATTATTTTAGACTTTGAGCGGGTTTGGCCATCCCTTCCTTATATTCTTGAGGGAGTC
Organism: Alphaproteobacteria bacterium; assembly: GCA_019752515.1. GTDB lineage: Bacteria > Pseudomonadota > Alphaproteobacteria > UBA9655 > UBA9655 > UBA9655. The sequence goes on along the minus strand of JAIEMB010000006.1, from coordinate 124,572 downwards.
CAGGTAACTCTTGCTTACACGAGTGTTTCTTTGCTCTTGGGTTTTGTATGGGGTACCCTTCTCGGTCTATGTAAGGTTGGACACATTGCTTCTTTAAGATGGTTTGCCGCTGTCTATACCTCTCTTTTTAGGGGAACTCCTTTGTTGCTGCAGTTGATCCTCATATACTTTGCGACTCCTCAGCTCACAGGATATAATATTTCGATTTGGCAAGCGGGTATATTAACGTTTACTTTGAATTCCGGCGCTTATATATCTGAAATCATTCGAGCAGGGATTAACGCTGTTGATAAAGGCCAAAAAGAAGCGGCTCTTTCTCTGGGAATGTCTTATCCTTTAATGATGAAGGATATTATCTTGCCTCAAGCTATTCGAAATATTCTGCCTTCCCTTGTTAATGAATCTATTGACTTATTAAAAGAATCAGCTTTGATTTCGGTTATAGGAGGGTCTGATATATTAAGGAGAGCAACTATTGTTGCTAATGATAAATATCTTTATTTTGAACCCCTTATCGTAGCTGGGGCTCTCTATTATGTTTTGGTTATGATTCTCACAATTGCTGCACAATTTCTTGAAAAGAAGCTGAAAACATCATGATTCGCCTTGATAACATCTCAAAATCTTTTGGCCATCATCAGGTCTTGAAGGAGGTCTCTGGGAGGATTTCTCAAGGAGAGGTCCTTGCTATTATTGGACCTTCAGGATCAGGAAAGTCAACCCTTTTGCGGTCTATCAATCTCTTAGAGATTCCCACATCGGGGAGGGTCTATATCGATGGAATCTGCATTAATGATAAGAAGGTTGATATTGAGAAAATTCGCACCAAAGTAGGAATGGTTTTTCAGCAATTTAACCTTTTTCCCCACATGACAACCCTTGAGAATGTGATTTATGCTCCCATAAAAGTCAAAAAGATTCCCCGTAATGAGGCTCAAAAGCTTGGAAAAGGACTCTTAGAAAAAGTTGGTTTAGGAGGTAAATTTAACACTTACCCCCCCCACCTTTCAGGAGGACAAAAGCAAAGAGCTGCGATTGCCCGGGCTTTAGCTATGGAACCAGAAGCCATTTTATTTGATGAACCCACTTCTGCATTAGATCCTGAGATGGTTAAGGAAGTTTTGAATGTAATGAAAGCACTTGCTCATACAGGAATCACAATGGTTATAGTTACCCATGAAATGAGTTTTGCTCGAGAAGTTGCGGATCGGGTTTGGTTCCTTGATGAAGGACAGCTTGTTGAAGATTCACCTAGCCAGGTTTTCTTTGCAGCACCCCAAACAAATAGGGCTCGTGAATTTCTAGAAAAGGTTCTCTAATGGAAGAAAATCTTCAAGCTTCTAAAGCACCGCAAATCTATCTTGTGGATGGATCTGGGTATATATTCAGGGCCTTTCATGCGTTGCCTCCTCTCACGCGCTCTGACGGGACCCCTGTGGGGGCTGTGCTCGGGTTTACGAATATGCTTATAAAACTGTTAAGAGAAAAGAACCCTGATTATCTGCTTGTTTTGTTTGATGCGGCTCGTGAAAACTACCGCAATCAGATTTATCCTGCCTATAAAGCAAATCGCCAAGAAACGCCTCCTGAATTAGTTCCTCAGTTTTCTCTTATACGTAAAGCTTGTGAAGCTTTTGATGTGCCTTATATTGAAAAGGAAGGGTATGAGGCTGATGATTTAATTGCAACCTACGCCCACTCCCAACCGGGGGAGGTAACCATTGTTTCTTCTGACAAGGATTTGATGCAACTTGTTGGAAAAAATGTCAGGATGTTGGATCCTCTTAAAAATAGAATGATTGGTGTCGAGGAAGTTAAAGAAAGATTTGGTGTTCCACCGGAACAAGTTATAGATGTACAAGCCCTTGCAGGGGATCCTACAGATAATGTGCCCGGAGTTCCAGGTATTGGCGTTAAGACGGCAGCGGAGTTGATCCAGGTTTATGGTACCTTAGAAAATCTTCTCAACCATGCAAGTGATATTAAGCAGCCTAAGCGACGCGAGGTCCTTTTATCCCATGCTCATAATGCGCGGATCTCAAAAGAACTTGTCACTTTAAAAGCAGACGTTCCAGGGACAGAATCTCTTGAAACCTTTGCAGTAAAACCCTTTAATTTTGAAAAAGCCCTTCCTTTTTTGCGAGAACAGAACTTTAATGCCCTCATTCATCGCTTTGAAAAAGACGTACCTTCTGTTCCTAAAGGCAAAGCGCATTATGAGCTTATCCAAGATCCGGACAATCTAAAAAGGTGGATTGAACGAATCTATCAGGTAGGATTTGTAGCCTTTGATACGGAGACGACTTCCTTAGATGCCACGACAGCTCAGTTGGTTGGTATTTCATTGTCAACCTGTCCCTCACAAGCTTGTTATGTTCCTTTAGGACATAAGGGAGAGCCTCGTGATCTCTTAAATCCTGGAACTGATCCTGTCCAAATCCCGTTAAAAGATGCGCTCGAGCTTTTGAAATCAGTCTTAAAAGATCCGGCTGTTTTAAAAATTGGGCACAATATTAAATACGATGCTTTGGTTCTCAAAAAATATGATATTGAGCTTACCCCCCTTGATGATACGATGGTGATGTCATACGTCTTGGAAGGTGCCCAACATGGGCATGGTATGGATGAACTCGCAAAATATCATCTTGATTATGATACGATTAAGTATCAGGATGTGGTTGGAACGGGAAGAAGCCAGGTAACTTTTGACAAGGTTCCTCTCGATAAAGCTCTTAACTACGCGGCAGAAGACGCCGACATTACTTATCAACTCTATACTTTTTTTAAACCACGATTGTTAGCAGAACATCAATGTACAGTTTATGAAACTTTAGAGCGTCCTTTAATACCTGTGCTTGTGGATATGGAGGCTCGCGGAATTAAGGTAGATCCTTTAATCTTACGGCATTTGAGTGGAGAGTTTGAAAAACGTCTTGAAGAGATCGAAAAGGAAATTCAACGAGAGGCAGGGCAAGTTTTTAATGTGGCTTCTCCAAAGCAGTTAGGTGAGATTTTATTCGATAAACTGAAGCTTCCGGGGGGAAAGAAAGGAAAGACAGGGGCCTATGGAACGGCTGTGGGTGTTTTAGAGAGTCTTTCCGAGCAAGGATTCTCCATCGCAAATCGGCTTCTTGAATGGCGTCAGCTCTCAAAGTTAAAAAGTACTTATACAGACGCATTGCCTCGTCAAATTAATCCCAAAACAGGTCGTGTACATACTTCCTATGCCATGGCAGCCACATCGACAGGCCGATTAGCGTCATCCGATCCTAACCTCCAGAATATTCCCATTCGGACAGAAGAAGGAAAAAAAATTCGCTCAGCTTTCCATGCAGGACCGGGGATGAAGCTACTTGCTGTGGATTATTCTCAAATTGAACTCCGCCTTTTAGCACATATGGCCAATCTTCCTGAGCTTCAAACAGCCTTTAAGGAAAATAAAGATATTCATGCAGAAACAGCTTCTCAGGTTTTTGGCGTTCCTTTGGACCAAATGACTTCTGAGTTAAGACGTAAGGCAAAAGCTATTAATTTTGGGATTATATATGGTATTAGCCCTTTTGGTCTTGCTAACCAGTTGGGCATTAGTAAAGAAAACGCGGCTCTCTACATTCAAACCTACTTTAAATGTTATCCTGGCATTCAAGCCTATATGGAACAAATGAAGCAGGAAGCTCGAGAGAAAGGGTATGTTACAACCCTTCTCGGACGCCATTGCTTTATTCCCGATATTCACAGTAAGGATCCTAGTCGTAGAGGTTTTGCGGAACGGCAAGCAATTAATGCACCTCTTCAAGGTGGAAATGCAGACATCATTAAAAAGGCTATGATTAAGCTTAACCGCCTCTTTAAGGAGAAAAATTTAGAGGCCTATACACTACTTCAAGTTCACGACGAACTGATTTTTGAGATTGGCGAACAAGTCATTGAAGAAGCTAAGGAATTAATTGTAAATACCATGCAGTCTATTGTTTCTCTCTCTGTCCCACTTGTTGTCGAGGCCAATATTGGAGATACGTGGGCTGAAGTTTAATGTCTTTTCCCCAACAAAATCCCTAAAATATCAATTAATTTCTGGCGAATATCTAGGCGAGGTATAACCATGTCTACCATTCCATGGGAGAGTTGAAATTCCGCACTTTGAAATCCAGGTGGAAGGGCTTGGCGAATCGTTTCTTGAAGGACACGAGGACCAGTAAATCCGATAACGGCTCCAGGCTCGGCAATAGCAATGTCTCCTAACATGGCAAAAGATGCCGCCACACCACCCATTGTGGGATTGGTTAAAAGGGGAATATAAGGAAGCCCTGCCTCCTTTACTTTCTCCACAGCAATAGTGGAGCGAGGCATTTGCATTAGAGATAAAATTCCCTCTTGCATGCGTGCCCCGCCGGAGGCAGGAATTGTAATATAGGCTGCTTTAAGTTCACAGGCTCTTTCAGCCCCGAGGACGAGACCTTCTCCAACGGCGAGTCCCATTGATCCACCAATAAATGCAAAATCAAAGGCAGAAATGACAACAGGAAATCCGCCGATAAAACCTTCAGCAACAAGGATGCTATCCTCTTCACCTGTTGTTGTGCGAGCAACTTTTAAACGGTCAGGGTATTTCTTAGAATCTTTAAACTTGATGGGATCAAGAAGGCTTTTAGGAAGGGAAACGCGGGTATAATTTCCTTGATCAAAAAGAGACTCCAAGCGCATTTTAACAGGAATGCGCATATGATGTCCGCAATGAAGACAGACGTACAAGTGTGTAACAAGATCCTTATGAAAAATCATTTGTTCACATTCAGGACACTTATCCCATAAATTATCAGGGATTTCCTTCTTGCGCATAAGTGCATTAATCTTTGGGCGTACGAAAGTGGTGAACCAACTCATGGTAAACTCCTTTTTCTCTTCTCACTCCTCACTAGCAGATGGTGAAGGGGCTGACAAGAAGAAGACTTTTAAAATGGAAATGTAGATACTCATTAATTTTTGAATGTCGTTAAGTCCTACATGTTCATCTACTTGATGCATTGTAGATTCGAGCATCCCACATTCGATTACGGGACAGTAATGACTAATAAACCTTCCATCGGTTGTGGCTCCGGTTGCACTTAGAGCAGGAAAATATCCGGTGGCAGCTTGTACGGCCTTTTGAAGAAGCATAATTTTATCTGAATCTTTTGTTAAGAAAGCATTTCCATGGATAGTCATTTGAAGGTCATGCTTTCCTGCATACTCATTGCAAATGGATTTTACAATTTCACAAAGATCTTTTGCATCCTGTAAAATATTAAGCCGAATTCCAAAATGCGCCTCAATTCTTTGAGGAACAATATTACTTGCAGTATTTCCTACATCTATTGAAGTTATTTCAAGTCGTGTCGGTTCAAAAACGTCTGTTCCTTTGTCAAATTCATACTCATAGAGGGCCTTAAGGGTGTTCAGCATCCGAGGAATAGGGTTATCAGTGTATTGTGGATAAGCAATGTGGCCTTGCGTACCATAGCAAATAAGCTTTCCAACGACACTTCCCCGACGACCTATTTTTAAAGTGTCCCCAACTTCATTCAAGGATGTAGGTTCACCTATGAGACATAAGTCAGGGAGGTGACCACGCTCTGCGATGATAGGAAGAACACGCTGCGTCCCATGAATGGCATCTTTTTCTTCATCTCCCGTAATGAGAAGACTGATTGTTCCCTTAAATGGTTTCTCATTTAAAAATCGCGAAAGAGCTGAGATAAAACAGGCAATAGCACATTTCATATCAGCCGTTCCTCGTCCCCATAGCCGATCGTTATGGATTACTCCTTGAAAGGGTGGATGCGTCCAGAGAGAGGCCTCTCCTAAAGGAACTACATCTGTATGACCTGCAAAGCAAAGATGGGGATGACCTGAACCAATATAAGCATAAAGGTTGACGATTCCTTCGAAGTCAAATCGTTCACAAGTAAATCCAAGTGCATAGAGACTATCTTCCAGGATCTCTAAAGCCCCTTCATTTTTAGGAGTAATGCTGGGGCAGGAAATTAATTTCTGACTTAAGAGAAGAGGGTCTATCATCTTAATAACTCATTTATGGTGGTCTTAGAACGGGTCTTTTCATTAACATGCTTAATAATGACTGCACACTGAAGTCCAGGCTTAGCAGGATCAATATCAGGAAGAACACCTGGAACAACAACAGAATAAGGGGGAATTCTACCATAAGAGATTTTGCCCGAGTCACGATCGACAATCTTTGTAGAGGCCGTAAGAATAACGCCTGCACCCAAAACACTTCCTCGCCCTATAAGAACACTCTCGACGATTTCACAACAAGCACCAATAAAGCAATCGTCTTCAATAATAACGGGATCAGCTTGGGGAGGCTCTAATACACCCCCAATGCCCACGTTATCAGATAAATGACAATTCTTGCCAACTTGGGCGCAAGACCCGACACGAACATTTGAATCAATCATCGTCCCACTTTCAATGTAAGCTCCGACATTGATAAAAGAAGGCATGATGACCGCTCCTGGTGCAATATAAGCTGAATAACGGACGATTGCTCCTGGGACGACACGAAACCCTGCTTCTTTAAATTGATCTTCTGTCCACTCTTCAAATTTTAAAGGGACTTTGTCGTATGCGGGAGAATATGTGTGATTCATAATAAAAGAATCATTCAGACGAAAAGAGAGAAGTATTGCTTTTTTTATCCAAGCATGTGTCATCCATATACCCTCGATATTTTCTGCGACTCTCAATTCTCCATGATCGAGTTCAAAGAGGACTTCTCTAACAGCTTCACGTACTTCCCCTGTGCTAGCAGGTGAAAGAAGGTGCCGTCCTTCCCACGCTCTTGACATGATCTCCTCTAAGTGAGATTTATCTTTGAACATTTAGCCTCCTGTATCTTTGCGACAATGTATTGTTATATATTAAAATAAAATCAAACTTCTTATTCTATTTTTTCTAATGGAATAATATTGACCCCCAATGTTTTTAAATAGTCTATATAATAGGTATTAAATGTAGAGATGCATTTTAATTTGCGTCCAGTCGCATTCTTTTTAATACAGAAAAAAGTTTTAATTGTGGGTCCATTAATTTCGGGTAAGATTCTTATAAGATTTGAACTGTAATATGAATTAGATTCGATAGCCGCAGAACATATCCCAAGACCCGTTTTTGTAGCTTCAAAAATTGCCTTCGTTGAATTTATGGTTAATACAGGCTTCAGCTTTGGTAAACCATAGCCTTGACCTCTTAAATGCCAATTAATATCTTCAAAGTAGCTATATGTGTGCTCGCCATATCCAATCATTCGATGAGAAGTTAATTCTTCTGGAGAGGTGGGCATGCCCATTATATCAATGTACTCTTGGCTTGCGAATAAGCCATGATGATAAACCGTATACCATATTTTTTTATAGTTCTCAGAGTCGTTAAAAGGTCTGACAAGAACATCATAGACGTTTTCTTCTTCTCTTGAAATTATGTCTGATGCAGAAATGTGCAGCCTTAAATTAGGGTGTTCAGCAAAGAGTATTTTAATGCTATCCATGGACCATTGTAGTGCAACGGCGTTTGTTGTCGATACAAGGATATCACCTTCTATAGAAGAATCTTCGACCTTGTTGGCGCTTACAAGGCTTTCTTCGTAAGTCTGATAAATTCTATAGGCATAGGGAATAAACTCTTTTCCAGCTGCCGTAAAAGATACGCCTTGTTTCTTTCTGTTTATAAGCTTTCTTCCGAGAGATTTTTCCAAGTCGGAGACATAAGTCCACATAGAGGAACGTGGAATTCCCAAAACTTTATGTATGTTAAAATCACAGTTATTTTCAGCAAGTTTGACAAAAACATATATTGATTGCATTTTCATAATGTTTGATAATACTCGCTAGCTTAAGATTTTTTTTTTGAAAAGATATCTAAAAGTCATGATTCCTTAAATTAATCGTTACTTCCATTGTTAGTACTTATACGTGATTTGTCTGCATAGGTTCAAAAGAATTGTGTAAGCTTCAGATACTAGGATAACCATGAAGAAGATTTTAGCAACTGATATCTTGATAAAATACTTTGAAAAATCTGTCTATGTTCAAAATCTAGAAATGGGGGCACACTTTTTTCTCGCTTTTAAACAGTATCTTATTTTAATAAGGAAGAAACTTAAATATTGACTTAATTTCTTAGCGCATTTTATAAAAATAGATGATTTTTGATAAAGAAGACAAAAAATGCCTTATATGAATTACTTGAGTAAAGCATTTCTTTTTAGTTTGCTAGCTTCAATAAACTCATCATTTATTCCCTTAAATTCAGCTCAAGCAGCTGATAACGATAATTATAGAGGTGAGAGGTTTTGCAGAAAAAAATTTGTGTCGAGAAGTTATGTTTTAACTGAAATGTCTCTGTCACCCGATGAGAAATGTGAAAGGAAAATTAAAAAATTTAATGGAACTCCTCGCCAAGATTTGCCAGTTCAAGAGCAAGTCCAACTTTACCGTTATTTTTGTTCTTCTCTTGAAAAGTACGTAAGGAAAGGCTCGAAGCGAGCTGAAAAAGCACTCCCAGACGTGCAAACACGTTTGGGGATTGTGCTTGCAAATACAAGTGATAGTCTTTCATCACAAGAAGCTATAGATTGTTTAAGAGAGGCTATCCGATTGATCTCTGCTAATACAAGGAAAGGCAACCATAAGGCGATAAAAAATCTACCTCTTGCACAGAATAAATTGGCGGTCACAATCGTAAACTCAACCAGAGGATTGCCAGAAGATATACCCCTTCTAAGAGAAGCACTAGCGTTATTTAGGGATAGCGCAGATGCAGGCCTCATTATAGCTAAAGATAATATGCTTATCGTGCAAGATAGATTGGAAAAGATTCTGGAAAAATTACCAAAAGATTCAGTGCCCACGGATGAATAGCCCTTTTGTTTTTTATCGTAGCTATTTCATTATAGATTATATTAAGTTATTGTTATGATGAAAATAGAAAAGTCATTCCAAAAGCTCAGCCTGCATAAGTTTTTTTACGTTCTCATCGTATGTTTTCTCTGCCTTTTCCCAACATCCCTTTTAGCTGAAGGGGGATTATTACCCGGAGCGTCATTAAGCTTATGGTGGGCCTTTCCTTTTGTGGGTATGCTTCTTTCAATAGCACTACTGCCTTTACTTTTTGTTCATTTTTGGGAGGCTCATTATGGAAAGATAAGCTGCGTTTGGGCTTCGATCACGTTTCTAGGGTTAATAACCGCATTTGGATTTTCCACAACCAAGCATGAAGTTTTCGGAACATTTCTTCATCATTACCTTCCCTTTATCATTATAATTGGGAGCCTCTACACAATTGCGGGTGGCATTCGAATTGAAGTGGAATCGCATGCAACACCTCTTATAAATACAGCGCTTCTTGCTGTGGGAACAATTTTAGCAGGATGGATTGGAACGACAGGAGCAGCTATGCTCCTTCTTCGACCCCTCCTTCACATTAACCTTGATCGTCAAAATCGCATCCATCACATGATTTTTTTCATTTTTTTGGTTAGTAACATCGGCGGTGCCTTAACCCCACTTGGGGACCCGCCTCTCTTTTTAGGATTTTTAAATGGCGTAAGTTTTTTCTGGCCCCTTGAATATTTAGGGGGGGCGATGATTGTGGTTTCTCTTCCCTTGCTGGCCATTTTTTATGGAATGGATATTTATTTTGCGAGAAAAGAAGGTCTTGTCTTTCACCATTCTCCTCCCCGTATAAGAATTAAGGGAAGGTTAAATGGATTGCTTTTTTTTGGCGTTATTGGAGTGGTGCTTCTTAGTGGAATCTGGAAGCCTGAAGTTCAGTTTCATGTGGGGGGTATTGCCCTTGAACTTCAGAATGTGGTTAGAGATGGGAGCCTTATAATTTTGGCAATAATTTCCTGGTTGTTTACGCCACAAGCTATACATGAAGCTAATCATTTTTCTTGGGGGCCTTTAAAGGAAGTGGCAAAGCTCTTCTTTGGGATTTTTATGACTGTCATTCCTGTCATTGCTATCCTTGATGCAGGCCTTCAAGGAGCTATGGCGCCTTTAATCTCGCTTGTGGATGTTGATGGTCATCCTAATAACGTTATGTATTTTTGGCTTTCGGGAGTACTTTCCTCATTCTTAGATAATGCTCCTACTTATCTTGTTTTTTTCCATATGGCAGGGGGAGATGCTTCTCACTTGATGACATCATTTGCTCGGACTTTAGAGGCTATTTCTTTGGGTTCAGTGTTTATGGGAGCGATGACCTATATCGGAAATGCACCAAATTTCATGGTAAAAGCGATTGCCGAGAGTCACGGCATTAAAATGCCTAGTTTTTTTGGGTATATGTTCTGGTCCGTGATCATATTATTACCCCTTTTCTTTTTGTTGGCGTTGTGGCGGTTTTAGAAGTGATGAATCAGACTGTTCAAATTCTATAAAATACGTTACCTAAGATGCGAATAAAGTTAAGATGACATAAGGCATACAAAAGAAATGCTCATGAAAATAATAAGAACAACAACCCTCTTTCTTTTCTTACAAGTACTTTTGATGGAGCCAACTTCAGCTGATAACTTTTCTGTTGATGCCAAAATGGGGTCACTCGGCATTGGAATGGATGTTTCTTTTAGAATATCCCCCTACGCCTCCATAAATGGATCAGTTAATGGTTTTGGTCTCTCAACTGGTTTAAATAATAGAGATGTAGATTTCAACGGAACATTACGATTGCTTACAGCTGGAGCAAATTTAGGAATTCACCCTTTTTGTAATGATTTTAAATTCACAGCGGGGGCGTTTTACAACGGTAACCAATTCAATCTTACATCAAAATTAAGACATAATGTTACTCTTCAAGGGAAAATTATAACCCCAGAGGAAGTAGGAAAACCAAAAGCAACCGCTTACTTTAATAGAGTCAGTCCCTATCTTGGAATAGGGTTTGATTCAACATCTCATACTGAAAGAGGTTGGAGTTTGTATGGAGAATTGGGTATCCTTTTTCAAGGAACTCCAAAAGCCAAACTTAAGGCAAAAGGGCATAGTGAAGTTACTCCTCTCGTAAAGAATTACATTGTAAGTCGGTTAAAAATAAGTGCGGATAAATTTCTCTTAAATTACTATCCTGTTATTTCGATTGGGGTTAAGTATTCCTTCTAATTAGGCCTCTTAACATGTAAGCAGAAGGCCAAAGGAAAGAGATTCTTTCCATGGTGAAAAAGGAAAAGCTAAACAATGAAAAAGAATCTCAGGGCCATAGGCCTTATGTCTGGGACATCTGCTGATGGTATTGATGCGGCTTTGATTGAAACGGATGGGACGACTATTCAACATTTAGGACCTTCCTGTTTTATTCCTTACTCCAAAGCCTTAAAGAAAACAATATTAAGCTTTTATGGGAAACGTCCTGGGCTTCACGTAAAAGCCCTTTCTATCTCTCTTACGGAAAATCATGCTGAAGCCGTTTTTACTCTTTTAGATAAGGCGCAGATAACACATGAGAGTATTGATGTAATTGGATTCCATGGACAGACTCTGTTTCATATCCCTCCTCGGGGAAAAAATGAGTGGGGAGAGACTTTTCAAATCGGAGAGGGAGAGCTTCTCGCGTCTTTGACGAAAATTCCTGTTATCGAACAGTTTCGCATTAATGACGTGGCTCATGGAGGGCAGGGAGCACCTCTCGTGCCGCTCTATCATCAAGCGCTCGTAAGAGATCTCACAAAACCTCTTCTCGTTGTTAATATCGGCGGTGTGGCGAATGTGACATGGGTGGGTGAGGGTGAGAATAATCTTGTTGCCTTTGATACGGGCCCAGGAAATGCCCTCATCGATGATTGGGTTTATGAGAATAAACACTTACCATGGGATGAAGAAGGACAAATCGCAGCAAAGGGAAAGGTGAATGAATCTCTTTTATACAAATGGCTCCTGCATCCCTTTTTTGCTCAAAGACCTCCCAAATCACTAGATCGTATGACTTTTAGGGATTGTCTTAATGATGTAAAAACGCTTTCCTTTGAAGATGGGGTTGCGACTCTCACTTGCTTTACGGCTGTAGCCCTTCGAAAAGGGTTTGACCATTTACCTTTTGTGCCCTTTCTTTGCCTCGTTGGAGGAGGAGCCCATAATTCAACCTTACTTAAAATGATAGAAACAAGATGTGGTATCAGACTCAAAAAAACATCAGAATTAGGTTGGGATGGAGATGCTCTTGAGGCTCAGGCTTTTGGGTTTTTAGCTGTCAGGTCTTTAAAAAATTTACCAATAAGTCTTCCGGGAACAACAGGAGTGCCTTATCCTTTAATAGGAGGAAAACTTTGTTATCCTTACTCCCAAGTTTAATAATGTGAGCTTCAAAAATTATCAGTCTAAAATTGAATATATCGGGTCCTATCTTCCCTCAAAACTGTACCTCTCATTTTATTGAATCTTTACTTTTGTTACCCCATTAAACAGAGAAAAAAGGGACGTGGATAGTTTTTTAGAAAGAAAAATTTCTTTCATAGTATAAACTTTGAATTTTCAAAAAAATGTTTTTAAAACAACTGATTAACTCTACTCAAAAGACAACAAAACTCAAAAATAAAGATAAGGGATCTGTGGATAACTTTGTGATCAATTTTCATCCCATATTATCCCATTGAATCCCAATTCTACCCATGTTATACCATAAAAATCCTCTTCATTTCAAAAGGAGGAAATTATATGAAAAATGAGTGAAAATGAAGTTGTTTCTATCAACATTTATGAATAAACTTGATAAAAAAGGTCGTGTTTCAGTTCCAGCTTCTTTTCGTCTTGCTCTTTCAGATCAATCTTTTCAGGGAATTATAGCGTTTCGTTCCTACAAGCTTCCAACAATTGAAGGAATGGGAATTGACCGGATGCAACGGTTGAGCGAAAGCGTCGATCAATTAGAGCTTTTCTCTGAGTCACAAGATGATTTAGCGGCAACAATTTTTGCCGATTCTCACATGTTGGCATTTGATGGAGATGGGCGGGTGATTTTGCCTCAAATTTTATTAGATCATGCCCAAATTAATGATGGTGTTGCCTTTGTTGGTCGGGGGGCAACTTTTCAAATTTGGAATCCATCAGCTTTCCAATCCTATCAAGAGGAGGCTCGGAAACGAGTTCAAGAAAAGCAATCTGTCTTAAAGTTAAGGGCGGATCATGCATAATTCTGTGATGTTAGCTGAAGTTTTAGAAACACTTTCTCCATGTGAGAGTGAGATCTACATTGATGCTACTTTTGGAGCTGGGGGGTATTCCAAGGCTATTTTAGAAAAAGCAAATTGTTCTGTTGTGGCTTTGGATTGTGATCCTGAGGCTTATGAACGTTCAGTGAGCCTTAAAAATCAATATGGAAACCGATTTTCATTTTATGAGAGTCGATTTGGGCATATGGCGCGGATTTTGCCTGCTCAGGAATATGATGGTGTTGTTTTTGATTTAGGTGTTTCTTCTCCTCAATTAAATCAGGCAGCGAGAGGTTTTACTTTTAAGTCTGAAGGCCCCCTTGATATGCGTATGGATAAAAAAGGTATACGCGCTGCAGATATTGTTAATACGTTTGAGGAAAAAGAAATTGCACATATTCTATGGACTTATGGGGAAGAACGGTGTTCGCGGGCTATTGCACGTGCTATTATTGGAAAACGGCCTTTAGAAACCACAACTGAGCTTGCTGATTTAGTAAGGTCCATTGTAGGTTTCGAAAGAAAAGGATTCGATCCGGCTACACGTACTTTCCAAGCTCTTCGCCTATATGTTAATGATGAACTAGGAGAATTAGAGCGGGGGCTTGATGCTTCTGAAAAATTATTAAAAACGGGTGGACGTTTGGTTGTTGTTAGTTTCCATTCCCTTGAAGACCGAATTGTGAAGACATTTCTTAAGGAAAAAAGTGGATCAATTTCACAACTATCTCGCCATTTTCCAACCGTACCTCGTGAGCAAGCAACATTCATTTTAAAAAATAAAAAAGCCCTGACACCATCAGAGGATGAAATTCAAAAGAATCCCCGTTCTCGATCTGCACGTCTTCGGTGGGCTATTCGAGCCTAAAGAGAGGAAAAAATGAGACAATCAACTCTGCTTTTTGTTTTTTTGGCTTTGATTGTTGGATTCGTTCTTTTTAAAGTAAAATATGAAGTTGTAGAGATTGAACAGAAATTAGCTCATGCCCAACATCAAATTGACCGTGAACTTGAAAATATTCATATTTTAAGAGCAGAGTGGAGTCATTTGAATGAGCCACAACGTTTACAGAAATTAGCTGCCAAATATTTAGATATCTTACCTATGAAAACGGATCAAGTTGTTGCTGTTGTAGGGACTTCAGAAAATAAAGATCATCTCAAAGGTATCGTTCCTCGTGCTCATCTTGCTTCAGTAAAAGGAGTAGAATGAATCAACGAAAGTTATATGTTCCTCAAGGCTTTTACGGAGCAGCAAGTTGGGGAGATAAAAAATCTTTACGCCATACCCTTGATATGGCGCGAGCTCGACTGTTGGTTGTCTGTTGTACATTCATTTTTATTTTTATAATTATTATTGGGCGTCTTGTAGATGTTAGCCTTTTAAGAAGTCTAGGAGAGGAAAATATTGCTGATGCAAGTGCTCTTAGAGGAAAGCTTTTTCGAGCAGATATTATGGATCGCAACGGGGTACTTTTAGCCACTAGCTTAAGCACTTCTTCACTCTATGCCAACGCACGAGTTGTGTTGGATGCCAAAGAAGCAGCAGATAAACTGACGAATGTTTTGCCTGAACTTAATCATAAAGAAACTCTCCAACGTCTTCAGAATGGAAAAGGATTTGTATGGATTGCTCGCCATCTTACACCTCAAAAACAAGCTGAAATTATTCGTCTTGGTATTCCTGGAATTTATTTTCGGCAGGATGAACGCCGCGTATACCCTCATGGAGAACTTCTTTCCCACGTTTTAGGTTATACAGATATTGACAATCAAGGTTTAGGCGGGATTGAGCTGAAGTTTAATGAGCATCTCTTATCAGGAGGGGGGCCTTTACAACTGAGCCTCGATATTCGGGTGCAACACGTTCTGAGAGATGAACTTTTAGCAGGCATTGAAAAATTCAAGGCACAAGGTGCTGCCGGTTTAGTGATGGACGCGCGGTCGGGTGAAATTGTAGCAATGATTTCCCTGCCTGACTTTGATCCAAACCAGGTAGGAAAGATGGGATCCCAGAGGGAGGCCCTTTTTAATCAAATTACGCTTGGAACTTATGAAATGGGGTCAAGCTTTAAGATTTTTAATACCGCACTTTATTTGGAAAGTGGGATTTCAAAATTATCCAATACGTTTGATGTATCGGGTCCCTTTCGGCTTGGACGATTTAAGATTACAGATTTCCATCCAGCGCATTATCCTTTGACCGTGGCTCAAATTTTTACAGAGTCCTCTAACATTGGAGCCATAAAGATGGCCATACAAATGGGACCCGGTCGTCAAAGAGCTTTTTTTGAAAAGCTTGGATTTTTTACACCCCCTGCTTTAGAAATTCCTGAAATTGGATCTCCTCTCTATCCTAAAAAATGGGGAGAGACAACAATGATTACAGCCTCTTATGGGTATGGTATTTCAATTAGTCCATTACAGCTTGTCACAGCGATTGCTGGTATAGTAAACAAAGGTATAATGCAACCAGCAACTCTTTTGAAAATGCAGCATCCTCTCGCCGAAAAGGGAGTTCGTATTGTATCAAAAGAAACTTCTGAGGTTATGTGCAAGCTTATGTATATGGTCGTAGCACAAGGTACGGGGCGGAAAGCTCAAGTAAAAAGATATGAAGTCGGGGGAAAGACGGGTACGGCCAATACTCTGAAAGGTAGATCTTATGAAAAGGGGAGTAATATAACTTCTTTTGTTGGTGCCTTTCCCATGAGTAGGCCACAATATGTTGTTTTAGTTATGGTAGATCGTCCTCAAGCTATAAAAGAAACTTATGGCTTTAATGCGGCAGGATGGAATGCAGCTCCTATTGCGGGAAAAGTTATTGAGCGAATAGCTCCTCTTTTGCAGGTAATACCAACAAACGAGTTACAAGAGAAATTGGAAGAAAACCCGATGCTCATTCATGTAAGTACTCATCAAAAGGGAGAGAATTGACATAATGGATCTCACTCCCTTTGTTCAAAAAGGAATTTTAATTCCTTTAGGAGCGTGTTTGCCTTCCTTCAACTCTCTCGCCATCGATTCTCGTCAAGTTGAAAAAGAATCGCTATTTGTGGCAATTCCAGGAAGTCAGCATGATGGTATTAATTTTGTAGAGGAGGCTTTAGGTCGAGGGGCAAGGGGTGTCGTAGCGTCCCAAGGGGTAGGCCAAAAAATGGCGAATTACTTTAAAGAAAGATATCCTAAGGTGTCTTTTTTTGAAGCTGTAGAAATTCGTAAGGTGGCGAGCCTTTTAGCTGCCTATTTTTATCCTCTGCAACCAGATAATATTGTGGCTGTAACGGGAACGAGTGGAAAAACGTCTGTTGTTTCTTTTATCCGTCAAATATGGCATCATTTAGGTCTTTCTGCTGTAAGTTTGGGAACGCTTGGGCTGATTATCGAAGGACGCCCCTTACCTCCTCCTACAGGAACGGGGGGGCTTAATACGCCTGATCCTGTAAAATTACACCAAATTTTGCAAGTTCTAAAGGAGCAAGGCATTGACTATTTAGCCTTTGAAGCGTCAAGTCATGGCCTTCATCAGCATCGTTTAGATTCAGTCCGGCTTAAAGCAGCTATTTTTACAAATTTTTCAAATGACCATTTAGATTATCATCATACAATGAATGCATACCTTGAAGCAAAGATGCGTCTTTTTAAGGATATAATGGCCCCGCATATGTTTGCCATTTTGAATTCGGATATGATTGAATATAGCCAGCTCCTCGATTTATGCCAAAAACGAGGGCTGAAGCCAGTGACTTTTGGAAAAAATGCGGACACAATTCGACTTATATCTATCATTCCTAAGATGGATAGCCAAGATGTTTTATTATGTATTGAGGGGAAGTCGTATAACTTGACTTTACCGTTCGTGGGGCAGTTCCAAGTCTATAATGTCATAGCAGCGTTGGCAGCTGTAATGGCCTGTGGAGGGAATGTGAATCAAGCTGTTGAGGCCTGTTTGAGTTTAAGGGGAGTTCCAGGTCGCCTTGAGCAAGCAGCTCCAGGTATATATGTTGATTATTCTCATAAACCTGATGCTCTTTCACTTGCTCTTAAAGCTTTGAGAGCTCACACGAAAGGTCAATTATGGGTTGTTTTTGGGTGTGGTGGTGAGAGAGATACAGTAAAAAGGCCAATGATGGGAGAAATTGCGGCTAAGCTTGCGGATAAGGTTATTATTACGGATGATAATCCTCGCCATGAAGATCCTGCTGAAATTCGTCGACAAATCCTTGAAAAATGCCCGAATGCAAGAGAGATTCCCTCACGACGTGAAGCAATCATGACGGCAATTAAAGAGATGAAAACGGGTGATGTCTTGTTGGTAGCGGGAAAAGGACATGAAACTTACCAGATAATTGGAGATACCCAATACCCCTTCAGTGATGTGGAAGAAGTAAAAAGATGTATACAAATATGAAAGAACTTTGGACATCTACATCTGCAGATAAAATTATGAAGGGAACATCCACGAAACCTTGGGTATGTACCGGTATCTCAATTGATACTCGAACATTAAAGCAAGGTGATCTTTTTGTCGCCTTAAAAGGAGAGACGGGGGATGGGCATCTTTTTCTTTCAGAAGCTGCGAGGCAGAAAGCAGCAGCAGCCCTTGTTTCTGAAAAGGGAGAGACGGATCTCCCCACCCTGCGGGTCTCAGACACTCTTAAGGCTTTAGAAGCACTTGGTAACGCTGCACGAGAACGCTCTCATGCAACGCGTATTGCTGTTACAGGCAGTGTGGGGAAAACAAGTACAAAAGAAATGTTAAAGTGGGTTTTTAAAGATCAAGGGATAACCCATGGAAGTGTCGCAAGCTATAATAATCATTGGGGTGTGCCTTTAACTTTGGCACGTATGCCCCAAGAAACAGAATACGGTATTTTTGAAGTGGGAATGAACCATCCGAATGAAATACGTCCCTTAAGTCAAATGATTAAGCCCCACATATCAATTATTACATCCATTGTGGAATGCCATATTGAGTTTTTTAAATCAGAAGCGGAGATTGCTCGAGCAAAAGCTGAAATTTATGAGGGAATGGAAAGAGGCGCTTCTGTTCTTCTCAATCAAGACAACCCTCATTTCCCACTTTTATCTGCGTTAGCTCAAGGATACGGTTTAAAAGTCTATAGTTTCGGAAAAACGACAGAAGCAGATTTTCGGCTTTTATCATATGAAGGAGAGTCAGAAAGAAGCATTGTTCTTGCAGAGATTGGCGGAGAGAGAGTTTCGTATATTCTTCCTGTTCCAGGAGTTCATTGGATTTACAACAGTCTCGCTGTTTTAGGAGCTGTTTTTTTAGCTGGCGCTAATGTAAGAATGGCAGCTAAGAGCCTTGCAACTTTAGAGCCTCCTTCTGGACGAGGGAAACGTTACAAGGGAGAGTTTACGGTCATCGATGAAAGTTATAATGCGAATCCTACGTCTATGCGAGCAGCTCTTGCTACACTTGGACAAAGTCAAGGAAAACGAAAGATAGCCGTCATCGGAGATATGCGTGAAATGGGGGAGATTGCCCAACAACGCCATGAGGAACTTCTGGAGCCTCTCTTACACAACAAAATTGATCTCGTTTTTTGCTGTGGTCCCTATATGGCTTATTTATATGATCTTCTCCCTCCTCATATGAAAGGGGGGTACGCATTAACTTCATTGGAGTTGATTCCTTTTGTCCTAAAGGTTATGAGAGGCGGGGATGTTGTCAGCGTAAAAGCCTCCTTAGGAACACATATGAAACCTATAGTTGAAGCTTTATTGGCCGTTCAAAAAGATTCTATGAAGAAGGTGAGTTAACTTATGTTTTATTATTTATTCACACTATGGGGCCAAGAAAGCGTTTTTTTTAATCTTTTCAGATACATCACCTTTAGAACGGCAGGAGCTCTTCTCACAGCACTGTTGATTAGCTTTTTATGTGGGCCTCCCCTGATTCGATGGCTTAAGAAACAGCAGCGTCACGGCCAGCCAATTCGGGAAGATGGGCCGGCCTCCCATCTTTTGACTAAGCAAGGTACTCCCACTATGGGAGGAAGTCTTATTCTCTTTGCTTTAGTGCTGAGTACCTTGTTTTGGGCTAATTTGGCGAATCGATATGTATGGGTTGTCCTGCTCGTAACTCTTGGGTTTGGATGCATTGGGGCATATGATGATTATTTAAAACTCACGAAACGCAATACAAAGGGTCTTTCAGGAAAAAAGAAGCTTCTTTTACAGATGGGAATAAGTGCCTTAGCAACCTATGCAGTGATGGAAATTGGGGGTGCTGAATTTGCAACCAGTACATCTGTTCCTTTTTTTAAGAACATCCTTATTAATTTAGGATGGTTTTATGTTCCTTTTGGTATTTTTGTTGTTGTCGGTTCTTCGAATGCTGTAAATCTTACGGATGGTTTGGATGGTCTTGCTATTGGGCCGGTCATGATTGTATCTGCGTGCTTTGCTTTAATTGCTTATCTCGTGGGAAACCACGTATTTGCAAATCACCTTCAGATTGTATTTGTTCCAGGAGCTGGAGAATTATCGATTTTCTGTGGGGCTTTGATTGGAGCAGGCCTAGGATTTTTATGGTATAATGCCCCTCCTGCGAGGGTATGGATGGGGGATACGGGATCTTTACCTGCGGGGGCTGCCCTTGGGATGGTTGCTGTTATTACAAAGCATGAACTTGTCCTAGCGGTTGTTGGAGGACTTTTTGTTCTAGAGGCTATTTCAGTTATTCTACAAGTTGGATATTTTAAGTTTTCTGGAGGGAAGCGTATTTTCCTAATGGCTCCCATACACCATCATTTTGAAAAAAAAGGATGGTCCGAGCCAACAATTGTTTTCCGATTTTGGATTATTGCAATTGTGTTGGCATTGATTGGCCTTTCAACTCTTAAGTTACGCTAAAAGATGATAGTACCTACATGTTTCAAAGGACATAAAATTGTTATTTTAGGTCTCGGGCGGTCTGGCCGGACTGTGGCTCAAGCATTGCTGAAGGCAGGAGCAACTGTTATGGCTTGGGATGATCAAGAAGAAGCTCGAGAGACTGCTCAAAGGCAAGGTATTCCCCTTATACCCTCAGAAGCTCTTAAGTGGGAGGAGGTCAATCACCTTATTTTGAGCCCCGGCATACCCCATCACTATCCTGCTCCTCACCCTCTTGTTGCACAAGCACAGATCGTCGGTTTAAAGCCTATAAGTGATCTTGATGTCTTATACCAAGCACAGCCTGAAGCGTGTTACATAGGAATTACGGGAACAAATGGTAAGTCCACAACGACGTCTCTTATAGGTCATATATTGAAAGACTGCGGGTATTTAGCTGAAGTTGGTGGAAATCTTGGAATTCCGGTAATGGAGCTCAATCCTTTAAAAACAGAAGGAACTTACGTTTTAGAAGTCTCATCTTATCAACTAGAAATTTCTCCAAACCTTCATTTTGATGCGGCCATACTTTTAAATATTACGCCAGATCATCTGGAACGGCATGGAGGAATGGATGGATATATTGAGGCGAAAAAACTCATTTATAAAAACAAGACTCACCAAGATACTTTAGTTATAAGTGTGGATGATCCTTATTGTTTGACAATTTATGAAGCTTTAAGGGCATTTGGAACAAGTGGCCTTCTCCCTATTTCCACTTGTAAAACCCTTAGCAATGGAATTTATGTAAAGGAAGGGATTTTATATGAAAATTCTCAGCCCACTATCGATCTAAAGAAATTCGACCGATTAAAAGGTCAGCATAATTGGCAAAATGCAGCCGCTGCTTATGGTGTGCTACGTTCACGCGGAGTTGACAAGGAGAACATTATCAAAGGAATGGAAACTTTTCCTGGTCTTGTTCACCGCCAACAAAGAGTAGCAAGCCATAAAAATGTTATTTTCATTAACGATAGTAAAGCAACCAATGCAGATGCTGTTACGAAAGCCCTTATGTGTTACCAAGGCTCATCCCTTTATTGGATTTTAGGGGGGAGGCCTAAAGAGGGTGGAATTACCACTCTAGTACCCTTTTTCTCTCTGATTGAACATGCTTTTTTATATGGAGAAGCAGCTTCAAATTTCGCTCTTACCTTAGAAGGAAGATTGCCTTACACGTTTTGTAAAACCCTTGAAGAGGCTGTGGAGAAGGCTTCAAGCATGGCTTTCCATTCCAAAAAATCAGATGCTGTCGTACTTCTTTCTCCTGCTTGCGCAAGCTACGATCAATTTCGAGACTTTGAGGTGCGGGGTGAAGCATTTTGCCAATACGTTCAAAGGATCATAGAAATAGAAAAAAAGAGAGCCTAGAGATAAAAAATGCTTTCATTAGCTCGTACAAATACAAGTCTAGTGGGTCAATGGTGGTGGACTGTTGATAGGTGGACATTGTCAGCCTTATTGTTGCTGATTGTTTTAGGCATTCTTCTTATTATGGCGGCAAGCCCTGCAGTTGCTGACCAACATAATTGGAGCTCCTTTCATTTTATTAAAAAGCATATTGTTTTTTTAATACCAACCACTGGCCTTTTAATTGGTGTCTCTCTTCTTTCACTGGAGAATATTAAACGTTTTGCTCTTGCCATCTTTGGAATCAGTGTTTTTGGACTTTTGCTTACATCATTTATAGGAATTGAAATTAAAGGGGCTTGTCGTTGGCTTGATATAGGAGGTATTTCTCTTCAACCTTCTGAATTTGTTAAGCCCTCTTTTGCTGTTGTTTGTGCTTGGATGTTCTCTAAGCAACAGTCTCATCCTTCGTTTCCAGGGAATTGGATTTCTATCTCTCTTTATTTGGCAGTCGTTGTTTTTTTGCTCCTTCAGCCTGATTTAGGAATGACAGCTTTGATTACAGCCATGTGGTTTTCTCAATTCTTTTTAGTAGGGCTTTCTCTTTTCTGGATTATTTCCGCGGTCGCGTGCGGCATTGGAGGGTTAATCACAGCTTACTTTCTTTTTCCGCATGTTACCCGGCGAGTTGATCATTTTTTATCTTCTGAGGGGGGTGACAAATTTGGGGAGCGTTATCAAGTAAATCAATCCTTAGAGGCTTTTATAAATGGTGGTCTTATTGGTCAAGGCCCCGGAGAAGGAACGGTTAAAAAACATCTTCCTGATGCACATGCTGATTTTATCTTTGCTGTTGCAGGCGAAGAATTTGGGATGATCTTATGCTTTCTTTTAGTATGTATTTTTGCATTTATTGTTCTTAGATCGTTCTCTCGACTTTTTGATGAGAATAATATGTTTGTGGTTTTAGCGGTTACTGGATTAATCGTACAATTTGGTTTGCAAGCTATTATTAATATGGCCTCTACTTTAAACCTTATGCCTACCAAAGGAATGACGCTTCCTTTCATTAGTTATGGGGGGTCTTCTATGATGGCTCTTGCTATTGGAATGGGAATGGTTTTAGGTTTAACTCGTCGGAGGGTCTGTGAATATGCCTAAGCTTACAACGCGAGTTGTCATAGCAACAGGAGGAACAGGAGGGCATGTTTTTCCCGCGCAAGCATTGGCGAGTGAACTTTCGAGACAAGGAGTTGATGTTTTTATATTTAGTGATGGAAGAGGTCAACAGTTTAATACCCCCTCTCATTTGACAGTTCAAATTTCTTCATCACAGCTTCAAGGATCGGCAAGGCAAAAAATTCAGGGTGGTGCCCTTCTTATGAAAGGAATAGGAAAGGCTCTCTATCACTTGCGGTGTTTGAAACCAGACGTTGTTGTAGGTTTTGGAGGGTATGCTTCCTTTCCAACCATGATGGCAGCTGCGATCCTTCGCCTTCCTTCCATCATACATCAAGCGGATGCTTATTTTGGAAGAACAAACCGTTTTTTAGCTCCTTTTATGACGCGTATTGCAACCTCTTTCCCTCATGTGGAGAATATACCTTCTTCATGCAAGGGAAAGGTAAGTATGACGGGACTTCCCGTACGTCCTGAGATTATGTCGGCAGAATATGGGCCTTCCGAAAATGAAGCTCCATTTCAATTACTCGTAACAGGGGGAAGTCAGGGAGCAAAAGTTTTTGGAGAAATTGTTCCTCAAGCCGTATATTTATTGGAGCCAGTTCAGCAAAAGCGTCTTCGTATAAGCCAGCAATGTCGGGCAGAATTTTTAGACATGACCAAAGCTCTCTATGAAAGAACAAAAGCAAAGGTGGAACTTTCACCCTTTTTAGAGAATATGGGAGAACGATACAAAAAAGCTCATCTTATTATTTCTCGAGCTGGAGCTTCGAGTGCCGTAGAAGCGGCTGTAGTAGGAAGACCAACGCTTTTTGTACCCTACCCCTACGCTATGGATGATCATCAGTTTTATAATTCTAAAGAGGTTATCAATGCTGGCGGAGGTTGGATGATGAGGGAAAAAGAGTTTACTTCTATAGCCTTATCTAATCTTTTGTCAGAATTGATGACTTCCCCCTGGAAATTATCGCAAGCAGCAGTCAATATACGAACGATTGCTATTTCGGATGCCTCCATCAGACTTGCGCATCTTGTTGACTTAATTGCGCCTTAAGAAAGAGTATAAAATGAATCTTAAAACCCTTAAACAAAAAAACATTCACTTTATTGGTGTAGGTGGCATTGGTATGAGTGGAATTGCTCAGCTTTTAGCCCAGAGAGGGTATTTTGTGAGTGGCAGTGATTTATCTTCAAATGGAAACACAGAGCGACTTCAGAAGCTGGGAGTTCAAGTTGAAGTAGGGCATAAAGCCGCGATACTCGAAGGCAAAGATCTTGTCGTTGTTTCAACAGATATTAAAGAAGATAACCCCGAGCTCATACAAGCGCGAGCACGAAATCTTCCCATTCTTCACCGTGCTGAAATGCTTGCCTTACTTATGGAGGGGTTTCATGGGATTGCTGTTTCGGGTACCCATGGAAAAACCACGACCACAGCGTTAATAGGATGGGTTTTGGAGAGCGCAGGGCTTGACCCGACGGTTATTAATGGCGGCATTATGAATATATGGAACTCCAACGTAAAGGCTGGGCAGAGTCGTTGGTGTGTTGTAGAGGCTGATGAGTCTGATGGGAGCTTTATAAAGCTTCCCCGAGAGATGGCTTTAGTGACGAATATTGACCCTGAACATATGGATCACTATGGATGTCTCGATAAGTTGTACGGCGCTTTTGAAACATTTACAACCCAACTCAGTGTTGACGGTATTGCTTTTTTGGGAATTGATCATCCTCAAGTCTATGCTCTTTGGCAAAAGATAAAATTAAAACAACGTTGTGTAACCTATGGCCTTCATCCTGAAGCTGAGGTGCGTGCAGACCATATTTGCATGACGCAGAGTGGTGCTACTTTTGATCTTTTAAGGGGGGAAGAAAGTTATCCAATATTTCTTTCATTATATGGCCATCATAATGTTCTTAATGCCTTGGGTGTTGCTGCTGTTGCTTTTGAGTGTGGGATTGACGAGAAAATTCTCAAACAATCTTTTGCCTCTTTTCAAGGTGTCCAGAGACGGTTTACACATGTAGGGAATTGGCAAGGTATAAAGATCATAGATGATTATGCTCATCACCCTGTTGAAATTCGAGCGACATTATCAGCAGCGAAAGAAGCAAGTGAGGGGCGTGTTATTGCTGTTTTGGAGCCTCATAGATATAGTCGTCTAGCTCATCATTTTCAAGATTTTGCCACCTGTTGTGAAGGAGCAGATATGACTATCGTTTTGCCTGTTTACGCAGCACGTGAGGTTCCGCGTGAAGGAATTGATCATGAGGCACTTGTAAGTGTTATGAAAGGTGATGTTTACTCTTGTAATGGTCCGCAAGATTTACCCCTTTTGGTTAAAAAGCTTGCTCAAGAAGGGGATATGGTTGTTTGTTTGGGAGCAGGGAATATTTCTACGCTTGCACGGGCATTGCCCATGCAATTAAATCTATCATCTTAACCGTATTAAGTGTGAGGCAAAACAGTGTTAACAACAGAAAAGCTAAAATTGCTTTTACCAAAAGTAAGAGGTCGCTATCTTTTTGATGTGCCTCTCGCTCCTACAACATGGTTTCGTGTTGGAGGTCCGGCACAAGTGACCTTTAAGCCAGCAGACATACAAGATCTTTGTTTTTTTCTTAAGAATAGACCTAAGAATCTTCCTTTCTATGCGATTGGTGTGGGGTCAAATCTTTTGATACGAGATGAAGGGATAGAAGGTGTTGTCATACGCCTCGGCCAAGGGTTTACAAATGTTTATGTAGAAAGAAATATGATTGACGTTGGTGCAGCTGTTTTAGATCGAAATGTTGCTTCTTTAACATGTGACGCGGGAATTTCAGGCTTTGAATTTTTATGCGGAATTCCAGGAACCATCGGAGGAGCTCTCCGTATGAATGCAGGTGCCTATGGATCAGATATTTCACAAATTTTGGTTTACGCATTTGTTGTTGATCCTGGAGGAAAACTCCATCGCTTATCATGCGAGACCTTAGGACTTAAGTATCGCCATTGTGACCTTCCTAAAGATTGGGTATTTGTGGGTGCTCGCTTCAGAGGAGATGAGGGAAATACTCAGGAAATCCAAGGCAAAATGTCTTCCCTTTTAGCACAACGCGAAGGCACTCAACCTGTTAAATCACGGACAGGAGGGAGCACTTTTGCCAACCCTGAAGGGCCTATCAAGGCATGGGAGCTTATTGAAAAAGCCGGTTGTCGGGGCTTACAAAGGGGAGGGGCTAGGATGTCTGAACTGCATTGTAATTTTATGATTAATACAGGTACGGCAACAGCAGCTGATCTCGAAGCTTTAGGAGAGGAAGTAAGACGGCGCGTTCTTTCTAAAACGGGAGTTGAACTACGTTGGGAAATTGAGAGAATTGGCATGGAGACTTTATCTTTCACAGGAGAAAAAGCAGCATGAAAAAAAGAGTTGCTGTTTTAATGGGTGGTTTTTCGGTTGAGAGAGATGTTTCTCTCTCCAGTGCTCAAGGAGTACTTAAAGCGCTTGAAGAATTAGGACATGAGTTTATTCCTATTGATGTGACACGAGACATAACCGCTCTGGCCCAAAATTTAGAAGCTTATAAGCCGGATGTGGTTTTAAATATTCTCCACGGTAGATGGGGAGAAGATGGGTGTATTCAAGGCCTTTTAGAAATGATGAATATTCCTTATTCACATTCAGGAGTTTTAGGCTCTTCCCTCTCAATGAACAAGGTAGTAGCTCGTAAAATTTGTCAAATTAAAGGTATTCGTATTCCTGAGGGTCAAGTAGCGAGACTTGCCGATGTATGTGCTGGACGAGTGATGGAGCCTCCTTTTGTTATTAAGCCTATTGGGGAGGGTTCAAGTTTAGGCGTGCATATTATCTATGATAGGAAAACACCTCTCCCTCGTCTTTCAGACTGGCCATTTGAGGAGAAAATCCTGGTTGAACGGTATATTCCGGGTCGGGAAATTCAAGTAGCTATATTGGGAGGAAAAGCTATGGGGGCTATTGAGATTTGCCCAAAAGGAGAATTTTATGATTATGAAGCTAAGTATACGGATGGCAAGGCTGTCCATTTGATGCCTGCACCTATCCCATCAGAAGTGTACGCTCAAGTTATGGAATGGGCAGAAATTGCTCATAGAGCATTAGAATGCCGAGGGGTGACCCGTTCTGATTTTCGTTACGATGATACGAAAAGAGAGCCAGGGGAACTCTATTATCTCGAGACAAATCCTCAACCAGGTCTTACGCCTTTATCATTAGTACCTGAGATTGTAGCCCATGAAGGAATGACGTATACTCAACTTGTTCAATGGATGGTGGAGGATGCCTCATGTCGGCGGTGAAGTCTTATCGATGCACCAATGTAAAACGACAGAAAGTTCAACGAACATCTCTTCAACTCGTAGGTGTTCGCCGTCTCTCCTCAATAGTTACCATTATGGGTTTATGCGCCTTTGGCCTCTGGGCCTATTTTCATGGCTTGACGGTGGCAACTGGATTAACAAAGAGCTTAGATGAGGGATTTGCTTGTTTAGGTTTTAAGCTTGAAGATGTCGTTGTCGAGGGACGTATTCGGACAGATAAATCGCAAATTTTAGAGATTCTCCAACTTGAGCGTGGCAAGCCTCTTTTCTCCATAAATTTGATAGAAGCTAAAGAAAAACTTGAGAATATATCATGGGTAAAGGCTGCACGTGTTGAAAGACGCCTTCCAGATACGATTTTTATACGTATTTCTGAAAGAGAGCCCGTTGCTCTTTGGCAAAACCAAAATAAAACATTTCTTGTTGATCGGGATGGAGAGTTAGTTGAAACAAGAGAGGCTCCCAAATATAAAGAACTATTACTTGTTACGGGCCATCAGGCTCCTCGACATGTAGGAGAGCTTTTAGCCCTCCTTGAACAGTTTCCTGAGCTTAAATCACGTGTAACGGATGCAACTCATTTAAGAGCTACACGTTGGGATATCACGCTTGATGGTAAGGTTAGCGTAAGGCTCCCTGAAAAGCAAGTTGACCGTGCTTTAGCCTATTTGCTTGATCTTGAAAAACATCATCAATTAATAGGCGGAGAAGTTGTAAATATTGATATGCGCTTGCCAGATCAACTCATTTTACGATTAACACCAGAAGTAAAGAAGAAAGATTCAGGTAAAGATGCCTGATTGGAGAAAATACTAGAAAATGCAATATTGGAGTCGACATCATTCGCGGATGCGTGGAGGCTTGATTGCTGCTTTGGATGTTGGGTCTTCTAAAGTTTGTTGTGCAATAGCTCAAGTCCAGGGAAAAGGCTATTTTGAGATTTTAGGAGTCGGTCAACAACTCTCAAGTGGTATAAAGTCAGGCATAGTAATCGATATGGAGGAAGTTATCACCTCTATCGTAAATGCCGTTCATACAGCTGAAAAAATGGCAGGTGTGACGATTAGAGATGTCATCGTAAGTGTCAACGGGGCCCACCTTAAATCAACAAACTATGCGGTAGAAATAAATGTTTCGGGCCATCCCATTGATGATGCAGACATTCGCGGTGTTCTTTTGCGATCTAAAGCGGCCCGAAATGATCCAACTTTCCAAGCCCTTCATACTGTTCCTACAGGGTATGCTCTTGATGGATCTAAGGGCATAAGGGATCCACGAGGGATGTATGGAGAACGCCTTTGGGTTTACATTCACACGTTACTGGGTAAATCAACACCGCTTTATAATCTGAGTACGTGTGTTGGCAAAAGTCATCTGGAAATAGCAGGTCTTGTGGCAGCCCCTTATGCTTCTGGATTAGCTTGTCTTGTGGAAGATGAAATGGAGCTTGGGGTGGTCCTCATTGATATGGGGGGAAGTACAACTTCTTTCACTGTTTTTCATGAAGGGCAATTGCGTCATACGGAGTGTATTCCCATTGGCGGTTCTCATGTAACGATGGATATTGCTCGATGTTTTTCCACAACGCTCATCCATGCTGAGCGTCTTAAAACCCTTTATGGAAGTGCAATTCCTTCAGCAGCTGATGATCGTGAGATGATAACTGTTCCTTTGGTTGGTGAAAAACGAGGAGAAGGAACAAATCAAATGCCGCGTTCTACACTTGTATCTGTTATTAAACCACGTATTGAAGAAACTTTTGAGTATGTCCGTGATCGATTGGCAAAAGCGGGTGTGGACCCGCTTATTGGGCGGAGAGTTGTATTAACAGGGGGAGCCAGCCAGCTTGCAGGCGTTCGGGAAGTGGCCTCAATGATTCTCGAGAAGAACATTCGTCTGGGAAAGGCAATTCATTTAGTGTCTCCCGAGCTTTCACAAGATTTTTCTTTTACAACATGTGCAGGACTTTTATCTTACGGACATGCTGAACACCTTGCATACCTGCATGCATTGCCACAGACAAAATCTAAAAAGATCTTCGCAAAAATGGGCTCTTTTTTAAGACAAATTTGGTGATGGTTTTTTATGTCGGTCTGTGTGATTATAGGCTCAATAAAGTGACTATGGAGATATATTATGAACGCAACCTTGCTACAACAAGAAGGAAAAAAGGAACTTAAACCACGAATCACAGTTATTGGTGTCGGCGGCGCAGGGGGAAACGCTGTAAATAATATGATTCGAGGTGATTTGCAGGGTGTTAAATTCATAACATCAAATACGGATGCACAAGCTCTTTCCTTAACATTAGCAGAAGCGCAAATTCAACTCGGGTTTCAAGCAACTCAAGGGCTTGGAGCAGGTTCCCATCCTGAAGTGGGAAGAGCATCTGCTGAAGAGAGCATTGGGGATGTTCTTTCCCATATTGATGGAAGTAATATGCTTTTTGTTACAGCTGGAATGGGGGGAGGTACAGGAACAGGTGCGGCTCCGGTGATTGCAAAAGCTGCGCGGGAAAAAGGAATACTAACAATTGGTGTTGTAACAAAGCCCTTCCATTTTGAAGGTTCTAATAGAATGCGAACAGCGGAAAGAGGAATTGAAGAGCTTCAACAGTATGTGGATACGCTTATCATCATCCCCAATCAGAATCTTTTCCGAGTAGCCAATGAGAAAACGACGTTTGCTGATGCCTTTAAAATGGCAGATGATGTTCTGTATTCAGGCGTTCGCAGTGTAACCGATCTAATGATGAAGCCAGGGCTCATTAATCTTGACTTTGCCGATGTTCGGGCCGTAATGGGTGGCATGATGGGGAAAGCCATGATGGGTACCGGTGAAGCTCAAGGAGAAGGACGTGCCATCGAATCGGCTGAAGCGGCTATCTCAAGCCCTCTGTTAGACGATGTTTCCATGAGAGGTGCCAAGGCTGTTCTAATCAATATTACAGGTGGCTTGGATATGACACTCTATGAGGTTGATGAAGCTGCAAATCGTATTCGGGAAGAAGTTGACCCAGATGCTCATATCATTTTTGGTTCCACTTTTGATGAAAGCCTCCAAGGACGTATTCGCGTATCTTGTGTGGCAACTGGAATTGACTCTCACGCTGTAAACTTAGTAAGTAAATCTAGAATCTCAGAGATTGAAAAGGAAATGCAAACCGCAGCTCTTTTAGAGATTGAAAAAGAGTCTTCATTTGAGTCCTTTGAGGATGATGAAAAAGAAATGCTTACACCTAAAATTGAGGGTGAAGACAATATTATTAAATTTACCGAATTAGAACCCTCCTATTCTTCTGAGGAGAGGCCTTTTGAAGCTTCCTATTCCTATTCCCCTCCCAATGGACGAGAAGAAGAAAGGGAGCGTCCCTTAGGTTTCTTTGATCGTCTTATGGGACGGAAAACTCAACCTACTCGCCCTCCTGAAGCTCCTCAACGGCTCCGTTCCCAGCCCGCTGTTCAACCGCATACGGAAATTGGCCTTGAGGAAGAAGATGAATCTATTGAAATTCCAGCTTTCTTAAGGCGCCAACAGAATCGCTAAGGGAGAGAAACTCGAATGTGATGGATTTTAATCAGTTCAAGTTTTTTCATAGTTTGAAAAAATTATCTTTCGTCGAGGAAATATGGCTTTATGGATCCAGAGCGCGGGAGGACTTTGCGGAGAGATCTGATATGATCTTGCAATTCTTTGCCCAAACGCAACAGATAAAGAGTGGGTTATTATTGAGGAGGCTATTGAAGATGCAGATACGCTTCTCAAAATTGATGCGATACGTTTTGATACTCTGCCATTCTCAGATAAACTTCGTAAGAATATATTAAAATATAAAAAAGTTCTTTATAGAAAAAGATCAGGATTTATGGAAAAAGAGCTTTGGCAAGACTATTTTAATTTTCTAGGAGATGCTGTAAGTAGATTAAGAGAGCTCATTAAACACCCAGATTTAAAGACAGTTGACTATCTTCAGGATGCTACAATCCAACGCTTCGAATTCTGTATTGAATTATATTGGAAAATCTTAAAGAAATTTTTATCTTACGAGGAAGTAGAAACATCAACTCCCCGCGATGTCCTAAAGAAGGCTTATCAATTTAATTTGATAGATGATGAAAAAATGTGGATCCAAATAATCCACGATCGAAATAAGAGTTCTCACGTTTATAATCAGGCAGAAGCAAAGAAAATTTTTGAACATATCTTGGTTTATTGGCCCGTAATAGAGAAAAATTTTGAGAAACTTAAAATAAAATTTTATTCTTAACTATGAGTTTTAAGTGAGTACCGAGCAAATTTTGCGATTTTTTTTCTTATCCTAACTACAAGTTGGGACTCGACAAATACTGGTTTATTTTTTTTATTCTTGATTGGCGATCACCCCAAATCTCTATGATTCTTGGATGATCATAGGCTGAAAAGATATCGCAAACTTCATCTAAGTACAAGCTTTTAAAACAACGGTCGACTGCTGAACGATATGAGGCATCTTCTTCGTCGTAATGTATTATATCTTCTTTTGTTATTGGCAAAAATACAATTAAATCTAATGTATTCAGCGCTTCTTTAACTATTGGGAATCGTTCTGCAATATAGCTTTCATTGATGTCAGTAAATTCTTGATCCGCTATATACATCGTGTAAGCAATGAAATCGACGGGACATCGATCATAAATAAAGTTAGGTTCCTGTGCCGTCTGACTTAGTTGATCGATACTATAATCAAGTTGCTTCAAAAAGCACTCTAGCGTTGATTCTAATGAGAATTCAAAGCCTTGCTCTTCTAATTGATAATAGGGCTCGCTCTCGTATTTATACTCAGGGTGAATTTTGATAAGGTCATGAATTAAAGTGCTTTTCCCCATGAAGTGAGTACCAGAAACAGCAATACGCATTCGCCTTTTATATCCTTTCATATTTTTCTGAGATTGTTATGTAATCAATTCAAGAAAAAAACAAGGCAAAGCCTCTTTAAGTAATAAATAAACCTGTATACTTAAAAAGACCTTCCGTGTCCGTAGTTGGAAAGCTGGATACTCTTAAATGTGTGTGGTAGGCGTAATTTCAAGTTCATCAATGATACCTCTTACCCCTTGTACATGTTTAATAGCCTCTTTTGCCGTCCATTTTTCTGCTGGTGAATGAACGCTTCCTTTTAGTTTTATGATTCCATTTGTGACTTCAATCAAAATATGTTTGATGTCTAAACCAGGTGCATATTCTAATGCATCAGTCACATCATGAAGTATTTCTGTGTCATTTCTCATATATCTCCCGCTCTTTATCTTTCTCCAATTATGTCTTAGATCTTATTTATTATTAATTTTATATATTAAAAGAAAAGATGATAATTTTATAATTTTTAAAGTTGATTTTCGTTTAAAATAGAATAATATTAACTTCCACACGGACTTCGTATGCTTAGATGCTTTTATGTCCTTCGGCTTTAAGCTTTCCTGTAACAATCCGTCATAATCAGTGATTTGTATCTTCGTTCTCTTCGATCTATTCTATAAATTAGAAAATACCAATAAAGGATAACGCAGTGACGGCCCTTCATTCTGTTTCAATCGAAAAAAATCAATCTCCTATTGCAAATTTAGTTCCCGAGCTTGGTCGGCGTTTTCATTATAATCAAAGGACACTTATAAACTCAGTTTCTTGTTATGGTATTGGCGTCCATTCTGGCTCAACCGTAACAGTGACCCTTCATCCTGCTGCTGCTGGGAGTGGAATTACTTTTATTCGTACTGACCTAGGGGGCATTGAAATAAAAGCCCTTTGGCAAACAGTTGTGGATACGCGTCAATGTACTACTATCGGGAATGGTCAAGGCGCAACCCTTTCCACAATTGAACATCTCATGGCCGCTCTTGCCGCTGGTGGGATTGATAACCTGCGTATTGAAGTTAATGGGCCAGAACTTCCGATTCTGGATGGTAGTGCCCAGCCATTCGTTGCTTTAGTTGAAGAAGCTGGGGTAAGAGAACAGCATATTTCCCGCCGACTCATTCGGGTTTTAAAGACGGTGACAGTTGAAGAAGGAAATCGAAAAGTCTCCCTTTCTCCAGCTCCCTATTATGAGATTGAAATTGATTTTGATTTCGCAGGCCGAAACGCGCTTGCTCCGCAACATTTGGTTTTTCGTCCTTTAGAAGAGGATTTCACTGAAGAAATTGCTGCAGCACGTACCTTTGGTCTTTTAGAAGATGCGGAGAAAATTTGGTCCTTAGGGCTTGCAAAAGGGGCGTCTCTTGATAATACCCTCGTATATGATGGTATGCAGGTTATTAATCACGATGGCCTTCGCTATAAAGATGAGTGTGTTCGTCATAAAGTTTTGGATGCTCTTGGTGACCTTCACCTGGCAGGTGGTCTCATTCTCGGTAAATTTCATGGTGTGCGTACAGGTCATTCTCTTCACCATAAGCTTCTTTTAGCTCTTTTTGCTGATCCAAGCGCATACGAGCTTGAAATGTGCTGAATCAAAAAGGGCAATTGAAAAAATTGACCTTACCTATAAAAAGATTAAAGTTATAATTATAAACTCCTGTTCTATCTTTATAAGGTATGGTGTTGGAGGCAGGAGATGAAAAAACCTTCTGATTTTAAAAAACAACAAAGGTCCCACGAACTTTTTTCATTAATGAACGTAGGACAAGCAACGTTTCGGGATTTAGAAATCCTTAATATTCAAACAATTGAAAAACTTTCCCAAGCTCATCCGGATGAGCTTTATAAACGCCTTCAGCAATTAACAGGTCGTTCTCATGATCCTTGTGTATGGGATGTATTTTCCGCCATCATCCATGAAGCCCGAACAGGAGAGAAAACCCCCTGGTACAAGTGGACGGCTGTTCGTAAAAAACGCCAAAAAGCAGGCACATTTTAACGTATTGAAACCTATTTATCGACGTGGTGTTTGATAAAATAGATCCTAAGAAAAAGCTCTGCCCCTTTAGAAGAAGAATGTTTTGCTAAGGTATACATTTGGAAGTTTCTCTATATTTCAATTTTCCTTCAAACTCCCCCATTGCTGTAAGCGCTTAAAGGCCTTATAAGCAAGAAAGGAAGATGGTAAAGGATGGATAAGATGGACAAACATCTTTTAAAAATAGCAGGAATTGCAACTCTAGTTTTGTTGGTGGGGTGTATTGATAATGAAAAACCTTACGTTGAGAAACCAGCAGCAGAGCTCTATTCAAAAGGTTATGAACATATATTAAAGAACGACTATAAGGACGCGGCTGAAAATTTTGATGAGGTAGAGCGTCAACATCCTTATTCAGAATGGGCGACAAGGGGACAACTCATGTCATCTTATGCCAATTATTTGAATGGAGATTATGATAAGGCTATTGGGACATTAGATAGTTTTATTCAATTGCATCCAGGTTATAAACATATTGATTACGCTTATTACTTAAAAAGTCTATGCTATTATGACCGTATTCTTGCCGTTACACGAGATCAGAAAAATACATATGAAGCTTTAAGTGCTTTGGCAACGGTTGTTAAGAAGTTTCCAAACACTAAATATGGCCGAGATGCTCAACTCAAAATGGATCTTGTTTATGATCATTTGGCTGGGAAAGAAATGACAGTTGGTCGTTATTATATGAGACAGGGTTTTTATCTTCCGGCTATTAACCGTTTTCAAACAGTCATTGACGCTTATCAAAGGACGACTCATGTGCCAGAAGCGCTTCATCGGCTTGTGGAGTGTTATTTAGTAGTAGGTCTTAAGAAGGAAGCTCAAACCGTTGCAGCTGTCCTCGGTCACAACTATCCAGGTAGTGAATGGTATGCCGATACATATTTTATCCTCAAGGGTGAAGATTTACGACCTCAATGGATTAAAGTGGAAGATGGGTCTTGGGTTGAGCGCTTAATGAATTTAAGGCTTTATTGAGGAAACAAAATTAAAAAGCGCGTTTTTCTTCCGCTTTCCTTAAAAGGTGAGTTTGATGCTGCAAGCACTTTCCATTCAAAACATTGTCCTCATCAATGACCTTCACATTGAGTTTGAAGAGGGGCTTTGTGTTTTAACAGGAGAGACAGGAGCTGGAAAATCCATTCTTCTCGATGCGCTAGGACTGGCTCTCGGAGGTCGTTCTGAAGCTCGGTTCCTCCGGCAAGGAACTCAAAGAGCACAAGTTATTGCAGTATTTTCTCTTTCACCCCTTCATCCTTGTTGGCAAGAACTTGAAGAACAAGGGCTTTCTTATGAAAACCATGAAATTATTTTTCGTCGGATGCTTGAGTCAGATGGGAAAAGCAAGTGTTTTTTGAATGATCAAGTGATTAGTCAAGGACTGATGCGTCGATTGGGGAGAGAGATCGTTGAAATTCATGGTCAGTTTGATCAGTTATTGGAACCAAAATCACATCTGGCGGCTTTAGATGCTTTTGGTAAAATAGATAGATTCCCCCTTTCAGGAGCGTTTAAGTCTTATCAAGACGCAAAAGAAAAGCTGAAAACCTTAAGAGAAACTCTTGATAAGGCTGCTGAAAGGCAAGCGTTTTTACATTTTGCTTGTCAGGAAATAGAAAAGATAGCCCCTCGTGCAGGGGAAGAAATAGAGCTTGAAGCTGAAAAAGCTCTTATTTCCCATCGAGCAAAAATTGCTGAAGCGCTTATAATTGTTGAACAAAATATCTCAAGTGGTCTTTCGAGCCTTTCCCAAACTCACAAGGCTCTGAACCGAATTCAGAGTTTTCTTCCAGAAAGAGTGACTCCAATGTTGGAATCTTGTGATCTAGCTTTGGTTGAGTCGCAAGAAGTGTTAGAGGGGATGAAGATTTTGAAAGGGGAAGTTGAAGATTCTCCCCATAACTTGGAAGCTCTTGAAAATCGACTTTATACTCTAAGAGCGTTATCTCGAAAATATCAAACGGAAGATCCCATATCTTATTTATTAGAAGTAAAGAAAGAACTATCGGCTCTCAATCATCCTCACGATCAATTAAAAGAAGCTGAGGATCAAGTTAAAAAGGCCAAAACTACATTTATTGAAATGGCCCGATGCTTTTCTGAAAAACGTAAGGAGACTGCTCGGGCGCTTGAAGAAGCCATGGGCCGAGAATTACTAGCTCTAAAGCTAGAACAAGCAAAGTTCCGAGTTCATTTTGAAGAACGTTCTGAAGAGGGATGGGGAGCATCAGGCATTGATCTTATTGAATTTTATATTCAGACCAATCCCGGTACTTCCGAAGGTCCCCTTGCAGCCATTGCATCTGGTGGAGAGCTCTCTCGCCTTATGCTGGCTTTAAAGGTTGTTTTGGCTCAGTCAGGGGCAACACCAACCCTTATTTTTGATGAGATTGAAAGTGGAACAGGGGGGGCGGTTTCTTCAGCCATAGGTGTAAGATTAAAAGAGCTTTCTCAGAAAATGCAAGTTTTGGCCATCACCCATTCTCCCCAAATAGCTTCGCATGGATGTCAACACCTTAGGGTAATTAAACATATGAGTGAGGGTGAAACAACAACTCATATTCAAAACTTAAATCAAGAAGAACAACACGAAGAAGTAGCCCGTATGTTGGCTGGTGAAAAAATTACTGACGAAGCACGAGCAGCAGCGAAGCGTTTAATAGGGGACACGGAATGGGCACAAGCCAAAAGCCTATAGAAACATTAACAGAAGAGGAGGCGAAAGCTGAGCTTGACTTGCTATCAGCTTTGATTTCCCATCATGATACACTTTATTTTCTTAAAGATCAGCCAGAAATTAGCGATGCAGAGTATGATGAGTTGCGTCTCCGCCACAAGGTAATCGAAGAGAAATATCCTCATTTGATTCGTGAAGACAGCCCCGGCTTGCGTGTAGGTGTTTCTCTTTTAGGACCCTTTAAGAAAGTTCTTCATCGTAAACCGGTCCTCTCTTTAGACAACGGGTTTGAAGATCAAGATGTATATGATTTTTATGACCGAACACGCCGTTTCCTAGGGCTTTCCTCTCATGAGCTTATTGAAATTGTTGCAGAACCAAAAATTGATGGCCTTTCTGCAACTCTTGAGTACGAGAAGGGGCGATTTAGTTTAGGCGCCACCCGTGGTGATGGGGTAGAAGGGGAAGATATTACCTTTAATTTAAAAACTATCAAGGATATCCCTGATTTTATTGAAACAAAAGATTTTCCTCCAGTGACAGAAATCCGAGGGGAGGTTTATATGCGCCATGAGGATTTTATGGCGATGAATAGGGAGAGGGAAATCCATGGTGAGGCTCTTTTTGCCAACCCACGCAATGCAGCTGCTGGCTCCGTGCGGCAATTAGATCCTAAGATAACAGCTGGACGCCCTCTCAAGTTTTTTGCCTATTCTTGCGATGAGTATGCTCCTTTTCATGTTAAAACCCATTGGGAATTTTTGGAAAAATTGAAGAGATGGGGGTTTGTTGTGAATCCTCTCGCTCAGCTTTGTAACAGTATTGAGGAGGCCTTGGCATACTACAGAGCTCTTGAAGAACAGAGAGCAACCCTACCTTATGATATTGATGGAATTGTTTATAAAGTTAATCGAATTGATTGGCAAAATCGAATGGGGTATTCGGCGCGAGCGCCACGCTGGGCGCTGGCTCATAAATTTCCAGCCCAAAAGGCGCAAACTCGCCTTAATGAAATTATGATTCAAGTTGGCCGTACCGGTACTCTAACACCCGTTGCGATTTTAGAACCTATTACGGTGGGAGGTGTGGTTGTTGCGCGCGCAACCCTTCATAATGAGGATGAAATTGAACGTAAAGATATACGAGTGGGTGACAGGGTTATTATTCAGCGAGCAGGAGATGTAATTCCACAAGTTGTTAGTGTTGTTCTTGAAAAAAGGCCAAGAGATTCCCAACCTTTCTTATTTCCTCATTTATGTCCTGTTTGTGGATCCCATGCCATTCGCCTTCCAGGAGAAGTTGCGCGGAAGTGTATAGGGGGGCTTGTATGTTCAGCTCAGGCAGCTTTACGGCTGCGTCATTTTGTTTCAAGAGATGCTTTAGATATTGAGGGTTTTGGGTCTAAACATGTGGAAGCCTTTTATAAGGAAGGGCTTATTCGTTATCCCCAAGATATTTTTACGTTGGAAGAAAGAGATCGAAAGAGTTTGGCTCCTTTACGGACGCGAGAAGGTTGGGGCTCTTTATCTGCGAAAAATCTCTTCAAAGCAATTGAAACACGGCGCACCATTCCCCTCCATCGTTTTATTTATGCCTTAGGAATTCCTCAAGTTGGGCAAGCTACAGCAAAACTGTTAGCTCGACACTACCTCTCTTATAAGGTGTGGAAAGAGGCTATGATCTCTGCAAAAGATCCAGAAAATGAAGAATATCGGGACCTTATGTCTATTGATGGAATTGGCCCGAGTGTATCAGAAGATTTAGTTGCTTTTTTTGATGAGCCTCATAACCTTAAGGTATTGGATGATTTGCTTAAAGAGATAAAAATTACAGACGAAAAACCTCCTCAGGTTGGATCAAGCCTTTTTGCAAATAAAACAATTGTCTTTACCGGAACACTTCAAGAAATGAGCCGTCCTGAGGCTAAAGTGCGGGCTGAGGCATTGGGGGCTAAAGTTTCAAGCTCTGTCTCTGCAAAGACGGATTATGTGGTTGTGGGAAAAGATCCCGGTTCTAAAGCTAAGAATGCAAAAGAATTAGGTGTCAAGATTCTTACAGAAGAAGAGTGGCTTCAAATGCTGGCATAAGATTAACTTTCACGAGATTTTAAAAATACTCGAGCCTTATGGAAAACAACTTTTCAAATCGCTTTACGGCAGGACTAGTTACTATCAAAATAACACGGTCGTGCACTTTGATAGTGGTGTCATCTTTGGGGGGTAATATTTGACCATCTCGAATAATTACTCCAATAAGAAGACTGTGAGGCATATTAATTTCGGCTACAGTCATTCCAAGAACACTAGATGTTCCTACGGCTTCAGCTTCTATCACTTCTCCAAAGCTGTCTCTTAAGGAATGAACCGTCCGAATTCGACCTCGACGAACATATTGTAATATGCTGGACACAGTAAGAGCTTTCGGGCTGATAACAGAGTCGATTCCTAAAGAGGTAACAAGACTGGAATAAGAAGAGCTATTAACAAGGGCCATTGTTTGATGTGCGCCCATTCGTTTCGCTAAAAGGGATGCCAAAATATTGACTTTATCATCAGAAGTAACAGCAACAACCTTATCGGCAATTTTTGCATTAGCTTCTCTTAGGATTTCCCGATCTAAAGCATCTCCACGTAAAACAACAGCGTGATTTAATTGATTCGCAACAAAGCTAGCTCGATCCTTGTCACTTTCAACTAGCATGAGTGAAATAGACGGATGTTGCATCTCAACTTCTTGTGCTAAACAAAAGCCCACGTTACCTCCTCCTAAGATGAGAAGACGTTGAGATTTTTGTTCTCTGAATCCAAAGGCTTCAACCGCATCCATAAGTTTTTCTTGGGAGATTAAAAGATAGACTTCGTCCCCCTCTAAGAGTTCATCCGATCCTGAAGGAATAAAACCCGTATCTCCTCGAACAATAAATAAGACTCGTAAATCCAAATCAGGAAAAAGGCCTTCGATCAAGCGTAAGGGAGTATGTAGGATGGGTGCTTTTGCAAGACATCTAATACCAACCAATTGTATTGTTTGTTCAGCAAAGGGGATAACCTCAAAAGCTCCTGGTACTTCAAGTCCTCGTCCAATTGTCTGCGCGACTTCAAGTTCAGGTGATATGATTAAGTCAATGGGCATTTGATCTGGCTTATAAAGAGCAGACCACTCAGGAGCAAGATAGCTTTTACTTCGAAGACGTGCAATTTTTAAGGGGACATTAAACAATGAATGGGCAATTTGACAGGCGACCATATTGACTTCATCGGCAAAGGTGACGGCAATAATCATGTCAGCGTCAGCAAGTCCAGCCCGCGCGAGAAGGTCGGGGTGGGACGCAAACCCAACAATTCCTCTTACGTCTAAGGTGCCCGAGATATGGTTAATCAATTCTTCTGAATGATCAATGATGGTGACATCATTATCATGAGTTGAAAGATAACGGGCAATGCTGAAACCAACTTGCCCTGCCCCACAAATAACAACGCGCAAAGGTTCCTCAAAGTTTCATCGTTTTTTATGTAAAGAGTATATACCAAATTAAGGAAGAAGTGGGGAGAATTATATCATGAAACGGCTTCATTTTTCATTTTAAACACGATCCTGTTTCTTTAAACTCTTTCTGAAAGCCAAATGGCAAGTCGGGAAGCTTTCTTAATCATAGAAGAGAGAAGGGGATAAGCAGGGGCATCTGTAGCTCCGTTGTGTAAAGCAAGGTTACGATGCTCTCGTTCATCTTGTTGACAAACGGAAATAAGGTGACTCAACTCAGGATGCTGATCACCCAATTGAGTAAGCTGGTTCTCATAATGTTGATCAATGACTTCTTCGACTGCGGCTGTGCATGCCATTGCAGCTTTTTCCCCCAACAGGGCTGTCGCAGCGCCAAGGGCATAACCTGCTACGTGCCACAGAGGTTGGAGAAGTGTTGGACGCACCTGATTTTCTACCACCCAGGTTTCAAAAGCTCTTAAATGGGTAAGCTCTTGCTCTTTCATGTGGTCTAACAAAGGTTTCAAAGAACTTGTCTGCAAAATAGAAAGTTGCCCGTCATAAATTCGCATGGCTCCATACTCACCTGCTAAATTGACACGCAACATCGATCCTATTTGATTTCTTGGTGAAGGTTGCCCAGGACGGGATTTCATTTGCACTTAGAAACCCACTTCCAGCAAAAGAGAGCAAGTATAAAAGATAAAAGGGTATTGTAAAAGGCAAGCGATAAACCAAAAAGGCTCCAGGTTACTTGATCACAGCGAACGAATGGGGTTTTTAAAAGCTGGGCTTTTAAATCTTCAACGGATTCAAAAGAGCTTAAATCACTTGTTGCGCAAAAAGTTGGCAAGCTTACCCAATGTTGTTGGATAGCCACATGATAGGCAGCGAGAAGGGCTCCTCCCATAAAAACAACCCCGAGTCCTATAAGTGCATAACGATGAAAATGGGTGGGAATGAAAACAAGGTTGAAAAAAGCAAATACACCTGCTGCCATAAAAACATTTCTTTCATAAAGGCACATCTGACAGGGGTAAACGGCAAAATAATGTTCCATGATATAGGCGGTTGCTAAAACACCTATACAAATCAACGTTAGAATACTGAACAAAACTTTACTCGTTATAGCTTCAAATATTCGTTTACACATACCTTCCCCCTCTTATAGGTAGATACTTATCCTAACGCATAAATGAGTCCAAATCCACCTATCAAAGCTCCAAGTGAAGCAAGTGTTACGAAGGTAAGGTTTTTATCAATATACTCTTTAATGGGAGGGCCAAAGTACCAGAATAAGATGGCAAGTAAGAAAAAGCGAAATCCACGAGCAATAAGAGATGCGAAGGTGAAAGTCATTAAATCAAGCCCTGTAACGCCGCAAGCTATTGTTACAACTTTATAAGGAATCGGCGTGAGCCCTTTGAGGGCTACAATCCAGAAACCCCATTCGTTAAAACTATCTTGAAATTTATCAAAAGCTGACTGAAGTCCATAAGCGTGCAGTATAAACTCGCCGAGTGTTTCATATAGCCCATAGCCGATAGCGTAACCTAACCATCCTCCTACCACTGACGAAAGTGTACACACGACAGCTAGCTGCCATGTTTTATCTCGGCGCGTTAGCAGCATGGCAATATAGAGAGGATCAGGTGGAATAGGAAAAAACGAACTTTCTGCAAATGAAACAGCTGCTAAAATCCAAATGGCATAAGGGTGGCTTGCAAAACTCAAAACCCAATCATACGTGCGCCGTAACATTGAAAACCTCTTTATTAATGGTGTGCAGGAAGAGCTATCATGGATTAGAAGCAAGTTCAATAAAAATGCTACCCTGTCAAGTAAGAATACAGAAATTAAGAATAACTTTAGGAATGAGATGAACAAGGAAGGTTTTGTTTTTTGGGAGTTTTCCTATCAGAAATAAATACAAAAAATAAATAATTTATTAATGTAAGAAGAATATGATTATTATAGTGGGTTATAACTAATGGAGGAAAAAAATGAAAAAAATTCTTTTGCTATGTACCGTAGGCGTTATTGCCGTTGGTATGTCAGGTTGTGTCCCTTTCGTTGAAGGGGATGGCATATTCTATGATGGGGGCTATGGTCCTTATTATGATGGATTTGGTGACGTTGGACTATGGGGCGGCGGCTGGGGAGGCGGCTGGGGAGGCGGCGATTGGCATGGCGGCCATTATCATGGTGGCAACTGGCATGGTGGTCATCACACGGGCGGTGGTGGAGGAGGTCATCACATGGGCGGACATGGTGGTGGTCATGGCGGACACCGTTAATAGATCGCTTTTATGTAGAAAATTATTTTAGGATTATAGAGCAGATGCACCCAATAGATGACTACGCAGTCATGGGTGCATGTGCGTGACCTAAACTAGATTTAGAATTCTTTATACCCCAAAGAGTAAGCCCTGCGACAAAAGTGGCAAACAAAGCACCAATGGTCATGTTTATAGAAAGACCATAGACATAAGCCCCATCAACCCAGTGCAAAAGTTGGGGGATTTGATCAGATGGAAAATCCTTAAGTTGGAGAGCCGTATGTTCTACCTTAGAGATAATGTCCACAAGGTCTTGGTGTTGTTCTGAAGTTAACGCCATACCCTGATTTTTACTCATATTTAGAATATAACTTTGGCCAAATAGAACAACAAAACTAGTGGAAAGAATAATACTTAACGTATTTCCTAACATCATGAGCATCATGTAAATTCCAGAAGCAACATTTAAATCCTCTGCTGGAACTGCCCGCATCATCGCAACATTACAGGCTGTAAAGTATGCTCCAAGACCTGTTCCAACGATGAAAAGGGTGGTTATAACGAAATAAAGGGATGAATTGCTTGTTAAAAAAGCCATTAACCCTATGCCCATAGCAGTTAAAAGAGCTCCAAAAATCATAGGTCCCTTAAGACCGAAGATATCAATTACTTTCCCGCCAACTGGAGAGAGAAATCCCATCGATATTGTCATTGAAATAAAAATGAGACCTGTTTCATAACTTGAATAATGCAGCGTATTTTGTAAATAAAGTCCCATGAGGACGAGAACCATAGAAAAATTCATCGCTATAAAAAAAACACCGATAACGGTTGTCATAAATTCTCGGTTTTTGAAAAAGTGAGGAGGAATCATCCGAACGGTTCGACCTCTATCTTGCAAAATAAAAAGTGTGATCAGAAAGATTCCAAGTGCAATAAGTTCCCAAAAGGAATAGCTGTTGAGTCCCCAAATCTCAATTTGATTGATCGCATAGACCGTAATACATAATCCTGAAGCGAGAAGGACGGTTCCTAAAAAATCAATTTTCTTCCGGTCAACGAGCACAGCATCCTTTTGTCCAAAAAGCATAAGAATGGCAATAACAAAAAAACCTAAAGGTATATTAATATAGAAAATCCAACGCCAACTTAACTCTTCTATAATAAAGCCCGCGAGAGTAGGTCCTGTAGCAAGTCCAAAGCCAGCAAAAGATAAAATTACTCCCATAACAAAACCCTGCTTTTCAGGGGAAGAGGTGGTAAAGATCAGAGCCCACGCAGGGGCAGTAAAAATGGCAGCTCCAAATCCCTGAAGAAAACGCCCGACTACAAGCATTTCAATAGATTGGCCAAGACCCGTTAAGCAAGATCCTACCATAAACACGACGAGTCCACCTATAAGAGTCTCTCGCTTTCCAAAAAGATCAGCTATACGGCCGGCAGGGATTACAAAAGCAGCCCACACGAGAACATATCCACTTAAAAGCCACTGTAGGCTGTTTAAATTCGCATCCATTTCTTCAGAGATAGGTACAAGTGTTAGATTTACAGCCGTATAATCAATGTTCATAAGAAAGATTAAAACGCCAATAGAAATCAAGAGAATCCATGAACGAAAGGGAATGGCAGATGAAGAAGTGATCATGGAGAGATTCCTATGTTTTATTTTTCAAAGATGTCAGTATATACCTATTTTAAATAAATAGGCGAGGAATAAATTAGATTAACAAAAAAATTGTTTAAGAGAGAATTGAGTTCTTCATCGTCCCATGCTTTCGCCATATCCACGTGCCAATGTTAATAAAGGTTAAAAGGATGAGAAGGGGATAAAGATAAAATAGGATAGGAGAGAGCAAAGCTGCGATTTCACTAAATCCAAGATTAGACATGAGGAAACTTGTAAGAATTGTGATAGAAAGACAGACGAGCCTATTTAAACGCGCCCTAAAGATATGCTCATGCAGAAAGTCTGTAAATACAGTTGTCAGCGCAATGATTGTCGTTAAACATGAAAGAATAATGGCAACAGTAACTATGTGGCCGCCAGATGGGCCTAAAGTGAGGTGAGCAATCATGCTTAAAAATTGTTCAGGTGGGTTGTGACTTAAAGCTTCAGAGAAAGTTGCGCCAAGATAAACAAGGACTAAGTAAACAATCATAAGAAGACTCGAACCCAGAAGAATGGAATAAAGGGTTAAGTTAAATGAGGTCCCTGAATGTTCATCATTATGCGTAAACTTATTTTTAAAATAAGCAGCAATAATGGTTGCAAAAAAGAAGCTCGCAATTAAATCCATCATTTGGTA
Source organism: Alphaproteobacteria bacterium (assembly GCA_019752515.1). Classification (GTDB taxonomy): domain Bacteria; phylum Pseudomonadota; class Alphaproteobacteria; order UBA9655; family UBA9655; genus UBA9655. Next base: position 79,909 of record JAIEMB010000006.1, on the reverse strand, counting down.
TCCCTTTAAAGCGCCGTATTCAAAAGCCTCGGAAGTTGGCAAGAGGCTTGGGTGAGGCGAGCTTGCAAAAAGAAGTCCAAACAAAATAATAAAACCGACAGATACTATCTTCGCAGGAGCTAAAAAAGCTCCGAGAAGAGGGACAATTTGATTTTGGTTGAGACATAATATGAATACGATAAAGCTGATGATGAGACTAAAGCAAATTAAGGAAAGTGAAGAACTCAGAACGGCGAAACTACCATAAGCAACAGTTATACATCGAGGAAGGGCACCAAAGGGACCCATGAGAAGAAGCATCAATGCAATAAGAATAAATGCTGGTTTTTTTCCAAAACGATCAAAAAAATCTTGATAATTTCCATTATATAGGAGAATACCGATAAGACCTAATAAAGGAACTAACACTCCTGTTAACGTAAGACCAAGAAATGCAGGAAAAAAGGCATTATGTGTTGCTTTCCCAGCGAGTATAGGAAACACTAAATTTCCGGCTCCAAAAAACATTGCAAATATAGCAAAGCTACCAGTCATTACTGAAAGACATTTCTTGAAGTTAAATTTTAACCCATTCATTAGTATCTCAATATTTATCTGTACTATTTACAATAATACATATAGTGCCTTTTTATCGTTTTTAAAGATGCCCTTGTATGAAAATCTGTATGTGAACGACCGATGACAGTTTAGCTCCCTGTTGCAGAAGCAGAGATAACACACGAAATAGTTGGATAAGAATATTTTCTAATCATAGGTAAACTATAAAGAAAACCCTCAAAGAATGAAAGAAAAATAATTTCAGTATATAGAGCTTATCATTCTTCTAGAAATGTTCAGTGATTGTAATGAATTATTTTTTTCACTTCTGTGTGACTCCGGTTTCGATGGCAATACCCTTTTATTTATTTTTCAAGGACATATATTCCTGGCGCATCTCGCAAAATTGAATATCCTTTTGTGGGCTGTCCCATGGAGGGGGGGGCGTTTTTTCCTATAGAATGACTTGAAATCCATTTTTCCCAAACTGACCACCAAGATCCTTTATGTAAAGGAGTGTTCTCAACCCACTCTTCGGGAAAAAGGTGTTTATCTGACTTCTTATGCGTTGAAACTTGATAACTTCTATGAAGATGGCCTGGTTCACTTACGATGCCTGCGTTGTGTCCTCCGCTTGTGAGAAGGAAAGTGATTTCTGTATCTGTAAATAAATGAATTTTATAAACCGATTTCCACGGTGAAATATGATCTTTTTGAGTCGCCACGACAAAAAGGGGAATTTTGATATCATTAAGTGCAATGGGTCTCCCCCCTATGGTAAATTTACCATTGGTTAGGATATTGTGAAGGAACAAATTACGTAGATATTCAGAATGCATTTTATAAGGCATCCGTGTTGTATCAGCATCCCATGCCATCAAGTCAGTAAAGTTGAGTCTTTTTCCTAAGAGATATTTTTCGATCATTCGTGACCAAATAAGGTCGTAAGAGCGAAGCATATCAAATGTACCAGCCATACGAGAAGAGCCAAGATACCCCTTATCCCACATGACGTCTTCAAGAAAACTAATCTGACTTTCATCGATAAAGAGAAGAAGCTCTCCAGCATCTTCATAATCAACTTGTGAAGCGAATAATGTAATTGTTTTTAAAAGATTATTTCCATCTCGTGCCATGGCGGCCGCTGCCATAGAAAGTAAAGTTCCCCCTAAGCAGTAGCCAACAGCATGTATTTTTTTTTTGGGAATAATGGTAGAAATAGCTTTTAGAGCATCCATAATTCCTAAATTTACATAATCTTCAAAACCAAGATCACGATCTCTAGAGCTTGGGTTTTTCCATGAAATCATGAATACAGTATGATTATTCTCGAGGAGATATTTTACGAGTGAATTATGAGAAGATAAGTCTAATATATAGTACTTCATAATCCAGGCAGGAATAATCAAAATAGGTTCAGTATAAACATCCTCTGTGAGAGGAGAGTATTGAATCAATTCAATGAGACGGTTTTGATAAATCACTTTTCCTTTTGTAATAGCTAGGTTTTTTCCAACTTTGAATTTCTCAAGCCCTCGAGGAGGCTCTTTTCTTAGAAAACGCATTATATCGTCTGAAAAATTTTGGGCTCCCTTAACTAAATTCTCTCCATTTAATTTAATAGTGGTTTCAACAACGGCAGGATTTGTAAAAGGAAAATTAAGGGGTGCCCACATATCTAGATATTGACGCACGAGAAAGGGAAGAACCTCAGAATGATGTTGAGAAACACCACGAACTGTACTTGTTGCCTCATTCCACCATTCTTGGGTTAATAAAAATGATTGCTGGTAAATATTATAGGGCCAGGTTTGCCAGGCTTTATCCTCAAATCTTCTATCTTTAGAAGGAGTGTTAACGCAACATTCGGTGTGAATGCCACTAGTAACCCTTAGAGCATATTCAAATAGGCTAGTGCTTTTTCTGAAAGCACTTTCCATAAGAGACAGCTGCTTACCTGGTGATATGGAAAGATGTGTAAGCCAGTCGAAATAGGCTCCACCTATGGAAGCCGGTGATAACGCCCAAAATTTGCCAAGCTTTGCATGAAATTCTCGATCTAAAGAATTTGCAAATTGATAAGATGGTCTGAAAGCTTCCGTATCAAAATCGGGCATTCTTTCAGAATAAAAATCACCTTGAATTTTTTCTTGAGAGAAAGATGTATTTTGGTTGTTAAGATATTCGTTTTTCTCAGATCCCATCGCCTTCATTCTCTCTATTTCTTTTTAAATACATCCTAAGATGATCTTATTAATTTTTTGATAATGTGTTTCTGAAAACTAAGGCTGCCATATTTTAATTATTTTTTAACGTTGATGCGTAAAGATGCTCTAGCTAACTTTACCGTTTCTGAGAGAAAAAAATGCTACCTTTAGAAAATAAAGAAGAGACGATAAGCTCCTGGTCGACATTTCTTAAAACATTTCAAGAACAGAACCAACAAATGGCTTCCACCTTTTTTAAGGGGATGCAGCAACAAATGCCTATTCCTCCCACAGTTATCGGAGATGTATTTATTAAGGCTGCTCAAAAGTTACTCGAAAATCCAGCACTTATTTTGGAAGCTCAGGGAGAGCTTTTAAGGGATATTAATGAATTGTGGGAAAAGATGTTCTCGAATGAAAAAGAAACCATTCCACAAATAAAATTGGATAAGCGTTTTCGCCATGATGCATGGGATACGGTTCCTTACTTTTTTTTTATGAAAGAATATTATCTCATGACGTCTCGTTGGCTACAAAAATTGATTTCCCAATTTGAAGGTCTTGATGAGCTGACAAATCAGAAACTCAAATTCTATATGAATCATCTTGTAGAAGCCGTTTCTCCTACCAACTTTCCTTTTACGAATCCCGAAGTTTTAGAAGAGCTTGTAAAAACAGATGGTGCTTCTCTTAAAAATGGTATTCAAACCCTATTAGATGATATGACAGCCGGGCAATGGATGAAAATGACGAATCCTGATGCCTTTGAATTAGGAGAAACGATTGCTACAAGCAAAGGAGAGGTTGTTTATCGCAATGAACTCTTCGAGCTCATCCATTATTATCCTTTAACGGAAACGCAATATACTATTCCTCTGCTTATTGTTCCTCCTTGGATTAATAAATATTATATTTTTGACCTAAGTCCAAATAATTCCTTTGTTAAATGGATGCTTGAGAAAGGCCACAACGTCTTTATCATTTCCTGGGTTAATCCGGGTCCTGAATTGGCCTCTAAGACATTTGAAGATTATTTTTTGGATGGTGCATATCGTGCTTGTGAGCTTGTCTCAACTTTAACTCAGTGCTCATCTCTTCATACAATGGGTTATTGTGTTGGTGGAAATTTGTTGGCTGCACTTAGTGCCTATTTAGCAAAAAAACCTGCCCCCTTTTCTTTTCAAAGCATGACCTTACTTGCCACAATTATTGATTTTTCCCAGGTAGGAGATCTCAAAATATTTATGGATGAAGAATATATGCAATATGTGGAAAAAGATATGATGGAGAGAGGTGTTTTAGACGCAACCAAACTAAAATCTATTTTTAGTATGCTGCGGCCGAATGAACTCGTCTGGTCATTTTTTATTAAAAACTATCTTTTAGGCCAAGTCCCTCCAGCTTTTGATTTTCTATATTGGAATTCAGATTCTATCTCCCTTCCTGCAAGTCTCCACCTCTTTGTTTTACGTAAATGGTTCCAAGAGAACCTCCTTATGAAACCGGGAGGTATTGAAGTTAATGGTGTTCCTCTTGATTTAAGTGATATTACAACGCCTACCATTCTACTTTCAACCATTGAGGATCACATTTCTCCTTGGAAAAGCAGCTATCCAGCAGCTCAGCTTTTTAAAGGACCTTTACAATTTATACTTGCAGGTTCAGGGCATGTAGCCGGCGTGATGAATCCTCCTGCACGAAATAAATATGGTTTTTTTACAAATCATCATCTCCCACCGCATGCTGGGGAATGGCTGAAATCAGCTACAAAACATGAGGGATCATGGTGGACTCTTTGGAATGATTGGCTGGCACCACGCAGTGGTAGAAAAGTTGTACCGCAAAGTGACTATCCTTTTTTAGGAGCGGCCCCGGGAACTTATGTAAAAGAAATTAAACACTCTGTTTAATTGAAGCGTAAATGGATGCCAGTCCCTCCCTATAGGTAGGAAAAAGGAGGTGGGATGTCAGTTCCTTTAAGAGACGTTGATTGGAGATACGCTTGGAATCGTTATAAAAGCTGCGAGCGAGAGGGCTAAGAGTCGCTTCTTCAAAAGGAATAAGAGGAGGGGGGAGGATACCTAATAATTCTGCTCCATAACGGATAACTTCATGAGAGGGTGCAGGTTCATTATCAGCTATATTATAAATGCGACCAGGATGGGGTGTCCTCATAGAAGCTTTAAGCGTCTGGACAATATCAGCAATATGGATACGGGAAAAAACGAGTCCTTCCTTTAGGATGCGTTGAGCCTTCTCGGCTCTCAGATCCTCTAATACATTGCGTTCAGGTCCATACATACCAGCAAGGCGAAAGATATGAAGGGGGAGAGACGTTTTTTCAGAGAGCTCTAACCACTGCGTTTCTGCTTTTAATCGAGCCATGCCTTGTTGTGAAGTTGGGTTGGTTGCGGAGTCTTCGTTAACCCATTGGCCTTGGTGATCTCCATATACATTTGTTGAAGATAAATACCCTATCCATTGAAGGTGAGTGAAGCTCGATACGGTTTCTTTTATGTAAGGAACGAGGATATCTCCTTCTTCTTCGGGAGGAATTGAAATGAGAAGAGAGTCGGCTTTTTCTATAGACTCGCAAATTTCTTTAGAAAAAAGACCTCTCTTATAAATGAATTTTCCCTTTCCCTGAGAGGATTGAGAAGTACCGATTCCCCCCATAAATTGAGCGACATAGCCATAACCAAAACAAAAAAGCATTAGAAATCCAGATCAGCATATTGGGGGGGAGGTGAAAGACCTGGCATAACGTCAGCTAAGATATCTCGAAAGGTAGGACGTGATTTGACGCGGGCATACCATAGCTTTGCTGTAGGGTGCTTTTCCCAAGGGACATCACCTAAATAATCAATACAGGAAAGATGAGCTGCTGCTGAAATATCGGCGAGAGAGAACTCGCCACCCGCAAGCCAATTCCGGCGATCACACAGCCAAGATATGTATTCCAAATGATCATGTATGTTGGCATTGCCGATTCGGATAGCTGTGGAATCAGGACCTCCTTGCCCCATTTTGCGACGTAGGACCTTTTCATAGACAAGATTATGGGTGACCTCTCCATTAAATTTTTCATCAAACCAGGCAACAAGCCTTCGAACTTCTGCTCGAAGGGCGGAAGTTTGCCCTAGAAGAGAGGGCTCAAAATAAACCTCATCCAAATATTCAGCTATAGGATAAGCATTGGCGATGTATTTCCCATCGTCATCCATAAAAACGGGAGGAAGTCCTTCTGGATTTAAGCTTAAAAAAGAAGATGGAATTTGCCAGGGCTTGATTGTAATGAGCTCAAAAGAAAGTTTTTTTTCCGCAAGCAAGATTCGAATCTTGCGAGAAAAAGGGCAAAGCCAAAAATGATACAAATTGCGCATACGTTAATTACACCTTAGACAGAATTAAGATATTATGTTATCCAAATTTTACTTCTATCATGGGTGGTGCGATGACTCTAGAGCAAATCTTACTTCTTTCATTTATTCAAGGTGTAACCGAATTTCTTCCTATCAGTTCGTCTGGTCACTTGGTGTTGGTTCCAGCTTTGTGTGGGTGGAAGGATCAGGGCCTTATGATGGATGTGGCTGCCCATATTGGAACTTTAGGATCTGTTCTCCTTTATTTTCGAAAAGATGTTGCTGCTCTTTTTAAGGGAACGTTCTCCATTATCAGAGGGCAAGTTAATGACAATACTCGCCTTCTTATTAATCTTATCATCGCAACCATTCCTGTTGTTCTTTTAGGTCTCTTTTTTGAGAAAGTTGTGGGTGAGTCTTTAAGAAGTGTTATCCTTATTGCATGGGTGGGAATTATCTTTGGTGTTGTTCTTTATATTGCAGACCGATATGGCCACTTGGTTGAAACTGTTGCGGATACAACGGCTAAGAGAGCTGCTTATTTTGGTTTTGCGCAATGCGTTGCTCTCGTTAATGGAGTAAGCCGATCGGGGGCTTGCATAACAATAGGTCGCTTTATGAATTATAAACGAACGGATGCGGCTCGCTTTGCTTTTTTGATGTCCATACCAACAATAACAGCTGCAGGTCTTTTGAAAGGTTATCAGCTCATAAAAGCTGGAGATTTATCCCAAATAGGGGATGCCATGTTGATGGCTGGTTTCTCCTTTGTTTTTGGTATCTGTGCTATTGCTTTTATGATGAAATGGCTACAAAAATCTACCCTTACACCTTTTGTGATCTACCGTATTCTCTTAGGTTTTTTCCTTCTAATAAGTGTATATGGTGGATTTCTGAGCTTAACGTCTTGTCCCTAATCCAAATTTACGACGAGTTTCTTTAAATTAGAGTGAATGTGATCTAGAATAATCTCATGGGCCATGAGATGGAAAGCTTCATAGGGAGGGGCTATATCTGTACGCATGGAAACGGTTCCTTCGAAAAGGGGAGGGCTGGGAGGCTTTTGATCACATTCGTAAAAACTCATGGTCATAAAATAACGTTGAGGACGTCTATTGTACGTATTCAAATATGAGCGCCCTTGAAATTTCTTTTTAAGAGCCTTTTTTTCCGGTGCTTCATGGGGGAGAATGGTATAATCAAGCATAACAAGACGAACTTTTTTGAATTTATTATCAGAGGCTCCAAAGCACATATCAAAACGAATTTGATGAGCTAAAGAATCAAAACTGACAGACCTAATATCAGTAGATCTTTCTGAAGGAACTATATGTACCCAAGGCCAAGGTGCTGTGTCTTGATGGAAGCGGGCTGTTCCTGGGGCGTCTCCTTCGATAACAGATTCTCTAGGACCACATCCAACAAGAATGCATCCAATAATGATGCCTATTGTTTTTTTCACTGCCCCCTCTTTGGTAACAATAAAATTATCCGAAAATTTAGATAAGATTACATTTTTTCTATACAAGAATAATATTTCAGTTCTTATTCCAGATACGTTTCATAACAAAATACATCAAGAGTGTAAAAAGTACAAGATAAATCAGAGCCTTGTATCCTGTTTGTTTTCTTTCTTCAAGCTCTGGCTCTGCAGCCCAAGACAAAAAAGATACGACATCCTTAGCCATTTGATTGACTGTGGGTTGAGAGGCATCTCCGTATGTAACAAGCCCCTCTGAGAGAGGAGGAATCATTGCAATTTGTCCGCCGGGAAAGAATGGATTATAGTGCATTCCATTCGTGACTTGGATGTCTTTGGGAGGTTTTGCTTCATAGCCTGTGAGGAGTGCATAAATATAGTTAGGTCCTCCTGAACGTGCTTTCGTGATGAGAGAAAGATCGGGAGGTAAAGCACCATTATTTGCAGCTCGAGCAGCTTGTTCGTTTTTGTAGGGACCAGGAATTTTGTCTGTTGGTAGGGCTACTCGTTCTGCTACTGCGCCATCATCATTAATGGTCTCAATCTTATATTCAGCAGCAATGGCCTTAATTTCATCAGAGTTATACCCTAAAGCGGCTAAATCACGAAATCTAAGCTGCTCAAGGCTATGACAAGCTGAACAAACTTGTTTGTAAACCTGAAAACCATGCTGAAGCTCAGTTCGGTCAAAGGTGCCTAACGGACCTTGAAAGGACCAGGGTTCTTGGGGAAGGGGAGGTTGTTGATCTGTTCCGTATACTGGATTTAAACTGCTTAAGAAGAAAAGAACAAAGACGCCATTTCGGGTTGTCGAATTTTTCCCTTTATTTGTGGTAAGAACAGGTTCACTTAAACTAGTCGGCAAACGACGTGGTTTTTCATATATTCCTAATAAAGGAAGAAAGATAATAAAGAAGGTAAAGTAGTAAAGTGTTGTGATTTGTCCTAAAGCTTGATTAGAAAGCCCACCTAAAATTTCGTGAATATAATCGGGAGAATGGGCCCCTACAAACCCTAAAATAAAACAATCAATAACAAAGCTCCAGAAGACCCACTTATATATGGGGCGAAAAGTAGCACTCCTGACCTTGGAGGTGTCAAGCCACGGAATAAAAAAAAGAATGAAAACAGCGCTAAACATGGACAAGACCCCAAAGAGCTTGTTGGGGATAGACCGTAAAATAGCATAAAAAGGGAGGAAGTACCATTCAGGAACGATATGGGGAGGTGTTACTAATGGGTTTGCTGGGATATAATTATCAGGTTCACCAAAAAAATTAGGATTGAAAAAAACAAAATAAGCCCAGATACATCCAAAAACGCCCAGGCCAAAAAGGTCTTTAACTGTGTAATAGGGGTGAAACGGAATGCTGTCGCGTGGTTCTTTCCGTTCAATTCCTAAAGGGTTATTGGAACCATGCTGATGCAGTGCGACCAAATGTAAAATCACAACACCGATAATAAGAAAAGGGAAAAGGTAATGAAGGACAAAAAAACGATTTAAGGTTGGATCATCAACAGAAAATCCACCCCATAGCCATTCTACGATAGCTTCTCCAAAGGGAAAGACAGAAAATAAATTTGTAATTACGGTTGCTCCCCAATAACTCATTTGACCCCATGGTAAAACGTACCCCATGAAAGCTGTAGCCATCATAAGGAGCAAAATAATAACACCTAATATCCATAAGAGTTCCCGCGGAGATTTATAAGATCCATAATATAAACCCCGAAAAATATGAATATAAACAACAATAAAAAACATGGAGGCCCCATTGGCGTGCAAATATCGCATGAGCCATCCATAATTAATATTACGCATTATATATTCGACACTATTAAAGGCTTGTTTACTATTTGGATCGTAATGCATGGCAAGAAAAATGCCTGAAATAATCATGACAAGCAGCGTAATACCTGCTAGTGAGCCAAAACTCCACCAATAATTAAGATTCCGTGGGGTAGGGTATTCCCTAAGTTCGTGATTCAGGAAAGAAAAGACAGGTAGTCGGTAATCAATCCATCGGGCAATCTTTGTAAGTTTATCCATGGGCAGCCTCATCCACACCAATTCGAATTGTCGATTCAGTTAAAAACGTATAGGGAGGAAGAGAAAGATTTAAGGGAGCGGGCCCTCGCCTAACGCGTCCAGATGTATCATAAAGGGATCCATGGCAAGGACATGACCATCCTCCATATTTTCCTCTATCTTGGGTTGGCTTGTTTCCTGTTGGAATGCACCCTAAGTGGGAACAAATTCCTACAACAATTAACCATTCAGAATGCCCCTTTTTGACACGACTTTGGTCTGTTGCAGGATCGAGAAGATCGCCCATAGGAGTTTGCTCTGCAGCTTTAATTTCTTCTGCTGTTCTATGGCGTACAAAAATGGGTTTACCTCTCCAAACAACCGTAATAGCTTGTCCTGCAGGGATGGGCTTTAAATCAACATCAACGGTTGATTGGGCTAGAATGTCTGCTGCAGGGTTCATGCTATCAATAAAAGGCCAAGCAAAATAAGCCGTCCCTACTGCTCCAACAGCACCTGCGGTTAAAAGCAAAAAATCTCGACGGGTAGGCTCATTTTTTTTAGGATGGGGAGAATCAAGGATTAGATCTGTCATCGGTAAGAAAGGACCCCTTCATTTCCTGAGTATACAAATTATGTGAGTATCTTTCCGTATATCAACCCTAGCGTTTTAACCTAGAATTGATATAGGATTGATAATTCGTTGGAATAGTTTTAATCGACTTTTAGCTAAATTTAAAGGACTCAAATGCATCTCGTTTTATTTCAGCCTGAAATTCCTCAAAACATGGGCACACTTATGCGCTTTGCTGCATGTCTGGGGATCCCCCTAGATGTGGTGGAGCCTTGTGGATTTCTCTTTACAGACAAACACTTAAAACGAGCAGGTATGGATTATATAGACCTTGCAACAACGCATCGTTTCCCTTCCTGGAAGGCCCTATGTGAGAAGCGTAAGGGAGCAAGGCGAGTTGCGATCACAACATCTTCTTCTGAGAAATACCATGAGTTCTCTTTCGAACCCGACGATCTTCTTATTATGGGGCAAGAAAGTGTGGGGCTTCCCAGGGATATTTTAGATGACTGTCATGAATCCGTGAATATTCCCATGGTTTCAGGTGTGCGTTCGCTCAATCTGGCGTTGGCAGCTGCGATTGTTGCTACAGAAGCTTTGCGTCAGACGCGTCAACTTCCAGGAGGTTTACATGAATGATCAGAAAAAGAGAGCATCTGAATGGTTTTCGACACTTCAAAATCAATTGATCCAAATTTTAGAAGATATAGAAAAAGAAGCAATTCTCTCTCAGTATGAAAATAAACCCTGCCAATTTACGCGGAAGACTTGGCCCTATGAGGGGGGAGGGGGAGGCACCATGGCTACTCTTGAAGGTCGCGTTTTTGAGAAGGCAGGTGTGAATGTTTCCACTGTGTTTGGAGAATTTTCTGAAGAGTTTCGCACTCAAATTCCAGGAGCAGACAAAGATCCTCGATTTTGGGCTAGTGGTATCTCACTTGTGATTCACCCTCATAATCCACATGTACCAATTGTGCATATGAACACCCGTATGATTCAGACCCAAAAACTATGGTTCGGGGGCGGTGCTGATCTTACGCCTTGCTTACCTCTAGATAAGGATACACAAGACTTTCATGCAGCTCTTCAAAAGACGTGTGACAGCTTTGACTCAACTTACTACAAAAAGTTCAAAGAGTGGGCTGATACCTATTTTTACCTTCCTCATCGTAAAGAAGCGCGTGGGGTAGGAGGTATTTTTTATGATTACCATAACACTGGGGATTGGGATCGGGATTTTGCCTTTACTCAAGAAGTGGGGCGAACCTTTTCTACTATTTATCCTGAAATTGTCCACCGGCATTTGAATACACCTTGGAGTGAAGAAGATCGAAAAATTCAACTTAAGAAGCGAGGAAGGTACGTTGAATTCAACCTCCTCTACGATAGAGGCACTCAATTTGGTCTTAAAACAGGGGGAAATGTAGAGGCTATTTTGATGTCTCTTCCCCCCGTTGTGGAATGGAAAGTAGCTTGATTATAAGATAAGAGATGTGTTTAAGTTATTGAAGTTTTCATCTTTATTATTTAAGTAAGGGCCGTAATTTCATATTACAGCCCTAATACTATTATATCTATATTAATTTTCTAAGAGATCATCTCTCTTTCTTAGATACGCCTTATTTAACTGGTTTTTTATTAACTTTTTTCCATATAGTATTTCCTATAATTTTATACTCTTCAGGCCTCTTTGCAGCTTTATTTTCCCAACTCTTTTTTAATTTTGTCGTATGAACAGGTGCCATAGGTTCCCAACCCTCTTCAACTAGACCTGCTTTAAGAGGGAATGTTCCTACAATTGTGAAAATGGATATAATATATACTAAATTTCTCATTGATATTACCTACAAATTATTTATCAGAATTTTTTATCTGGCATATTTAAAAAATAATGTCAAAATAAATAATTTTATTAAAGTTTTAAATAAATCTTATGGATTTTTTGGAGTTTAGATAAAATAAAGTTAAATGGATCAAGATATACAAAAAGGCCCTCCTCTCCTCATTTCCCCAATTTCCCCAATTTTCTTGACCTGAAGACGCAGCCCGCTTATTTTAAGAAACATTATTGAGTTTGGAGAAATTTTCATGACAAAAGCTTCTTTCATGTCTGGTAAACGTGGTCTTATTATGGGTGTTGCCAACAACCATTCCATTGCTTGGGGTATTGCAAAAACGCTGTCTGAGCATGGGGCGGAACTTGCCTTTACCTATCAAGGAGATACCTTAAAAAAGCGTGTTGAACCTTTAGCAACTTCTCTCAATTCTTCAATTATCATCCCTTGTGATGTGAGTGAAGAAAATGGGGTTGAAGAAACTTTTCGCACACTAAATAAACATTGGGATTCACTTGATTTTGTGGTTCATGCGATTGGATTTTCCGATAAAGAGGAGTTAAAGGGCAAGTATGTGAATACAAGTCGGAAAAATTTCCTGAATTCTATGGATGTTTCTTGCTTTTCCTTTACTGAAGTTGCTCGCTGTGCTGCTCCTCTGATGACGAATGGAGGAAGCCTTTTAACTCTTACCTATTATGGTGCAGAAAAAGTAATGCCCCATTATAATGTTATGGGCCTTGTCAAAGCTGCTCTTGAAGCTAGTGTTCGCTATTTAGCGGTTGATTTGGGAGGTGATAATATCAGGGTGAATGCCATTTCTGCGGGTCCCATTAAAACGTTAGCTGCTTCAGGCATTGGAGATTTTCGCTATATTCTCAAATGGAATCAGTACAACTCTCCTTTAAAGCGGAATACGTCAATTGAGGATGTAGGAAAGTCAGCCCTTTACCTCTTAAGTGACCTATCAAGTGGTGTTACGGGTGAAGTTCTTCATGTTGACTCTGGTTATCATGTTGTGGGAATGAAGTCAGTGGATGCGCCTGATATTTCAATTGTTGTTGAGAGTCACGACTAATGTACTGTTCTGGGAGAGGCTAATCTATGATTCGTACTTTTTTTAAATTCATATTTCGAGTTTTTTTTTGGATTTGCGCTCTTTTAGGATTAAATGTTGTTGCCCTAATTCTTATTATTTACTTTGCGGGTTTAGGCCCTTTTGCCAATTCTTCAAAGTCATTGGAGAAAGATTCTGTTCTTACGCTTACCCTTAATGGTATTTATGTTGAGCATACGGATACAAGTGGGCTAGAGTCTCTCGTACTAGGTTCAAACTCATCCCTTTTTAATCTTACCAGGGCGATTCGTCATGCAGCTCAGGATGAAAAAATAAAAGGCCTTTCCATCCGTTTGGAAGAACCGTTTTTAGGACCTGCTCAAATACAAGAGCTTCGAGAAGCGCTCCTTGTTTTTCGTCAGTCAGGAAAACCAAGCTGGTGCTATACGGACACGTTTGGAGATTCTTCTTCAGGTACTGGGCTCTATTACTTAGCAACAGCTTGTGAGGAAATTTGGCTTCAACCGATGGGAAGCGTTAACTTAACCGGGATTGGACTAGAAGTTCCTTTTGCTAAGGGTGCTCTTGATAAATTAGATGTGAAGGCTGAAGTTGGTCAGCGTAAAGAATATAAATCGTATGTGGAAATGTTTACACGTGAGGATTTCTCTGAACCGAATCGGGAGGAACTTCAAGCGATTGCTGATTCGATCTTGAGCCAATTTGTAGAGGGCATTGCTAAAGAACGGAAGCTCGCTCATGAGCAAGTTCGTCTTTTGATTAACAATGGGCCTTATCTTACACAGGAAGCACAAACAATTAAGTTGGTGGATCGTATTGATTTTCGTCACAATCTTGTGCCCGTTATCCAAGAAAAGGTAGGAAAAGATATTGAATTTATAGGTATGAAATCTTATATCGCCACCTTTAGCCATACCCTTGAAGGGGACAAAGTTGCCCTGATATTTGGGTCTGGTTCTATTAGTCGAGATGGGGGAGACGGCCTTTGGGATGAAATGGGGATTAGCTCGAATTCAACTTATAAGGCATTTAAGGAAGCTATTGAAGACAAGGATGTTAAAGCAATTGTTTATCGTATTAATTCAGGAGGAGGGTCTCCTTCTGCTTCCGAAACCATTTATGGTATCATTAACTATGCTAAAGAGCATGAGAAAAAACCTGTTATTATTTCGATGAGTGATGCCGCCGCTTCTGGAGGGTATTGGATAGCTGTTGCAGGAACAAAGATTGTTGCCCAACCAGCAACATTGACAGGTTCTATTGGTGTTTTTGGCGGAAAGTTTGTCCTTTCCGGCCTCTTTGAAAAGCTAGGGATTAAATGGGGCAGCATTACGACGAGTGAGAATGCAAATATGTGGAGCATGGCTCAATCTTATACTCCAGCCCAATGGGCAAAGCTAAACGCGGAACTTGATCACATTTATAATGGCTTTACGGCTCGCGTTGCAAAAGGACGTCATATGACGCTTGATCAAGTCGAGAAAGTAGCTAGAGGACGTGTATGGACAGGTGAACAAGCCCTTGCGCTTGGTCTTGTGGATCAACTTGGAGGATTACACACAGCATTAGATTTAGCAAAGAAAGAAGCTAACCTTGCACCAGAAACAGAGGTTCATATTTATCCTCAAAGCAAAACTTTTTTGGAAAGTCTTTCCACATTATTTGATGAGGAGGACAATGGAATGATCGAGATGGGTATCCTTGGAACAATTATTAGACCATTTCAAAAGATATGGGCTGTTTTTAATATTTTATTGTCCTCACAAGAAAACTTATATACCCCTTTGGGAAAAATGAAATAGAAGATATATTTGTGTTTTGACAGCATTGCTATTGTATTTTATAGCGCAGCAGCATTAATTAAAATGAATAGAGTTTGTAATATGTTAAAAACGACTATAAAATTTGCGTTGAATATTTTAATTGTTCTTGTTGTAAGTTTAGCTTTTCTCCCTGTTCAGGGAGGAAATTCATCTTCAAAAAGAAAAATTCCAAAAGATGAGCACGATGGTAACCCACTACGACACACCTTCAAGCCTATGGTAGAAGAACAAACTCGAGCCGTAACTACTAAGAAAGACGAGAACTTTCCATGCCATTTTATGGATCTTCCTCAAGGTGTACCTCAGATTATTTTTACTTTTCTTACTGAAGATGCTAATAAGAATGCCCGGCGCGTTTGTAAAAACTGGAAACTAACTTCAGATGGTGTTTCGTTATCTTGAAAGGTGGTTTCTTTCGGAGAGTACGTGGAATGCATCGCCTGAAGAATTTACCCGTCGTGTATTCCACCGACCAACTCATGTATTACTTCTACTCGATCGACTTGACCCTCTTGCCATAGAGGGCCCTTATGCTATGCCAGTCATAAAATCCATTGTAAACACGTCTCCAAAGCTCCAAGAAAGGCTCATAGCAGTTTTCAGAAACACAGCCTTTAATTATGGAGATTTTGCGCGGTTAGTAAGAGATTCTCACAATCATTTGGCGTTGCATCGCCATTTAAGGGCTGGAGCACTTTTAAGAGATTGTAAAGATGAAGAGGCAACGCAAAGTTTAAGTGCCTTTTCGAGAACGCTTTCTTTATTACTGCCTCAGGATACAGATATAGGAGAGGTAAAGGGGTGGCGCCAGGAGGGTTGGAAGCTCAAAAAACGGTATGAATGGCTATTAGGTCAACCTTTTTGGGCTATGTATTGTCCTGAACATCCTCTGTGGAGACAGAATATGTATTTGTTTCGTCATTACAATATAGTTGGTTGGAAGGAACCCTTAAGTTTTGACGTAGTTGAGCGTATTGTAAACTTCTACAAATTTTATTTTAAAGAATTAAATACAAATGAATATGATGAATTAATGGAACTTTTTTCAGAAGTTTTTTCTCTAAGAGGAAAACAAGATGATCACATAAAGTGTCTCGAGGAGCGCAATAAACCTTATTTTATCAATAAGTTGGAGCTTATAAAGGCATATGTTTCCCTGAATCGGGAGAAGGAAGCTTTGGAATTGTGCGAGTTCCTCTTGCAGAAGTCAAATGATGTTAGTGTTTATAAAGGTAACCGAGAGACATTGCGGTTAATCATCCTAAAGCGATACCTTAAAACAATCTTTCAAAGCAAAAACCCTTTGCAATATAAAGAAATAGTGGAAGGTTTTATAGGAGAGCTTATGGCTGCCATAAAGAGAAAGAAAAAAATGAGCGTGCAGCTCTTACATACCATCGAAGATGAACAGTTTTGTGAAGACATTGAAAGCAAGTTTACAAGAAGCCAAGTTATTGCTTTTAGAAATTATTTTGACCTACTTTTAGAAAAAATAGCTTTAAGGGATATGGAGAATAAAGCCTTCGATAGCGGAGAATTTTTAAATGTCATAGGAATTTATGGAATTAATAAACTAGAACCTCGCGAAAAGAAAAGAATTCAAGATGTTTTGAGAAAAAAATTATTAGAAGGCCATAAAGAACTTTCCAGTTTTTCTGAAGACATGCGAACATATGGACTAAAGCGCGTGAATATTGCCCGTTATTCTAATATCTTAAAAAATATCTTTTCTGATGATCCTTCCACACTTCAATTGATTGAATCGTTGGAGTTGAAAGAGACAAGTAAGTGATGAGCTGTAGAATTCTTCTCTAAATTCCTTTTGCGAGTAAAAATTCTAGTGCAAGAGAACGAGCCTCCTCTTTACACCCAGCCTTAGTGAGCGAACTGATAAGGCGGATAAGTTTATCTGGTGAAAGATCTTGAAGTGGTTCTTTTCCAATCAAGGAGAGGACTAACAGAAAGACTTCCCCTTTTCGTTTGCTTGTTGCAGCAGAGTCTAAGAGATCAAGCGCTTTTTCATCAAAAAGAAGTTTTTCTTGCCGCCAAGAGGGAGCATTAGGCTCGCCTTTTATGGCAGGACCAGGACTTTCACCTAAAACCTCTAGAAGACGCCGTAATATATAAGAATTTTGCATTGCATCCTGGGGATGAATACGCGTTTGATAAGTTTGCCAAGCCTTAAGTTGGGGCTCACCCCACTTGTTTTGTGGAAAAGCAAGGTGAAGAAGAGGGAGTATGGAAACAGCTTCATCCGGGGCTTCACGCATAAAATATGTACCCCATTTTTGAGCCAGATCTTTTTCTCCACCCTCTAAAAATGAACGAACCAAATAGGGAGCAAGCTCAAGAGTTTCGGGTGAAGGGGCTATTTTTGAAAGAATAGGTTTAAACACTTTCCCCAAAAGTCCAAGTTTATGACTCCGGTGGGCTTCCTCAAAAAGAGACAATAAAGTTTCAGCTTTTGGAGGTTTTAACGCCTCTATGAATTTTTCTAAAAACCCTCTTGAAGAGGCATCTTTAAGGAGATTTAAAACGAAATCACCCTCAAGCGTTCCCATCATGATAGCTCGTTCACCAGCGGCGAGGCGGGTTCCTAGTGGTATTTTCTCTGCGTGCGCTATAAGTGCTAAGGTTGAAGGGGAAAGCTTTATGAGAGCATCTTCCGGAATATCCTGACCCGTTGCGCACCAAACTGTCAAAAGAAAAGGTGACTTTCCTATCGAATCTTCATAATGAGGATGAGAAGAGGAATCAAAAAGAGCTCCAATAAGAGGAAAATCACTTGGATTTGATTCACTCAGTAATTCGGCAGCTATTTTCCCCCGTTCTTTCTCACCGTTGAGATAGAGACAATAAATATTTTGCTTTTTCCATTCAGAATTTGCAGAGCTACGCATAAGATTTGTAATCTTTTCGCATGCTTTTTTTTGTTCACTCTCAAGCCATTGAAGATTAATCAGGAGAATTTCTTTTTCAGCCAAGCTCGTTCCTAAGAGAAATTCTTCTGCTTCTTTAAGTTGGCCACTCTCTATCAGGTGAGAAAATAAAGTTTGTTGATAGAAGGTATTATTGAGAAGAGGAGTGTACTTTTCCTTAAGGATCGCGTTTCTCATGGTTTGTAAAACAGGAGAGATCAACCCAATGGGAAGTGGTTGAAAGTAGGTTTCAAAAACAGTGGGAGGAGTTCCTTCCCAAAACCCCATTTCTTCTTGAAGAGGCAAGCGGGGAGTAAAAGATAGAGGTGAATTATCTGTTTTCGGCACGAGTTGAATAGGTTGAGCTGTAGCGTTGGTAAAAGTTAGAGATAAAAAAGAAGCTCCTAGAAGAAAGAAATTACTGAGGTAGTTTTTCATTCGGAATAACTTTTTCTATCTGTATCGAAGGCGCAGGGATACCCCACATAGACAAGCCAATCAACCCTGCCAACAATAAAAAAGCCATCATTCCCCATAAGGCGCGGACTAATGTCATATTTCTCTCCGTTATTTTTTCTCTTATGATTTCTATGCTGAAATGATAAGAATCTCAAGAGGTGTCTTGAGTTTAATGAAATAGAGCCCTTAGGGTTCTTTTCTCTTATGTATCTAAGAAGCTCCGCAGTTTTCGTGACCGGCTAGGATGCTTAAGTTTGCGTAGAGCTTTCGCCTCAATTTGACGAATACGTTCACGTGTGACGGCAAACTGTTGACCAACTTCTTCTAAGGTATGATCTGTGTTCATGCCAATACCAAACCGCATGCGAAGAACACGCTCTTCACGAGGTGTAAGACTTGCCAAAACACGTGTTGTTGTTTCTCGTAAATTTGAGAGAACGGCTGCATCAACGGGCACGACTGCGTTCTTATCCTCGATAAAGTCACCTAAATGTCCATCTTCTTCATCTCCTATCGGTGTTTCAAGACTGATAGGTTCTTTTGCAATTTTCATGACTTTGCGCACTTTATCAAGCGGCATTTTTAATTTTTCAGCGAGCTCTTCAGGAGTGGGCTCACGGCCAATCTCATGAAGCATTTGACGCGATGTTCTTACTAATTTGTTAATGGTTTCAATCATATGCACAGGAATACGGATGGTGCGCGCTTGATCAGCAATAGAGCGAGTAATAGCTTGGCGAATCCACCACGTAGCGTAGGTTGAAAACTTATAACCACGTCGGTATTCAAACTTATCAACAGCTTTCATCAAACCAATATTACCTTCTTGAATGAGATCCAAGAATTGGAGACCACGGTTTGTGTATTTTTTAGCAATAGAGATGACAAGGCGCAGATTGGCTTCAATCATCTCTTTTTTTGCTCGTGAGGAATCACGCTCTCCTTTTTGTACCGTTCCTACGATACGTCGAAACTCAGAGATAGGAAGTCCAGATTCGGTTGCCACTTCAGCAATATTCTGACGAATTTCTTGAGCTTCTTCTTTGTTCTTTTCTACAAATTTCTTCCAGTTTTTGTCTGATTGAGAAGCAATTTTTTCAAACCACTCCGGATCTAGCTCATCACCATAGTACTGTTCAAGGAATTTTTCGCGTTTGACTCCGTTGCTTTCAGCAAGCCGTAAAAGGCGACCTTCTAGACCTACAAGCTTACGATTGAGGGCATAAAGTTGTTCAACCAGCTGCTCAATACGAGGTGCATTGAGATGGATTCCTTCCATGAGATCGATAAGCTTTTGACGTTGCTCCTCATATTTCTTTTCGACGGAAGAAGAAGGTACTTTCCCTTCATGAAGACCTTTTAAACGTTGTTCTTGAAGTTTGCGAAGCTGAGCATAGGTTTTAGCAATTTGATCAAATGTCTCAACAACTTGGGGACGTAAAGAATCCTCCATGGCAGAAATAGAAAGACCAGCTGCGTCGTCATCAGAAAACCCAGCTTCTTCATCTAAAGGTTCTTCAACAAGGGGAGCTGCAACTAAAAGGCTTTCATCTTCAAAATCTTCGGCAACAGCCTCTTCATCGGAAGGACCCCGGCTATAAGTAGATTCGATATCAATGATATCCCTTAAGAGCATTTGATCTTGATTAAGAGCATCGCGCCAGGCCACAATGGCTCGAATGGTAAGAGGACTTTCACAAATAGCCCCAATCATCATTTCTCGCCCGGACTCGATACGTTTGGCGATTTCAATTTCACCTTCTCGAGAGAGAAGTTCTACACTTCCCATTTCCCTTAAATACAGGCGAACGGGGTCATCGGTGCGCCCTGCTTCACTTTCTTCGGCTGCCTCGGTTTCTTCCTCTTCATCAGCGCGTACGCGTTGGGGTTTTTCGCCTTGCTCGGCTTCCTCGTCTTCGACGACATTGATACCCATGTCTGAGATCATAGACATAATGTCTTCGATTTGTTCAGAGTTTAGCTTGTCTTCAGGCAAAACTTCATTGAGTTCTTCATAGGTAATGTAGCCGCGTTGCTTTCCTTGGGCGAGGAGGCCTTTAATTGCTTTCTCTCCCAAAGTTTCTTTGATATCCTTCTCGTCAAGATCAGACATTTCAGCAATTGACGTTGCTCTTGTGGTCATGAAATCTACCTCGTTAATTTATTGAACACTAAACCATATTTAGCATTGAAAATACAACCTAATCCTGAGACAGAATACTAATTTTCAGCATTTTGAATCGCTTCCAAGCCGTTTCCGACATTTCTTCAGCCAAAATATCCTGAGCGGCTTGGAGATCCTTTTTATCTAAATCATGCTGGTGATGACGAAAAACCTCTCTCCACCCCAAGCGTGCTTCTTCGAGGGATGCAGAGGATTTTGCAAAAGCCCCATGAATAAGAACCTGAGGGGATAGAATAGTATCTAATTCCTTTTCATACCCTTGGCGAAGGAGAAAATCCTTCAAGCTTACCTCTTCAAGGTTCTGTTCTGCATAATAATACAGAATAGTATCCTTCAACTCATGAAGGCGTGCATCTTTAAATTCTAAAAAAGCAAAATCATCACTTGTCTCATCTAATAATTTGGGATGATTTACTAAAATTGCAAGAAGAAGACGTTCATGAATTGATAAAAAATTTACATTTCCCTTTTTTAATGAAGAAATCGGTTGCTTAACATCTTTCTTTACTACGATATCACGATAAAAAAAATCTTTAAAAGCATACTGATAATTTTTCCTGACATCTGAATTTTGAATAGCTTGACACCAAAGACTGCATTGTTTTTGGAGAGCAGCTTTGTGTTCTGGTGTTTTGAATGTTCGTCCATTTGTTAAGAACATCCAGAGAGTATTTAAGAGAGGATGAGATTGTTGGATAAGAGTTTTAAAAAGAGTTCCTTTTTGGCTTAAGCTATCTGGGTCTTCTCCTTGAGGGAGAAAAACAAAGCGTAATGAATAGCCTGGTTTTAATAGAGGAAGAACCCGTTCAGCAGCCCTTGCAGCAGCTTTAAGTCCTGCCGTATCCCCGTCAAAGCATAAAATAGGTTCAGGATCAAGCCTCCAAGCGAGTAATATTTGGTCTTCTGTAAGGGCAGTTCCAAGTGGGGCTACAGCTCCCTTAAAACCGGCTTGATAAAGAGAAATAACGTCCATGTAACCCTCCACAACAATAAGGGGGTCCGTTGAGGCTTTCTCTTTGGCATAATAGAATCCGTAGAGTAACTTTCCTTTGGAAAAAAGAGGAGTTTCAGGCGAATTAAGGTATTTGGGTTCGCCTTTCTCTAAAAGACGTCCGCCGAAAGCAACAACTTTCCCTCTGGAGTCTAGGATGGGAAATATGAGTCGGCGTCTAAAGCGGTCGTAGGGTGTGGATGTTGATTCTCCCTGTACCAGAAGCCCAGCTTTTAACAGAATCTCATTAGAAAAACCTTTATTTTTCAAGTAAGTTTCAAGATTGTGATGGCCCTCAGGAGCATAACCAAGACCTAGCCTTTTTAAAGTCTCACGAGTAAGTCCTCTACGTTCTGTATAGCGCAGAGCTTCTCCATGCTTGGCTAAGAATAAATTTTTCTGAAACCAGAGATTCGCCTCATTCACAACCTCTCGCAATGCATTTAAATCTTCTTGAGGCTTGGTTTCACTTTGAGGACCATCTTGTGGCAAGGAAAGACCGGCACGAATAGCAAGCTCTTTAACAGCTTCCATGAATGTATAGTTGTGAGCTTCCATTAAAAAACGTATAATGTCCCCATGAGCGCCACAGCCAAAACAATGATAAAATTCCTTTTCTTCATTAACCGTAAATGAGGGGGTCTTTTCATGATGAAAAGGACAAAGACCTAGAAACTCTCTCCCCTTTCGTGTAAGCTTAACCTTCTCACCGATAATTTCCGAAAGAGATAAACGGGAACGAAGTGTTTCTAAAAACTTTGGAGAAATCTGCAAAGTAATCCCTTTTTCTAAGACTTGTCCTCAGTTTCTTTAAGATATGCAAAATATGCCGAGCAAAGGACAATTATCGGGGGCACCAACCAATTTATAGCATTAATTACGCACCTAAGGGTCGAGATGGGTCTTTGATTATATGAGTTTTCGTATTCTGTTTCCTCATAGTATAGTATAGCTACCTGAGCTGTGTTTCTTCTAGGAATTCTCTCCATGTAAAAGTCGTTTTCTCTGTATCCCCCCCACCCATTGTTGGTAACGCCTAAAAGTAGAATGCTGAAAATACCTGCTCTCACTATAGAATTAAAAAACATTTCTCATATCTCCGTTATTCATTCATGTGTAGCTTTCTTTACCATGTTCTGCTCTCTTCTGTCCTTACTTATTATGTTTATGTTCTATAATTTCTGACAATGGGGAAAAGGCTTACAAAAAAGAGTTCTTTCCGGTATTCCGTAAAACAGGACTGAATATTGAGTTTAATACGTCATTTAACTTCTGTTCATTATATACGACTAGGATGTGTGCCCTATCTCAAAATTGAGTAAAAAACGCGGTAACGTTCTATCAACTAAAAGGGAGCGTCTTGTTTTTCAAGTGCAATAATCGAATCAACATCTTCCTCTCGATAAATAGGCTTAAAACTATATTTTTCCATCAGATGATTTGCCGTCGTCCTTTCTATAGGCTTGTGCTGATTTAAGGAATTGGTACTTATGAGCTGCCCTCCTGGTCGCAATAAATGAGCCAAACACTCCATCGTTTCTGGGCAAAAAATTGTAAAGTTAGAGACATTACTCGTATCGTAAATATAATCCAGAGCTCCTCGATAATATGTAACAAGTCCATTCAAAAGATCTGAATTGTTAATATCAGAAATAATGTCTGGAGCTTGTAAAGGAGAAAGATCAATTGTTAACGTATTTCTGTATTGAGTAATAGATTCAATTCCAACTCGCCCTACATGACCACCAGCAATGACAAGAGTCGAAATACTTTCCTTACCTTTTTCATTAAAGCACTTTAATCGATCAGCAGGGGAATAGGAGTTTTTTAAAGATAGGAGAGACCCAAAATCAGAATTTTTTAAAAATTGAACTTCATGTAGACCCTGCAAAAGACGGGTTATATTATATGCAGAGTAGGAATAACGCTGATTAGCTTCTTCTTCCGAGAACCAACCTGAATAAGCTTTTCCTACTCCCAATATGTGAAATAGAAAAGAATCGAAAAGCTCTGTGTTTATTCTTCCATTTATTTTTATGATATATTTTATATTTGTTAAATAAGGTTCATATATTGATTTTATTTCAGATAAACAAATTTTTTGAAATTTTAATTTACTTTCAGCATCTAAAAGTGAGAGTCTTTCCTCACTGAGGATGTTTGCGTTTTCAGGATCCAGGTTTAATAAGAATTGAGTATTATCCTGTAGTTCAAAATATTTAAGGAATTGTTTTCGATCATAGGTTTTAGCACTTTTTTCAAAAAACGAACGAATTTCTTCTGGTAAAAAATGAGCGTGCGCAACAACCTGCCTTGCTTCTTCTAGATAATTAAAATCATAACTAAAGAAAGAAGCATAAGTTTGTATATGGCTCTTAAAGGGAATAGCGATATGTGCATCTTTGATCGTCTCCTCCATCGCCCAAGTTGTGTTGGTAAAAATAGTTCCAAATAAAAAGCCGGCTGCAGCTAAAATTGGAGTCTTATTCAAAATCTTGGCTAAAAAATTCTTAAAGAGCATATTCAATACCTATTAAACTTATCAATAATTGTTTATTTTTAAATTCGTTAAATCAAAGAATAACATCTCTGTTTCTACTTTCATCATTCAATTCTTTCTCTAAAGTTATTCTTACACTTCTAGAAAAAATGATGCAGCTTACAATTTCCTCTCAAGCATTGTTAGAGAATTAATCTTATTTAACTTAAAGATACGGGGCATTATAATTGAATTCAAGTAAAAAATGATATTTAAGATACTTTGCTCTTTTTGCGGGTGAAGGCATATTGAGGATTGGACAATTAATGTGTGGTTAAGTGATGTAAAAATGATTGATTTCAATGTAGTATAAACGTATAAACAACTGTTGTTTGATCATTAAATTTAAGAGGTATTTACATAATGTATTTATATAAAATATTTGTTAATTTATTTCTTCTGTTTTATATTTGTGTAAGTTATTCTATACTTCATGCAGGTCCTATATTTATCACAGAGATTGATGAAATTGTAAAGTACGTTAAGACACTTCGTACCAGCAAGGTAGATGCTAATAACATTGGCATCATTCTTGATTGTCATGGCGTCATAACAGAAGAAGATGGGCACAGAACCTCTCATACATTAAAGGGAAATATTCGAGAAGCTCTTGCCTATTTTCAAGAGGAAAGAATTGCTGTTGTCGTTGCTACCGCGTGGGATAATCTTGATGAAGTCGTCCAACACGCCATTGTTCCTACAGGATTAGGTCATTTTTTTGGTGTTATACCTGATAAAAAAACAGAGCTAGAAGATTTTGCCGTCGGTTCAGGTGGAGCTGTTAAACTGAAAGGATATAAAAACGGTAACATTGTTGCCTTAAAAAATGCTTTTAACTTCGAGAACACGCAGTATTTTCGGCAAAAAGCTTTTGCGTTAGAAGTCATCTATCCTGAAAATATTTTTACACATATTATCGGAGTTGATGACGATACGAATAATTTAAAAATATTTGAAACGAGAGATTTTCCACGTACTAGACAACATTCTGTGGGAGCTAGCCTCACGCTTTTTCACTTGGAATCTCCAGGTGTTACTGTTTCTCTAGCGAGTGGATTTAAATTCTCCCCCCCATCCTTTCAACCTATTCCCTTGCATGTTTCTGCTCCTCTTCAGAGCACTTTTAACTCCTTTAGCAACTATCTTCTATCTTTTAAAAATATTCTACCTAGGCCCAACCTTATACCAAACCAATCTAACTGTGCCGAATTGACCCAACCTTCTCCTTCCTTTCGAGTTTCTACTTCTCTTAGGATGATTATTGAGCCTTATGAGGAGAGGAAGGTTTATTTTAGTTATGAAGCTCCTCGTGAGGATAATTTTGATGAGGAACATGGAGACGATCCTGATGAAGAGCAATCATAAGAAATACTTCGCTACATACTATAATAGCCCCCTGAGGTAGGAGATAGAAATAGCGAAACTAAAAGGGAGGCACACAATGAGATATTATGCAGGATTAGATGTATCAATGAAAGAAACAATTATCATGCCTGATTGCATGGCTACACTAAGAGATTTTTATAACTAATATCAGCGTTCTGCTCCTGTATATATAGGGACTTTAAGTTCAATGGGCTTCTCATTTTCAAAAATAAATTTTGCATGAACGGTCTTTTCTTCTTCGAGAGGGTGATGAAGTTTCATGAGCATGACATGATGGCCACCAGGTTTTAATTCTTGAGTCCCATTACCAGGGATTTCAATGAAGTCGACTTCCTGCATTTTCATAATTTCTCCATCATGGACATGCGTGTGGAGTTCGGCATGATGACACTCACTTACAGTAGAGCCAATCAATTTAACAGGGTGGGGGGAGGTGTTCACTATTGTCATGTAGAGAGCAGAATTAGGTCCTGCGGAAGCACGTACCCATGGATCCTTAATTTCAATTCCAGAAAAGGCCTGAAAGCCAAAAAGAGAGCCTAGTGTAAGTAACATTGGAAGCTTAGGTTTCATGTTTTTCACCTTGTTTTGAGTATTTTTCTTCAATCAATAATATTATGAGACAAGCTAAGAAAAGACAAATCGTAACTGAACTAAGGGCAAAAGTATAATCGGAAGATGTATAGGCGCGAATCCCATTTATATATCCCCCCTTCCAGCTAAAATCGAGTAACCATCCAATGAAGGGCTGAAAAATGACGCCACTCAACATGCAAAGCATATTATGAAAACCACCCGCCGTGCCGCTTGCAGATAAAGGGTTTAGAGCACACGTCATCGAAAAACCAAGAAATTGACCTCCGAGGAAAAATCCTGCCAGCATCAATAGGCTAAAAAGAAGCCAAAAGGGAAGAGAAGGGAGGTAGAATACAGCAGATAAACAGATTAAAGCTCCTAACGCTGCAATAAAAACAGCGGGCTTATAGGCGTTGAAATACTTACATACAAAGGGAAATAAAGGAGCACCTGCTCCAATTCCAATGAGCATAGCCGAATTAATAGCCCCTGCGGTGGCCTTATCGAATTTATAAACAGATATAAAGAAATGGGGACCCCATTGGTCTGCGAACCCTGCAAGGGGGACGTACATAAATAAGCCATAAAGCGCGATAAACCAGCTTTGAGGTTTACTTATGACCTCAATGATGCTTACTAAAAGTCCTGTTGAAGGAAGATGTTTTTCTTGATCTCCATGGCTTTTAAGAATGGCTTCCTCTAAATGATCTGGAGCTTTGTCACGGACAATAGCCCAGCCAAGGGTTGCAAGAGCAAACCCTACAAATGCAACGAGCCACATAGCATGGCGCCAGCCTGAAAATTCGACAAGCCAACCCATGGGGTAGCCCGCTGAAACTCCTCCCGTTGTTCCTAGGAGAAGGGTCATACCGACAACCAATGGCAATGTCTGTGAAGGGAACCAGAGCGTTCCAAGTTTGAGACAACTTAGGAAGGCAAAGGCAGAACCTGCCCCAATCATCGCGCGACCAAAAGCAGCAACATATAGAGAATCTGCGGAAGAAAATACAAGCGCTCCAATACTACACAAAACGGCAGCAAAAGTAAGAAGGCGGCGTGGTTTAAAACGGTCCATGAGCGTTCCTACAGGGATCTGAAGAGCAGCATAAGTATAATAATAAAAACCTGTAAGGGTTCCAAGGGCGCAGGCATCAACTTGGAAGGAAACCATAAGATCTTCCGCCATTACACCTGGAGACACACGTAGCATAAATTGATAGCAATAAAATAGAGCAGCACACCCCCAAATGAGCCAACTTTTGGAAAACAACATTGTAAAATCCTTTTGGTTTAAGAGGAGCAAGTAAGTTACATTTTGCTCCTATAGTAAAGTAGTGAACTGTAGCGGTCCCTTTCTGAAGGGTCAATTGAGAAATTAATCTCGTTCAGGATAAGCTTCACGAACGAAAAGAGACGCTAAAGTTGCAAAAAGTAAAGCTACAATGATGCTCGTTAAGGCCATTTGATACATGGCGCTTGAATAAAGTCGAATGCCATTTTCGTAAGCGTCTATCCAAAAGAGATCAAGAAGTTTTCCGATAAAGGGCTGAAAAATGACGCCGCTAAGAAGGCAAATCATATTTTGAAAGCCTGTTGCCATCCCACTGACAGAGAGAGGATTAATTTCGCAAACAATAGAATACGCCATGAATTGCCCTCCCAGTAAGAGACCAGCAATAAAAAGGGTTACAATAACCATAAAATTTGGAAGATCGGGACCATAGATAATGAGGGTAAAAGGGACTAAGGCCCCCAAAGCTGATCCTAACAGGGAAAATCTAAATTGTTGAAAACGGTCGGAAAGAAAGGCAAAGAGAGGCGTTCCTAAGCCTACGCCTAGATAGAGAAAAGAGGTAGAAAGAGACGCGGCTTGCTTATCCATATGATGAACTTGAATTAAAAAAGGAACACCCCACATATCTGCAAACCCTGCTAGAGGGACATACATCATAATTCCGTAAAAGGCGAGAAGCCAGGTTTGTCCTTTCTTTAAAATAACTTGGATGCCTTCCCAAATGCTTAAGGGGGGATTTCCGTAAGCATGGTGTTGCTCAATGTAGGCTTCTAACTTTCTTGGAGGGTGATCGCGTACGACCAAGGCAATAAGGAGAGCAAGAAAAATACCTCCCCCAGCTGTTACCCAAACAGCATGTCGCCAACCTAATGCATCTACAAGAAAAGACATAGGATAGCTGCCAGACATAGCCCCTGATGTACCAAGAAGAAGTGTAAGTCCTACAACCATTGAAATCCGTTGAGGAGGAAACCACAGTGTGCCGAGTTTCATACAGCTTAAAAAACCAAAAGCCGATCCTGCACCAATAAGAAAGCGTCCCATAGATGCCAGCATGACCGTTTCAGCGGAGGAAAAAAGGAGGCTTCCTCCTGTGCAAAGTAAAGCTGCACAGGTTAAAAGACGACGGGGACCAAATTTGTCGAGAAGTGTTCCAACAGGAAGCTGTAAACTCGCATAAGCATAAAAATAAAATGAGGTAAGTGTTCCAAGAGCACACGCATCTACATGAAAATCGCTCATGAGCTCATGTGTCATGACACTGGGTGATACACGAAGTAAAAATTGATAACAGAAGAAAAGTGCAGCACATGCCCAGACCATCCAGCTGCGTTTTAAGGAAGGAATCATGAGTTTGTCTTTCTTTAATTAAGTGTATCGAATTAGAATTTTAAGGAATTTAAATGAAATTACAATGATAATGTAAGGAGAGGCTTCATATTGGTAAAGACAAGGCTATGATTTTCAATTCTAGCAATTAAATACCTTTCTGAGATGCATGTTATACTAAACTTAAAATGAGGACGCTCAATTGTTATCTAGGTTAATCGTAACAAGAAATCTTTAGAACTGCTTTTGGCTGTTCCTATTGCAAATGGATAAATTAAAGAGATTAGATAAGTGCTATAGTAGTCTTTAAATCTATTTGAAAGTTGTCTAATAAATAACAGGCTTGCATGAATTTAATCAATTTTGTATAACCCAAAAAATTAGCGGGTGTAGCTCAATGGTAGAGCAGGAGCTTCCCAAGCTTCAGATGAGGGTTCGATTCCCTTCACCCGCTCCAGTGAAGTAGATGGAGATGTTTATGAAAAATGCATTGTTTTTTCTCCCCTTTCTTGGTGTATTGTCTGCATGCCAAGCGCCAACCCCACGGGATGCTCAACTCGAAAGTTATCGTTCTCGATGTTATGAATACGGATATAAAGGGGGAACACCAGAATTTGCAAATTGTGTAAAAGAGCAAGAAGAAAGAGAAGAAAAACTTGCTGTACAATCTAGAAAAGCTCAAGCTCTTGAAGAGAAGAATTGGATAGAACAACAAAAAGTTGAGATTAAGAAAAGAGAAGTTGAAGCTAAACTCCAAAGCCAGTTATAAGGACTCTTATTTTATGAAAAGGATCATCCTTTTTCTCCCATTTTTTGCTCTCCTTTCGGGATGTCATTTTTCTGTGAATAACCCAAATCATGTTGCTGCTCATCGTTCATGTTGTTTAAATGCTGGGTATAAAATAGGGACTCGTGAATTTGACAAATGTGTGCAAGAACAGGAAGAACGGACAGTAAAACAAGCTCATATGAACAAGAAAGACAAAATGCGGGCGGCAAGTAACTGGGATGAGTACGAAAAGCTCAAAGCTCAGGAACAAGAAATTGACGTTCGACAAACCCCACGGCCACTTCCTAAAACTGTGAAGAAAAAAATTGAATAGGATTTTTACTGAGTTAAAGTTATCTTAGTCTCATCAAATAAACCTAAACCCTATGACCTCTTTACCCATGCCTGCGTTGATAGGTGCCAACAAGACCAGCTTCAGCAAGGGTATGGCCGCGCATCACATTGATGAGATTTGCTTTTGTAGCTCCTTCGGGAAGTTGAAGAACTGTATCGAGTGCATAAAGTGTGAAGAAATAACGGTGATTACCACTGGGAGGATTAGGACCACCGTAGCCGGTTTTTCCCCAACTGTTGCGGCAACTTTGAATTCCATGAGGAAGTTGTTTAAGTCCTTCAGCTAATACACTGATTGACGGAGGAATATTGTATAGTACCCAGTGATCCCATGTTCCGTGCGGTGCGTCTGGGTCCTCACAAATAAGAGCGAGAGAGCGGGTTCCATCGGGTACACCCTGCCATCTTAACGGAGGGGAGATATCTTCCCCTTCACTCGTGTGTTTGATGGGAATTGAATCAAAATTTCCGAAGGCTGTACTTAATAATTTCATGAAATCCTCCTCATTATATAATTATTATGCCAGATAGACAGAGAGAAGAACACGTTTTTTTAAGATAGGGGCAATTTGATTTATATTAAGGATGGCTTGCCATAGATGTCTGACGAAAAGGGTGGCGTCTTGTATCTCCGTAGCCAAGGGAAATAATAGCTCCCATCAAGATAAATGCACCAAAGAATGTCCAAAAGGAAGGGACTTCGCTAAAGGCAGCAAAACCTATAAAGGCACTAGCAAACCATTTTGTGAAACCATAGGGGATGAGGTAACTCACCTCCGCTGATGCATATGCCTTACTGAGACAAAGATGGGCGCCTGCTGCAAGTCCTCCCATCATTAAAAGCCAGGGCCATTGCCAATTTTCAGGCCATACACCATAAAAAAAAGTCGGGATAAAAAGAACAAAAGGCATAAAGAAAAGAAGATAAACAACAATAAGTTGAGGAGAGTCATCCTTTGTGAGTCTTCGAATCATCAGGGTAGCCCCGGAAAAACAGGTGGCTGCCAAAATAGGGAGGATGGCTATAAGACTGAAAGCACTCGATTCAAAGGTTGTATGGGAAATGAGCCCCCCTCCCACAAAGCCAATTAAAATAGCAAGACTACGCTCTTTGCCAATCCGCTCTTTAAGAAATAATTTAGCCCCCATAGCGGTAATAAGGGGGCCTAAAAACATAAGGGCCACAGCTTGGGCAAGGGGCATATATCTAATCGAGATATACCATAGGACAATTCCAATGGCTGACAAAATAATTCTGAAGGTTTGTAAGAAAGGATTATGTGTTTTAAGGGATTCAGGACCGTTTTGAATAATCCATGGAATAAGAAAAATGAGTCCGAGTAGATTTTGGAAAAACGCAACTTCATAGGCAGGCAGGGGCGTTTGCCCGTTAAGTGTGGCGACTTGAGAAAGATAGCGAACAATACCATTAATTGCTGAGAAACATAAAAAGGATGATATCTTCCAAAAAGCTCCCCGAAAATGGGGAGAGGCTGTCCAGAAGGTCATTGCCGTATTAGTCATGCGAGACTAGGACGTGGTAGGGCCGCTTGTTTTTTTTGCATATGCTGGACCTCGTGCTTACAAAGGCTAACTGTTGCAATAAGAATAAGGAAAGATCCAAGCCATGTCCAGATAACCGGCCATTCATTAAAGAAGATCATGCCAATAAGGGCTCCTGCGATAAGACGCGTGAAGCTCATCGGCACGAGATATGTAATATCAGCAATAACATACGCATGTTGTAAGAAAATATAAGCAGCGGCTAAAAGCCCTCCCATTGCAAGAAGGTATGGCCATTGCCAGTGCAGTGGAGGAACCCATTGATAAAAAGCAGCTGTTCCTAGGATAGGAAGGGAAAGCAGAAAAAGATAAAGAATGACAGTTTGAGGCGCATCATTTTTGACCTGTTTTTTGGCAAGGACGGCGGATGCAACATAGCAAGCACTCGCGCCCATGGGGAAGAGAGCTAAAAGGCCAATATCCAACAAGTCGGCCTCGCCTTCAAAAAGTTCATGACCTGTAATAAGGAGAGCCCCAAAAATGGCTGTTCCAATGGCAACTGCACGTGCCCACCCACATTTTTCTCCAAGGAAAATCTTAGCCCCTAAGATAGTAAAGAGAGGGCCACAATATTTAAAGGCAACGACTTGAACGATTGGCATCTTTGAAAGAGCCGTAAACCATAGAATAATACCCATCGATGAAGCAAAGGCGCGAGCAATATAAAGGTGAGAGTTTGTGATTTTAAAGGCTGCTTTTCCCGTTGATAAGACCCAGGGAAGAATAAACAGGAAACCAAAGAAAGTTTCAAAGAAGGCTAGCTCTGTTGGAGGCAGAGGCGTAAGATCAGCTTCTTGGGCACTTAAGGTAAAATAACGAACAATGCCGTTAATTCCAGAAAAACATAAGCAGGAACACACCTTAAAGAGAGCTCCCCGAATGGCTGGATCACTCAATTTTGCCCAGAGACTAGAATTTACACTAATACTAGGCAGAGTTGTCGTTGCATCAGTCATAGATTGGATCATTACCCTCGCAAAAAGCTCTTCTTACCTTTCATATAACAATTCAAATTTCCTTTTTCCAGAGTTCTTTTTTCAAGAAAGCAAAAAGAATCGGAACCCTTTGAAAAGCCACAAGTTTACCTGGATTTCCTCCAAAAGCTGGTGAAATACGATTAGCCTTCCTGGCATAAAGACTCTTTTAAAAGCGTAATCTTTTTTGAAGATTTGACGACAAATCGCCAAAGCTTGTCTTGTCCTCGACTAATACCGATACGGGGAGTGGCTTCATAGGGGGGAGTAAGAGAAGAATCTTTAAGATAAAATGAGGGATTATCTGTAATATCAATAGCACTATGGTTCCTCGTGATTCCTAAGTGACGGCATATCTTTCCTGGCCCATTGAGGTGAAGTGGTGAGGGTTCAAAAAGCATAAGACCACGAATTAAAACAGCTCCTGGAAAACCGTCTGCTTCCGTTACAAAATTCAAGCAATGGTACATACCATAAATGAAATAAACATAGCTTATTCCTGCTGGACCAAACATTACAGCATTGCGAGGTGTTTTGCCGCGTGCGGCATGGCAAGCAGGATCATCTTGTCCGATGTAGGCCTCGGTTTCTGTGATAATACCTGCCATTGCTTCAAAAAACATGATTTTTCCTAAGAGCTCTTGAGCGACAGTAAGGGTAGGGCGATTAAAAAATTCTCGAGAAAGATGCTCAGACATGACGGGACCAAGGCATAATTTTTTGAAAAAGTCTTTTGGGCAGTGTGGGTAAGCTTAAAACTTCTTCAATCCGGCGATCTAAAAACATCCATGTTTTATAATGATCTTCAGAATCATCTTGCAACCAATAGAGAAAAGTTGAGGAATAAACCCAAGCTAGAAGAGCGCGTTTTGTATAGAAATTATAATCTGTGGAGGTATCGCCTGCATAGTACCATATTGCATTAACAGTGGCGTATAAAAGTTGACTGGCTTTTCCAAGATGGTGAGGGAGAGCTAAATAGATTGATGTTTTGCGAGCGGCTTCTCGGTGAGGATTTAAAATGGTTAGCCGGGTTTTTACGGCAAGAGAGACCTTGTCCCTTACACGAAGATTTTCAGGATCGGGAAGAGACGTGAGCATCTTTTCATCTAAAAGACGGCTCCACGTTATAACTGCCTCAAGAGGGCCTTCTGGAAAAAGCCGCCACCCATAAGAAGAACCAACACCTATTTCGTCAGCTGATTTGTTTAAAATTTCCTGTGTCCACCCCTCATAAGGGACATGAACAAGGGCACGGGTGATGATTTTATTTTTGATTTCTTCTCGTTTGTCCATATTTTTCCCTTTTCTTAACAATTCGCCTATACTATAGTCCCTTAGTTTGATTGAACCCCTAACCAAATCTCCTAAGGAGGTGATATAGTTCGATGCAAGTGATTGTGCGTGATAATAATGTTGATCAAGCGCTCCGTGTACTCAAGAAAAAAATGCAACGTGAAGGTATTTTTAGAGAGATGAAGCTGCGACGGCATTATGAAAAACCTTCCGAGCGCAAAGCTCGTGAGCAAGCTGAAGCAATAAGACGCGCTCGTAAACTTGCCCGCAAGCGAACAGAGCGGGAAGGGTAACTCTTTTATAAGTGATCAGTAATCAGAGTCGTCGTGTTGTTTTATTAAAATTACACTAAAAAGCATTTCTGATTACTGAATCCTTGAAGAAAATATCTAAAGGTTCTCCCTATAACGAAAAAATAAGACTCGTTTTTATTTTTATGATAAACTAAGTTATTTAAGCGGAGTGGTCCATTTAATGACTTTGACTTTGTATGTTATTTTACAATAATCATTTAAGATTTTGGCTTTTTTATGAATACGTTATTATATTTTGTAACTGCGTTCGTGTGGGGATCAACATGGTTGGCTATTACTTTTCAATTAGGAACGATTCCTATTGATCTTTCTATTTTTTATCGTTTTAGTCTTGCATCTCTGCTAATTTTTGCATGGTGTTTTTTTAAACACGCAAAGCTAAGGTTTTCTCTAGAGGCTCATTGCCTATTTATGGCTCAAGGTTTATTTCTTTTCTCAATGAACTATATGGCTGCCTATGGAGCTAGTTATTATATACCTAGCGGGTTGAATGCCATTGGTTTTTCAATGGTATTGGTCTTTAATATACTTAATTCAGCGCTTTTCTATCGAATACCTTTAACTTTCTCAGTTTTTGGGGGGGCTATGAGTGGAATGATTGGAATTATAATCATTTTTTGGCCCTCCCTTTCGACCTTAGATCTTTCGGAAGAAAGTCTGATAGGTATTTTATTAAGTCTTTTGGCAGGACTCTTATCTTCCTTTGGAAACATGGTTTCTATGCGAACTCAAAAGCAGGGTATCCCAGTTATGGAAAGTAATGCTTATGCGATGGGTTACGGGGCCGTTTGGATGTTCATTGTTCTCTATTTAAAGGGAATCCCATTACAATTTGACTTTAATTATTCCTACCTTATCTCCCTCTTTTATCTTGTTATTTTTGGGTCAATAGTTGCTTTTGGTTGCTACCTGACCCTCTTAGGGAGAATTGGGGCAAACAAAGCAGGCTATGTTCAGGTTATGACGCCTGTCGTAGCCCTTGTGATTTCAACGTTTTTTGAAGATCTTATTTGGGAGGCCCATCTATTTATAGGAGTGGGGCTTATTCTTTTAGGAAATGTTATTACTCTAGAAAAGAAGAAGTCAAAACCCGATATTCCTCTTTCTCTCTCTACTCAAGAGGCAGTCTAACATCACTATCTAAAAGGTGGTTCATCAAAGGTGCGTAGTTTTCGAGAATGGACAGCAATTTCCCCTTTGCTCAACTCTTCTTCAAGAATACGCATAGTTTCAATGCCAATATGGAGATGTTGGGAGACGCTTTGACGATAAAAGTTATGGGCCATTCCCCGAAGTTTTAATTCGCCATGAATAGGTTTGTCAGAAACACATAGAAGTGTTCCATAGGGCACTCTCATTCGAAAACCATTAGCTGCAATCGTAGCTGATTCCATATCAAGCGCAATGGCTCGGCTTTGACGAAAACGCTCCATCATCGTCTCGGAACGGAGTTCCCAATTACGGTTATCAGTTGTGACAATGGTTCCTGTACGCATACGATCTTTCAGATTGGGACCGAGTTCCCCCGTAATGTTTGCAACGGCTTGTTGAAGAGCGACTTGAATTTCAGCAATAGGAGGAACCGGAACCCATGCAGGAAGGTCGCTGTCTAAAACATGATCTTCTCGCACATAGGCGTGAGCTAACACATAGTCTCCTAAGCGTTGACTTCTCCTGAGACCTGCACAATGACCTAGCATGATCCAACAGTGGGGGCGCAAGACAGCTAAATGATCCGTAATTGTTTTAGCATTTGTTGGTCCGATGCCGATATTAATAAAGGTAATGCCTCGGTTATACTTCTTTTTTAAGTGGTAAGCGGGCATTTGAGGAAGAAGAGCGGGCTTAATGCCATTTTTTTCATCAAGTCTCATTTGAGGATTAGGTGTAACATAGTCACCAGGTTCGACAAGAGCAATATACTCGTCACTTTCCTCAAGACGTTGATGCGCATATTGAATAAATTCGTCCACGTATCGTTGATAGTTCGTTAGTAAAATAAAATGCTGAAAGTGTTTAGCAGAGGTCCCGCAATAATGATGGAGACGTCCTAAAGATAGGTCCACTCGCTCAGCGGAAAAAAGAGATAAAGGTAGAGGTTGTCCTTTTTTAATTTTGTAGGTTCCATTAACGATACTATCATCGACAACACTCAAATTCGGAAGTGCAAAATCGATGGGGCTTTGCCAGAGCTTTTCTGGAGGAAAAATAACAGAATCCCATTCGTCAACAAATGGTAAGGGAATAGGCCAATCACTCTCGCCCACAACCACATGGTTTTTATGGTGATTAAGGAGCAGCTCAATTTGCTTTTTGTAATAATGGTGAAAAATATCAGGGCGGGTCAGGGTTGTTCCGTATACGCCTGCCTCAAGAGCGGCCCCAAAAGCAATTCTGTGATCAACGTTCAAATTAGAGGGCGTAATTTTGACTCCAAGATAGGGATATGTTGCGCCTTCAAGTTTAGGTATTTTTTTGGGAAGTTTTTTTGATTGAGCAATATCTAAAAAGGTATTCCTGATGAGAGAAGTATTCTTATAATATATATCGGTGATATGGGCTATGGCTTGATCTGCATCTGAAAATTCTTGCAGATC
Organism: Alphaproteobacteria bacterium; assembly: GCA_019752515.1. Classification (GTDB taxonomy): domain Bacteria; phylum Pseudomonadota; class Alphaproteobacteria; order UBA9655; family UBA9655; genus UBA9655. Next base: position 43,440 of record JAIEMB010000006.1, on the reverse strand, counting down.
TTTAACGTTTCCATGCCCAATGGAGAGTTCATCTGCTTTTTTATTTTTTGTCATCATGTGTCCTTGCGATTTATAGAAGAGTAGAGAAAATATGGGAAAAGCGCAAGGGAAGGAGCGGTTAGGTCCAGAAACTAAGGTTTATTCAAGTTGGCAAGCTGCCGCACCTGGGAAAATAGTTAATATTGGAGAGGCAGCTCCTTTATAGGTGCGAGTGCACCACAGTTCGCTCGTTCCTTGTCTATAAATTTTTATTGTAATGGTTTTTCCATTTGTTTTGGGAAGGGAGATGGTCTGAAAGTCAGATTCATGAGCTGAGTCTATCGTTGCGTCTGTGGAAACAACATGACCTGGTTCAGAGGTGCTTGACGAACGCGATGATATTTCAATGGGAATTGTTAATTTGGTATTTGAACTATTATAGACCTTAATATTTAAAGCATGAATAGGATTATTAATTAAGATTAGCATCATATACAAAGCAAAAAGATAGGATTTCGCCATGAAAGTCTCCATTTTCAATATTGATCATGTCATAAAAATGTTAAGATAAAATAAAGTTATTCACTTGATGAAAACGCACTGTTAAGCGGCGAGCTTCTCTGCTTGTGAAGACAGATTTTTCCCGGCTTTGTTATAGGTTCCAGGATGTTTGTCGGTGAGACACAAGATACCGTGGAAGAGGCCATCCAGGGATTCATGTGGCCTGATTTCCATGAGATATGGCCAAAATCCTATGGCTTCAGTACAAAGATATTCTCCAGGTGTTAAAGTCACATATATAGATTCTATTTTATTTTTTGCGCCAAAAGCCATAAATTCTTTGTAAAGAGAGAAATAAAAAGATTTATAAACGGCTTCAAAATCAACGTTAAAGTTTAGCTCGTCTAAATAGAGGGAAAGAGTACACATCCAACTCCCATCTTGGTAAGGTAGAAAACTATTCTTGTTTTCAGGACCCTTTTTTCGCAATCCAGTAAGCTTCTTTTTTGTGAGAACAGCACCTCCTTGTATTCCGTTAAAAACGTCTTGAGCGATGATAAAAGTTGCATTTTTGTGATCTCGGAAGGAACGTCTAAGAGCTGTGTTTTCTTGAATCGACTTCAAGAGAGGATCAATCGAGATTCTATGGAGATCCAGATCTTTGGGTTCGATCATATTGAACATGCAAATCTCATGAAAGTTGAAAAGTTATATGTACCTAAATCCATTTTGCATCGCAATGTCTTGATTGACTACCCAAAATCTTTACGGTAGTCAAAATAATTTTTTGCTTAAATTTAGACTTTTTTAATCAATTCTTAACGAAGTCTTCCGTCGCTGTGCTGGAAAGTGGCTCTTTAGCGAGTGGTAACTGGTCCTCTACAAGTAATATTGTATGGAATTTAGTTTATCTCTTTGATATCTAGGCATAAAATTGAATTCCCTTAAGAGACAATCCAGAATGTACTCCCTGATGTCAGGGCACTCCTCAGGGATTACATCGGACTGTGTTTGCTGCATTTCTGGAGGGATAATAATTTGGTGAGGCTCTGGCGTTAAATAGGATTCGAATATGTAATATGGTCTAAAGAAAAGAGATGTAAAGAGGAAACTATCATTAAAACATTCAAGAAATGATCTCTTATAAATCAATCCCTAAAATTTCTTGTTTGCAAACATAGCAAATTGTTTAATTTCAATAGCTTAGATTTAACATAGGTCTAGTGGCATAAAATTGTTCTGCAAGTAGCCCGGAAAGGTCTTGCTCAAGTTGTTGGATGAGTAGCTCCCTTTGTTGTTGTTGATTATCTTCTCTGTTTACAAGAACATCGTAGGAAGGGTCATACACATTATCTCCATAGAGTGAAGAATAGGTATAGGTTTGGTAATCAGGAGTTGCTTCGAGTTGTTGAAGGTAACCTAGAAATGCTGTATTGAGAGCTCCTTCAAGGAAGCCATTTTCCCAAGCTTTCCCATAGTTCCAGCCGCTATAATAATGCCGAGTTCCATGGTGGTTCTGGCCATAATATCGATTCCTGCCATAATAGCTTCTTCCAGCGTAATTGCCTTCAGCGATATGGGTTTCTGTTCTCCTAGGATGTTGTAATCTTGGCCGATGTAGTCTTTCTTCATTCGCATTCACATGACGATTTTCAACAACAGTTCTAGACATAATTTGGGGAGGTGGAGAAAGGACTATGGTTTTAGCTTTATGAGTTATTTTCTTTTCAGGAGTTGCAGTTGTTGTTGTAAGAGGTGTTTTAGTGTTTGTGGAAATTCTTGATTTGTTGAGGGGGACAGATGGGTTGGTTTGTTTATTGAGTTGAGAAGCTGCTTTTCCTCTAGAAGGTGCAGCTACTAGAGGAGGTGTTGCTTTTCCTGGCATAGCTTGGGGAATTGTTTTCATATGCGTATGAGCGTCTATACTGCCCGTAGGGGGGCTTTTCTTTACCACGGTGCTATTCATATGTGAAGAAGAAGGAGGCAATGATTGTTTTTGTGCAGCTTCATGAGCTTGTTGATGTTGAGCATAAGAAGAGAACATTGGAAGAATGGCTAAAATACTCGTAGTGAGTATCAGTAATGACATTGCTTTCATCGTATCCACCGTTTAAACAAATATAACTTATTCATTATAAACATCGTCATCTATTATTAATATAGTACCATCTAATGATTTATAGACTGTTTAATTATATAGCTCAAAATTATTTATTTTTTGATAAAGCTTCCTTCTGGATATTTATCAGGAGAAATGGCTAAAGAAACAAGAACCGCACTTTAGAAACATGATCAAACACTGTCTCATACCTGAATTAAAATGTGTTCGCTTGAGTATAAATAAAGAGTAAAATTGAAAAAAAGGTATGCAATTATGGAAAAATCTCATTCTTATCCCGAAAATGATTTTCAAAATCATGCTAGTGCTCATCCTGAAGGATTGCATCATGGTGATTACGCCGCGATGGTTAAAGATTTTCGCGTTCGATTTTGGATTTCTATTGGTTTGACGATTCCCATTCTCTTCCTCTCCCCTATGATTCAGAATTTTTTTGGAATATCAGGGAGACTTTCTTTCAAGGGAGATATCTATTTATTATTTTTTTTCTCAACGCTTGTCTATTTTTATGGTGGTTGGCCTTTTTTAAAAGGGCTCTGGATGGAAATACATAAAAAGCAACCAGGCATGATGACCCTGATTGGTGTCGCTATAAGTTCTGCTTATATTTACAGTGGATTTGTTGTTTTTGAAATCCAGGGGAATCTGTTTTTTTGGGAGCTTGCAACTCTTATTGACATAATGCTTTTTGGACACTGGATTGAAATGAAAGCAGTTATGGGAGCAGGTAAAGCTCTTGAACAACTGGCTAGACTTGTTCCAGATGTAGCCCACAAAGTGATGGGTGATGGTAAAATTCAAGATGTTCACACACTTAGTTTGAAAAAGGGAGATAAGTGTATTGTAAAACCAGGAGAGAAAATTCCTGGGGATGGAATTATCTTGAAGGGGTTTACCTCGATGAATGAATCAATGCTGACAGGAGAATCTAAGCCTATGTCTAAACATCCGGGAGATAAGGTAATTGGGGGAGCCCTAAATGGGGAAGGGGCCATTACAATTGAAATTCAAAAAACTGGGGACGAATCTTTTATATTTGGCATTGTCAAACTTGTGAGAGAGGCTCAAGCCAGTAAATCCAAAACCCAAGATCTAGCTAATCGGGAAGCTGTATGGCTGACAGTTATTGCTCTTGGCGGTGGCATTCTGACTTTTTCAATTTGGTTTTTTGTCATGCCGTATGATTTATCTTTTGCTGTGGAGCGTTCTGTTACTGTTTTGGTCATTGCTTGTCCTCATGCTTTAGGGCTTGCGATTCCTCTCGTTGTTGCTGTATCCACATCTATTGCAGCGACCCACGGTCTTCTCATTAGAGAGAGATCAGCCTTTGAGCAAGCGCGCCATATCCAAGCTATTATTTTTGATAAAACAGGAACTCTTACGAAAGGAGAATTTGGCGTTACGGAGGTCATTATTTTTGATCAAAAATATTCAGCTGCAGATATATGCAATTTTGCTGGCTCCTTAGAAAAATATTCGGAACACCCCATCGCAAAGGGGATTGTAAAGGAAGCTAAACAATTATGGGAGACTGAAAACTTTAAAGCTATTCCTGGCAGAGGGGCCGAAGGAAGTGTAAGGGGGAAAACAATCAAAGTCGTTAGCCCTGGATATTTGAGAGAGAACAAAATTGTCCCCCATCATTCTTCCCTTGAAGAGTTAAATAGCCAAGGAAAAACAATCATCTTCGTTCTAATTGATGGGGTTTTAGGGGGAGCCATAGCTCTTGCAGACATCATACGCCCTGAATCAAAGCGAGCTGTCACTCGCCTCAAAGAAATGGGCATTCGATGCATCATGTTAACAGGAGATCAACAACAAGTTGCCAAATGGGTTGCGGATGAGATTGGACTTGATGAGTATTTTTCTGAAGTTCTTCCCGACAAAAAAGCTGAGAAAGTTAAAGAAGTTCAGTTAAGAGGTCTGATCGTTGCCATGGTAGGGGATGGGCTGAATGATGCTCCTGCTTTGGCACAAGCAGACGTTGGAATTGCAATTGGAGCAGGAACGGATGTTGCCATTGAAACGGCAGATATCATTCTTGTTAAAAATAATCCCATGGATGTGGCTGGCATCCTTCATCTTTCCCATTCGACCTACCGAAAAATGATTGAAAATTTACTCTGGGCAACGGGTTATAACCTCTTTGCTATACCTGCAGCAGCAGGAGCATTTTTCGTGTGGGGTATTGTGTTAACGCCTGCTTTGGGAGCTGTTCTTATGTCACTCAGTACGATTATCTGTGCTGTAAATTCCAAACTTCTAAGGCTTGATTCAATTTAAATTATAGAATTTTCAAGATAAGAGCCCCTCTTAATTTTAAGACAATTATGTGTGTTTTAAATTCAAGCTCTTAAAAATTAAAAGGGGTTGAGTTTAATTTGTGATATTACATTTATCTTTGCATTGACTGTAATTTTCGACGGCTGCTCTGAACGCAGGGTTATTTGCGGTGTGGCGCCTAAATGCTAATCCTAAGGGTTCTCCTGGGTTTCTTTGGAAACCGGCAGCGTCTCTTGCTTGTGTGTATTCATTCTCACAGTGTTCAAGACACGCATCTTTCTCCGACATCTCTGCCTTTACGATTTCGCTTGAGATGATTGTTAAAAGTATTGCAAAAGTTAATGTTTGTAAAATATTTTTATTCATAATATTATACTTCCGTTTTTATCTATTAAGGGTTGTCCTTACCTAGGATATCAACCTTGTTGTATATTTTCCTCAACTCATATTAAAATAGAATTAACGACGTGAAAAAGTTTGGCCAACCAGAACAGCTCCAACACTTACTCGAAGACCTAGAAAGCTTATTTTAGGAAAATGCGCGTTCGTGCATCAAGAACGAGAATTTTTTTTGTATCTACAAGAAGGGGATTTATATCGAGTTCAGCGATTTCGGGCTGATTAACAAGTAGATAAGAAAGGTGGATTAAACAATCGAGTAACTGATCAAAAGGGATAGGTTTTTGATCACGATAGCCTTTCAATTGCTCATAAATTCGCGTTCGTTTAATCAAATTGAGAGCTGATGTTTTTGTGAGGGGCGCTAAGGCTAACGCTTTGTCCTTAATGACTTCCACTGCTTTCCCGCCAGCTCCAAAAATAACGACAGGCCCAAAAGTTTCGTCTCGAATGCCACCTAAGAACAGTTCAAATCCATGATTTAAAGGAATCATAGGTTGTAATATAAACCCTTCATTTCGAGCTTGAGGAAAATAATGAGAAACAGTGGTGAGCATTGTGTGTGCGCTTTTTTCAACCTCTTCAGGACTGTTCAAGTTAAGAGCCACACCTCCGACTTCACTTTTGTGCACAATATCCTTAGAAGCAATTTTCAAAACCAAAGGAAAATCCATTTTTTGAGAGAGGACGCTGGCTTCGGCTGGTGAAGAAGCAAATGCAGTTTTTACAACAGGAATGTCATAAAGTGTCAGAATCTCTTGAACGATATGGTGGTCAAGCCACTCTTGGTCTTTTTTCTTAACGAGGTCTTTAAGAATTCTAGACACATTTGGTTCGACCTTCAAAGTTTTTCGTGATTTTTTTTCAATATTATCTTTTTCAGCTTCGCATTTTACAAGATGCATAAAAGCCCTAACGGCTCTTTCAGGAGTTGGATAAATGGGTACTTTCTCATGAAAAAAGTTCGAAAGCATTTTCTTTTCAATGTTTTGCTGGAGAGAAACCAAGAAAATATCAGGACGCGGGCTTTGTTTTTTTGTGAGGGTTTCAATGATTGCTTCAAAAACCTCTTTCGCTGGAGAAAGGGCGGTTGGACAGTGGATCAAGAGAATTGTCTGAATTTTAGGGTCATCCATCAAGATCTCAAGGGCTTTTGTGTATCTTTCGGGAGAAGCATCTCCTATAATATCAATAGGGTTTCCGTGTGACCATGTTGGCGGGAGAACAACATTTAATTTATTAAGAGTGGATGAAGATAAGATTGCTAATTCTCCTCCAATAGAAATCAATGTATCAGTTGCAAGGATTCCAACACCACCCCCATTTGTTAAAATGGCAAGCTGATCTCCTTTGAGCTGAGGCAAATGGTTTAAAGTGAGGAGCAGATCGTAGATATCTTGTAATTCATAAACCCTGAATAATCCAGCTTGCCGAAAGGCAGCTTCATAAACAGCATCACTTCCTGCAAGTGCTCCTGAATGAGAGCGAACGGCCTGGGCTACCTCTTGAAAACGTCCCGATTTAATGACAATCACTGGTTTTTTTACAATTGCTTCTCTTGCGATTGATAAAAATCTATGGGCATCTGTTAGGGTTTCAATATAAAGGATAATGGATTTGGTCTGTGAATCATGCATAAGATATTTAAGATAGTCGGCAAAATTTAAATCACTGAGTCCTCCAACCGATATTAATTTAGAAAAACCAACGCCCATCACGTGTGCCCATTCTAATAAGGAAACAAGAATGGCTCCTGATTGAGAAACAAAAGCAATATTTCCTTTATGGGGAGTTCGAGGCGAAAATGTAGCATTAAAATTTGCACTTGGATTCATAATTCCTAGACAATTAGGCCCTACGATACGAATGCCGTAAATTTTAGCATTCTCTATCATTGCTTCTTGTAGAATGCGTCCTTCTTCACCATTTTCTTCAGAAAATCCAGCCGTAATGACTACAGCAAATTTTGTACCTTTTTTACCTAAATCTTCAATAATCGTTGGAACAGATTTTGCAGGAGTACATAACACGGCAATATCTGGTGGAAAAGGGAGTGTTTCTATACTTGGAGAGCAGGGAAGATCCAATACTTGGGTATACTTTGGATTAATAAGAAAAATCGTTCCTTTATATCCGCCTTTGATGATGTTTTCTAAAAGAGCTCTTCCAAGGGATCCTTCTTTAGGGCTTGCTCCGATCAGAGCAAGAGACGTAGGAGAGAACAAGGAGTCTAGATTCATTAATAAATCTTTCTCAAAGTTTAAGGACGAATTTATAATTCTCTAATTGTCCTAAAAGATATAATGTTATCCTTAAAATTTATTTAACTTTCCTACCTTTTCATACTCATCAGATTTATGATTTATGATAAGATCATAAGGTCAGTCACTTTTTTTATAAACATGGAAATGACCTATTGTGCAGAACAAAGTTGACATTTTTTCGTTTTTAAAATGGCAGGTTATTTTATTCATAATTCTCCTCATTTCTATTGGTCTTTATTTTCTCATATCTATAACGCCTCTTCAATCCATTCATACTGTCGCTGCTAAAGATATTCCGCTTTTAATAGCCCTTGTGGTTTGTGGAACTCCTTTGATTCTACAGATTTTGTGGAAATTGTTTACACGTGATTTCGGTGCAGATTTCTTAGCAGCGATTGCTATCGTTACAGGCGGATACTTAGGGGAATACCTGGCTAGCGCTCTCGTGATGCTTATGCTTGCAACAGGACAAATATTAGAGGTTTATGCTTTACGTAAAGCCTCCTCCGTCTTGTTGGCTCTTGCCGAACGAATGCCTTTAAAAGCTCATCGTAAAATAAACGGTGAAATTGAGGATATTTCTCTAAATAAAATCCTGATAGGTGATCATATCGTGATTTATCCTCATGAAACCTGCCCTGTCGATGGCGTTGTAATCCAGGGACATGGCTCTATGGATGAGTCCTATCTTACAGGAGAACCCTATCTTGTCTCGAAAGCGACAGGAGTTTCCGTAATTTCAGGAGCTATCAATGGGGAAGACATGCTTATTATTCGAGCAGAAAAGTTACCACAAGACTCTCGTTATGCTAAAATTATGAAGGTTATGGAGGAATCCGAGCAAAGACGACCAAAGTTTCGCCGATTAGGCGATCAATTGGGTGCTATATTTGCTCCTCTTACCCTGATTATTGCCTTTTTTACGTGGTATTTAACGGACGATCCTATACGTTTTTTGGCTGTTCTTGTCATTGCAACACCGTGTCCTCTCCTTATTGGTATTCCAATTGCAATTATTAGCGCAGTTTCTTTAGCGGCTCGCAAAGGGATCATTATTAAAGATCCTGTGGTGTTAGAGCGTTTACCCACCTGTAAAACAGCTATATTTGATAAGACAGGAACACTTACCTATGGTCAGGCAGAGTTGGTAGAGGTAAAACCTCTTCATCGCTGTGATAAAAAGGAACTTCTTCAACAAGTAGCGAGTATAGAACGATTTTCCAAGCATCCCTTGGCAACCGCGATTCTAAGAGCTGCACAAAAACAACATCTCACGTTGCTTGAGGTGGATGAAATAAGTGAACCTCCAGGGGGAGGTTTGATTGGTCATGTAAAAGGAAACATTGTTCGAATTACCAATCGTGAAAGACTTTCACGTCAACATCCCGATCTTATGGATGCATTACCACCCGCGAGGCGCGGGATGGAATGTCTTGTTCTTATCAATAATAAGCTGGTAGCCATTTTTTATTTTCGAGATACATTGCGCTCAGAAGGTTTATCTTTTATTACACATCTTACTCCCATTCATCATTTTAAAAAAATAATCGTTATTTCTGGAGATCGACTTTCAGAAGTAAAATACATAGCAAAGCAGTTGGGTATAAGGGAGATTTATGCAAATCAAACTCCTGAACAAAAGATTGATATTGTTCGTTTAGAAACGTCTAGAGCGCCTACGCTCTTTATGGGAGACGGTATTAACGATGCGCCTGCTCTAGCTGTTGCTACGGTGGGGATTGCTTTTGGCCAACACAACATTGTTACAACAGAAGCTTCAGGCGCTGTAATCCTGGATAGCTCACTTGTTAAAGTAGATGAACTCATTCATATAAGTAGCTTAATGCGCCGTGTAGCTTTGGTAAGTGCAGGTGGGGGGATGTTACTCAGTGTGCTTGGAATGTACTTTGCAGCCTTAGGCATGATTACACCTGTTATGGGGGCGTTGTTACAAGAAGGAATTGATATTATTGCCATTCTTTATGCTCTTCAACTTGCTTGGCAATCCAAGATCCCTGTGGATATTAAGAAATTTTCTTATAAAACCAGAATTTAATCTGTTCCGCGGATGCTAAATAAACAATCACGATCCCAATTATAATCATGAAAAAATAAAAGGGAGGGGGAACAAATCCAAAATAGTCTCCAAGTGGCGAATAGGGAATTATCATGCCAATACCTACCAAGAGAAAGGCCAAAAGAGTAAGAAAAATATGAGGTTTACTTTGAAAAATAGACTTATGCGTTCGAATGACAAAGATAATCAAAATTTGAGTTGCTAAAGATTCCATAAACCAGCCAGTTTGAAATAAGGCAGGGGGGGTCCCAATGAGTTTCAACATAATAAAGAAAATTAGAAAATCAAAAACTGAACTCAGAGGCCCCATAACCAACATAAATTTTAAAATAAGCTTAAGATTCCATTGTTGAGGAGAAAGTGTAGATTCAGGATCAACGTTATCAAAGGGAATCGCCGTTTGTGAAGTATCATAAAGCAAGTTATTCAGAAGAATTTGAGTGGGTAGCATTGGCAAAAAGGGGAGCATAAGGGAAGCCCCTGCCATACTGACCATATTGCCAAAGTTTGAGCTGGTCATCATCATTAAGTATTTGATGATATTCGTATAAATTTTCCTGCCTTCCACAACAGCATCATGAACAACGTCTAAGTTATGTTTTAACATAATAAGGTCAGCAGCTTCTTTAGCTACATCTGCACCTGTATCAACAGAAATTCCTACATTAGCACTGTAAAGAGAAGGAGCATCGTTAATTCCATCTCCCATAAATCCTACGACATAGCCTAGGCTTTTTAACTCAAGGAGTATGCGCCTCTTTTGGCTAGGGGTTACACGACAATAAAGATTTGTATTCCGGACGCGCATTGCCAAAGCGTGATCATCGAGAGAGTTCATTTCATTGCCGGTTAAAAGACCCTTCACTTGAATATTGAGTTCTTGGCAAAGATGGAGGGTTACATCTTCGCTATCACCTGTAAGAATGTACACATCAATCTTTTGAGATTTAAGATTCTCTAAGGCTTTTGAAGCCTCCCTTTTAGGCGGATCGTAAAATAAAACAAATCCTGCAAACGTCAGTTTTGTTTCATCATCAATGACGGCTTTCTCATGATTTTTTAATCTAGGTTGCCAAGCTATTCCCAAGATACGAAATCCTTGTTTTGATTTTTGTTTGTAAAGACTCAGTATTCTCTTTCTTATAGCAGATGTTATACTCCGTATTTGCTCCTTACGCTCATAGTGTGTACAAAGAGAAACAATATCCTCAGGGGCTCCTTTAACAAGCGTCAATCTTTCCTCACCATTATCTAAAAGGACAGAAACGCGTCGCCGTTCAAAATCAAAAGGAATTTCGTCTATTTTTTTCCAGTCGTTTGTTTTAATTTTTTTTTGATTTAAAATAGCCTCATCCATAGGACTTTTAAGGCCAGTTTCGAAAAAACTATTCAGATAAGCAAGAGTTAAAACACGCTCATTTTCTTTACCCTGGCTATCAATATAATCAGCAAGCTGAATTTTTGCTTCGGTTAAGGTTCCTGTTTTATCTGTGCATAAGACATTCATTCCACCAAGATCGTGAATGGCGGAAAGACGTTTAACAATGACATGTTTCTTTGCCATATTCTTAGCACCCCGGGAGAGGGTCACTGACATGACCATGGGAAGAAACTCAGGGGTCATTCCTATAGCAAGAGCAAGGGCAAACAAAAAAGTTTCAAGCCAAGGGCGATGATAGAAAAGATTAACCATGAGGACAAACAAAACTAAAAACATTGTAATCTTCATCAAGAAAAAACCAAATTTTCTTGTTTCCAACTCAAATTGTGAGGGTGGCGGTTCTTGTCTCAAGCTGTCAGCAATACTCCCCATATAGGCCTTATCTCCCGTAATACACACAACCATATGAGCTTCACCGCTAATGACAGACGTGCCCATAAATACACTGTTAATTGCTGTTTCTAAAGGTGCGGAAGTCTCATGAGATGTTGGCAAATCATCAGCATTTTTTTCAACGGGGTAACTTTCACCCGTTAAAATGGCTTGATTAACGAAGAGATGATTTTCCCAAATCAAACGCCCATCTGCAGGAATCATGTCTCCTGCTTTCAAATAGACAATATCGCCAGGCACTAAATTTTTAACAGAAGCGACCTGTAGAGTATCATTCCTTAGAACTTTAGCTTTGAGAGCAATGGAATCACGTAATTTTTTAGCGGCTTGATTGGCGGTGTATTCTTGAAAAAAATCTAGAATCACACTCATGAAAACCATGATGAGGATAATGAAAAAATCACTTGTTTGCCTTAGTAACAGTGAAATTAAGGAAGTCACAAGGAGCAATATAACTAAAGGGTTTTTAAGTCGTTGCAGTAATTGGTAAATTACGAGAGTTTCCTTTTTGGGAGAAATTTTATTGCTGCCGAACCTCTTTAAACGGTTTATGGCTTCAGATTGGGATAATCCTTGTTGAGTTGTATTGAGGCTTTGGAGGACTTGAGAAAGGGGATTCTGCCAAAAATCTGGATTTATAGTTAACAAATTATGCTCCCTTACATGGTCTCATTTTTTGAGCAACTGCAGTTTATTTAGTATCATCCTATTGGATAAATTAAAATTATCTTAAAATTATCAAGATTCTCAAGGGAGTCCATATCAATCTTTCAGGATTTTTCCTGAAGTGCTGTTTAATTTTTTTTTAATAAATATGTGAGATGGTTTGTTCATTAACGAGAACAAAAAGCTTAAGACAGAGAGATTCATAATGAAAAAATTAGCGTTAGTAACGGGTGGAACGCGGGGTATTGGAGGAGCTATTTCACAAAAATTAATGGATGCGGGCTATAATGTGGTTGCTGTTTATCGAGCAGGAACTAAAGCTGCGGAGGATTTTCAAAAGCGAACGGAAATTCCAATCTATCAATGGGACGTTAGCAGCTTTGAGGCTTGTGAACGAGGTGTTGCTCAAGTTACAAAAAATCATGGCCCTATCGATATACTTATAAATAACGCAGGGATTACACGAGATGGTGTGCTTCATAAAATGGACTATACTCATTGGGCGGATGTTATCCAAACCAACCTCACATCTTGTTTTAACATGTGCCGTCAAGTGATGGAGCCTATGCGCAAACGGGGGTTTGGTCGGATCATTAATATCAGCTCTATTAATGGACAAAAAGGTCAATTTGGACAAACAAATTACTCCGCGGCTAAAGCAGGAATTATTGGGCTCACCAAAGCCCTTGCTCAAGAAAGTGCAGCGAGAGGGATCACCGTTAATGCTGTCGCACCTGGATATATTCAAACTGAAATGGTGCAACAGATGCCCGGCACGATTTTAGCGGAAATTACTGACCAAATTCCAATGGGCCGGCTTGGTGATCCTGATGAGGTTGCACGTGTTGTCGTCTTTTTAGTTTCTAAAGAGGCAGGATTTATGACTGGCACAACCCTTACGCTGAATGGAGGCCAATATTTTGTTTAATTTCATGACTCTCAATCAACATTACAGGAGAAGACAAAATGATTAAAGACACCCACATCCCCCCCTTTATGGAAGAAGGGCTTAACGCCTTTAAGCAATTCAAGTTTTCTGGAGTTGACACGGAAAACCTTATGTCCACTTATCAAAAGAATCTAGAATTGATGAATGCAGCGCAGCAGATAACTGTGGAAACGGCCCAATCCGTTGCTGAGCTACATAATCAATTCATGAAAAATGCAATTGCTCAGTGGAATGATCAAATAAAATACTGCTATTCAAAAGCACCTCTTGAAGAGAAAACAACCTATCATGCAGAAGCTACAAAGGCAGCAGTTGATCATGTCATTGAGCATACCAGGGCCCTTAATTCTATTATTGCGCAGTCAAATGCAAAACTGAATGAAACACTTCAAAAACGATTTAAAGAAGGTCTTGATGACTCAATAAACATGACAAAAAAATCCAAAGAGAAGCGTTAAAAGAGCCTTTATTAACAATGTAGTGGTGCAATCTGACTGAAATATTATTTAACAAGAGGGAAGAACATACATGAAGATATTTTACGTAGTTGGCATGACATCTCTATTAGTATCCAATTCTCTTCTCGCTGATTCTAAACCAAGTGATAATCGTTTTTATAAAGCGACAGATTCACAGAGTGTGCGAGAAAAAAAAGCCGTCATCCTTGTGGATGAATCTGTTGCTTTTTATAAAAAAAACGGTAAAGAGAAGACGATTGCGGAAATGAAAAATCGAAGCGGCCAATTTTGTGCAAAATATGACCATGGGTATCAAGGTATAAGTATCTTGACTCAAGACGGAGTGGTTTTAGCTTCTTGTAAATACCCAGGGTTGGTTGGTTCCAACAATATTGGTTGGAAAAGCCCCAATGGAAACTTTTTTGTTGAAGATGTTTTAAAAGAGGTTAATAAAAAGCCACAAGGTGTGTTTACGGCAAGTACGATAACGAGTCTTAATCCGATCACAGGTAATCCGAGTGCTTCTAAAGTCTATGCGAAGGAAGAAGATGGGTTAGTGTTTATGACCCAGGTTGTTGAGGATTCTCCTTTGCATCGAACATTTAATGCTTTAGAAGACTTAGAAAAAGCCCAAGATCCAAAAAACGCAAAGCCATTGAAGTGACTTTTGAGTTAGTGTGGGTGAGAAAGCGGTTGGACCTCCCCCACGAGATGGGGAGAGGTAGAATTTCTTACGCCTTTTCATGAAGTGGACTTGTTTTTATTATTGACAGGGGTTTAAAATTCTTTCTAAATGAAAGGGAGTTTTATAGTCTTTATTAAAGTTAAACTGTTTATAAGACTTTTTATACGATATTTACCTTTGAATACGGTTGCTGAAATCATTAAAAGGGCCCTGTATGTTTTTTAAGAAAGTTGTCTCATCGGCCATAATCATCTCCATGGTGATGATGGATGTGGCGTCCTGTGGGAATACACCTCCTAAACGTATGTTGAGTGATTCAAAGGACAGCCCGCACGCTATTCCGCAAAGAGTACCGCGTCCTATTGCACACCGTGAGGGAGGGGATCTTCCAAGGCCTGATGGATCTGGTGTTTCAGGAATTACGCCTCTTTTGAATGATCCTCCTATAGCTCCTTTACACAAAGCCCACAAACGACCTTCCGGCCACTCTCCTGTTCCTCCCAAAAGCGACCCTTCACAAAAACCACCAGACCAAAGTTCCAAAAGCATTACCCCTTCGCCTCCAGATGGCCAAACTGTCAGAGAAAACGCGTCCACATCTTCTGGTTCTCCTCGATCTGACGAGGGGCAGGGGTCAGCCCCCCCAACACCCCGCTCAGGATCGGAGGGATCGCCGGAGAAAGATGAAGGGCAAGGAGTTCAGGTGACAGCGGAAAGTGCTGAATTTTCAGCATGGGCGGCTGGATCGATTGATGATCTACGTAAAGCTCAGCGGGCGCTTGTTGCGGGAGATATTCCCGTGCGGTTTCTTCTGGTTGAAGAAGATGACGACATTCCCCCCCTGCCAGTTGGCATTGACTTTCACCAGCATGGAGCACCCGTCCGCCCAGGAGAACCGCAAGGACTTATGGAAGGGGAAATTATTTCTGGCCAAAGCTTGCGCCATAGACCGTCAGATGAAGGAGAGTTTGTTGACGTTGAAGATTCGGACAGGGAGTTTTCAAACGATAAAACGGGCGATGGCCTCCCCTGGTCCGTTGTTCGACCAGATGTCTCCTTACGTTTAGTGGGAGATCCTGCCTATGATGACTTTATGGATGAAGCGTTAGGAGGGGCCTTCTCAAGTGAAGGAAAATCCCCCGTTCCAGTGCATCCGAAAGGTAAAGTAGGAGAGAAACCTGGTGTTGAAATTTGTGCTCGCCCGACTGTGCGCGAAGCTTTAGGAAAGGCTGGTATGAGGGGGTTCGACCCTGCCCTGACCCGTCCCTATTACGGTGCAACAGGAACCACCTCTGCTCTAAGAAGAGGCGTCGATCCTTCCCAGCTTCTCATGGAAGTGGATGAGGAGGATTTGCCGGGGGAGGGGGGATACCAAAATCCAAAAGCAAGATCTTCTCAGATTCAAGATCAACTTAAAGAACAGGAGAGCCCTAAGGGTTCCATACTGGGAAATCTTGTTCGAGGAGGTATAAATCTTCTCGGTAAGCTTGTTCCTGAAAAACTCAAATTTTGGAAAAGAGAAAAGAAAAATCCAGTAAGCTTAAAGCAGTTCCCCAGTGACTTGATTGCCGCACATCCTCTTAGGCTCACAGGTAAAGAGGCTGAAGTGGCAGCTTTTCTTCGTCCACTTCTCCACAAAAAAAATAGAGCATCCCCTGCTTTAGAACAGCAAAGGTTTCTACTTATTAATGACGGTGATGAAGAAACCGAGCCTTTATTAGGTTCAACTTTCAAAGATCTTGAAGCAGACGTACTTGAGGAAACTCACAAAAGTCCTAGGCTTCAAGAACAGCTAGAGATAGAAAGGGTAGCGCCTTTATTGGAAGCTTGGCTGTATCCTTTTGTTACGGAGAATGCTGCTCTTGAAAGCTCCCTTATTCATGAGCTGGAAAGTCTTATCGAAAAGCATAGTCCTTTCTTACCCAAGGACTTCAAAACCAATGTAGACCAACTTATAGAAGGAATGCCTGTCCTTTCCAACCTTACCATGAGGGACTGGCTGGAACACTATGGCTTTATAGAGGCAAGAAAGGGGGGAAAAGAAGACATAGTTTCTGAAAAGGAACAACTCTGTGAGTTTTTACGAGAAGTGGTTCTGATTGAGATTCGGTCTCAGCTCCTTCCTTTAGGTCTCCCTCCGTCTGGGCTAAAAAGATCCTTTTGGCCTAAATCTCCTGTATTAATCTTTCAAGGAGAAATGCCAACTCTCCTAGGATTTTTAAATCTTTCGCCTCAAGGTTTCGGAAAAGAAGGAAGCCCCTCTGACGTGGATTCAAGAAACGCTCTTTTAGGAGCACCTGAAGTCTTGGATTTGCAAAAAACACCTCACGTGCCTTTTCTCCCTGCGGGCATACAAGATCTTGGACTTTTTCTTTCCCAATCTGAAGTTCATCCTGCTATTTTTCTTGCCTCAGCCAAGTTTTTCGAAGAGCTTGAAGCTCTTTCCCCTCTTGCCAAAGCCCAGCTCATCCGTATTGCTCAGGAAGATGTTGAAGGAAAAATCACCAAAATGCATATTCTGGGCTTCCTGATAGGGACTGGCGTGGCGGGGTGGTTATCGGAAGGGATGGTTTGGGTATTTGATGCTGGGGTTGGTTATTTGGGACTCAATTATTTAATATTTGGAGAAGAACCATGGATGACGGTATATAATGATATTGGTATAGCTATTCCTTACTTTGTCATTCCAACGGTGATTTTGGATGCATGGCCACGAAATGTCCATGCATGGAAGAATTTCCTTATCTCTCTTAGAGAGGGTGAATTTTCAAAAGGACAGATTGCAGCATCTGCCTTTATCAGTTTTTGGCCTTCAATTTTAGAGCCTTTTTATCTTATTTTACTGGCTTTAGAAATTATCGAGATGGGCGAACAGCAAGGATTTTCACCTGATTATCCAGAAAGTTACTACATTAAAAGTATGCTTGCTTGGACATGGCCTCTTTTAATGGATAGCTGGGCAGCAAATGGGAGTTTTGTGGGGGAGATTTTAGATGATCTTCAAGAAGATAAAGTTCCTTTCATTAAGCGCTTTCTTACACGACATTGTTTCTCTCAAACGTTTTACGCTCCCCTTCCTTCCGAAGAAGCTCAGCTAAGGCATGACTTTTCAAAAAAACTCGATAAGTTAAGTCATTTTCTATACAGCTCAGCATCTAAGGACGTCATTAAAACCATGTATGGGACTATTAAGGGGGCAAGGGAGGAAATTCAAGAACAGTTTCCTCACTTGACAGGAGAAGAGTTGCAGAATGCTCAAGGATTTTTTACCCTTCGCTATCTTCTTTCCATGAGTGATCAGATTCAAAAAGGCCAAAAACATCTTAAGTCTTGGTATGATAAGGCGGTTGACGGCATTATTGGATTTAACCTTATTATGGGTTCTCCTGCTCGGTTACTGGTTTTTGAATTGATTGTTAAAAGTATTACGAACCTTGTTCCTGGAAATAGGGGGTGGTTGAGAAAAGGCATAAATTGGGGGTTAGCAGCTGGAATTTCCCTTGTTCAAACCGTCTTTGAAGGCTACGGAATGAAAGCTTTCTTTAAGAATTTTCTTGTCCAAGAAGATCCCCAGGGTCATACAATTTATAAAGGGGCCCGCATTCCTGCCAAAGTTTACGCAGGGGCCGTTGCTCTTATTTATACAAGTCTTTTAGCTATTGCGACCCTTCAAACCTGTAATGATCGGAATTTGGATCCTCATTGGATGATAGGCTCAATTTCCTTTTTATTTGCTGAGTTTGCGACCCAAGCCGCTGTTCAGTGGGGGTGGTCCACTCAACAGGGAATCAGCATTTTTGCAAGAATTCATAATTT
Organism: Alphaproteobacteria bacterium; assembly: GCA_019752515.1. Classification (GTDB taxonomy): domain Bacteria; phylum Pseudomonadota; class Alphaproteobacteria; order UBA9655; family UBA9655; genus UBA9655. The sequence continues at coordinate 25,410 of JAIEMB010000006.1, read as the reverse complement.
ATTTACCCGTAAATGCTCTCAAAAACCACCTAGAACGCAATTTGAAAGGGATGAGCTTGTCGAGCTGACGAAAACATTAAAGGGGCGCGTCCCTTACCTTCGCCTGGATGCTCTTCAGATGATGCAGCGAACCTTAGAGGAGAATAAGGGATTGACGGAAAATAAAGGGATATGAGGAGAAATCATCTCTGTAATTCATTCAAGCCTTCCATTACAATTTCCATCACAAGAAGAAATATGGGTATCGCAAAGTTCATTGAAGAGAGAGGGTGCAGTTGAAGATGAAATATTGGGAACATTGCCTTTACGATCGGGCCACGGTCCGTTCCACACAGTACAACTTAACGTTCCAGCGTTTGTTTGACTTCCTATTCCTCCCAGAATCCCCATGGCCAAAAGAAGGGTCACCAAAACTCCCTTTTTCATAGATTCACCTCCTGATTATCCTGTTTTTTGATTATCTCATCATAGCGCAGGGGTGTTAAGAAGAGATTAAAATGGCTTAAAAATGTGCTGAGAGTTACGGTATCCATTCGTGCTCTTCCCATGATGGGGTTAAACACTTATTAGAAACCCCCTCACCCGCCGCTATGCGGCGACCTCTCCCACGAGAAGGGGAGAGGTAAACTTCCTCACACCTTGGGAGAGGTAAAATTTACCCATTGCAAAAGAAAAAGGGGGTGTTATGGCTATTGGAATTTCAGAATCATCTGCAAAAAACGAAGGGCGCACTCATTTTTTCGAAGCCTTCTAAAACGTATCAAATTGAGAGAGGGGTTACAGTCATCCCCGGCAGCAAAAGCAAGAGCATTGGCCGTTTGTAAGTGAAAAAGAATGTGCCGCACTTCCTGAGGGTGTTCAGGGCGAAAAGGGTAGGGATAGATAAGGCGTGCGTTACACTCTACCAGGCGCGCGAGCATATGCATTCTAAAGTTTTTAACAAGTTGAATTTTAACAAGGTGAGGTCTGCTATTCTCTAACGGAAGTAAACGCTGTTCCCTCTCATACTCCCCTTTATGTTGAGTTTGATCTTGGTCGATAAAGGATTGAGGATAGATATATGTTGTTTCTTGTTGTTTCGGGGCTGGGTTCGCACTATCTTGAGGAGCTTCAAGTTCTTCAAAGGAAGCCTCAAGGTCTTTAAGGTAAATATTGCAGGCAACACACGCAGCTTGCGCATCAAAGGCCATTGCCAAATCCCGAATAAAGCAGTTGTGGGGGGAAAGTGAAAAGTCTCTAACTTCCCTTCTCTTTACGGGTAAGTCATCTACAAACGGGAGGGACAAACGGACAATTTCTTCATAAACAGGGATGACGTAAGGATTGTAGGTCAAATGAGGGTTGCTCACATAGGGAGGAACTGTCATCGTGTCGCTTGCCTTTTGGGCCTTAGGGCTCAGGGATTGGTCTCGTTCGTGAGGGTCCTCTGGAAAATCTCGTTTCTTTCCCTCATTCCTTTGTTCCTGATCATGAGGCGGCTCTTCCATGGCTATCGCAAGGGATGATCCCAGAAGAACTAAAAAAGTAAACAATAAACGAAAAAAACGTAAAGATAACGAACGCCGTACCATTACAACACTCTACCATAAACCCTAGATTCACTTCAATTGATACCCATTCCGCTCTTCCCATAAAGGTATTAGACCTTATTAGAAACCCTCTCACCGCTCCTACGCGAAGGGGAGCGGTAAAATTCCTCACGTATTTACATACGCTCTGGTCTTACCTTCCTGCTCATGGCTTGAATAAAGGGTATGAGTTCACCAGATATAGTAAGATATCCTTGCATAAGTTATTTTAAGGAGCAAGTGCAATTCATGCCTGAAATGGCCAATGCGAAAAGATTCGATTTAAAAACTTGCCTGGGACTTCTTTTACAGGATGTGCACTTATGCATGTTTCTAAAAGGGATATTTTAAATCGTGCTGTTGTGGTAGCAAATTTTTTGACTGGCGCGCCCGAGAAGAGTCGAGCTCCTAAGTTTCTGATCCGTAGTCAGAACACTGATTCAAGTTTTTTATTTTAAAATCAGATAATTAAAGTCGATTTTAATAACTGTGATTTTAAATTATCACCATATTGTCACCTACAGATATAATGTTAATCATTATTTAGGAGGTCCTCCCATAAAAGAAGTTTAAAAAAGCTGGATAAGCCAGAAGCCAAAACTACAGAATGGGCATTTCTAAAATCAACGTTGGATTTATTGATCAACTATGTGATTCGGTCTTTCCCTCTGTCAATTTTCAAACGCAGAAATGAGCTATTCAGAAATTTAGATCCGTAATTATTACGGTATTGCTATTATATCTAGAGAAGAGTATTTTTTATATTAGAACATGCTGCCCATTAATTAAGAGTAGGTTTTTTGAGAATGTTGAATAAAAATCCGCTCGATTATAATCATTCCATTGAAGATAGGCTAAAGCAAATATGCGCGCCCTTATTTAATAACTTTAAGATCACTACTTTTGCATATTTAAAATTTTTGGAAGATGGAAAGATTTTGCATATAACGACTAACCACGACTGGTTAACATTTTATACAAAAAATAACCTTTTTAATGATGTTAATCGTTACATTAATGAAATAAATAATATACCAGAGAATGGTATTGGTTATTATCTTAGGACAAGTGCAGTAAGTAATAATTTTAATGAAGTTCTTGAGAAATTTGGGCTATGGCATGGAATGAGCATTTATATGCGCTATCCTAAATATACTGAGAGCTGGTGCTTTGCAACGCTTTCAGATAATCATCAAATTAGTGATCTCTACCTTAATCATATGAATATTTTAGAACATTTTATCTTATATTTTAAGTCTAAAGCATTTGATTTAATTTCCCATTCAGATAAAAATAAACTCTTAAGTACAAATGCTCATTCGTTTGAGTTGATTGCTAATAAGCCAATAGATGAAAGAATTCAAAACTTTTTTGAGAACACAAAAATAGACACCATTAACTTAGAGAATCTATCAACAAAATTTAGTATTTCACGTCGTCAAGCTGAGTGCATACATCATTTAGCGCACGGAAAGTCAATAAAGGAAATCGCAAAATTATTAAACTTATCGCCGCGAACCGTTGAAAGCTACATTGCAATCATTAAAACGAAAATCGGAGGGAGTACAAAACTTGATCTTCTTAATTTCTTTTCACAACTCCCTGATTTTGTCTTGCTTAACAACTTTCACGCCTAGATTTAGAGAAAGATTATTTTGTCATGCTTGCTCCACCCTCTTACGTTGGTCTAATCCCTACACTTAACAAAATGGGTTATGCTTTTGAAAATCTTACTGCTTATGGTGAGGCGTTTTTAGAGTATTGCGAGATTGTGGATGGGCCAGTATTAGATGTTGGTGCGGCTTATGGTATTGCTTCTATTAGAGCCTTAAAAAAAGGAGCATATGTTATCGCTAATGATATTGAACCGCGCCATCTTGAGGCTATCAAGAGAAAAACATCTTCGATGGGTAGATACCGCTTAAATTTATTACTAGGTAAGTTTCCATATATTGAACTTTCTGATAATAGCCTAGGGGCAATATTAATGTCTCAAGTTCTTCATTTTCTACCTCATTATGAAACCTCCTTGATAGCGTCAAAAATGTTTTCCTGGCTTAAACCTAGTGGAAAGGCTTTTATAACTACTGCCTCACCTTATGTTGAAATGTTTAGGGGTTTTATTCCCATTTTTGAAAGTCGGAAGAAAAACAATATAAAAAACCCTGGGTTAATTGAGGACCTTACGCTATATGCGGGGAGTCGCAAACTTGATCTGCCTGAACAAATGAACTTATTTGATCCTTCAATTCTTGAACACTTGATGAGGAGTGCGGGCTTTATCATTGAGAAGTCAGAATTTGTTGCACGTCCAGATTTTCCTCCTGAAATGCAGATGGATGGTCGTGAAAATGTTGGAATTATTGTTCAAAAACCTTTTTAAGAATAAGAAAAAGAGTATTGCTTGTTTTTATTTTTTAAAAACAGCGGTGCAGTACAAACAAAAGAACAAACAATAATGTAAAGAGGAGGCATCATTGTATTCCCTGTTAAATAAATGAGATAAGATAATATAAATGGTGTGGCTCCTCCTAGAATACCGCCAACTCCATAACTAAATGCTGAGCCACTATAACGGAAAAAAGGAGGAAACGACTTATATATAAATGCATTACTCGTGCCTGCATAACTAGCGGCTAATATGCTTAAAAGAATTTCTGCATAAAGAATGGAAGAAAGCTCTTTGGAGTTAAAAAGTAAAAAAACAGGATAGATTACAGCTATGCTAACACAAGTAGCAGCAAACATCACAGGAATTTGACCGAATTTATCTGAAAGAAATCCAGCTAGAGGAGCTGTAAATGTAAATACTAATAAAGCTAATGTGTTAAGCATAAGTACGTTTTCAAGCGGTATATTAAGGTTCTTATTAAGATAAATATTTGTATAAACAACAAGTGTATTGATTAAAACTTGACTAAAAGTAGCTACGGCAATAACCCTTAAAATTGAAAACCTATCTTCACGAAAGGCATATGCTAGAGGTAATTTCACTGTTGATTGTTCATGAAAGCATTTAAGAAATTCAGGAGATTCATCAATTTTATTACGTAAATAGAATCCTATAATTCCACCAAGAGACCCTAGTAAAAAGGGAACACGCCAAGCCCATGAAGGCATCTCTTCTCTTAGAGCAAGCAAGCCTGAAAAAACAGCTAACAGCGCTCCTAATGCACAAGAACTCGTAACGAGTGAGCCGAGAAAGCCAGCATTATCTTTTTTACCATGCTCAATTAAAAAAATGAAAGCACCATTATATTCTCCACCTGTGCTCAATCCTTGAGAAAGTCTGCAAACCATGAGAATAATTGATGCCCATATTCCTATAGCGTCATATGAAGGAAGAATACCTATGATTGCAGTTGGGAACGACATTAATAATATGGAACTTGATAAAGCAACTTTTCTACCAAGCTTATCCCCAATATGGCCAAATATGATTCCTCCAATGGGTCTCATTAAAAACCCTGCTGCAAAAATAGCAAGCGTTGAGAGTAAAGCTGCCCGAGGATCAGAGGAGGGGAAAAAAAGCTGGGCTATAATAGGTGCAAAAAAGCCATATAAGGTAAAATCATAGAATTCAATTACATTGCCAATTGTGCCGGCTATAAAGACTTTTTTCTGGGTCATATATTCAGTTTTTTTATTATCCAATTTTTATCATAACAAAATTTAAATCACAACAATTTCATATTATAAAGTCTTTACGGTCACGTTAATTAACTCCTCAAGAGAGATTAAAGAATTTTATAAACAACAAAAATGAGACGCCAGGTTTCAAAAAATAAGGGCTAATGATCAAGGATGATTAGCCCTTAGGAAAAAAATTCTTATTCGTAGCTAATATGTTGTTTTAAGTCGATTAATTTTTTCTGCCTCTCTAAGAGCTGCAGTAAAGTTAACGACACCGCGTCCATACTTAGCTTCTGAAAGATAAGCACTATAATCTATACTTATTTTTCGAGTTGAGCGTCGTATAGATTTTAAAATATCACTACCATATAGATTAGGATAGGCCTCTTTGAGAAGAGCGGCGGTGGCTGTAACTGCTGGAGCAGCCATAGAGGTACCACTCTTTTTTATTAACCTTTTAGATGCTCCATAAGCAAAGATATCAGTTCCTGGAGCAGAAACAGTATACTTATATGCTGTTCCTGCCTTATTGCTAAATTTTGCTAAGTTCTCTTGTCCGTCAGAATCATAAGCTGTAGCAGTTACCAAGATCATACTTCCTTTCATTTTATACAACAAATGAGTCAGGCTACGGGTATATGGTGTTGATCCAATGATCTCATTATCATTACCAGCACTTTTAATAATTCCGATTCCAGCATCTCGAGCTCTATAAAATGCTTGCTTGAGATCTCTAGAGATTTTGCCATTTGAATCATCATCAGGGCTGATTCTTTGGGAGATGTTAATAAAATCCACTTTGGATCTAATTGCTGCGTCAATTGAAGCAATTAATCTTGCGTTATGGCTTGAAGCCTCCCTCACAGCTGGATCATTATACATATCAATCACTCTAAGAGATGTACCTTTAGCCACCTCATGAATAATACTTGTGACGTGGTTTGCGTGATCACGTCCCAATCTTGTAGCCTGAGCTTGTCTTGCCAGCACTTCCTTGTCCTTTCCAGAAAATGCTTTTTTTGTGCTGTGTGTAAGAAAGTTGCGAGTATTACTATTAGGGTCAAAATTCCCATCAATAATACCAACTTTAATATTATAACCGGATAAACCAGTTGCTGGATGTAAGGAACCAATAATCCTACTTGTTTTCTCCAGATCTTCAACCTCTCTAGCTTGAGTTTGTTGAAGTGTGTTAACTAGCAAAGACATGGTAAAATAAATGAGCTTTGCTTTTTTTTGCTGTTGCGTCGTTTGTCCGTACATAGTAGACTCCTTTGTGTGTATTAAGGTATTAATGGCTCGGGCAAAATAATTGTCTGGGCCATTAATGTTTTTGACATTTTTAGGGGAGTATTAAATCTCGTATAGATAACCGCAGCAAAAATCACATCCGGATAAAATACGGAGTTTTTTAAGAAAACAAATGATGCAGAAAGTTGGCTGGCTTTTTTGAAAAGACGTATTTTTAATAGATTTCTTTGACGCTCTATAAAAATTAAATACAAGATTCCATATTGTGATAATTTTTCTGAAAAACCTTTAGTAATTTTTTTAACATCTACATTTTTATTGTTAATGAAAGAGTTTTTATTCTCTTTAAAGTCAAACTTGCATAAATTTAAAAAACATAAAATCAAAATCCTCCGGGTTTTTTACGGTTATTATATTCTCTTAATCACATACTCTATAAAATAAGGAAGAGGAGTGTTTATGAAAAAGCATTTCATAACTTATCTTAATAAGTTGAAAAGAGAGAAAAGATATCGGGAGTTTCTTGAAATTCAAAAGCAAGCAGGGAGATACCCAAAAGCTATTTTAAAACATAAAGATAAATCTAAACAGGTACAAGTATGGAGTAGCACGGACAATTTATCTATGGGTGAAAATCCTCTTGTTCTGACTGCAATGAAAACATCACTGGCTACACATGGGGCTTGTTCAGGGGGATCAAGATATCTTACAGGCACAAGTAACTTACATGTTGCTTTGGAGAGAGAAGTAAGCAGTCTTCATGGAAAAGATTACGGACTTTTATTCAACTCAGGGTATGTTGCTAACCTTGCTACGATTTCTGCTCTAGCAAAAATTTTACCGGATTGTATTTTTTTTTCTGATGAAAACAATCATGCTTCTATTATTGAAGCCATAAAACTATCAAGAGCTGAAAAATATATTTTCAAACATAATGATCCTGATCATCTTAAGGACTTATTAAAAAAGTCAAAAAGTTCATCTTCTAAAGTTATTGTATTTGAGTCTCTTTATTCAACAGAAGGTGACTTTGGAATCATAAAAGAAATCTGTGAACTTGCGAGTCATTACAATGCACTCTTGTTTATTGATGAAGTTCATGCTGTGGGGTCTTACGGAAGGGAAGGAGCAGGAATAGCAAATATGTTAAATTTGGCAGATAAGATTGACATTGTACAAGGCTGTTTTTCTAAAAGCTATGGGGTGGTTGGAGGATATATAGCAACAGATGAAATAATCGGAGACTGTATAAGATGTGTAGCAAGTTCTTTTATTTTTACAACTTCTCTACCCCCTCCAATTGTTGCAGGAAGCCTTGCAAGTGTTCAATATTTGAGAAAAAGCAATATAGAAAGAAAAAAACTGATGGAGAATGTCGCTTTAACAAAAAAGACGCTTCAAGAAAGAGGGTTGGAACCATTTATGAATAAATCACATATCATTTCTCTAAAAACAGGTAATGCCCATAAGGGTAAGAAAATGAGTAGAATGTTGCTTGAAAAATATAACATTTATCTACCTGCTCTCAATTTTCCTACAGTTCCTTATGGGAGCGAGAGATTTCGTATTCTACCTTCAATCAAACATACTGAGGAAGATATTCATTATTTGGTTGATAGCCTTGAAAAATGTTATGTAAGGTTTAGATAATATAAACTTCCCTTAAAAAAGGGATATTAATTTGCGGATAGAAGATTTAAAAAAGAATCTATAAAAAAATCGAGAATATATGGATCAAAAAATTATCTTTGAGTATATTTCTACTCATTGCAATGAAATTGATAATTACCTTACTCCCTTAAAAGAGTTTAATATAACATATTTTAGCTTTTCTCGCGTTTACAAAGAAGGAAAAATAATATTCTTTTGCAGTGATCAGAGTTGGCTTTCCATAAAATTTAACAATCAATTATTTGACTACCGTGGGTTTTTCCCAGCTGAATCTCAAATGATAGAGCACAACTATGATCAACACTTTTATACAGGAACATATGATCCGAATAACTCACTCCTTAAAATTCTATATGAAGCTAACATTTGGAATTCTTTAGATATATATGATAGAAAGGAAGATTATATTGATATCGCCCACTTTGCTAGCTCACGCGATAATATTAAAATTGTAAATTTTTATATGAACAATATTATCTTTCTTAAAGATTTTTTTCGTTTTTTTAAAAAGGTTTTTGAAAAGAAAATTTTTCTGTTTTACGAGAAATACGATCTTTCATTATTATCATTTTGCCAGTCAGAAAAGAATATTGGGGACATTGTAAATAATAAGCTTTTCCATTCTTCCCTAACTCAAACCGAACTAGAGTTATTAAGTCATCAAAATTTGAAAAAAATCCCTTTTTTTATTAACTCTAAATCTGTTGCCTTAACAAGTCGAGAAATAGAGTGTTTATTTTATTTATCGCGAGGAAAAACGAAAAAAGAAATTGGAAGGCTTGTTGGGCTTTCACCTAGAACTGTCGAAAGTTATTTGAATAATATTAAGTATAAGACACATGCTTTTGATAAATCTAATCTAATTGATGCTTTTTATCTAAACGCAGAAATACCTTCTTCTTTCCAAGAAATAATAAAAAACTTAGAAAACAAATTCTAAAATCCGATCTAAACTATTCAATTAAGAACTTACTCATTACATATATAGGGTTACCATATACGTTTCCTTCTTCGATTTTTTTATACCCTAGCTTATTATACCAAGTCTCAAGCAAATGGTTAAAAGAATAAAGAAAGATTTTTTTATAATTAAGTATCCTTGCCTTAGCTTCCGCAGCTTTAACAAGAAGCTCTCCGATACCCTGTTTTCGATATTCAGGGACTACATACAAGCTTGCTACCCATGGCGTCATATTTTCATGATCTTTCAAATCATATTTTCGTAAGCTTACCATACCTACAAGATCAGATTTATTGAAAGCTAGAAGTGTAAGGGGAAGTTCTGATCGATTTAAATGACGTTTCATTGAATCATTCAAAAAATCCCATGTTAATTCAGGGTTGAATGTACTCCACTCAATATAACGCCATTCAGCAGCAAGAGAAGTATACTGAGGAAAGTCAGCGAGATATTCTATATGAATGCAATTCATTGTTAGCCTGCCCTTTGATTCGAAATTGTTTGTTTTAGTCTAGAAATGTTTTCGGGTAATAAATTCCTATGTGAGTTAAATAATAAGGTGCTTAAAATAATGACAAAAATTCCAGAAAGTATACCAAATGCTCCAAAATTACAGAACGCAGAGGAATAAATTTCTATGCTTTCTGCATGGCTTAAGGTCTTGTCATTTATGGATGTAGCGCAGGACAAAACACCTGCTGACCACTGTCCCGCAGCTATTGATAAGTTCCAAAAGCCTAATAATAACCCTCTTTGTGTTTTTGGAGCTACCCTTGTTACCATTGACATACCTAGGGGGACCACTAGAAGCTCTCCAGCGACTGTAAATAGATATACGAGAGGAATAATCCAAAATGGCACAAGTCCCTGATTATTAACAAAAAATCCAGATAATGTTAAAATATAAAAACCAGTGGCCTCTGAAATGAGGCCTAACCCAAATCTAATAAATGAAAAGGAAATTGTATTTATAGCAAGCTTCCACCATAGATATCCTAAGCTTGCCCCAAGCAACATATTGACCAATGGATCTATAGATTGAAAAGTTGTCGTAGGAATTTTCTCTATAGAGGAGGTAAAATTAAAAAAATACAATAAATACTCGTTTAGATTTCCTAATGAACGATCAACATTTCTATCTATAAAAAGTGTTACAGAACTTGCACCTTGCTCATACATTGCAAAAAAAGCGACCTGTATGATCATACAAAAGGCCAAATTTAAAAAACCACTGCGATATTCTCCTTCTTTAAATGACTGGAAAAAAACGAATAATAATGTGCAAAGAAACATTAATGTTAGAAGATAGTTAAGTATCCAATTTTGGAATATTATAAGCCCGCCACAAATCGGAAAAATTAAAGAAAAAAGATAGAATCCTAATTTATTTCTTTCAAAAAATGCCGTAAGAGGTTGTAGTTTGAGTGCTTCTCTATTATCAAAGAATAGATTCCCTTTTTTTAAAAATACAATACTTAATAATGCAACGGCTGATGAGATTATAAAATTATAATGCCAGCCGAAAACTTCGCCAATCACACAACTACCAAAGACGGCTAGAAAGGCCCCTGTATTTACAAATGAATATAGAATAGTGAAACCAGAATCCCTTTTTTCTTTGTTGTCTTCAAAATAAACGCTGGCTAATGCCGGGATACCTGCTCTTAAAAAACCACCCCCACAAGCAATGAGTCCCATCCCTATATAAAAAGAGATTTCCATAGGTAAAATTAGAAGACTTAACCCTCCAGCGACAAAGACAGCTCCTAACAAGCACATTCTATAATATCCAGTAATTTTATCACCAATCCACCCCCCAATGATGGGGAACATGAAGGTTAGTGCCAATGTGCTGCCACTAATTAAATAAGCCTCGGTGTCGCTTAATAACAATGCCTTCGTCATATAGATAACATTGCTAAATCTAATGGCGTGAAAGCTAAATTTCTCGCACATTGTGGCTAAACAGAGATAATAAAATTCTTGGGGATGAGTTAAAAATGTATTGGAAGTAACCTTTGAGTTAACCATTATTCCTCCTGCTTTATTGGAGTTTTCTTTTACATTTTGAAACTATCTCACGTCTTATATTCTCTAATTTGTTTTTTATAAGATCATTGTTTTCATCGACATATTTCCTAAAAGTTTCATGGTACATCGTTATATAATCTTTTCCCTTGATGTCGCTTTCATTAAAAGCGGGAAGAGAAGACATATCAACGATTGAAAGACACTCTTTTCTGTTAAGATATGAAAGTAATTTCTCTTTATAAACTTCATTAATGTTTGTAGTAGCCAGAAAACAGTGAAAATTTGTACTTATGAAATGATCGGGTATATTAAAAACTGAACATATATTTAATTTCGAATTTTTATAATCAGCTTTCTTTTTTATTTTTTTTGCTACTCTCGAAACCATTAGTATCTCAATTTTTCCTTCTTGTAGGGCATGGGAGATAATAGACTTTGCAAGCATCCCACTTCCAACAACGAGTAACTTATGGGAGCTCGATATATCTTTGAGGTATGAAGAAAGCTGTCTAGACACAATTTGTTCGTAGTCTATGGGCGCATAAAATGAGTTCTTCTCTCTTAATTCTCTTGCTATACTTAACGCTTCTAGAGCATCCTTTTTAAAGGGGTGGTCCTTATCCAGTTCATCGGCACTTTTTTTAACCTGCTCAAAAATATATTTTTCTCCTATAATTTTTGACTGCACACCACAAGCGATTTCAACTAACCGTAGAAATGCAGAGCCATCCTTATGTGTATTATAACTATCATAACCAAGAACTTCTTTAAATGGATTGGTTTGAGTATTCTCATTAAAATAAAATTCTACTCGGTGACAAGTGCGCAATAACATGGCTGATTGTAAAAAATTGTGAAAATCACCTCTGTTTTCTTCAACTTTTGCTGATAGTTTAGCCATTTGATAGGCATCAATAAATGTGTGGTCCATAAAGTAGCATTGTCTTCCCATTATTCCCTCCATAATTCGTCTTTTAATTAATATTGAGGCAAAGGCTGAAAAAAAAATACCGTAGAAATTACTGTAGTGACGATTTTGATTTAAACGACTAAAATATAAAATGACTGGAAAAATCAAACTGCTAATAATTTGGTTTTTTTATTCTAGGATATGAACTATGAACCAAGAACTAATATATAATTTTATAGAAACCCATTGCAATGAAGTGGAAAATTTTATTTCTCCTCTCAAAAAATTTAGGATTTATTATTTAAGTTTTTCAAGGGTTTATAAAAATGGAAAGGTAATTTTTTTCTGTAGTGATACGAATTGGTTAGAAACAAAATTCACTCATAAGCTTTTTGATTATAACGGCTTCTTTCCTGCTGAAAAAGAGATCATTGAGCACAATCATGATAAATACGTGTATGCTGGGGACTTTGATCCTAACAATCGTTTGCAGGACTTTTTTTATCAGAGCAATAAATGGAATTCTTTAGATATATATGATCGAAAAGAAAATTATGTTGATATCATCCATTTTGGGAGTAATAGGGAAAATATTCACGCATATGACTTTTACCTTAATAATCTTAAAATTTTGGAAGATACTCTTGGGAGATTTGTTGAAGTTTTTAAAGAGAAGATGGATGAGTTCTATAGAAAGTATGACCTATCATTACTTAGCTTCTGTGACTCAAGTAAGCAATCCGAGCAGATCGTTAATGAAAACTTATTTTGCGATCAAGAGTCAAAGAATGAATATCAGTGTGTGGATGAACTTTGGAATAAAAATACACAATTGACAAGAAATATAAAAAAAATTCCTTTGTTTTTAAACTCAGAGACGGTTTATATTAGTTTTCGTGAAGCTCAGTGTTTACTCTTCCTTTCAAGAGGAAGAACGGTAAAAGAAATTGGCAAGGAATTGGATCTTTCGCCTAGAACGGTTGAAAGTTATATTGAGAATATTAAAAATAAAACAGGAATTATTTGCAGATCAACATTAGTCGACATTTTTTATAAAAACCTACCTTTCATAAATATCTATTTAACGCATGTTTAAATTCTATTCCTAATTTCTTTGAAGATTAAAATGAGTGCAGAGATGAAGTGAGTTGGTATTTATTTATTGATAGCTTCTAAATAAATCACAATTTGGGTTATGCTTTTAATTAAAAAACAACTAGATGGTTCAGAAGGTATAGGACAGATTTTATTAGAAAATACTTTGCGGAGCTATGGGGTTGACTCTACGGCTTTTGTTTTGCTGCCATTTCAGCTGTCAGTTTTTCTTTTTCAAGCTTCTTTTCTGCAGCTTCCAGTTTTGCGGCAAGAGCTCTTTGGAAAGCATTTTTTGTGTTGACCTTTTTTGTTCTCGATACCTATCTCTTATCTGCTCCCCATTAATAGTTAATTAATGAAACATGTGTATGATGAATAATTAACAAATGTTTTTAAGGAATAGATATTATAGAGAATATTTATTCTTTAGCGAGAATCATGAAGGAGAAAAAGAATGGAAGCATTTAAGGCAACTTTAATGGGGGTTTCAGTTTTGGCCCTTTTAGCTGTTGGAGAAACAGGGGCTTTAGCGCGCGCAGGGCATCATGGGCATGAAGGTGCGAGAGAACCTGAAGAAAGATCGCATGCTGTCCTGAGCTATGACAAAGAGGGTGGGGGAAAGGCTCCTGAAGCCCCTACCGCTGCAACGGGAGAGCGTGAATCTCATATTCGTACACCCGATTTAGGAGCGTCTGCAGAGGGCTCGGACTTTACGGCGACAGCTCGTGGAGGTGAGGCTGCGACGGGTAATGCAGCCGCGGAGACCGCGACCTCTCATATGAGGACCCCCACCACCTATGGGTCTGACCTTGCGACTTCCAAGGGAGGGAACGCTGCGACGGGAAATATTGCGACCGGAAACGCGGCTACAGCTCGTGGAGGAAACGCTGCGACGGGTAATGCAGCCGCGGAGACCGCGACCTCTCATATGAGGACTCCCACCACCTATGGGTCTGATCTTGCGACTTCCAAGGGAGGAAACGCAGCGACGGGTAATGCAGCCGCGGAGACCGCGACCTCTCATATGAGGACCCCCACCACCTATGGGTCTGATCTTGCGGCTCCAGCTCGGGGAGGGAATGCGGTTACCAGAAATGCTGATACTGTTTCTGGTGGTCCTTCTGGAGCGGACTTGGGAGGTCCTCGGGGAAGTGACACGGCTACGGGAAATATTGCGACCGGTAATGCTGCACCATCCCGTATGGGTAGCCAAGCGCCTGCCGTAACTTTTACGGGAAAAGCGGCTGCAAGCCATTCAGATACTGTTTCTGGTGGTCCTTCTGCAGCAGGTTTGGGAGGCCTCCATAAACCAGGCAAGGGTGGTTCTTACATCGAAGGGCATGCGCATGAGGGTGATGTTGCCGCTGCCCATCCTGAGTCAGCAACTCAGAAATCGAAAAAATCTAAGTCGGATGCTATATGCATAGATGATCCTGAGGGCTGTTGAGGTCGCACTTCGGGACTAAATACCCAGAGTCTTTCATACTTCTAATCAAAGAGTGCTATGTGCTCTTTGATTTTTACATGGATTTGTAATTGTTCCTTAAAAATAAAGTGTTGCTCCTTCAAATTTCATCACTTATCAAGTGATTATCCCGTTGTTTATACATCTCTATGGTTTTCTTCAGATTGAATATCAAATCAGGATACCATTGTTTTAATTCACTACGGCTTTCTTCAACAAATCGAATCAACCAATCTCGTTTCCAATTCGAAGGGGGCTCTTTTCCCAAGTACTTTCGTGTCTTCGTGCTATGAACGTTTGTTATGGCTGTGGTTACTTGCTGATTATAGGTTCCATTGAAGCTAAAGGTTTGGGCTGCAAATTCAGGGATAAGGAAAGGAATTCCCACAACAAGTGGCCACCACCCATTTCCAAACCACTGTTGGGAAGCTTGGAGAGTAAGGATAGCAAGGGGAAACACATAGACCAGTCCTTGAATCGCACAATAAATCTTGGTAAATAATCGGTAAGTAGGGTAGCTGCTATGACCGTGGGGATCTTCTTCAAAAATGAAACGCTTAGAGAAATTATCCATTCCTTGATCTTCCATAAAGGTTTGGGGCAAAAAAGCGAGAAGAGCATAGGCTCCTCCTAAAATTTGAGCGACAAGGTCCGGACAAAAGAGGCTAAAGACCGAATAGCCAATAAATTGAAGAGCAAGGGCACGAGCAGGGGTGCCAAAGACCAAACACATATACTTAAAAATATCAGCAGAAATATCATAAATGGACTTGGGTTTTGATATTCCTTTATCGACTTCATCGCCTAAGGAAAGTAAATAACTTACCGCTGCAAAAGCTTGCTGTGTGGCAAGGTCTTCATCAGGCTTATTACAAAATGAGGTTTCCAAGCTTTCTTTTATTTGCTTTATGTCACCATAAATTTCGTCAATGACAACTGGAGGAGCTCGAAAAAGAAAGTTCTCTAATTTTTTGAGATCATTATCAAATTTTTCGCGAGGATTTTCTGAAAGAGAGGGAAGTCGAGCATGTAAAGATTTGCGACAAAATAGTTTTCCAAGCCATTCTTGCATTTGAGGAAAAGCCGCCCACGCTGTGTTAAAGTCTGATGCTAAAGCATCTAAATAGAGAGGAGGACCCAACATTGCAACTGCAATGCCAAACTGATTATCCCAATTGGGAAGTTGTAATATTTGACGTCCAATATTTTCCGATGAAATAAGATAAGCCACAGGAATAAAGGCTGTTAGAAAACTAATGCCTCCTGCTAGACACATACGACCTGCTTCTTTTCCTTTCTGAAATAGGTAAGCAATTCCTTTTTTCCATAAATGAGCATTGCGTGAAACACCATCAGGAAGCGCGCTAAGATTAATATAATAAATGAAATACTTAAAGCCGCTGCTCTTTATCAACTCATTAAATATTTCACCCTGCGTGCTTAAATAACCGACTCCTCCACTATACACGGGGCCCATTCCAATGGCAAACCCTAAAGCAATAATCGGCCCAATGCCCCATTTGCCAAGGCGTTGAGGCCAGGTGCTTTTACCGTTGAGGACTTGGTGAACGTAGTCTTTGAGTTGAGCTTTTGTTTTGGCGGGGAGAGATTTTAAGTAGCTTTGAAGATCCTGACAAAAACTACGGAATGATGCTTGGCTCTGAACGTTTAATCCGGCTTCCAGGTCAGCTATATTGTCGAAGACACTTTGAAGGTCAGAAGGAACAACTGCCAAAACAACCTCCTCCTCCGACTCTTCATCCTGATGTGAGTTTACAGAATGGGGAGAGCCCGAGAGAGACCCTTTTGCAGGAAGCACAGGGAGGGATTGCTCTTCTTCCTCATCACTGCTGATTTGGCTATCTTTTAGGAGGTTTGCAGGAAGAAAAAATTCTCCTTGTTCTTCATCGCTGTCTGTTTGGTCACCTACAACGAGAATAAGAGGAGGAGGGCCTCGCTTTTCTGGAGAGTTATCGTTTGAAGAGGACGAGACATCCACACTTCCGCCAGAACTATCCGAATGATCCGTGCTTTCGTCTTGACCGTCTGAATGGGGGAGAGGTTTAATCTCTAGGATCTGGCCAGCTCGGCCGTTTACCCTACCGCTTCCTTCTATGATGTGCGGAGCTTGAACTTGCCTCAGTAAAGTCAACTTTTGAGAAAGCTGCTGGAGCTTATGTTGTGCATTGGGAAGTGTATATTCCGTATGTTGTGGCCAACAAGGGCGATTACAGCAACAACCCACTCTGGATTCGGCTTCTCCTGTTCCCAAAGGACCGGGTGGGTCTTGGTCGTTGCCAAGAAGTTCAAATTCCTCGTAAAGAGCATCCACGGCTTGTATGGAAGTATCGCTTGGCTTCAAAGATTGAGAGGGGAGGAGCGGTGATTTTTCACTGACTTGGTGAATGTGAACGGAGGAGGAAGAGTGTGGGGGTGGCGTATTCGAAGCAGCGCGTTGAACTTTGAAACTTCTCTTATCTTTCCTTTCATGAGAAAACGGATCTTGAGCTTTGCCAAGAAGCACAAATTCCTCAGAACGAGAAGGATCTACTGGTATAGAGGCATATGTTATTCCATTTGCGGAAAGCTGGAGAAGAGGGCTTTGTTCATCATCAATTTGAATGCTGTCTGACGATGTTCTCTCATGTTGCTCTTCAGGAAAAAGCGGGTTAGGGGACCTATCTTCTGGAAGGAGTGCCTTAATAATGGCATCTATATTCGTTCCTGGTTTTTGGTGAGGTAGGACAGGAGAAGCCGAGGAAAACTCCCTCTGGCTTCTGAGGAGGGGAACGCTAGAATTAGGTGATGGTTTTTTCTCATTTTGTGATTGTATTGTGCTTAATGGCTTACTTGGTTTTAGAGGTACTCTCCCCTGATCAGCGTCACTATCCGTATCTGAATCCTCTAAGGGATGGGAGCCTGTGGGGAGAAGAACCAAGTTACTCTGGGGGGGAATGGAGGGCTTGCCATTATTATTGTGACTTTGAGGAGCAATGTGAGGCGAAGGTATATAAGAGGGAGTTCTGTCTTGAAGGGATCCTCCACTAAGAGGGCTAGATCCTATGTTGCTGTGCAGTTGAGGGTAGCTCACTTCCATAGATAGAAAAGCTGAAGAATCGGGAAGGATAGATGTCACTTGAGGGGGAGCCGTTGAGGGGGCTCCTTTGGTACTTCCCGTGGGAGCTTTCGCTTTAGGAAGGCCAGCTATCAAAGATTGTCTGCTTTGTTCCATTGATCCAACTTCGAATAGACTAAATTCATCATCACTATCAGTAGTGAATAAGGAAGGATTGGGATGGGTAGAAGTTGGCAGAGGCGCGGATTTTCTCCCGGTTTCATCGGGATTTGATTGAGAGGGTGAAACGATACTTGCCTGTGGAGGAACAAGAGAAAGTTTAACGAAAGGAATGATGGCTAAACTTTGGTCCTCGACACCACTGCCTGGCTTTTGAGATTCTGGAGAGGAGCTAATGGATCCTGGAGAGGAATCTCCATCATCGGAAGGCGGACTTAGCTTTAGAGAAGAATCGCTATCACTATTTTCAAGATCTGAACTTGGAGGTTTTGGTAAGGGAATTCTTTGAACGACGTGGGCAGGACTTCGTTCCTCATCCATGGCTTTAGCCACATCAATCATAAGCATGGAGAAAATAATGAGGGAAGCAAGCGTTTTTTTACAAAACATAATGCACTTTCGGACATCTACGGCTTGGGTAAACAATTTCACGATAAAAACACCTCAGTGTTTGACTTTTTAAAGACAATTTCCAGGAAATGAGTGATAAACCACTTTCAAAACCACAACCCTGGAAATTAAATAAAACTTAACACTAATTAAAGAGTATTTTCTTGTGGAAGTCAATTCCTAAGAAACAGTAAAATTGAAAGAGATAAAAAAAGTGTTTCTTGTGCAACATTTATCGTCCTCTTTCATAACACCTTATTTATTACCAGTTGAAAAAAGGGGGAAGTTTCACGAGTGATCAGTGTTTAAGAAATCTAAGAGAGAAGAAGGGTAAGCTATGCTGAACAAGTTCAGCATAGCTGTGAGACCATTAATTCGATTTGGTTTGATAATAAAAAATAATATTTTACAAAGGAGAAAGAGAAATGAAGAAAACGATAGTGTTAATATTAGCTACCATTCTTCTTTTCAATATAGATAAAGAAAGCTGCGGTTATTTTATTGAATATCCAGATTTGGGAGTTGAAGATCTTGCCAAAACGGGATGTAAGGAGCAAAAAGGTCATCTGTACATTGACGATATTGTTGAGGAAGATATGCTAAGAGGGCCAAATATTGAGGGAATTAATTTAAGAGCAAATCGTTTAACGACAGAAGGTATTCGCTATCTGGTGGGTATTATAACAAGCCCGGAACACGCTGATCGATTTAAGAATCTGAAATACATCAACTTAACAGCCAATCCAGTAGATGTTAATATTTTTAAAGTATGCCGACCTCTTTTAGAAAGAAAGACATTTAAGTTTCTTGACATTCGTCGTACACCTGCGAGTGAGACCTCTGTATTTTTTTATACCTTAGAATCAACATTTCCAGAAGTATGGCGTAAAATAATATATATACCACCTATGTATTTAAACCACTTTAAAGATAAAAAAGAAATATATAGAATACATAAAGCCTACCATGATCTAGATTTATGGAACTGAACCTCTTTTGGGAGGCAACCGCAGCATTAGGGATGGAGAAGAACGGCTTTTGAAAAAATTTAATTTAATCAGAAAATAAAAGGTTCACCAGAAAAGTAACTGGCATACATGATCTTAAAATGAGGGGATAATTAAAAGGAAAGAGGATATTGCAACTTTAAATAATTTTAATTTATATAAATATATAAGACTCTTTAAAAATAAAATAGGGAGATTAAAATGAATAATAAGTTTCTAGGCATTACAATTATGGCTTACCTCTTAGTAACTTCTGCTTATGGTGTAAATTATAAACGTTTGCAATTGGAAGCAGATACCTACCAACATAGAATATGGGCTAGAGTTCCTAGCGAGGAACAAATGATCAAAAGAAGCTTATCATTTTTAACTGAGAAAGAGGAGTTTGACCCAAAATATACTCAAACTGAGAGTTTTCTACAATTTTATCAAGAAACAACTGAAGAAATAAAGAATGAATATTTTATGCAATTTGCGACAGTTTGTAAAAAAATATATGAGGAAGGTAAATTTAAGTATAAAGTAAGTATATATATGCTTTTTGAAGAGGTAAGAAAAATGTCTTTAAAGCATTTGGCTTTACTGAGAAAACTGGAGAAAGTTAAGCAGCATGAAGACACCCAAGTTAAAGCAATCGATGCAGAAAGCATACTAGATTATTTTTTAAATATAGACCAAATAGATAGAAATTTAAAAGAGAAGTCATTTCCTTGATAAATAATTTTTCTGGAAAGGCAAAATTTGATGGGGCGTAAAAATCGTTATTTACTTATTAACTTGTCTTCAAAACAACAAACTTGCTCTGCAATACAAGAGAATTGTTTTAAAATTTGTATTGGAGGGTCTTATTTTTCAATCTTCTATAAAGAAGGGTAAGGAGGTTAAGATGTATATCTCAAAAGGATTAATTAAGATGCTAAAGGTCATTAGAATAGCTTTTACGATCTCTTTATTTTCTTTGAATCAAGCATTTTGTTATAATCCTCAATTACTTGAGTTTAACACAGACTCGTTTAATGAGTGTATATGGTGCAAGGCTTTTATTTCCGTTAAGAAAATCCAACAGAATTTAGGCTTTTTAGATTCAAAAAAAGATGGGAGTTATGTTAAAAAATATAATAAAAAAAATGTTTTTAAAGAATATGAGGAAAAAATAAGCTGCACCTCTGATAAGGCGCTCATATTCTTTTTTGATAACTGTAAAAAAATTCATAATTTCTACGATGAAATAGATGCTTTCTCTCAAGCTGCTGTTCAAATGCTCTTTGAGAGAGTTTTCCAAAAATATGAAAGTCGCTCAAACCTACTACTTTCAACAAAATATTTATTGCCAGCTATTAATACAACCAGATGAAACATAATTAGAATCATTCTTATCAAAAGTTCTTCGTTACGCAGAAAAGCTAAGACCACACTCTATATTAACAAAATCTAATAAATTAAACACTTCATTTAGTATATTCAATCAAGAGAGAATCTGTTATCGTAAAAAGTTATTTTTAAGAAAAAATAAACATCTATTATAGATAATATTATTTGATTTTTTCCCTCACTTTTTAGCAACGCTCCCCAATTTAAGCAAAAGAAAATTAAAAAGATGCTGAGA
This sequence comes from Alphaproteobacteria bacterium, assembly GCA_019752515.1. Classification (GTDB taxonomy): domain Bacteria; phylum Pseudomonadota; class Alphaproteobacteria; order UBA9655; family UBA9655; genus UBA9655. Next base: position 4,527 of record JAIEMB010000006.1, on the reverse strand, counting down.
ATCGCATTGATTAACGTTTTAAAATAGAAAACACTACGTGTAAGCTCATAAGAGTTTACTTTAGCTATTTTGTTTATTTACATTATGTAACATTAAAATGGTAATTTTTTAATTTTGCAATTGGCTCGGAATAATCAATAGAAGGCTTTGTAGAATAAAACTTAAAGGAAAAAACATGAAAGAGGCTACGCTTGCAACTACACTGCTAATAGGTAGTTTATCTCTGTTATTACCAGAAAGCATAAAAGCAAATCCTTTCACGGAATTGTCTCTAATTGGTAAAAACTGTATAAGACTTTCACCTCGATCTATGACTCCAACATTCATAAGAAAAGATCTATTCTTAAGATCAAATTATTTAAAGAGATATAGGTATTATAGCACTTTAAAAGGCAAAGATCTTAATGACTTGGTGAAGGATCCTACGGCTCAAAGTAGCAAAGTAAATACCAATTTGGACTCTAAAACATTAGGTAAGAAGTTTCATGCAAAGCTTTCGTTTGCCCGATTAAAAAAAAGTGTAGTGGATTAGGTTAGGAGTTTTAGATCAGGGTCACAACCTATTGATGGAATGGCTGGTGTAATTAACATTGAACAAAACCCTATCAAAAGATCGACTTTTCAGGAAAGTGGAGTAGAAGCCTAGGATGCACAAGCAGCTCTATATCTAACTGGCGCCAAATTGCATAATATCATCCAGAAAGAACACTCTACTAATAATGTTTATTGCCCCTTGGGTGTCACTCAAACACTGGCTTTGTTGAGCGCCATTGCGGAAGAATCCATTCGAGGTGAAATCACTCAATTTTCCCAAAATCCAAGGATGGTCGAAGATATGACAGCTCTAAATGGGCTAGTTCAAGCCTCCTCGAATCCTTATGCTCCAACGAATAAATGGGATAATAGGAGGTTTGACTTTACAAATGGTGTTTACGCCTTATTAGCATCCCATCTAAATCTCAATAAGGATAGGGTGACACCGCTTGCGGCTATTGGTGCTCAAATCATGGAGACAGATTTTTCAGATTCGGCAGAGACTGCATCCAAAATTAATACTGTCGTAGAAAAAGATACAAAGGGTAAAATTAAAGAACTTTTCTCACCCGAAGCTTTTTCGCAGGATTCGGTCTTTGTTTTGTTACATACACTTTACGTAAATGCCAGCTGGATATGGGGAGATGTGGAGAAATCCCATTTTAAATTTAGTGATCTGAATAAAAAGGGAAAATATGTAAAATCTCTCGCGCTTTCTGGCACCTCTCTACAATTCACTCAAAATAACGGTGTAACACTCGTGACTTTACCAACGGTAGGCGGATGTAATCTGATGCTTCGTCATAGCAGCAACATAAAAGATATAAGGCCAATAGACGCAGCAGAAATTTCTTATTTACGAAACAGTACTCCTCAATATACGCAGCTATTTACTGCACCGTTTGTAAGCATGAAACAAAGTTTAGATCTAAGGACTTTGCTTGGTGGGTATCTTCCACGAGTTCTTCGCGGATCTTTTAACACAGCTCTAACAGACAGGCCCATTAAAGTTGCAGAGTATATTCAAAAAGTCACGTTTGAGCTGTCGGATAAGGGTGTAGAGGCGTCAGCCGCAACAGCTTTGCATGGAGTTAAAGAGTCTGCTAGAATGTATCAAAGCGGCCCTATTATTAATATTAATTCTCCTTTTAGCTTTGCTTTAACCAGATCACTAGGTGAGAAGGACTATCTATTGTTTCAAGGTCAAGTTGTTGATCATGATGTACTGCTACGTGATTAGCGATACCATAATAGAGAGATATCCTATATGTTTATGCTTGTCGTTAATGAGTCCCTCCATATAGATGAAGATAAAGTAGGGTTAATAGACAGAAGATATCCAATAAAAATCGAAGAAAAAACCATAAACCCGCAAGGCTTAGATTTTTTTAATGAGGAACGAACGTGGTCCGTGGGTTGCTTGTCCCCGGAAGCCCCTTTGCTGAAGGAGAACCAACCTTTGTTTGTCGCATGCATGTTTCACAATCACCTCAATATACCGAGGGATGGGTGTGTTTTCTGTAGTTGTTCATCCTCCACCGGCTCTTTCGAGGAGCTCGAGAGCCTTGTCAGCGCGGATAATGCCTCGGCCATAGGTTGCCACATCAGGGCGCCTTTCAGCCGTGTCCTTGAGGGCCTGAACGGCCCTTTTTGGCGAAATCTTCCGATGGGATGTCAGATTCGCAATCGCTGCACAAATATAAGGGGCAGCAGAGGACGTTCCATCTCCCACCATATCATCGTATTGTTGTACATGCTTTCCAGGAGCTAAAAGAAAAGAATCTTGTATATTTTTGAGGGAACCCGGCTTGTTTGAATACGCAGCAATTTTTCGGTTATCAAGATCATAGCTTCCGGCCACTATAATAGACTTTCGCGTTTCAGGATCTAACTCTTGCATCAGATGGCCAACTTGATCTTCTTCTTTCACTATCTCGTTTTCTGCTTCAAACGCAGGAGCCTGAATTTCTCTGTTGTCATTACCCGCTGCTATAACAACTACTTTTCCTGCCTTGGCTATCGCTTTAAAAGCTTCTGTTAATCTTGGAGGATATATAGTTTTCATTAAACGTTCTTCACCCCCATTTTTATTTGGTTTGTATATAGAATTTATTTTAAATTTTGTATAGCCACTTGACATATTTATAATGCTCACATCCGATCTTTTAGATAAGTTCATCAAAGCGTCTGCCGTGTCATAAAACACGTCAGAGCCATAACAAGCATAAGTACTTACAGGAAGAATTTTTGCTTGAGGGGCAAGATCTAAAATCACAGAAGTGACAGAAGATCCATGGTAAGGGTTGCCTTTATCCCGGATAAAATCATTCATTTGTTCGGGATGTAATCCTGGACCCCCAATAGGTGTGAGAAAATTAGATTTGTAATTGGCTTTACATTCTGGAGGGAGATTTCCATACGTACCGTTCCCAACATCTTTTATTTGCTGCCAGCCCCCTGAAAGCTCAATGACTGCTACTGTTTGACCTTGGCCTTTCATCTCCTTAACCAGAAGTTGGTCGAGGCCTCCTAATTTTACCTTGTTTTGGGTATGAAGAGGTAAAAGAGATAAATAGTCTGGTTTTTGTTGTTGAGGAATATCCTTTACAGGAATATGTTGGGTGCATTGATTTTTATTAATGGCAGATTTAGCAAGTTGCCGCTTTTGTGCTCGAGCAATTTTCTGCTGAGGTCGACGTTTAGGACTTATGGATCTGGGTCTCGTACTTTTAGTAGGGGTAACTCTAGACGATGGGTTCTTTTTTCTTTGAGAGAGAGTTTGCTTAGGTTGAGGTTTGACATGTGTGCGGCGTACAACCCTTTGCGGTCTCTTCTTAGCCATAAGTGCTTTTTGAGGTCTTTTCTTTGTAACGAGTGCCTTTCGCGAATAAAGCCGTTTAACGGTAGTGACACGTGTAGGTCTTTTTCGTTCAACTTGGTGTTGTCTTTTTTGAGTAATATGGCTCAGTACTTGAGCTTTTTTCTTAATGACTTGCGCATGGTGGTGACGAGCTAAAGAGGGACTTCGTCCTTCAAGGGGAGATGAAATCGTTAAACAAAAAAGAGCTATAACGCTCAGGGCTCTTATATACATATATTCCTCATGACATCCCATTGCTGAAGAAGGAACGAATGTTGCGTCTGTTTACTCATTTTTATTTATGCCTCTTATTTCTTAAATAGTTTAGTCTATAATGGTTCATATTTCACGTATTTTTTAAGTTATTTATGTCTTATGGCCTATAATCTATTCCTTTTTTAATCTCTTCATCAGAAGGGAAAAGGAGCTCTAAAAAACCATAATCATTAAACAATTTTACATTTCCTCTTCCCGTAAATGACAATCTATGACAGTCCCTCATTTTTAACTAAGACGAGTACAGGACTTCTTTCTCCTTTTGAGTTTCTTTTTTTCACATTACCATCTCCTCCCCTTAGAAATAACCTTCCCTGGGTGAGGAGATATTGGCATGTAGCTGGGATCGTCTTTCATTGATCTATCCGATAATAGGTGTAAAGAGGGACAGATGTGTGTAAATCCTTAAGTTTAAGGTGCTTTAACCGATCATTATATTTAGCTTTAGTAATCTCTTTTTTTCCTTTATAAAATTTTACTCCTGGGGTTTCGACCCTTTTTATATTTTTTGCTCCTGCTACTTGTAATCGATGGTAGTCATCACAACTAATGGACACAAGTACGGGTGGCTTTGGAGCAGGCGTAGGAGGAATCACTGCAGGTTTCGGCGTAGGTTGAACGATAGGTTGTTTTATGATTCCTCTTAAAGCTTCCCTCTTTTTCTCTGCTATAAAATCCTCAAGCTCTGCTAGCTTTGTTTTTTTCAGAATTCCTATTTCTATCTCAAGATCTTTTTCCTTTGTGTTCCTGAGATTTGAGATCTCGAGATCGAGTGCTGCCATTTTTGTTGTTCTGAGAGCTGCGATCTCTCCATCGAGTGCAGTGAGCTTTGCTTTTTTAAGATTTGCGATCTCGAG